>JAERTJ010000033.1 GCA_016844945.1 Fidelibacterota bacterium | reverse complement strand
TAGTTTCGTATTTTCAATGCTTTATAAAAAAGAAACCGGGTTTGATTCGGTATCTGAAATTTGGAGTGCAAAATTAGGAAATTTTTTCATTAAAAGCGTATGTATTAGCTCTTTTGTAAATTGTTCGGTCTCGTAGTGTCCGGCATCCACAATGGTCATGGCCCCACGGTATTCAAAATAGTCGTGATATTTAACATCAGCTGTTATGAAAACATCTGCACCAGCTCTGAAGGCATGCTTGATGAGAAAACTGCCACTACCACCGCAAAAGGCAATCTTCCTGATGGGCTTCTCCACGAGCTGGTTGTGTTTGAGAACCTGTATGTTAAATATGTTCTTTAATTCTTCAAGAAATTCAATAACAGCTGTTTCTTGTTTCAATTCTCCAATCATTCCGGCCCCCAATGCCCGACTGGAGTTTTCGATGGGATATATATCATAAGCCACTTCCTCATATGGATGGGCTTTCAACATGGCTGCTACTGTTGCGTTTAATTTGTATTGTGGGACTATGGTTTCGATACGTACTTCATCTTCAAAGTGGGTTTGACCTTCCTTACCTACATAAGGATTACTACCCTCAAGGGCCTTGAAACTGCCCTGACCACTGGTATTGAAACTGCAATGGCTGTAATTCCCTATGTGACCGCCGCCGGCTTCAAACATGGCTTCTCTTAGCTGTCCAGCATGGTCCATGGGACAAAAAGTAACTAGCTTTTTAAATGGTTTTTCTTTTTCCAGAAGTACTCTGGTTTTGATAAGGCCCAGTTTTTCTGCAATTTTACCATTAACGCCATTGGCTACATTGTCGAGGTTAGTATGGAAAGCATAAATGGCGATATCATTTTTAATGGCTTTCACAATTAGCCGCTCAACCAATGATTTATTGTTTAAGCTTTTGATGCCTTTAAAAATAATGGGGTGGTGAGAAATGATTACATCACAGGATTTGTTGATAGCTTCTTCCATAACAGACTCTGTTAAGTCCAATGAAATTAAGGCCTTGTGAACCTGGGTTTCTGGAGATCCAACCAACAAACCTGAATTATCATAGGATTCCTGCAAACTGTGAGGAGCTGCTTCTTCAAAACAATTAATTAGCGATTTTAATTCTATTCCGGAAGATGCTTTATTTGGTTCCATTATAAACGATTTTTTTTATAATTTGTGCTTCTTTTAAAAAAGGACCTCATTTATACGCAAATATATTCGTTTAAATGAGTTGGCGCGGATTAAGGAATTATTGTGATAAACAAATTTAGTTAAAATGGACACTTGGAAGGTGATACTATTTCCCTTCGCATGGATCTATGGCTGGGTAATTAGGTTTCGACACTGGTTGTTCGATGCCAAATTGATACCCACAGCCACCTTTGATATTCCAACCATTGGGGTCGGTAATCTCTGTATGGGTGGCTCAGGCAAAACACCTTTTGTTGAGTACCTGGTCCGCTTATTGTCGAAGGAGTATAAACTGGCTACCTTAAGCCGGGGTTACGGACGAAAGACCAAGGGCTTTCTTATTGTCAATCAGTTTTCTGATCATAAGGATGTGGGTGATGAACCCATGCAATTCGCAAGAAAATTTGGCGGAAAGATAACAGTGGCTGTTGACCGCAACAGAAAAGAAGGCATCGAACACCTGATGCAGGATGATGAAAACCTGGACCTGGTGCTTCTGGATGATGTGATGCAACACCGGTTTGTAAAAGCAGGACTCAACATACTCTTAACCAGTTTTGACAAACTGTATATGGATGATTACTTACTGCCGGTAGGAAGTTTAAGAGATACAGTGGCTACTGCAAAAAAAGCTGATGCTATTGTGGTGACGAAAACCCATAATGTCCTGTCTCCATTCACAAGGCGCAGAGTTATTGAAATCCTTCATCCACAGCCTCATCAGAAGGTTTATTTTTCTTATCTGTCTTATGGTGATTTTGTGCCTCTACCGGATTTTGAAGCGGTTAAACTTCCCAAAAAATTAAACACCATCATCCTGTTTACTGGCATTGCCAATTCATATCCCCTTCAGGAATATCTGCGCGATTTATGCAGTGATTTGATTGTTATAGACTTCCCTGACCATCATGTCTTCAGTAAGAAAGACCTGCAACTGGTGGTGAAGTCGTTTGATGATGCTTTTTCCCAGAATAAAATGATTGTTACCACTGAGAAAGACAGCATGCGTCTGATTAATTCTCCCTATCTTAGCGAGCTCAAAAACCTACCTGTTTTCTATGTACCCATCGAGATGAAACTGCATGGAACAGACGCCATTAACTTTGAGAATCAAATCCGGAAATATGTTAAAAACAATAGAAGAAAGCCTTAGTTACATCCAGTCCGTCTATACTAAAACACCAAAGGTTGGTATTATTTTAGGTTCCGGCTTGGGCTTATTTGCTGAAGAGATCGACATCTCCTTAAAAGTACCCTTCGAAGATATTCCAAATTTTCCAGTATCCACAGTCAAAGGCCATCATGGCATGCTGATTTTTGGACGTCTGAATGGAGTTGAAGTAGTGGCTATGCAAGGCCGCTTTCATTATTATGAAGGATATAGTATGGATATGGTGACCTTACCTGTACGACTGATGAAATTAATGGGTGTGAGTGCCTTATTCGTATCCAATGCAAGTGGTGGTGTCAATCATGAGTTTGAAGTGGGTGATATCATGTTTATAACGGACCATATCAACCTGATGCCGAATCCTTTATTGGGACCCAATTTGGATGATTTTGGCCCTCGCTTTGTCGATTTGAGTGAAGCCTATGATAAACGATTGTTAAGTAAAGCCAAAAAAATCGCCAGAGCTCACGGCATTCATTATAAAACGGGTGTTTATGCGGCAGTAACCGGGCCAACTTATGAAACACCTGCAGAGTACAAATACATCCAAAGCATTGGGGCTGACGCCGTTGGCATGTCAACTGTTCCTGAGGTGATCGTTGCCAGGCATATGAAATTACCCGTTTTCGCGGTTTCAGTTATTTCTGATCTGGGTGTGGAAGGTAAGATTGTTGAAATCTCTCATGATGAAGTAGTTGATGCTGCAGCATTGGTTGCTCCCAAATTAAGCCAGATCATCACCGATTTGGTTGTTGAAGCATAGTTTTTACGCATCATACGATTTACTTACTTTTGTTAATGAACTTAATAGCCATTGAAACCTACCAAACTATACTTTGCATCTGATTTTCATCTGGGCATACCTGATCATAAGAGCAGTCGTGTTCGTGAGGATTTACTGGTACAATGGCTGGATCAGATAGCTGCTGATGCCACCGAGGTATTTCTAATGGGAGATGTTTTTGACTTTTGGTTTGAATACAAAACTGTAGTTCCCAAAGGATATGTGCGTTTACTGGGTAAAATTGCTGAGTTGACTGATAAAGGGATTCCTGTTCACCTATTTAAAGGCAATCACGACATATGGGCCTTCGATTACCTTCAACAGGAACTCAATGTATCTTTGCATCGTAAACCTGCGATCAGAGCATTCGATGATAAGAAATTATATCTCGCTCATGGTGATGGACTGGGACCAGGAGATACCGGTTATAAATTGTTAAAAAAGGTATTTGAGTTCAAGCCCAATCAGTTTCTTTTTAAATGGCTGCATCCAGATCTGGGCACCCGCATGGGTTTGTATTTCTCAAGACAAAGTCGGTTAGCCAATCTTGCCAAAGAGGGTAAACATGCCAATATGCAGAACCCTGATGATGAAATGTTGGTTCATTATGCCAGGGATATGGCCAAAATACAACCTGAGATAGATTACTTCATTTTTGGTCACAGGCATATACCTGAAATTCTTGAGGTGAGTGAAAAGGCTTCCGTAGTCATCCTTGGTGATTGGCTTTCACATTTCACCTATGGCGTATTTGAAGATGGCAAGATGAGACTGGAGCATTTTGCTCCTGTAGCATAGAATCCGATTTAAAGATCTCCTAATAGTATCAAACAAATTTCTCGATGAGTTCCACCAGACGTGTGGAGTAGCCCATTTCATTGTCGTACCAGGCCACCACTTTAACCAATTTGTTTTTGTCACCCAGAACAGCAGTTAGATTGGCATCAAAAACGGCTGAGTGGGTATTTCCAATCACATCGGCAGATACAATTGGGTCTTCGGTATATTGCAGGATGCCCTTCATTTCATTTAGTGATGCTTCTTTGAACACAGCATTGATTTCCTCTATACTGGTGGATTTGCTAAGGGTACAGGTTAGGTCGGTTAGCGATCCATCAGGCACAGGGACACGGATTCCGGCA
>JAERTJ010000032.1 GCA_016844945.1 Fidelibacterota bacterium | reverse complement strand
CTCGATTCTTGTCGAACACAGGCTCTGTTCCAAAATTCTGCAGCGTGTACCCCTTGGGAGTTTTTTGAAGCTGTACGATTTTGATCTGGTAGCGACCAATGTCAATTCCAATACTCATTCGCCTAAATATTCTCCTATACCATCAAGCTGCAGACTCGAACTACCATCTGCATTCTTGGTTTCAGGCCATTCCGGTGGTGGAAAGTCCCGTAAGTTTCTATCGTAATGGTAATCCTTGTTGTATCCGATTCCTTGACTGATTGGATAAGGTCCTGGCGCGTTACGTTTCAGATATCCTCGCTTATCCTGTACAACACTCCCGAAAATCATGACAACGCCCCGTATGTCGTCATTTTGAGTATGCGGAGAAAATTGAGTAGGAACTCCTCTACCATCCCCTTTGACAGCACCAGATGGATCTAAAAAATTATAAAGTTGAGTTGTATTTTGCCAGTACTGTATGAGGAATGATTCATTCATGGCAATCATGGCAGCATTAATTCTTACATCAATCCCAGCAAAACTGTTTCTAGCGCCATTAGCTGGAGTGTTGGCAACAATAATATTACCACCCGACAGTAGTCCTAGCCTATTGGGAGAACCGGTTGCTACATATCCAGTCTCCTGATTGGAATCAGCAAAGAGCAAATCGTTCATGATCCAGATATTGCAATTGAGCTCAGCGATTTTGGTACTATCATGATGCATTTTATATGGTACTGGTCCCGATGTAGCGATTGTGTAGCGACCAATAATATCCAAAGTTGGGTCTGTCATGACCTGGACTTGACCACCTTCAATCCAGATCACAGCTTCGGGTGAAATCAAAATATCATTTGTTAAAAATTGCGTTGGATTCGATGGTGGATCAAAATCATAGTGCTGTAATTCCAATTCACCCCTAAAAAAATTTTCACCTCCTCCATAAGTGTCTTTGAAGTACTGAGGGTGATACATTTTTAATTCTTTTTCAAAATTCACCATTGAGGCAGGTGGAGTTGGTTCAAAGGCAGGCGGAATAATATACTTCCATTGCAATACCTGAATCTGGCTACCCTGAAATATCAATCGAGTCATGATCAGCGAATCCTTATGAGTATGATCAAAAACATTAATATCGGAATTGCCTGAATAGATGAAATCTGCTTGCCCTCTCACCATATCCTGTCCCTCATATGGAGGCCATTCGATCTTGGGCATAGAGTCCTCATACACTCCCTCAAAAATCTGATCTTCGTCACAATTCGCGAGGTTGAAATTGCCTGCAGTATAGACTTCACTGAATTCTTCTACTTCATCTCCATTCATCAAATTGATAAATTCAGGACATCCAAAATTACTCATGGTAATATCATCATTAGAATAGACCAGACCCTCAAGTTCTTCATTATTTCCAAATGTTACGGTGGTCCCAAGCCATGGACCTCCACCTGGAGCTTCTTCGTTGGTTAAATACATAAATTCTTCAAACCCGCGGGCTCTGTAGTTGACCTGCATGGTGTACTCAACCTCGATGGGCTCATTAATAAAACTGTTATAGGTGCTATAGCCGGTCGCTCGACCATGCCTCTGACTACGATGTGTGACAGGATTTTCAACCATATCTCCATACACATCCCTATACCCACCAACCATTTCTGGAATTTCACCATCATCCAGTGTTGTATCAGTGGCTGTATTAAAGAGAGGTCCCCTGAGTAAAGGACCCATTTCTTCTGAAAGGGCTGTAATAGCGTTATACCTTGCACGTGTTTCAGCAAAACGCTGCATAAATAAAATACGCTCCCCCATAACAAAATGAAGATATCCAACTGTGAATCCTAGACTGATCAGGACCATTATCATAGATACAAAAACGACAAACCCGTTCTGGTTTCGAAGAAAATTTCTCATTAGAAGTATTTATCCTTTGCCCATGCAATACGCTTAAATTTCACATACTCAGTATGAGATTCCCCATGATATAGCGTTGTAACTGTAACGACCATCTCGATGACCCAGAGACTTTCCTTAAGTCTAGCAATATTTGGAATAGCGCCAAAATCGATCCGAAAGTCCTCATCTTCAGATAGCTTGCCAACTTTAAATTTATCCAACTCAACAAAACGTTGACCGTTTTCCCTATATGCTCCCTCAGAAGGAAAATCTGCATAATCCAATATTGGCCAACCATTGGACAATAGACCTTGATTATCACTTCCCTGGATATTCAATTGCTGTGTTCCATCCTTGCGTGTGATGATGAGTCCGTCAAAATTTCCTACTGGGGGACGCTCGACTACTTTTTTGGCTGTCTCTATTTCTGAAACGAGGAAATCCATACATTCGTACCCCCAGAACCGGACATTCTTAGTCACCCAGTCATCCTGATAAAAGCCAACAATTGAAGTAATTCCAAACCCTAATCCCAGACTAGCGATCGAAGCGATCACCATTGAGGTGACCAATTCAATTAAAGTCAGACCAGCTGAAGAACTGATTTTCGGGTGTAGATTGCTCATAAATTCTTGAATACGGAATATTGCATCCGTAACTCCATGGGTTCACCGGTTGGATCACCTAGGTGGTCACTCCACTTTATATACATCTCTAACCAATAATATGGACTGTCTTCCTGAGGGTCGTGATCTGAATACCCTCTTTCCATCGGTTCCCTATATATCAGAGCCTTAAAGGCTTCTTCATCATCCTGCTCATCTGCATCTGGGTTATATAAAATAACTTCAGTTCCTCTGGTGTCTCCAAGCAATTCATGATTGGTAAGGTTTCCATCCAATATGCGAACCATCCAGTAGTCCATTTGACTACGGAGTTCTTCGAGGGCTCGTTGTTGAATGATTATTTTCCGAGCTTGCGATCGAGCATAGCTAACACCATAAAACATGGTAGCAGCAGTGGCAGCCATGATGATAATACCAACCATCACCTCTATGAGAGTGAAACCAGGTGAACTTCTGGTTACCCATGCCTGCCGCTTCTGCTTCATTTATAAAATTCCCTGTTCAAACAGCTTGGGA
>JAERTJ010000031.1 GCA_016844945.1 Fidelibacterota bacterium | reverse complement strand
GATGTGTTCAGGTATGCTAAATATTCTTTAATAAGTGCCTGAAATTCAGGTGATTGCATAAAATCATCGGTCATGACTGTATTTCCCTTCTAGTCGAATCATCGGGTTTAATATAAAAATCTTAAATCCATGAGCGGGTCTTTTTTTCCTCCCGTGCGAGAAACATTGCTTCATATTAAGCAACACCCATCACAACATCCCGCAGCGTGCAACCCCAGAGGGGTTAAACCCCATAGACCCAATCATTCTTGCACGATATCAAAACCCCAGCGGGGTTTCACACTGAGCCTTGTAATCGTCAGTATTCTCAATATCTTACGGATAACCCCCAAAACTATTAATTCAAATGAGAGAAATGGAAGTCCATTATGGCTGACACATTTACAAAAATTTATATCCAGGTAGTGTTTGCGACAAAACACAGAGCACCATTGATCCAAAAATCATATAGTGAAAGATTGTTTAAATATATTGGCGGCATATTAAAGGGGCATGAGCAAATCCCTTTGGTCACAAATGGTGTTGCTGACCACATCCACATCTTCTTTATATATAAACCACATATCCTCCTCTCTGATTTGGTTCGCGATATCAAACGTGATTCCTCAGCCTTCATAAATGATAATAGATTGACAAAGAGCACCTTCCGGTGGCAGAAATCTTATGGTGCCTTCTCATACGGGAGTTCTCAAATCAATCGGGTAATAAAATATATTGAGAATCAGGAAGAGCATCACAGAAGGGAGAAGTTCAGCCATGAAGTCAAAGTCCTCCTCGATCACTTTGAAGCTCCAGACAATCCTTATGGCTGGATTGATTGAAAATGCCCGACCCTTGCAGGGGCGATGATTTTAGTGGAATCCATATTCAACCCTTGTCAACCCTTTCACGCCTACATCACAACGCAATCCCAGAGGGATTCACGCCAATTGCATAAGAACTCTTGCAAGGAACCAATCATACCCTTGGACAAACTCCAAATCGCAACCCCAGAGGGGTTCAACAAAGATTTTCGGGTTCTTCCCATGTGCAACTATTGAAGACTGAAAACTATCTCAGTTTCTACTTTGCAGGGGCATGATTTTATATGTTATTATTGTGATGTTGAAATTGGAACAAAAGGACCTGATATGCTGAAGAAATTACCCCCGGAATCTATCCAAGATCAAGACGCTGTCAGATATCCTAATCTCGAATTCCATTTAAGAAAAGCGCTGGATCAAACCTACGCTCTGAATCTTCCCATGTTCGCATTGGAAAACGGTAAATTCAAAATCGATTTCCATGAGCTACAGAATCTTGTTTTTACATTGAGCCAGGAGGAACCCGATCAGGGCTTTATGTCCAGCGAGCTACATGGTATGGGTTTGCTTACACTCCTTTCACACAAAATTATTAGACTCTATAGAAATCAGGTTAATCCAGAATACATAGAGGATTTATCCACACACCTGATAGATCAACTATCTGAACCCACATTGAATGACCTGCTGAGTAATTACCTGAAAGCTTTACCCTCAGATGGTTTTACAGCATCATCTATGACGGCTGCTGAATATTTAAACGGCACTAGTGAACAAGTTCCTAACAAGCACATTGTCATTGAAGAATTACTGGTACACATCCTGGCGCTCAACAACCCAGCCTTTGAGAAATATGGAGTCGTTTTCAAAGAAGAATTCCACGCTGCAATCAAAGAATCTGATACACTCCTGAAATCAATCCTGACCTGGTCCTCAACTCAATCTGGCTTTGGTGGAGATCAAAAGAATCTTATCGATTTACTTCTAGAGCCTTCAAAAGCTGCCCCAGATTCTATTGAGGGACAACTCACTTATATCCGATCAAACTGGAGCAACTTCCTGGGTTCTCATCTCATGGATTTATTAAGAGGTTTAGACCACTTCGAAGAGGAAAACCGATTCCGCGGCTTTGGTCCCGGTGAATCACAGGTACCTAGCTATTCAGGTGAATTACAAGAAGGTGAGTACTATAGCGAGGACAGTGATTGGATGCCCCGGGTGGTGATGATTGCACGGAATTCCCTGGTCTGGTTGGATCAGCTATCAAAAAAATATGAGCAGGATATCAAAACCCTCAGTGATATCCCGGATCAGGAATTAGACCTGTTGACCCAACAAGGATTCACAGTCCTCTGGTTAATCGGTCTCTGGGATCGCAGCAGCATTTCAAAAAAGATCAAACATTGGTGTGGCAACCCTGATGCAGAGTCCTCAGCATATTCACTAAAGGAATATCAAATTGACCCCAGTATTGGTGGTCCTGAAGCATTGGCAAACTTGAAAGCCAGAGCCTGGGAACGAGGTATCCGTCTCGCCAGTGATATGGTTCCAAACCATACGGGTCTGGATTCAAATTGGCTCAAAGACCACCCAGAATGGTATATAAGCACCACTGAATCACCTTTCCCGTCCTATCGATTTGATGGTGGTGATCTTTCCAGCGATCCTGATTTAAGCATCCATTTAGAGGACCATTATTACGATCGCAGCGATGCCGCAGTTGTCTTCAAAGCCTATGACCATCGCAATGGTAACACCCGCTATATCTATCATGGGAATGATGGTACATCAATGCCGTGGAATGATACAGCCCAGCTCAACTATTTGAACCCTGAACTCCGAGAAGCAATCATCCAAACCATCCTGGATGTAGCCCGACAATTTAAAGTGATTCGGTTCGATGCAGCAATGACACTGGCTAAACGACATATTCAACGTCTCTGGTTCCCAGAACCTGGCTCGGGTGGAGATATTCCCTCCAGAGCAGGATTCAGCATGAGTGGTGCCGATTTTGATGCAGCCATTCCTGCCGAATTCTGGCGTGAAGTGGTGGAGCGAGTGGCACAGGAAGTGCCTGATACGTTGCTACTTGCGGAAGCATTCTGGATGATGGAAGGCTACTTCGTAAGAACCTTGGGAATGCACCGGGTTTACAATAGTGCGTTTATGAATATGCTCAAAATGGAAGAAAACGATAAGTTTTTTGACATGCTGGCTAAAACCCTGGAATTTGATCCGCGGATTCTCCAGCGATTTGTGAATTTCCTGAGCAATCCTGATGAGGATACTGCAATTGCCCAATTTGGCAAAGGGGATAAATATTTTGGTGCCACAGTTCTCATGGTCACGCTTCCTGGTCTTCCCATGTTTGCCCACGCCCAGATCGAAGGCTTTGAAGAAAAATATGGGATGGAGTACCGGCGTGCCTACTGGGACGAGACACCTGACGAAGAACTAATAGCTCGACACAAACGCCAGATCTTTCCGCTCATGAAAAAACGCTACCTCTTCGCTGGTTCAGGGAATTTTCGTCTCTTTCCACTTATGAACGGGGAGGGTCATAAAGTGGATAGTGTGTTTGCCTATACCAATCACAGCGGAACTGAACGTTCTCTCATCCTGGTTAATAATTCATATTCAAGTCAGTCTGGTTGGGTTAAAACATCTACACCCTATAATAAAGATCCAATGGCAGATTCTCCACAGCTTGAAACAGAAGATTTAATCTTTGCTTTATCATTTGATGTAGAGAACAGTTACTATGTGATTTTTCAGGAACAAGTATCAGGTTTGTGGTACATCCGCACTGTGGAAGAAATCAGAAGTTCTGGTTTGTTTTTTGACTTGAATGGATACGAATCTCAAATCTATCTGGGATTCCAATTGGTTGGGGATACTGAGTCAAATCCCTGGTGGAATATTCATAAAGAGCTTGCTGGCAGTGGAACGGAAGATTTTAGACCCATGTTTCGACAGATAGAATTGGAACCGGTTCATCATCTATTCTCAAACCTGACTGAATCAATATTGACAGGTAAAGATTTACCAAAGCATCAGACATTGTTTATGAAGTTCGCCCCCCTCTTTGAAGCAATGCTGGAAATGGAAAATATATCTCTGCCATTTGAAGATATTGAAGCATTTGCAAATCATTTTAGTGCCTCTCTGGAACATAGACACACTCAATTGTCAAAGCTCAACGATATTACACAAAAAGATCACCTCTTCGTGGCTATCTGTATTTTCCTGGCACGTCAAATCCATGCAGTCAATCCTGATATTACTGAGCCCATGCTCAACACCTATAGTATGGAAAAAATGATCGATGTCCATTTTTCTGAAGGGGATACAACAGACTATTCCGGTTTGATCAATGTCTTAGAGCTAGCCGATCGTGCAAGTGCACTGCTTGATCGCGACATACATGCATTTTTTATATCACTATTCGCTAAAAAGCACTCTCAGGTTTATTTCCAGATAAACGAGAACAATGGAGTTAGATGGTTTAACAGAGAACGGATGGAACTATTTATCGAATTCTTTGAGCAATGCTTCTCAAAAACCCTCACCGATAAAACAATGAAGAGGATTCATTCAGCTATTACAGAATCTCAATATCAACTGGAAGCCCTGCTTTCACATTTGAATCGCTGAAACGGTCGACTCAGATCAATCAATCCGGGGGGGATTGGGCGTTCCGCGGTGTGACATTAACACGCTCTTTCCAATCTTATTCATTTATATTATGCCACTGATTTGGCTCCAGAGACAATCCAGATCATTCTAGAATTTTGATTGGAGGATACCATGAAACTGAAAACATCGATCTCTCTTTTACTAATCCTGATACCAATGTTTACCTGGTGTGCCCCTTTACAAGATGAGGAAATTACTATTGCTGCAGGTACCACCTACAACAATAATATTAGTGCAACAGATGCAGATGTAACAGTTTTTACCGGCGCCTATATGAATGGGCATATTGAAACAGTGTCTGGTGATGTCTACGTGGAAGCGAATGCAAGAGTCAAGAAGATTACGACAATTGATGGTGATATCTATTTAGAAGCAGGTGTAACGGTTGATAATAAGATTGCGACTACCTATGGCTCTATTCGTGTAAAGTCAAACTGCACCCTGAACGGAGACCTCACTACAGAGGATGGTGATATTCGTATAGAAGGTTCCTATCTGAAAAAGAATATTAAAACCAGAAATGGTAATGTATTTCTGAAAGACAATACCTATGTCAAAAAGGATGTTATTGTTCTGGATCGGGGATCGGATCCTGACCAGTCTCTGCTCTATATCACACTAGGTCAAGGGGTTACTGTCAAAGGTGATGTGAAAGCAGATGATGACGATGCTCTGGTTGAACTCACCATTACTCCAACTGCTGAAGTTGAGGGTGATGTTGATGATATTCAGTTCGTCATCGATGAAAGTGATGAGGGTGGGGGAGATGATGATGATGAGGATGATGAAGATCAGGAGGAGGATTGTGGTGGGCGATCTGAATGGTCAAGCTCAACAAACTATACGACTGGTGATGAAGTCCATAAAGACGGTGAAGCCTTCAGAGCCAAGAAGAATTCAAAGAAGAAGGATCCGACCAAGTCTAAAAACAGTAAATACTGGACCGAGCTTGGAGACTGCTAGTTAGATTCCCACATCGATTAAAAACGCTGAGATGGAAATTATTTAATACTTTCCAATATTTGTGGTAAAACGGTAGCGATCAACTTGTCAGCTGCGTTATTGAATGCCTTGTTCGCAGCGTTTTCGTAACTCAAATCAATCCCTTTCACCCGCGATAGCGAATTTTTATAGATCTCATCCCCTGTATGGCGGTCAACCACATTCAGACTCACATCTGCAAAGGTTGTGAACATACCTGAATATGTAGTTCCCTGATTTGCACTGGCACTGAGTGTCATTTGCCAGTCTGCATCCCTTTTTGTATCAACAAAGTTAAAGCCTTCTTTAATAAAATGGTTTTTAAGTCGAGGCTCAATTTGTAGTTGCTTGAGTGATTCTCCATTAAACATCTCAGAAGTTTCCAGATAGATCCTCGGGTTACTCACATCGACAATAATTCGGGTGTTTGCCATCGGAATACTACGAATGATTCCAACTAAAACGGGAGATTGTTCATTGGCTAGCAATCGATCAACATCCACAGAAACTTCCAGAATTTGTAGTTTAAGGGCGGCTTTGATGCTTGTCACCTGCAAAGAGACCGAGCCCTGACTGCCTGTGGTAATAGACTCAAGAAGTTCTCCGGCACCCTTTTTAAATCGCACAGTCAAGGGCAAGCTCCTCAGGGGACTTCCATCACTCCCAGTTGCAGAAACCGTCAATTTGTTGGTGATAGGTTGACCCAGCTTACCACTGACATTAGCTGTGTTGGGTGTCAGAGTGATATTCGTGAGCAATTGTTGTAAACGGGTATTCACTTCGTTACTCAGAATCACAGATTGTCCATTAACATCAGCCTTTAGCGCTTCATTCAGGTAGGGGAGCAAGGGGATGAACGCCTGGACAGTGGCAGTAAAATTGTCTGAGAAGTGGTTTAACTTATCTGCTTCATCAGCCTTTGTCAGAAAGTCAGTAGAAAGTGATATGGCTGCTCGCCTTTTCCTGGCTTGAATTGCGGCATATTTAGACTTGGACAGCTTGTAGTAGGCGTAGTGATAGCCAGCATCCTGCCAGGTATCCACCAATTCATGTCCTTCCAGATCAGCTATGGCTTCAGAGCGGGCTGTTGCCATATACTCTTCTTCAGTGATCTGACCTTTTTCAATGAGGGTTGTAACGATATCACTGGTGATTCTCACTGTTATTTGTGAGGCTAGATCTGCCAGAGCAAGATCCTGAGCACTTTTTTGGGCATCTGATCCATACTTGGTCTTAGAGGCCGAACCCACACCCACGTAAAAGTTCTGGTCAACCGGATATTGCACCAACCACGCTGGTTTGGGACCAAAGCTTGCATCTTCGGGTCCACCACCAGGGGATGAACCAGAGCCACAGGCTGAAATGAAAAACAGTATGCTACTAATTGTAAGTGTTTTGAAGATGAGCTTCATATTGACCCCTATAATCCATGATATTTTTGACCTCAAAAATAGTTTTCGGAGCTGAAAATCAAAATGATGATTACCATATGGCTATTGAAGAGTTAGAGATGTGACAATTATCAATCATTTCGGTGCTAATGGCGCAATAAAAATCCCATATGTAGCGACAAAAGAATAGGTCTAGTCCAACTATTACTAAAAAAAGATCTTGGTGACCCAAACAATGTCGAATGAAAATTCAGGAATGTGAATTGACTGCTTTGGTTTATATTGATCTCCATGAACTACCTTTGTGTCACGGCTGATGTTATCGATAGTCGCAATCCTGCCAGTGAAAAATACCTGTCACAAATCCAGCAGAAATTATTGGAACTGAATCAGGAACTTTCCCCTGTCGTTCCTCTCGGTTTGAGTGCTGGGGATGAAATACAGGGGCTGTGGGGTGCAGATGCCAATTTGCCACAGATTCAGGTGCTACTTCACGCATTTTTAGCTCCCCTTCAGTTACGAATCGGTTTTGGGTTGGGTTCAATTTCAACTGGCGTTCAAGCCACTACGCGTGAAATGCGTGGTGAAGCTTTCATTCTAGCCAGGCAAGCCCTTGAAATGGCACAGAAAACGCGGGGTAAGATCTGCTTCAATTCCCTGGACCCGAAAGCGTCTAACACGAATATCACCCTTGAACTCTTAGCGGTCCTCCTGGCAAAGTGGAATGAACAGACCTATCGTAGATTTCTACTTTACAAGGAACTGGGGAATATCCAATCTGTGGCCAAACTGGAGCAGGTTTCACCAGAGGCAATTAACAAATTTATTAATCGTCACCATGTCCGTACGGTATTAAAAGCCATCGAGGATTATGCAGCCTAACGCTTGGTTCAACCCTATAGACTTGAAATATGAAATATTCAACCCATATGGGTTGAACTATAGTTTTGTCATTTGTAAGCTCAACATCTGTGAGGGCTGAATTGATTATCGAATTATTGGTGCATGGTGTTGCTCTTTTGATCGTGACTTTTGGTGGATCGATAGTGACAAAAAGTGTAATACAGAAGTTTCCCATAACGGATCTTCCACAGGGATTTAAACATGCAGGTGCTGTGATAGGGCACCTGGAACGAGTACTAGTCTATGTTTTGATGACCCTTCAATTGCCTGCTCTGGTCGGCTTTCTACTCACCATGAAGGCGGTCTATCGATTTGGTGATATTCAGGGCGACAACGACAGCAAAATGAAAATATCTGAGTATTTTATCATAGGCACCATGGTCAGCTTATTGTGGAGCCTGGTTGTATATATGTTCGTACAATATCTGCTACCCGATTTGCTCGTATGACAGATGTTACTACCTGCCAAATGAATAATCAGAAAAAAATAGCCAGATAAGGGTCCCACACGGTTGCCAAATCTAACCCAACATTCAACATCCATATCATTTGCTGAACGTGAAAATCGCAATAAGCACAAATCTGCAGTGCTCTGGTTTACAGGTCTTTCTGCTTCAGGCAAGTCAACACTTGCCATGGCTACCCAGCGTGAGTTGTTTAACCGCGGTATTCAGGTGACAGTGCTTGATGGGGATAACGTTCGACATGGATTAAATGCCGGCCTGGGTTTTAGTAATGAGGACCGCGATGAAAACCTACGCAGAATTGCTGAGGTTTCAAGATTATTTGCTGAAACAGGTATGATTGTATTGACCAGTTTTATCTCTCCATTTGAGAGGAATCGTGAGCTGGCCCAAACCATCATCGAGCCATTAAATTTCTTTCAAGTCTATATCAAGGTAAGCCTGAATATTGCTGAGGAGCGCGACCCGAAGGGACTATACAAAATGGCTCATTCTGGGGAAATAAATGACTTTACAGGGGTTGGGTCGCCTTTTGAAGAACCAGAGGATGCAGATCTGGTGATAGAAAATGATGCTCAGTCGGTTGAAGCGGGAGTGGATCAAATCATATCCTTTTTGCAGGAGAAAGGAATTATATCCTAGAGCAGAGGCTCAATGGGGATCTCAGAACATGCAAGAATCATATCAACTAACACATCTTCAGGAACTAGAGGCTGAGAGCATTCACATTATTCGTGAGGTCGCCTCTGAATTTGAAAATCCAGTGATGATGTATTCAATCGGGAAAGATTCCTCCGTAATGGTTAAGCTTGCTCAAAAGGCTTTTGCTCCAGGCAAAATCCCTTTTCCCTTACTGCACGTTGATTCACATTGGAAATTCAGAGAAATGATTGCATTTCGAGATACGTTTTGCCAGGCAAATAAAATTGATCTTATCGTTCATAAAAACCTGCAGGGTGTGGAACAGGGCGTTGGTCCGTTCTCCCATGGTAGTAAATTTCATACAGACACCATGAAAACTCAGGCACTGCTTCAGGCTCTAGATACTCACAAGTTTGACGCAGCTTTTGGTGGCGCACGAAGAGATGAAGAGAAGTCCCGAGCAAAAGAACGAATCTTTTCCTTCAGAGACAATTTCCATCAATGGGACCCCAAAAATCAAAGACCGGAACTCTGGAATCTTTATAACACGGAAGTTCATAGAGGCGAAAGCATTCGTGTATTTCCCATTTCCAATTGGACAGAACTTGATGTCTGGCAATATATCAGGCAGGAAAACATCCCAATAGTTCCCCTCTATTATGCAAAACCCAGAGAAGTCGTTGACCTGGATGGACAACTTATCCTTGTGGATGATGAACGCATGCCAGAAGAGCTAGCCGCAAAAAAAGAAATGAGGACGGTTCGCTTTAGAACCCTTGGATGCTATCCACTCACTGGCGCAGTTGAATCTGAAGCCGATACCATCGAAAAAATCATCGAAGAAATGATGACAGAAACAAAATCTGAACGCACAACTCGAGTCATAGACTTCGACCAGGATGGCTCAATGGAACAGAAGAAGCGTGAAGGATACTTTTAATAATGACCCCCACCATAACCTGTGCACTTCAGATACCCCTTTTCGAGTCTAAAGGACGAGAAAACCCGGTATCTCAGTCAGGCAGGAAGCCACATTTAATAAGGATTAGTGGATAAGGATAGATATGAGATTTCTCAACCTGCGGTTTCGAAATAGAATCACAACTATTCTATGGTTTTCTTAAGAGAGAATGAAATAAAATGATGAGTAGCCCCAATCTCCAAACGCAAGGAATAGAAGATTTTCTGGCACAAGACGAGAAAAAAGACCTCCTCCGACTCTTGACAGCAGGTTCAGTGGATGATGGCAAATCTACACTCATCGGTCGTTTGCTCAATGACTCGAAACGTCTCTATGATGACCAGCTAGCCGCACTGGTGAGAGACTCTAAGCGTGTAGGCAATGCCGGGGAAGAGATAGACTACGCGCTTCTATTGGATGGTTTGAAGGCAGAACGCGAACAGGGCATTACCATCGATGTAGCGTATCGTTATTTTTCTACATCAAAGCGAAAATTCATTATTGCCGATACACCGGGGCATGAGCAATACACCAGAAATATGGTCACAGGTGCGTCCACTGCACATCTTGCAATCATATTGATCGATGCTCGTAAAGGGGTCATCACTCAGACCAAACGCCATTCATTCATAATATCATTGCTGGGAATTAAACACGTTATCGTGGCAGTGAATAAAATGGATATTGTGGACTATGAGCAATCCATTTTTGAATCTATCAAAGCGGACTACCTGAATTTCACAACCCGACTGAATATCCCCGATATTCAATTTGTGCCCCTCTCAGCATTGAAGGGTGACAACGTTGTGAATATGAGCAAAAACATGTCCTGGTATCAGGGGGGAACGATAATGAGCCTCCTGGAATCAATATCCACCTCTGCCGATCGTAATTTTGTGGATTTTCGGTTTCCGATACAGATGGTTTCAAGACCGAATCTTGATTTTAGGGGTTTTGCAGGTCGTATTGCATCAGGGGTGATTCGTACGGGTGAAGAAGTCGTGGCATTACCTTCAGGTAAAAAATCACGTATTCGTTCGATCCAGAGTATGGGCAAATCGGTTGACTATGCGTTTCCCCCGCAGAGCATCATGATGACACTGGAGGATGAGATTGATCTCAGTCGAGGTGATATGTTGGTGCGCAAGAACAATCAACCGCGAGTTGGTAGACACTTTGAGGCAATGTTGGTCTGGATGGATGAGGTAGATCTGGACTTGAATCAACAATTCATACTCAAGCACACCACCAACAAGGTAAAGGCGAGAATAGACACGATTCGCTATGGCATTGATGTCAATACACTTCAAAGATCTGAAACAGACACGTTTGAATTAAATCAGATTGGTCGAGTGGTTCTAACAACTTCGAGACCTCTCTTAGTTGACAGTTATGAAAAGAATAGGCAAACTGGAAGTTTCATTCTGATTGACCCCTTGACCCACAATACTGCCGGTGTAGGTATGATCATAGACCGGGTGAATACAGAACATTTACCATCAACTATTACCCATGCAAATGAATCGAAGGTTGACCGTAGTAATATTTCAGTTGAAGAGCGCGAATCTCAACTCAATCAAAAAGCCAAGACCTATTGGATCACTGGTTTGCATGCATCCGGAAAAAATGAAATTGCACATAATCTTGAGCGACATTTGTTTGATAAGGGTAAGACAGTTGTTGTCCTCAACGGTAGTATATTGAGATCGGGATTAAACCGTGAACTGGGATTTGACAAAGCAGATCGCGATGAAAACCTGAGGCGTGTGGCTGAAATGGCAAAGCTGCTAAACGATCAGGGATTAATAGTAATAGCAGTTTTTATATCTCCAGACCGAGATACAAGGACACAGGTTAGGGAAATTATCGGACCCAATCGATATAAAGAGATACTGATTGACACACCCCTGACGATTTGTGAACAAAGAGATTCAGCAGGATTATTCCAACAGGCTAGCGAGGGGAAACTAAAATACTTCCCAGGTGTAGATATTCCTTATGAAAAGGGGACCGCAGATTTAGCTCTACCAGATCCAGATCAGGTAGATATTTCTTCCCTCATCTAAACCAGGTGAATTCTAGTTTTTGGATTGAACTTTGCATGGATGAGTGAGTATGAATTTTGATAACAAGAATTTTATAGATCAGAAGTGAGGGATTTCGGATGCAGTTTATTGATTTAGCAAAACAACAAAGCCTTATAAAAGATGCCCTGGATACGAGAATTCAGACCGTTTTGTCACATGGCAAATACATTATGGGACCAGAAGTCAAAGAAATGGAAGCCCAACTTGCTGATTATGTTGGCACTAAATATTGTGTGAGTTGCTCCTCGGGTACAGATGCCCTGCTCATGCCTCTCATGGCCTGGAATGTAGGTCCTGGAGATGCAGTTTTTACGACACCTTTTACCTTTATTGCAACTGCTGAAGTCATTCAACTTCTGGGCGCTACTCCCGTTTTTGTAGACATTGATCCCAAGACATATAACATTTCTCCTGATCTTCTGGATGCTGCCATTAACACTGTCATTAACGAGGGAGAGTTAAACCCTAAAGCCATCATCCCAGTCGATTTGTTTGGGTTACCCGCTGACTATTCAGCCATTGAAGTCATTGCAAAAAAATATGACATCAAGGTCCTGGAAGATGCCGCCCAGGGCTTTGGTGGACAGATTGATGACCGAAAAGCCGGTAGTTTTGGTGATGCTGCGTCAACATCCTTTTTCCCTGCCAAACCATTGGGCTGTTATGGTGATGGTGGCGCAATTTTTACTGATGATGAAGACCTCTATGAAAAGATGGTCTCTATCCGTGTCCATGGTAAAGGCGGAGACAAATATGATAATATCCGCATCGGCCTGAACGGTCGCATGGATACTCTACAAGCCGCTATTGTATTGGAAAAATTCACACTCTTTCCCAATGAAGTCAAGCTTCGTAACACAGTTGCATCCAAGTACAATGAACTTCTCAGCGACCGCGTGGTGATTCCAGAAGTAGCAGAGGGTTATACTAGCGTATGGGCGCAATACTCCATTCTCGCCAATGATGCGGCAGACAGATCCAAACTACAGGCAAAGCTTAAGGAAGCAGGCATTCCGTCCGCTGTGTACTACCCCAAATCATTACATCAGCAATCAGCATTTGCACATCTCGAGTTAAAAGACGGAGACTTCCCTT
>JAERTJ010000030.1 GCA_016844945.1 Fidelibacterota bacterium | reverse complement strand
GTTTACCACACCAAGTCTGGCACCTACAGTCAGCCGTTGAGAAATAGCTTTTGAAATAAATAGATTCAGCTGATGTTCGGTACTAATGCTCTCATCCTCACCAGTTTCACGGAGACGATAGTCATCATATGCTTCATCCCTGGCATATTCAGCACCCAACGCATCAGTACCCCAGAAATAATTGAAATTATAGGGTTGGTAGAACTGAGTTTCATCATAGGACAGTGAATAAGAGCCACCTATGGTCAGTGCACCTTGATCAGATCCAAGTCTATTCAAGTAAAATAATCGCAATGAGGGTTCTGGTACTTTCTCGTGGGACAAATCACGATAAGGGCTCCAAAATGCGTAGTCTACATAGCTCGATGTACGCATACCATAATCTATAGCGTAGCTAGGTGAAATTTCTTCGCCTGACTCCCACAATTGCTGCGATCCAAGATCCATGTACAGGAAGTGCGTTTTATCACCCAGGGGATAGGTTGGATCTATAAACCGGAAATCCGGCTGCGTCTTGTAGAGATACTGAAAATACTCACCCATACCCATCATAGCTGCTGAGTGAATGGAGAGAGGACGTAAAAAGTCTTTACGAACTGGAAACTCAGTTGCCATTACCGTGTAGTCTGGATACCATGCTTTTAGTTGAGCTGTTCCAAGGGAGAGTAAAATGATAAGTGATATCAGGTGTGTAGCTTTGTTCATAACTATGGCTCCTCTATATGTGAACCCTCAATAGGTCAAATGATATGCCAAGGATGTTTTGAGTGAGACAACCGGTATCATGAGTTGATAATAATTCAGGACTTAGGTAGCAGATATGACAATGAAATGCCTGTAGGAGTAGATTCCAGAATAAATGGAGGAAATATAAGTTTCAGAAAACTGAAAGAGCTTTCAGTTTCTTGATGTATTTATGAATCTTTAGAATCGCCTAGAATGGATATCTCGAGATCTGTCGACTGCGACAGTGTAATGAGTCTGGAAAAATTCTATGCAATCCTTTGGTGTGTGTTAGGCGCCAAAATAATTCATATAGGTATCTGTATCATCACCAAAGCTTTCAATATCAGAATCATGAATTTTAAAAGTCACATGTTCACCGATGATTTCAGAGAAATAAATTTCATATTCATCCCCGAGCTCGTCGATCATTAAAACTTCAGCCAGGTTTTCGTTAATATTTATGGCTTTCAGGTTTGAGTGACACATCGGGCAAAATATTTCCAGCTGATCTCCCTCATTAAAGTCAAGATCAGGATGTTTACGAACGCGATAGTTGCCCAATTTGGGACTAAGCAGGATAATACCGCGTTGTTCGCTCTTGGTCCGTGCAGCAAAGATAATGTCATTTTCAATCTTTAAATTTCCCCGGCAGTAGGGACATAAATATTCGTTTTTCATGATATCCTTCCAGTAGAGATCATCGGTTTAGGTTTAAATCAAAAAATAGCTTCTATCCTGAAATAATGGAAGTGTTAGTTGAATAAAATAACTCGTTGTCGCGATTTAATTCGAAGTGATAATCCAATTTATTGACCTCGTTAAACAGAGTATTGTCAGAAATAACGGTTTGATTTTGAATAGTTGCTATTATTAAGTAATAGACTACATTGGGGCTACCCTATTAGAAAACAATTGCTCAAAAGTGAACTAGTCTCCAATCAACTACTCCTTAGAGCATAGCCCCTGGTATTTGCTGGGGGCATTTTTTTTAGGATTTGCCAAAATTAATAGAGTAGCCCCCCAGGTACCGATCCGACCGCGCTTTCAGCTTCGACGGGGAAAGATTAACGAAGGGCTTGGGGAATGAAGTCAACAATTACTGAAATCACCTAGCTATCGTACACTCCAAATTGTTTTGACACTGTGCTTCAGAATCCTGAGCTGGACATTCAAACATCGGTAGTTCTTTGAAGTATCGAGTGTAACCTTTGACTCTAAACTGACACTCAATGGGTTAGGCGGTACATAATATTTCTCGACCTGAAAATCGATTGGTTTTTATTCCTGACCTGGTAATTCACTCTTTCAATTTAGCTATACAAGCATAGAGTGCTTCTCTGAGCGCTGATTCCCGAGGATCATTAATATTATAATAGCCCATCTTATTCATGACATATGCATAGCCAATCTGATCCTCCGGATCTGCATAAGCCAAACTCCCCCCTGTCCCTGAAAAACCATACGCAGAGTCCCCCGCAAATCGAAATGCAGGGTAGGGCTTGCTAAATCCACCAGATGACCCCAGTGATTCCCATCCCATCACTTCGTCACGTATCCCTTCAGTTGGTGGATCGGTAAATTTGCTGATAAAAGCAACAGTCTCAGGGGTTAGCCCAAGGTCTTCACCACCCATTGCAAGTAGTCCATAGACTTTGGCTAGAGCTCTAGCCTCTCCTGCTCCCCCACCTGAAGCCTCTTCATATTGGAGCTCCTCGTATTGCGTTTCTGTGTCTGACTCTATCAGCAGCATTGACTTCCACAGCAAGGAGTTTGGTTTTAAAATGTTCTTCCTCATCTCCTTTGGCGATTTTCCAATGTTCAGCATAGCCTTAAGTGGGTTAATCAATTTCATCTCAGCCAAGCGACACGCTTCCAATGAATCAGGGAGTCCGATAAAATAATCTACACCTAAGGGTACAGCTATCTCGTCAGAGAAGTACTGACCTATTGTCCTTCCCCGTGGGTCTATACGCTGCACGAGCTGCTGCATGTAGAGACCAATAGTTGCAGAGTGGTACCCATGTTTTGAGCCAGGTTCCCAGAGTGGCTCTGCATTCTCAAGCAGTAGTGCTAGGTTTGCGAATTCATGTAGTTCACTAACCTTAATCTTTCGTTCGAGGAGGACCAGACCTCCTTTGTGTGTGAGCAGTTGTTCAATAGTTATGTCAGATTTACCGTTCTTTCCAAACTCAGGCCAATAGGTGCTTACCTTTTCCTGATAGTCCAATAGACCATCCGAATGAAGCTTAGCCAGAACAAGGAGAGCCATTCCCTTAGATGTTGAGTACACACGGCAAACCGTATGTTCTTCCCATAGCTCCGTCTTGTCAAGGGTTCTGTATCCACCCCATAGGTCAACTACCCTGAAATAGGTGAAGTCTGTCTGCCAGAGCTCATTGATACGCTTGGTCTTGTGCTTGAACGAATCAGCTGCGCTCATGACAATGTAGTGTGGACTGGTCAGCAGATCATATTCACGTAAGATCTTGTATACAC
>JAERTJ010000029.1 GCA_016844945.1 Fidelibacterota bacterium | reverse complement strand
TCTACTGCGCTTGGATATTTATTCATTCCAGCGAACTGAATCTAACTGCCAGCCTGAATTATGAAATCCATTGCTTGGTTTATATACTCAGCATTCGTGAAAATGTGAGAGTGACCATAATTATCAGTAGTGATTAATCGGATGTTTGATTTCTTCAATTTCAGAACACGATCCGACTGGTCAATTTTTATGGTTCTATCACCTCGATCATGTAAGATGAGAACAGGTGAATCCACCCGTCTAACGAGGTTAATTGGATTGTCTATGGCTAGTTCATACCCGTACTTGCGCTCATAACCCGAGAGGATATTATCATAAAGTTTCATGGGTATACCATATCGTCTAAACGTTTCGTCCAGCAGATATTTAATATCCCAAGCAGGTGCTTCTAGCACCACGGGTTTAGATAGTTTCTCTTTGTCCATGGCATTTATCACCGCAGCAGCCCCAAATGAATGGGCGAATATACCTGCTATCTTGTCTGCACCCAGATGGTTGATCAGCGCCCTAACTGCTTCCGTCATTTGAAAGAAGCTAGATGTCTTTCCTTCAGATTCTCCATGCCCTGGTGCATCAAATATTACCATAGAGAAACCAGCGTTAATAATACTTGATTCCAGGTTGACAAATCGTGCGCCTCGACTTGCCCACCCGTGAGCACAAATAATTGCAGGACCTGAACCATATCTCCAAGCCTGCACAGTTTTACCATCTACATGTAACGAAAATGGCTTCCCTCTTTGTAAAAATGCTGATTCCTGTGGGGTTAGATCACGGGTTCTGGGCGCGAAAAAGTTGGATTTGATGAACTCGATGACCTTGGACTGATTCACCAAAGCTGTTAAGTACAGTGCCATGAAGGCTACTTTTCGTCTGAGTATTGAATAAAGAGTTTTAGCCATGCATCAATGTATTCAGTTGGCGTGCTCAACCCTTATAATTTTCCAGGAGTAGATGAAAATTAATAGAGGTGATATCTGAGGGTACTAGTCAATTTTTACGGCAAATCTATCTGACATTAATCTTTTGCCGTACATATGCCGTAATTACTCCACTTGAGTGGTGTCAAATCCCTCGTTATTTTCTGGCAAGAGAAGGAGAACTGTCATGCCATCAGCTAACCTAAGAGCGAAAATAAATCAGCTTCGGAAAGAGAAGGGTCTCACACAAGCAGAGCTTGCAGAGAGAACAAACCTAGATATCAGAACCATTCAACGAATTGAAGCAGGTGAGGTCGAACCTAGGCTTCCAACCCTACGGGCTCTTTCAGAGGCTCTTGACTATAATCTATTACCGAAGCGATCATTCCATCTGCCTGCAACTGTAATCACAGGATTTGTTATCCTCCTAGCGATAGCTATAGGTTCATTCTATATGGATCGACCAGCGAACATTTCCAAACCCTTACTAACGTCTGGTATTAGAATGCAACAAATTGACAAGGTAGAAGCATTTGGAGATTCGAACATAGTGATCTTGATTGATCCTGGTCATGGGGGTAAGGATCCTGGCTTCAAACACAAAAGTGGGGATGAGGAAAAAGACTTTACGCTCATACTCGCGAAATCATTTGCGTCAGTTCTATCACAAGCTGGATATCGGCCAATCCTGACAAGAGGGGGAGATGAATTTGTCACACTCATTAAGCGAACAACTTTCGCTGATCCAACACACATAGACTTACTCATATCAATTCATATTGGAGCATCATCAAATGCAGACATACGAGGAATTGAATGTTACTACAAAAAGAATAGTCCTATGAGCCAGGAGTTGGCTGAGAGTTTTGTGAAAACTATAGGTGATGTCAGCGGGCACTTGAAAATGCCCCAGTTGTGGGCACTTCATAATGCCCCACCCCAGAGAGTTTAGTTTAGCTTGTCTTAGAAGTCTTTTCTAGTTCTTTTTTCTCGATATTCATTTCTCCTTTCTTAATGTTTCTAAGTCGGTAACTACGGCCGGTTATTTTGATAATATGCACTAGTTCCAGAAAGCGATCCAGCACAGCAGATGTCGCTGCATTGTCACCCAGTATCTTACCCCAGTCCTCGATTGGTCTGTTGGTAGCAATGATGGTTGATTGATGCTGGTACCTTCGATGAATAACCTCTAGAAGAGCTTCCGCTGCTTTTGCTGGAAGACTCTTCATTCCCAGTTCATCCAGGATGAGTAAATGAGGTTTCAAGTATTTGGACAGCATTGTCTTTTCCGGATCATCATAGAGATCCACAGCCATGTCAAAGACAGATCGATAATAGACACTGTATCCATTTTGTATGGCTTCTATCCCAAAAGCCACAGCCAGATGAGTCTTGCCAACACCAGGAGGACCAATAAGCAGGATGTTCTCAGATCTAGTTATGAAAGCTGTGGTAGCCAGTTCTTTTACAGTGCGTTTGTTTAGTCCGGGATTAAACTTGAAGTCATACTCATCAATGCTGCGCAGGTATGGAAAGCGAGCCTGTTTCATACGCCGATCCAAGAGTCTTTCTCTTCTCCGGGTAAGTTCGTCATCCAGGAGGTTCTGTAGGAAGGTGTCATATGGTAGATCATTGGCTTTGGCTTCCTGCAGTCTGACCTGTAAATGCTCTGCCATTCCTGACAGCCGGACACTCTTGAGCTGATATTGGATTTGCTCTATCATAGACTCACCTCCTCAAGCTCGCCCACTATATGTGCATACTCCTGGGGAGATCTAATGATGTCAGATGTTTGCTGTAGGCGTATTTCTATTTGCTGTTCCTCCTGTTTCATGATCCCTTCTTCCAGGTAATTTCTTATCAAGTGATATGTGAAGCTCCCACGCTCACAGGCCAGATCGCAGGCTTTGTTCAGGTCCTTGACTGGATACTTGCTTTTTAATCTGAGAACGCCATTGATAGCACGATAAGCCAACAGGCCTCGTACAGCA
>JAERTJ010000028.1 GCA_016844945.1 Fidelibacterota bacterium | reverse complement strand
ATCGACGTATCTTCACCTAGAATAGGATCTTAAGCTGCTTTGCAGCCTCGAGGCTTCAACCGAATTGGATACGGCATGAGATTATGAGTCCGTGGCCACTAGTTGTTTTTATTAGACTTGCGAGAGGGGTGTGACTGGAATGTGTCTACTGATGAAAGTATCAAAAATCACTAGCCCATTAGCTTCTCAGCACCTACTCGTTGGAGTAAGGTGCAACTCGAGTTTCTGAAGTGCTATGCTCGACAGTATTATCGCCAAGCAAACTTATCTCAAACAATGGAGATGAGTAAGCATCGGATACATAGGCAAAAGCTAATTTATCCATACCTGAATCTAAGAAACCTTCGATATCATCATGAGGTATTATAAAATAGGGAATATCTTTAAGTACAGTTTGCCATTGTTTCACTTTTGTTTTGTAGAAAATGCGACTCGATAGCTTCCCTGTCGAAAAATATTCAAGTTCCTCCTTCTCTTTGGTTTGGACCAACAGGTAAGGAGCTGTACTCAACTGTACCGGGAATAGAATGTACAAATTGCTTTCCACATCGAACTTCACAGATGGCGAGTTAACACCTTCATGGTTAAGATTCTGACTCGTTATCAGACTAGCTAGATTATGACCAGTTGCTTGTTGTGAAAGTGACACATTATTTGCCATATTCTCTACCGGTTTTAGAACATCCTTACTTTCTTTTGTTTTGTGAATTTGAGGAGAGTTATTTAAGGCGAATACTGAGCTATGTACTAGTCCGTCTCGCTGTACAATATGCATAGATGCTGTCGTCCCATAATGCCTTGAAAGATACTCGATATCAAATGGAACCATATATGCACCAGCAGTGGAGTAATAACCAAGCAGGATTGCATCTACACCTAGCAAATCACATAATTGGCTAGTAATTTCTACATCTAGATTATCTTGCCCGAGGCAGAATACATTTACCCATATTTTATCCCTATCATAAAGATCTGAAGGTACCGATATATCTGGGAATTGCTCATAGGAAAGATATCTCTTCGATAGTTTCAACAGTAAATCGTCAAGAGAATCAAAGTTTGTCGATGAGCTGTCAATAATCTCAATAATTTCCATTTCTGGGTTTGAGTTCTGTAGACCACGCAATACAGTTTCTGTAACAACATTTTCTGTGGATTGCATAACATTATTCGGTATTAAATCGATGAAATCCTCCCTTTCCCAAGAAAGCCCTGCAGTACCCATAGGAACAGTGGAAGACCAAGGTGCGCCGTATTTTTCCGAAATATTTATTGGAACACAACCAATCATTGCAACTCTAGTTGGAGCGTCGACTGATTGATGTCGCTCGGTGTGAGTCTCAATTATGGGGAATGGATTGGCAGAGCAGCCAACCATTAGAATAGAGCTTACCATGATTATGAAGGTTAATCTATGCATGACATTTCCTTTTATTACCAGTTTGTAGTCAATCAATATTCAGAAAATTATGTCGGGAATTGGACTTCCCCTGGTTTAGTAGACGCCCTTTACGGTAAAATCCATTGTGTCAATTTAGGCCCACTTCTCTGATTTTCAAATTCTCGAGACGGCTTGGATAACAGATCTTATGTCTAGTATTTACCTCAGATACGCCATCTTGATTACCTTGGAATAATCTCCTGCAACTAATCGTGCAAAGTACATCCCTGTAGCTACTTGCTTGCCAAAAGAGTTCTCTCCATGCCATTGAAGTTCATACCAACCAGCTTGCTGATGTTCAGCCTGCCATGAGTTCACTTCACGTCCCCGAATGTCATAAATTACGAGACTTACATCTGACAATTCAGGTAACCCATATTGAATCGTCGTAGATGGGTTAAATGGGTTTGGATAGTTCTGCTTAAGAACATATTCCGACGGGAGATTAACCCAATCTACCACCCCCACGATGGTACTCACCTGGATGATACTCGTATCTAAAGAGGATGTCATGGTGTCTGCATCAAAGGCAATTACAGACCACTGAACATCTACTGCTCGGGGGAATCCCTCGATGTTTAGTCTATGAAGTGTTGTATCCAGTTCTGCAATCGTCGTATCCCAGCTTTGTGAGGTAAACGACAATGAATACTGAACTGGATCGCCATCCACATCAATTGAGGGCTCCCAGGCAAATGACTGCTCGATACTGTCCGTATGGGAGATGAATTCCTCTGACCCAGGTGAAAGAAGAGCGAATGGTGCAGGTGCATCATTAACAGGAGTGACACTTACGTGCATCGTATCAGAAACTGTTATTGAGTCATCAGACACTAAGAAGGTCAGCGTTGCATTGCCGTTCCAGTTATCTGCAGGTACAATCCAAACTGTTGAATCCGAATAACTCACTGAGATTGCAACAGTATCGGAATAAACATCATAACTGAGTGAGTCAAGGTCATCATCTGTTGCCCACAGATGATGACCTAGCGTACCATCTTCATTTAGGCTTGTATCTACTAAACTCTGTGCGAATACAGGCGGGTCATTGATGGCATGGATATCGAGGGTTAGCGTATCTACAACGAATGCACCACTATCATCTGTGGCTGTGATTTCTATTCGGACCTCTCCATTGAAGTTCAGTGTTGGATAAACAACCAGACTTGTTGAATCACTTTCTCTGAGACCGTCCCTTAAAACTGAATTCACTATTGGTTCGCTGCTCATTCAAGGTTCAGCCGATTTGGAAGGGATTCTAACTTCTCCATCACTTCTCTGCAATGTAGAACGCGAATTCACACTTGTTAAGCGATTTCGCTTGAGTGATGGAACAGTTGACGTCCCTCCACCCCACAGTGACAATACATGAGGATCAGTTTCTCCTAATCCAACAGAGTCCAAACCAGCATCCAGAACAAGAGAACTGAAAGTGAGAGCATCTGAACTGTCTGTATGTCGTCAAAGTAATTCGGACAGATATGCTCAAAACTTAAGAGATACATTTGGGCCATCCAAGATGTTACGCGAACACCTCTTGGTGTCGCAGTTTCAAGTTGATTCGCTTCCTCTCCAGAAGCGTTTTTTGTTTA
>JAERTJ010000027.1 GCA_016844945.1 Fidelibacterota bacterium | reverse complement strand
ATGCCATACACAGTCGAGCCACTACCCGACAAACTGGCAAAAAATGCTCCTGTGTCCTGGAGCTCGTTTTTTAACGTGCCAATTTCTGGATGTATATGAAAAACTACAGATTCAAATTCGTTTTCAAAAAACCGTACCAATGTTGCCTTCTCTAAAAGGCGGCCAAAAGTAAACGGAGCCTTAGGGGCTGTCAATGGTATTCTTAGTGCCTCAAATGCCTGTTTTGTAGATACATGTATGGGGGGAATAATAAGCAGGAATACCCCTTCAAAGCCCAGTTCCATGGCTTCAAGGTTTTCTCCCACCCCAAGACCTCTTTGTAGTCCACCCCTTAGAAAGAAAGGTACATCTGCCCCAAGCTCAAGGGCGAGCTCCTCCAACTTTTTATCAGACAAGGGGTGTGTAGCCAGTCGATTGAGACCTTTCAGGACTGCGGCACCATCGGCACTCCCCCCACCAATTCCAGAACCAGGCGGCACTTTTTTTTCAAGCGTTATTTCCACACCGATAGTTTCACCTGTAGCCTGAGTAAATAACTCTTGAGCTTTAATACAGATATTATTGCCACCGTCATCAAAACTCAACCCTATAGACTTGAATATAAACTCGCTTGCAGGAGCAAAGTGTAGTTCATCACCCCAATTCAATTCAAGGAAAACAGTGTCCAGGTCATGATACCCGTCCTTACGTTTGCCAAGGATTCTCAGACCCAAATTTACTTTGGTATGGGCCGGGATGGAGAAGGGTGAAAAACTCATGGGAGTAAAATGCCTGGCGTTTTTAAAAACACCATTGTTTTATCACACTCTATATCACTTGTAATGGAAGAACTTCCGAGCCTCAATGTCCTATAATTCCCTGATCAATAGTTAAGGATGCAAACACATTGCGTCCGGGGCGGTAAACATCCGTCCAATCCAGGTGCTCGTGGTACAATTGGTTGGTCAGGTTATTGACACCAGCATTTACCCTCACCCCTTCAACAACTGAGACTTCACTTCGCAGATCGATAACCATAAAACCTGGGGTTGCATTTTCACCACTGACTCTTGATATCTGATCTTGACGGGCTGCACTACGTAGGTTGAGTTGCACCCAGAATGAAGGTTTTGTATAGGTGATCGAGCCATGCATTTCAAAAGGAGGAATCAGAGGGAGGAATTCATCCAAATCATATAAATAACTCTCTTCATGTGAAAGCCCCCCCTGGAATGAGATTTCCTGTGAGAACCGATGTAATAGTGATATCTCGACACCAGCTAGCCTTGCTGCTCCTGCATCGATATACTTTTTCCAGCCATTTGCATAATTGAGGGATTCCTCACTGATAACCTGTCCGAAAATGTAGCTGTCAAACTTGTATCCATACAGGTTCACATTCAGGCGCCCCTTTGAAGTGGACAGACTATTTTGAAGCTCTATCTGCTGACTTGATTCAATGGGTAGATCAGGATTGCCTAGATATAAATAGCCATCAACTGGATTATAGAGATAATATCCGTATGCTTCTGTGACAGTAGGTGCACGATTGCCATGTGCCAGAGATAGAACTGAGCGCCAATTTGATTTGACCTGATAGGTCAGATAGGCACTGGTGCTGAGTAGATGGTCCATTCTTTCCAGATCATTTTTAGGATAGTAGATATGCAATTCATTTATCCCCATCTCATCGATAGCTTTTGATTGAAACATGTCATAGCGCATTGAGAAGTTGACGTTTGTTTTTGAATTGAGAATGGTTTGGTACTCTACAAACTGACCCACATTCCAGCGCTGTACATCTGGCCAGGTTACCATTTCCATGGGGGTTGAGTTTACCGGGTACATGACCATATTAGCATAGCTGGTGTTCCAGTAGAGGTCTGATTTTAGCTTGAGGCTCGAATTAGCAGATAACATGAATAGTAAATCAAGATAAAATCCAGCCGTCCGTGTAAAGCCAGGCATATCCATATGCATATTCATAAATAGTTCATCGCGTTGGCTATCATCCATCCAATGATCAATCCCATTGGCATAGAGTTTCAACTCACCCCGTTTAAGCATTTGTGTGATGCCCGATGTCTGCAGGGATACTCCCATCATTCTCATCCGGGCATAACCCACATCCATGGGTAAACCGGAATAACCCACATCGTAGGCATCATCACTGATTAGCTCCATGGATACCTGGTTATCGTCATTAAGTTTTTTCATAAAGCCAATATTCAGGTTCATTTTCTCGAAACTCGTGAAAGGGATGATTTCCTGGTTTGCCGCTGAGTAGTTATCAGCTTTACGATAGGCACCACTTGCTGCCCATCCTGACGAAGGCATGCTTCTTTGCCAGACAAAGGCGAGTTTCCGTTCATTTGACCCATTGTCAAGCCCACCTTTTACACGCCATGATGATCTTGTTGTGGAGGCATATTCAGGTTGAATCATGGTCATGTTCAGCGCACCACCGATGGTGGCACCATTGTGAGTTGACACTGCCCCTTTTTCAATTTCGATTGAGTTCAGGGCATCTGCTTCAACATAGGATGAAATTGGATCCATACGATCTGTACAAGCTCCAAAACTTTTCATATTGTTGATGGTAATATTCATCCTGCCTCCTGACATACCACGGATGGTAGGCTCCTGAGCATAACTCCCCCTTGAAATGAGCCCCACACCCTCAATCCTTGAAATCAGGTTCTCAGTGGTGGATAGATTTGTTTCCTGGAAATGCTCAAGCAAGTGGCGAGAAGGTCGCTTACCCTGTACTGTTACGAAGTGGATTGATTCCAAAGTCACTGGCATCAGCTCAAAATGGAGTTCAGTTGTTTTGTCTGGTTCCACAGAAACCTGTTGAACCAAGGATTCATATCCCATCATGGATGTCTCTAACTGGAAGGAGCCAGCAGGTAACGAAATGGTGAAGTATCCATCCACACCAACGGCATCTCCTATTGAAAAATCAAGGACAAGAACATTCGCACCAATAAGGGGTAACCCGGAGGTTCTGTCTAGAACCTGACCTTTTATAGTACCAGTTTGGGCAACAAGACTGCCGCCCAAACAAAGTATGATAATGGCTCTAAAAGTTGACTTCATATTGAATGGTTCCCATATCTTCACCACCCATAACAAAATCAAAGTCGATGGTCCAGTATCCTGTCATACTGAACACCACAGACCCTTCATATTTCCCATTTTCTGTATACACAGGGTTGATATTCCCATCTGAACCATGACCCATATCAGGCATCCTGGGTTCTACCGTCAGTGAGATGTCTGCTACTTCAGGGAAACTCATCATCGAGGCTTTTTTATGAACCGTTATGGTGAATTCATTTGTACCCACCTCCGGATTTTCCAAACCATTCAGAGTGACAATATAGATCACCTGGTTTGAATCAGCATCCAGGGAGACAAGATTTTTCTTCATGTTTGTTTCCGACACGGATAAGTCATCAAAAACTACTGTATGGGTTGAATTGGCATCCATATTCTGGACAGAGACAGTATCATCCCAGCTGCCCATCTCACCACTGGCCATGATGAACACAACTTCACTCTCAAACAAGCCATCTTCATTGGGTGTGCTTCCTGGATTTGAATATGGACAGCTATGCTTCATACCTGTCATGTACATCATTGGTTTATGGGTGATTTGAGCTTCGGTGACATTGTCATCTAATTTGAAGTATATTTTATTCAACCCGACCTTCAGCTCTTCTTCTACATACATCTCAACAGAGAGGCCATTATCCTGTTCTGTCCCCACCAGAATCATATTTTCTGTTGTTATAATTTCATTTACTTCATCATCATTTTTCTCACATCCCTGGGTCAAAAATAATGAACCAAGGAGTACGAGAAGCAGTATTTGCAGCTTCATTTTTTCTCCTGCTAATAGATTTTAGTTTACACTAATTTTACGGATTAAGGCAAATTAGCACTCAGGAGGTTGTCCCATCTTTTCTATAATGATATTGGTATAGTTGGATTCTGACACTTCAAATGATTTGGAGAAAATAATAAGCTGTGGAATATCAGCGATTGTTACAAAGTGAGGGTCGATGCCTAATTTTAGAATGACGATATTAGTACCAGGTTCTTTAGATTCAGGTACTGCCTGCCTGGTAATCTGCTTTGACAGGTAGCAGCCGCCATTGCACTGTAATTCAGGTTTCTCAATGTTTTCACATTCTTCAGCAATAATTCGCTGATAATCCATTGCATATTCAATGAGAGGCAAAAAAACGGATCCCACTCCCAGACAGTAGGCAAGCAACACTAGAATTGCGAATACTGTTGTTATGGAATCTCTAGCCTTCATTATTTCGGACAAACTAGTCTGATATTGCCATTTACTCAAGCGATCAAAAAGGTTTTAGAATTTCAATAATACATGTTTGGTTCGTGCCAGGGTCTTAAAATAGGCATCGCAGTAGAAACTGCGATGCCATGCCACAAGGATGTTCTCTAGCCGGCTGCGATCAGGAACACATCATCTATGACATGTACCACACCATTAACAGCGTCGACCGTCCCCAAGATTTTGCTCCCGTTGACGAATGTCCCTTCTTCTGTCACTTTTACATCGACGTATTGACCAGTTGCCATATACAGTTTGTCACCATCTTTTAAGCCATCACCCATGAAAGTTCCAGGAGATGCGTGAGATGTGATAATCGTAGCCAGTTTGGATTTATTCTCCGGTTTTAATAAGGTTTCCAGGGTGCCTGGGGGCAACTTTTCAAATGCGGCGTTGGTTGGGGCAAACACCGTTAAAGGACCAGCTCCCACAAGTACATTCTCAAGTTGTGCGGCTACCACACCTGCAACCAGAGTGGTATGGTCTGGACTACCCATGGCAATTTGAAGAATGTTTGGGTCTGAGACATCGTCTTTAACGCCTGCCTGATTATGATCCTTGGCAAATGTTGTTGTCACTTTTGCGGCATTATTGTCTTCCCCTGTTGAGCAGGCAAAAAAAACCATTATCGTTAGACAAAACACCAGCATGATTTTTACACTTCGCATCTTTGTTCTCCTCTGATTATGAATTTCATCCCCACTTCAATTAATCCTGTCAATCATTTCCCATAAAAATTGGCAACATCGCTTCAGCCTTCAGATCACCTAGTGTCTTCTCGAAAAATACAATCTTTAACTCTCCTCTTGTGGTACCCCATACCGTATGAATGGGGCAGGGGTTTGTGTCGGAACACTCATTCAACCCTAGGATGCACTTGTCAAAAACTTCTTTCTCACCAAAAACCTCAAGCACCACCGAAAGCGGGAGGCTGTTGGCATGATCACATAGATCAATACCTCCGGAGGGACCTGTATTCGACTTAAGGATTTCATTGGTGATGAGTACATTTGCCACCTTTGCCAATTGATTATATGAAACATCTAAATCACAGGCGACATCCTTGATTCTAACATATTGGGGTAATGGTTGGCGGTCACTCAGATAGAAGATGAGTCGAATTGCATATTCGGTAGTACGCGATAAAATCATATTAAAAATCTTTCTTCGAAAAGGTTTTGTAAGCAAACCACAGAGGTAGAAGGCACCACGACCAAAGCGTTAAAACAGCAACAGTCGTTCCAAGGATATTCCCATAAAATTTTGAAAAAAGAGCTCCCGTGTAACCCATCAATGCTGCAATATCAAATTGTAACAGCATCATAATTCTTCCCAGGTCTATGGGGTTGAGCATGGAGAGAAACAGGGTTAACTTTTCAAGAGGATATTCTTCTAGGGCAAATAAAATAAACAGGATTATTCCATCATACAGGATAGCGAAAAAGAGCCACAATACAATTGTGAAACCAACACCTTTCACCCGCTGGTCTGTCATTACTGCAATCAGAAACGCCAGGGCTGTAAATACCCAGGTCAGAGAAACACCAACAATCAATAGAATCCAATATCCACCGGTCTGGATTCCTGCATGATACATAAACGGGACGCCAACACCTATGAGACATACAGCGGAAAGCGGCAGAACAAGTCCAAGATAAAGCCCCAGGAATAGGGATATCCTGCTGATTGGTTGCGAGAGGAGTAACTCCATAAACTCACGTGAGTTGTAAAAGAACATGGTTCCAAAAACAATGCTGACCAGGGGGATAATAAACAGCACAATATTCATAAGACTGAGAGAGACCTGATTCGGATCTCCTCCGAAGCGAAACAGACCATCGGTGAGCAAAAAGAATACCGCAGTATAAACCACAAACCATTTGCCCCTTAAAAGGTCATGCAATTGATACTTGATAATTTTAATCAGGGTCGTCATGGCATCAGGACATCATTTTGGCAATGGCGCGTTCAAGGTTCTTCTCGCCTGTTTGCTCGATCAGCTCATCTACGGGACCTTCAAAAAAGATTTTACCATCCAACAGGTATAATATTGTATCGGCCAACTCTTGAATCTCACTCATGATATGGGAGGTAATAATGATTGTTTTACCGCCTTCCTTCTCGGCGTGAATTCTGTCCTTCAAAAGGCTACTTGAGATAGGGTCCAGTCCTGCCGTTGGCTCATCGAGTATGAGAAGATCAGGGTTAAACATAAATGCCAGTACAGCATTTACTTTTTGTCGTGTTCCTCCAGATAAGGTCTTTAATGGCTTTTCCATTTCGTCAGAGAGTCTAAAATAGTTGATCAAATCATCTGCTGTCGTGACTGGTCCAGCACGTAAATCAGAGATCATGCTAATAATTTCAGAAGCCGTGAGATTCTCAGGGAAGCGGGCAATTTGTGGCATGTATCCAATCTGATTTCTATATCCCCAATCACCATCGAGCTTGAAATTGTTGATAAAAATATCGCCACCATCATACTTATCCAGACCGAGCAGGCATTTAATAAGCGTGGTTTTGCCTGATCCGTTATGACCTACAATTGCAGTAATTTTGTTTTCCTGGATTTGTGCATCCAGCTCCCTTAACACTTCCAGGCGACCAAACCGCTTCTTCAACCCTGTAATATTGATCATTGATGCATCCTCATGAGAGGTTGCTCATCAACAAGTGTAGCAGGGGTTAAGATGGGAAGATAGCTTTCAGCTAGATCCAAAATTTCGACAAAAATGCTGCGCATGAGCATGAGTGCCGGTTCATTTTTTTCTGTAAGTAGAGAAAACAGCTTAACCGGTCTGAACGGAACGTCTCCAATGCCATCTTTATCCATATCGTAGCCACGATACCGGTTCCAATAATTCTGATTAAAGGCATTGAAATTCTGGCGACTGTTTGTGGCAATATCAAAGGTGTTGGAAAGAAAATTGTTGTGGATAAAAATATTGTCCATGGAATTTGCCATGATCTTGACAGCCCATCCGTTGCCCTCAAAGTTATTGCGCTCAATTTGAACTCTATTACATGCCTCTGAATACATACCTATGGTGTTCTGAGTAAATTGGTTATTTATGATATTACTATCGTAGATATCCTTGAGTAGTAATCCATAAGCGGCAGTACCCCAATTGTCCGCAAAAATATTATTGTGCATATCGACATGGCGGGAGTACATAACTGCCACTCCAGCACCATTATGGTCAAAGCGGTTATCATGATACTTGTTGTGATTTGAAAACATGAAGTGCAGACCATAGCGAAGATTTTGTGTACTATGGTTGTATTTCACTTCACATGCTTCCACAAACTCAAGATAAATACCATCACGATGGCCGGAAATCTTGTTTCCCTGAACAGTGACATCCTTACAATACCATAGATGGATGGCATTCCCTGATCTTGACTCAGTTTTGGCATCGCCCTGAATGGTATTGTCTTGAATCAAACAATGACTTGATTTGGAAATATAGATGGCGAAAAAATTGTCTACAAATTGGTTATTGCTGATGCGACCATGGTGTGCTTCTTCAAATCGTACAGCTGCATTTTCATCCAGGTGACTCAAGCCAGAGCCTTTAAAGGTGAAACCTTCAATACTAACACTGTCGGCATGAACAGTGAGAATCTCCCCAGAATGACGACCATCAACTGTGGGGTTTCCAATACCAATCAGCGACAATCTGTGAGGAACAGAGAGACCATTTTCTGCATAAATACCAGGATGAACTTCAAGGGTATCTCCTGCTTCTGTGGCAGCAATTCCTGCAGAAATTGTCTTTTGAGGTTGATTGATTCCTACCCGGATGATTGTTGAAAAGGCAATTGAAGGGATCAAAAAGGCAAGCAGTATGGTGAATCTATTGAGCATCTATTTCAACCAGGCCGTTTCTACATAACTCTGGACCTGCTCCCAGGTCATGGTTTCGCCAAAATATAATAAAGCCACATCATCTGCTGTTTTCTGGGTTCGATAGGCAGAGAGGTTCAAACCCATGGGACTTTTTAATTTTTGGGTATGAACAAAAATTATCTCATTGAGAGGATGCAGGTTACCAGCATCTTCAAAATCAGTAAAATACATCCCGTGAATTTTCTCTGTCTCAACTTCACCCTTAATAGCAAAGGCTGCTAGGCATTCTATGGAGTCAAACTTATGCGCTTTGCCCTTGGTGGTTAGCAGTTCAGACCCATAGTGTTCTTCAACAATGGTCATGCGACAATAACTACACCCATCCTGACCATAGTTAATAGCCTGGACGGTTGGCTCACAGCCAGTTATCAGGAGTGTTGTCAAAAAGACAGTTAGCGTGGCTACCGGTTTGATCATGATGACTGTTTATCTCTCCAGGTTTGAAACACGACGAAATAGCCAAGAAAAATGGAAACAAATGCTGAAATACCACCCCAGGAAGGAAGGGATGTTGTCACAAAATTCAACATGGTTTTTGTACCAAAAAGTGGGGGTTGGTAAGTCATGCCCTCAATTTTAATGGCTGCATGTTCTGTGTCCAGGTTGTGACCAAAGTCGTAATTCCAGAGATAAAAATCTATTAGGCCTGCCACGGCAAGCAAAGAGAAGAAAGTCAGCCAGATATAGAGCGATTTCTTACCACCTTTCCAGGCAACCAACAGTCCGGAAACCATCAAAAAGCCTACGATAGGAGGCATAAACTTTAGTTCAGGGATAGATTCAGGCACAATTTCCTTCATCCCGATGTAATGGTTCACAAGGTTCAAGTTTTTCAAATCATTTTTTGCATGACCATCCACTGTATTGATACGAATATATATCCCTAACCCTTCTGGGTATTGTGGGGCCTCGACGGTAATGGACCACAGCGGGAAGATGTAGGTCCCGATCAAGAGTAAGGTGCTCACTGCTAGAATCCACCTTGAGTTTTTCTTCATTCCAATACCATCCATTTAGTTACAAAAGCTGGGGACGTGTAGCCCCCAGCCTATGATTTTTTTATTCTAGTTAAACGATAAGGGGACGCTTGACCCCTTGGGTGAAACTCTCACATAGCCTTGCATTTCCTGGTGCAGCGCTGAGCAGAAATCAGTACAATAGAATGGGAAAACACCAACTTTTTGTGGCTCCCAGCGTAGAGTATTCGTAGCGCCTGGCATAATCAAGAGCTCTGAGTTTCTGGCTCCCTGCATAGCAAAACCATGTGGAATATCCCAATCCTGTTCAAGGTTCGTTACATGGAAGTAAACCACATCCCCGACTTTAATACCTTCAATGTTATCCGGTTTGAAGTGGGTTCGAATGGTGGTCATATAAACATGGACTTCATTTCCACTTCGTTCTACGCGTGCTTCCTTTTCGCTGAGTGCGCGATAAGGATGAGTATTCTCCTCTAGCTCATAGATTTTAGTGGTATTGGGATGGACTAGATCAGCTGGAATTCCCTGTGCATAGTGGGGTTCACCAACGGTGGGAAAATCTAACAGGAGTCTCATTTTTTCACCTGAGATATCAATCAGCTGGGCTGCGTGTGCCAGCTCAGGGCCTGTAGAAAGGTAACGATCCTTGGTCATTTTGTTCAATCCGACAAGGTATTTACCCCAGGGTTTCATGCTACCGCCACCAGGGATCATAAGGTGTCCTAATGAATAGTAGGTTGGGATACGGTCAACAACTTCCCAGGTGCCCAATTTCCACTTCACAACTTCGGACGTAATAAAAGCAGATGTATAGGCATAACCTTTTCCATCAAACTCTGTATGCAGTGGACCCAGACCAACGTTTGTTACTTCGCCAGCGATGGTAGCGTCATAATCAAGAACAGGAATACCACCAGCTTCACCAATAAACTTCTCGTCTTCAATGGCTTTCAACATCTTGGAAAATGAATGCACGGAAACAACAGCAGCAAGTTTACCACCACCAACGATGTATTCACCTGATGGATCAACATCTACACCATGGGGTGATTTTGGTGTTGGCAGGTAATAAATCAAACCAGGACAGTCCTCTGGATAGAGTACAGTAACTGTTTTGCTAAGCGTTGATTCTGCAGAGTGAGTACTGTGGTTCATACGGTTGGTATAATGCTCACCGGGACGTGTTTTGCCTTTTCCTTCAGCGAGATATTTTTCAGCAAGTTTCCAGTTGACGGCTGCGATAAAATCTTTGTCATTCTTGGAAGCATTCACTTCTAGTAAAGTGTTTGCCTGTTCGGTGTTGTAGCTGGTAAAGAATGCCCAGCCATGTGAAGGACCTTTTCCACCACTTGCCAGATCATAATCAAAACCGGGTACCAGGATTTGGAACTCAATATTCATATGACCATCATCTGGATTCACTTTAATAAATGTAATGGTTCCGTTGAAGTTTTCTTTGTAGGTATCAATGGGTACATCTGCCTGTGGAATTGGAACACTAAAGCGGGTTGATGCCACGACATACTCAGAATTTTGAGTGATGAAGGGTGACCCGTGATTTCCACCGGAGTTGGGGATTTCGATGATTTCAGCTGTTTCGAAATTTTTTAGATCAATTCTAGCAACACGTGGTGTGTTATTGCCATTGATAAAAATCCAACGGCCATCAGTGACACCATCGGTCTGAGAAAGTTCTGGATGGTGGGAATCATCCCAGGGGATATGACCAAAGGATGTTTTGAGCATATCCTTAGTTTCCTCATTAAATCCCCACCCGTTTTCAGGATCAACTGAAAAAACGGGGATTTCCCTAAACAACCGACCCGACGGTAGACCATAAACACCAATCTGTCCACTAAATCCACCAGAAGTGAAGGCGTAGAATTCATCATAGTCACCAGGGGCAACATATACTGCTGATGCTGCATCACTGGAACCCAGAATGGGTTTCTCTTTTTTTGCACATTCCGAAATGAGTAGAAAAGTTGCAATCACCAAAATCACACCTACTACCCTTATCGTTGTTTTGTTCATACGCTTTCCTCCTACGTATTGATTATTAAACCTGTGCCCCCATTATTGATTTCTTATAAAGTCCTTAGATATTCCAAGATGGCACGCGCATCATCTTGACTCACATTTTGAAAGGTCATTGGCACATAGAATTCAGCCAGCATAGCGCGCACCTCAGGATGTTTTTTAACCATTTCATCAGGATTTAGGATCATGTTCATAATAAAGGCTGGAGAGCGTTTTTCCGTAACCCCTGAAAGAGGTGGACCCACCAGGCGTTCATTGGTTTTGTGACAGGCTACACACTTCAGGTCAAACACTTCTTTTCCTTTTGCTGAGAGCGCTTCATCCATAGGTTCCAATGTCATAGCAGCGATTGGACCAATACCATGTTCAAGTTGAGCTTGTGTTAGTCCATCGGGACTCAATTTTGGTGCAGCAGCTTTTGTGGCTTCCTTGTTATCCCCGCCGCCACAACTCACGAGAAACAGTGCTACCAGTAGCGTCGTGAAAATGTTTTTTGCTATCACTTGTATACTCCTATATGGTTTTCTTGTGTAGATTTTAAAGAGGCATTTTGTCATGATTCATCATAAAAAAATGAAAATAAGTGTCGCATTTTATGGGTAAAACTATTTATGCCCTCTAGCGCATAAATTGAATTCCGCACAATACTTTTGCAAGATATATTTTGCTATTATTAATTATTTATATTGCCAAGACTCAATAATATTAACTGGCATGAGAGCAATGGATATCAATACGCCCGTTGCTCCTAAAATTTATTAGGCGTGTATTTAATTGAATTGTGGGGTGTTGTTAAACTGACTCGTAGAGTCCGATCATGTTACCATCGATATCGCGAAATGAGGCTGACCAACCAACATCTTTCTGTATCAAGGTTTTTCCTGTAATCACCTGTGCACCACATCTTTCGGCTCTTACCAGAACGGCTTCGATGGTATCGGGAATGTTTAGATAGATGACGATCCCTCTTTCAGAAGCTACATATCCAAGCTCTTCTATGAGCGCGCCTGACACTTTGGAGCCTGGGAAAATCGCCAGCTTAACTTTCTCCATTTCCATGTCACGGAGCTCACACTGGAAAACATCCTGATAGAAGGCTTTTGATTTTTCCATGTTTGATACGGGAATCTCAAACCAGGTTATTGAGCTTTCCATTGTTCCCTCCTAAATATTGATGTTCTGATGTTTCACTCTTTACAAATTGTGCAGGTAATAAAACTTTCGAAACCAGCTCAGGAAAATGACTGTTTACCGAGTCAATGATCATTCAATCTCAACCGGAACAAGATTATTGTCTGATCAAATTGGTAACTAGCCTTCCTTGTCATCCAGATTGTGTTTTACAATGACATAGCGATGGATGAGGAAGCCAGCGATTATAGTCACAATAACTATTGATACTGCTGTATTATAACGCTTGAGGTAGACCCCTATCTGTTCCCAGTTTTCCCCGATAGAACTCCCTAGCCAGATGAGGGTCCCGTTCCAGAACAAACTTGAAATGGTTGAGAGTACGATGACTTTCCAGATACTGAGCTTGCCAATTCCTGAAAACAGCCCTATTACACTTCTAAGGCCAGCTAGAAAGCGATTGATGAGTACCACCCCATAACCCCATTTCTCAAACAATCTTTCAACACGTTCAAGACTTTTTGGTGAAAACCAGGTCTGGGTTTTTGAATACATAAATCCGCGACCATATTTGAACCCCACAACATACAGGGTCATAAATCCCAGGACACTTCCTGTGAGAGTGGTTGCCAAAGCCATGCTAAATGAAAGGTTTCCGCGACCCACCAGATAAGCACCAAAAATCAATATGGTATCTCCAGGAATAGGTGGGAAGATGTTCTCAACATAGGATGCGAGAAAGACGGTTACAAACACCAACCAGGGTGGGGATTGCTCAATAAAATTAAATAGGGTTTCTAGCACTGTAAAAACGCTTCAGAGTCAATTTTATGTTAATCACGTGTAATTTTTGCTAGAAGGCACGTTGCTTGCGCTGCCACAGCGTCACCCGTTCCGGTCATACCCAAACCTTCAGTCGTGGTGGCTTTTACAGAGACTTGATCCAGAGCAATGCCCATGGCTTCAGCCAGCCTCTGGCGCATCTCAGGTAAATATCCCATAACTTTCGGGCGCTGAAGAATGAGGGTAGAATCAATATTGGAAACGGTGTAGCCCTTATCCCCGATGAGTCCCACAACATGCTTGAGCAAGTCTATGGAATAGACACCTTCATAATCTGGAGATGTATCTGGAAAGTGTTGACCAATATCGCCGAGAGCCAGCGCACCCAGAACCGCATCTGCGATTGCATGAGTCAGGGCATCTCCATCTGAATGACCCAATGTGCCTTTTTCGAAGGGGATATTGACCCCCCCAAGAACCAGGTCACGTCCTTCTACCAACCGATGAACATCATATCCGGTGCCAATTCGAAATTGTGGATTTTCTGATGTGGGCTTCATTGACATAAACCTTAGTTTTTGTTTGCCATCAAGACTCGAAGACACCAAAACTCACTAAGACCGTTATAAACCTGATGGTGGTTTATTAAGGTTTGTGTGACATAGTGGTCAATCATTTTATTGGCTTGTTGACTTACAGGCTTCGCGGGCCTCAGCCAGACACATAAAATAAATCATTTATGAAATAAACATGGCATCGCCATAGCTAAAGAATCGATATTTCTTATCTACTGCCACCTTGTATGCATTAAGAATCTTTTCCTTTGATGAAAAGGCTGAAACCAGCATCAATAGGGTGGATTTAGGTTGGTGAAAATTAGTGATAATCCCATCTACGACCCTAAAAATATAGGGTGGGTAGATAAATTTGTTGGTCCATCCATCACCAGGCTCCAATTCTCTCGGATACATGACGGCAGATTCCAGAGCTCTTACCACAGTGGTGCCTACACCAATCACACGCCGTCCTTCAGTTTTGGCTTTTTTGATGGCATCTACAGTTTCTACGGGAACGTTAAAGTATTCGGCATCCATCTGGTGTTTAGTGATGTCCTCAACATTAACAGGTCTAAACGTACCCAGACCCACATGCAAAGTCACATATTGAATTTCAACACCTTTGGCTCTAGCTTTTTTTAGCAGATTTTCTGTGAAGTGGAGACCGGCAGTGGGTGCAGCAACGGCACCTCTATGTTCGGCATAAACTGTCTGATATCGATCTCTATCATCAGCGTTGGCTTCACGTTCGATATAGGGGGGTAAGGGCCACTGACCAACCTCATCCAGAATGGAGTAGAAGTCTCCTCCATTTTTATCAAAGCGCACAACGCGACCGCCTGAAACAGTGTTGTCCACTACATCACAGGTGATTTTATCCTCGATGACCAATTTATTGCCAACCCGGACTTTACGAGCAGGTTTTACCAGGGTTTCCCAGAGGTTGTTTCCAAGCTCACGCAGGAGAAAAAGTTCGATTTCAGTATCGGTTTTATCCTTACGAGCAAAAAGTCTTGAGGGGAACACTTTGGTGTTGTTAAGTATGAGAACATCTCCTTTTTGGAGAGCATCCACAACCTTGGAAAATTTACTATGTTTAACATCACCGGACTGGGCATCCATGACCAGCAACTTAGATCCGTCACGTTTGGCAGTTGGATGTTGGGCAATGAGCTCATCTGGGAGTTCATAATCGAAGTCTGATAAAGTTAGGGCTTTGGCACGATCAAACAGCATATATCAATCTTTCTTTCTTTGAAACAAGTTGGTTTGTGGTAACTCGGCTTTTAATACAAAGCCAAGATGTCTGTATGCTTGAGGTGTCGCCTGTCGACCACGAGAGGTCCTGACCAGAAACCCTTCCATGATCAGAAAAGGTTCATAGACTTCTTCCAACGTATTGGCTTCTTCACCAACAGCAACTGAAAGTGAGTTTAATCCCACAGGTCCACCTTCAAATTTTTCAATTAGTGCGCTCAAAATGCGCTTATCCATATCATCAAGACCATATTCATCAACATTCAGCATACCAAGAGCATCATCTGCAATTTGCTTGTTAATGGATCCGTTGCCCTTGACCTGAGCATAGTCTCGTGTTCGACGCAAGAGTCTATTGGCGATACGCGGAGTACCCCTGCTTCTTCTGGCCAATTCCAGAGCTCCCTCGTCATCAATAGGGACATTCAAGATATTGGCAGAGCGTTTGATGATTTTCTGCAATTGTTCAGCAGCGTAAAAATCCATCCTCAAAACCACACCAAAACGGGCACGCATTGGTGGGGTTAGCAGGCCGGCTCGTGTTGTTGCGCCAACCAGAGTAAATGGTTCCAGATTCAACTGTACACTTCGGGCACTGGGACCCTTATCAATCATGATGTCGATACGGTAATCTTCCATGGCGGAGTACAAATATTCTTCTACGATATGGTTGATTCGGTGTACTTCATCAATAAAAAACACATCTCTGTCTTCAAGGTTTGTGAGGAGCCCCGCAAGATCAGCAGCTTTGTCCAGCACGGGCCCAGAGGTAATTTTAATATTGACACCCAACTCCTTGGAAACCAGCATAGCCAGAGTTGTTTTACCCAATCCAGGAGGTCCAAAAAGCAACACATGGTCCAGCGCTTCATTACGCTGTTTTGTTGCTTCAATAAAAACTTTCAGCTGAGCAACTGTGTCTTCCTGTCCCACAAAATCTGCCAGGCTTTGAGGGCGCAGTGCGCGGTCAAATTCCTGTTCTTCAGTTAAAACTTGGGGCTGGGTTAAATCACTCATCGATTGTTTCTAGGCTTGTCTTTCTTTGCTTATTGATTCTGACATTAACATCCCAAAATGTGCCGGCAAATATAGTCGGCGGGGGGGGCGGTTTCCAAGTGAAGCCTTAAGGTTGAAAAAGGCTCAATCATAGACGATGCACACCCATTATTGTGTCTCCGCGAGGGCAATGATATAGCCATCTAAATCCTGGCAATACCCAACTCGATCACCCCAGTCTCGTGCCTCAACACCCAGAACCGGTTTTGCGCCCGCCTTGATGGCTCTGGATAGGTAGGTCTCTGCATCATCAACAGTTATATACAATTCTGCCTTTGCTGAAGTGAGGTCTTCACTTTCAAGGCAACTTTTCCCTATGAGAGCCTGAATTCCCGCTCGAGGCATCAACCCCAGAGTCAGACCTTCAACTAGCTGAAATTCTGTCATTCCAGGTACATCCATGCTGGGAGAAAAGCCAAACACCTCTTTGTAGAATGCTTTAGAAGCTTCCTGATCGGACACATACAAAATCGTCATGCCTTGTTTGAGCAAAGGGACATTTCCTCTTATTTACCGAGCATCTCTTTTAAATAGTGCCCAGTATATGAGCCTTTCGTTTTGGCTACTTGTTCGGGTGTTCCGATAGCCAGGAGTTCGCCTCCTCCATCTCCACCCTCTGGACCCAGATCAATCACGTGGTCTGCTGATTTGATCACATCAAGATTATGCTCAATGACCAGGACTGTGTTGCCTTTATCTACCAGACGATTGAGGACTGTTAGTAGCATATTCACATCAGCGAAATGCAATCCTGTGGTTGGTTCATCTAATATGTAAAAGGTTCTACCCGTTCCCACCTTGCTCAACTCACTGGCTAACTTGACTCGCTGAGCTTCACCACCAGAGAGTGTGGTTGCCTGTTGACCTAACTTTATGTATCCCAGCCCAACATCTACCAGTGTCTTTAGCTTTCTCTTTAGTGATGGGATTGCCTTGAAGAAACCATATGCCTCCTCAACAGACATGTCGAGTATCTGGGCAATATTTTTACGCTTATACAATATTTGTAGTGTCTCGCGATTGTATCGTTTGCCTTTACAGTCTTCACATTGGACATAGACATCTGGGAGGAAATGCATTTCAATTTTACGAATACCATCACCCTGACAACTTTCGCAACGCCCCCCTTTCACATTGAATGAAAAGCGTCCTGGTTTATATCCTCTGATTTTTGATTCAGGCAGCTGAGAAAATAGATCCCTGATAAATGTAAACGCCCCTGTGTAGGTCGCCGGGTTCGAGCGCGGCGTTCGTCCAATTGGAGATTGATCAATATTGATAACTTTATCTATATAAGCCAGACCCTCTACACGGTCAAAAGGCAAGGTTGTGATTTTTGTGCTGTAGATGGATCGAGCCATGGCTGGATAAAGTGTCTGATTAATGAGTGATGATTTTCCAGATCCGGAAACGCCGGTAACACAAATAAATTTTCCAAGGGGGAAATCGACAGTCACTTTTTGAAGATTGTTTCCACGGGCACCCGTTAGCGTGATTTTACTGTTCTTTCCTTCACGTCTCTGTTGGGGAACTGGTATAGAGAGTTCGCCTGTAAGATACTTCGCTGTTAGAGAGACCTTGTTTTTCAGAAAAGTTTTCGGTGGGCCAGAAGCAACGATCTCACCACCATGTTCACCGGCACCTGGACCCACATCGACCAGAATGTCTGCCTCTTCCATGGTTTCCTGATCATGTTCAATAACCAGGACAGTATTCCCTAAGTCTCTGAGATGCTTGAGCGTTTCGATGAGTCGACGATTATCGCGCTGATGCAAACCGATGGAAGGCTCATCCAGAATATATAAAACACCTACAAGTTGTGAACCAATTTGAGTTGCAAGGCGGATGCGTTGTGCTTCACCACCAGATAATGTGCCAGCTGTTCTGGATAGATTTAAATAGTCCAGGCCAACATTGACCAGAAAACTCAATCGCTCCTTAATCTCTTTCAAGATTTGTTTACCGATGAGCTCTTCTGTTTTTGTAAGTTTTAATTGTTCGAAGAAAGTGTGAAGCTCTTTAATGGGAAGATAGCTTAATTCAGTTATACTCTTTTTGCCCAGTAGAATGTGGTTTGCTTCGATTCGTAGTCTTGACCCTCCACATGTTTCACAGGGAAGTGAGCTCATAAATCCTTCGATCCACTTTCTGACTCCCGGTGAAGTGGTCTGCTTGTAACGGCGCTCTAAATTTGGAATTACTCCCTCAAAGCCACCCTCGTATTCGCCTTTCCACCTATCTGACTCATATGCCATTTTAATTTTCTGATCACCTGTTCCACGGATGATGGCATGCTTGGCTTCCTCACTGATTGAGCTCCAGGGTTGGGTAAACTTGAAATTGTAATGGGTTGAGAGACTTTTAAGAATGGCAGCATACCAATTACCTCGTGGCTGTTCACCTAATGGGGCCACGGCACCTTGCAAAAGACTTTTACGTTTATCTGGGACAATAAGATTGATATCCATACTGGTCTGCATGCCTAGGCCATCACAACTAGGGCAAGCACCATAAGGACCATTAAATGAAAACAGGCGAGGTTCTAGTTCAGGATAGCTGATCTCACAGTAAGGACAGGCATAGTGTTCTGAGAAGACATGCTCCTCTTCACCAACCACATCAATGATAACCATTCCTGATCCATGTTTTAACGCAAGTTCAACTGAATCAGTGAGGCGATCTTTAAACTCTTCGTTGATAACAAGTCGATCAATGACAATTTCAATTTTGTGCTTCTTGTTCTTTTCAAGAGATACTGTTCTGGAGACTTCCTGGATTTTCCCATCTATCCGAACGCGAACAAAGCCTTCTCTTTTAATCTCCTTAAATATTTCTTTAAACTCGCCTTTTCTGCTTCTTACAATAGGAGAGAGAATCTGAATGTGTGCATCAGCTTTTAAGTTTAAAATTGAGTCAACGACTTGTTGAACGGTTTGGCGTGTAACGGGTCTACCACAGTTATAGCATTCTGGTTTGGCAATTCTAGCATAAAGAAGGCGCAGATAATCATGAATTTCAGTTACCGTACCTACTGTGGATCTTGGATTTCGACCGGCAGTTTTTTGTTCAATTGAGATAGCTGGAGAAAGTCCATCGATATAATCCACATCGGGTTTCTCCATTAAGCCTAAGAATTGGCGGGCATATGCAGAAAGTGATTCTACATAACGTCGTTGCCCCTCTGCATATATTGTATCAAAAGCTAAGGATGTTTTACCTGAACCTGAGAGTCCAGTTATAACTATAAATTTATCTCTTGGGAGTTCTAAGTTAACATTTTTAAGATTGTGCTCTCGAGCACCATGTACAACCAGTTTTTCGCTACGCATATAATCCTCTATTCAAACTTTGAAGATATTTGACGAAGCTACCTGCTGGAAGCACATTTTACAAATTCTCACAGCAATTGTCACCTGATAGAGAACACGCTTTTTCCCATAAAGAAACAAGTAAAAGAGCATAAAAGTGGCACTATTGTGCACCACCGGATGTATTTGCAGGTACCCCTGCGAATATTTCCTATGTGATAACAGTGGTCTTAAATAGCAAAAAATGGGGCGATAGCGCAAATCATCGCAAATCTAATATTCACTTATCCACACAACGTTTATTGACGATAATCTAAACTGACTTAACGGACAACATCATTACCGACCTGCTGGTCGTCATTTAACATGTTGGTAATATAGACTTATTGACTCAATGAGTACCATTACGGGTACACAATTGAATCAGGTGTCGGATAATTGGATATGGCTTTACAAATCAACATGACCATTCAGTCACTGTTAATATTGCCGTCAATCATCCAGATTTTGACCCACACTGCACCATGGCTCAAGAAACCCTCCTGCTCTTCGACGTTCCTAGTGTGCATTTTTTACCCCGGTGTAATGTTATGCACCTTGATCAGATTTGGATTATTCAAAATTTTTATACTGCACAAACGAACACCTACTTATTGAAAATCCTTTAGTGGAACATAGATGTTTCCAGCGAAATTGAACTATAAACCGCTGTAGCGACAGATGTTTTAACACGCAATTTGCTTAGTTTTAATTAAAACATCGCAATTTCTATATAAAACCATCAATCTATGTACTATAAAATGATGCAGGGCATATATAACTCTATTTCTGTACATACTACTTTAGGGGCTTTAAGCGACCTTCATTGAATACTGAATCACATTCGCTAGTCCACAACGAGTCACTCCGTCTTCTTCATTACTCAAAGACTAGGTTCTGATCCATTGATTGTCCAATTCAGTTGTTGGCACGTTTCAGCAAGTTCGTTTTTAATTTTTACAATTCTTCCCATATCGCTCTATATTGCCAACACACGTATATACCAGCCTCTCATCGAAAATTTCGTGTAATGCAATACTTTCATCTATATTGAGAGGAATACTTACACATATAGGAGAAGTTCACAATGAACGCCCTCGCACTTACAAACATCAAAAAATCTTTTGGTAACTTTGTTGCTGTCGATGATCTGTCCCTTGAAGTCCCCTCTGGCAGTATTTATGGTTTTATCGGACCGAATGGTTCTGGGAAAACGACCACCATTCGTATGATCATGAACATTTTTAATGCTGACTCTGGTGATATTGAAGTTCTTGGATCCCCGCGGCAGGAAACTGACAATGACATGATTGGATATTTACCTGAAGAACGCGGTCTTTACAAAAAAATGAAAATTAGAGAACTCTTACAGTTCTACGGGGAACTTAAAACTGGTCATTCTGTGAATAAGGAAGTTGATGCATGGCTTGAAAAGTTGGAGCTAAGTGAATGGTCAAGTAAAAAGGTTGAGGCCCTCAGTAAGGGCATGAGCCAAAAAGTACAGTTTATCTCCACTGTCATTTCACATCCAAAACTTGTCATACTTGATGAACCCTTTAGTGGACTTGACCCTGTCAATACTAATGTATTGCTTCAGGCTATGTTAGAACTACAAAAGGGTGGCGCTACCATCATTTTTAGTACCCACGACATGGCTACTGCTGAAAAAGTATGCGACTATGTATTTATGATTCATAAAGGTAAAAAGGTTCTGGATGGTACTTTAAGTGAAATTCAGGACAAGTATGGGAGCGACACCTTGCGCATTCGATGTGAAAACAAAGCTGTAGGGCTGGATAGTATTAGTGGCGTTGAGCATGTCCATGATTTTGGCCAGGCTCAGGAGTTACGCATTGCTAGCAATGCTGACCCTCAACAGATTTTACGAGAATTAATGAAAACGAATGTGCTGTTAAGTTTTGAACTGATGAAACCATCTCTACATGATATTTTTGTCCGTATTGCTGGCGCCAAGGAGGTAGAACATGTATAAAGTATTCAGACTCGCGCTTCGTGAATATTATGCCGCTGTTCGCACCAAGGGATTTATTATTGGTCTGGTCATGTTACCTATCTTTATGAGTGGAAGTATGATCGCCATGGTTTTACTCAAGGATCATGTGGATATTCGTGAACGCCATATTGTCGTCATTGATGAAACCGGTGAATTCACTGAAACACTCCAGGAAGCCGCTCGTGTTCGCAACACCCAACACATTTTCAGCGAAGAAGACAGTAGTCAGATTCAACCTGCCTATAAAATTGAGTTCGAGGAGCCAGATACGGCCGCACTTATGGTACAACTAGGGAAGTTGTCCGATCGGGTCCGGGCAGGAGAGCTACATGCATTCTTGCACATCGGATCCTCCATTATCCACCCCAGTCTTGATCCTTCAAATTCACAGGCAAACTATCATGCCGAAAGCGCAGCCCTGGATGACATGCGAGGCTGGTTACGTGACCCTCTTAACAATCACCTCCGCCGTCTCAGGCTGGAAGAAGCCGGAATTGATGAATCAGATATTCCTGACCTCTTCGCCTGGTCATGGATAACAGCCAAAGGACTTTTAACTGTAGATGATTCAGGAACCGTAACGGATGCAGGTGCCAGTAATGAGATCCGTGCCATAGCCGTGCCTCTGGTCATGATGATGCTCATGTTTATGATGTCCATGATGGGCGCCATGCCTCAACTCAGTGCTGTAATGGAAGAGAAGACGCAACGTATCGTTGAAGTCATTCTAGGTTCTATTACACCTTTTCAATTCATGATTGGTAAGATTCTGGGAGGCCTTGCTGTCGCGTTGACCAGTACGCTGGTATATCTGGGAGGTGGAACGCTGTTTATGCAGTGGCGGGGATTTGAACAATACATCCCCTATGACATACTCCCCTGGTTTGTGGTTAACCTGGTAATCCTGCTGTTTATGCTGGGTGCACTAATGACCAGTCTGGGCTCAGTGGCTAATGATGCAAAGGATGCTCAGTCCCTGTCTTTTCCTGCCATGTTTCCTATGATGGTACCCATGTTTATTATGATGCCCGTTTTAAAGGAACCGCTTTCAACATTTTCGACCATTGTATCCCTCATCCCTCCATTTACACCGATGGTGATGACCCTGCGACTGGCTTCTCCTGTCACTATACCTGCCTGGCAACCCTGGGTTGGGCTAGCTGGTGTTATATTATTTACCCTATTGGTTGCATGGGGTGGCGCACGTATTTTCCGAACAGCGATTCTTATGCAAGGTGTGCCGCTAAAGTTTTCAAACATCATGCGCTGGATGACTAAAGGTTAAAGGATAGATATTATGCCTGAGAAGAAAATAATTTCATGGTCAAAAAAAGGTTCAATCTCTCGTAGTTATAGCTTTCAATTAAGTCCCAAGATCCATGGAACCATCAAACGAAAGGGCATCTGGAGTCCTGATGGTTCTGCAGAAATTGGTGATCGGAAATTGCGCTTTCGGTCCAACGGTAAAGCCAATATGAATCTGGTCATCTACGATAGTGCTACACAAAACCAACTGGGACAGCTGGACTTTTACTGGAAGGATTTTCAGAGAAGCAAGCTGGTGCTTAGCGATGGAGCTGAATATACCTTTCGCTCATTTGACCTTCTCCGTGGTGTCTGGAGCTGGGTTAAAAAAGATTCGCCCATCGAACAATATATCTTTCGAGTGGATAGTCCTTTTCAACGATCTGGAAGTATTGAGAGTGAGGGTAAGGAACTACCTGCACTGGAACGTGATATCCTGCTATTGTTGGGTCTGAATTTACAACACTATATCAACAACTGGTTGATGACGATTGTCATTGTTGTAATAGCGGTTGTTACAGGACACTAACATCCTTTTTTAATCGACCTTGCGAAGGTTTAAAAATCCTTCGCAAGGTTATATCTTCTATTTTGACCTAAGCTTCATTCCCCAGTCAACCATATATACGACAATAAGATTCGTCAGAACTGAAAATCCGATAAACCAGGTCCAGGCCAGACCATAGTTTTTCAGCACAAACACAATTCCCATTGAGGCGAGTAAGCCGGCAACCAGGCTGACCTGAGAAAAGTCACGATTGATTTTGGTCAATAAAAAGAGCCCTAACAATCCACCATAAGTAAAGGACGCGATTTCGAGTCCCATGACCACAATAGCTTTGTCTGACTCATCAAAAACCAGGGCGATTCCAATCAAGACAACTGCCCATCCCAGGCTTATCAAACGTGAGTTTTTAATGCTAGTCTTACCACCCAACCAGTCTGTCGTTGTAGATGATGCCAGGGAGTTAATGGATGAACTAAGGGTGGACATGGCTGCTGAAAGCACACCTGCCAGGAGCAACCCTTTGAGACCAACGGGTAGTTCACTTACGATAAAGGTTGAGAACTCACGATCTTTTTCTAATTCTGTTCCACCGAGGTAGATATAGATGAGCGATCCTGCCAGCAGAAAGACTGCGAATTGGATAAAAACAAAAATTCCACTTCCCACCATTGCTTTCCTGGCACCTGCCAGATTGGGAACAGAAAGAACGCGTTGGACCATCATATAGTCGGCTCCATGAGAGGCAAATGAAAGTAGCATTCCCCCGAATACAGCTGAGAAGAAAAGCCATGGATTAGAAAACAAGTTCCACCCCCATCTGGCGATATCTAGTTTCCCCTGATCGTTTAATTGGGTAATCATGGTTCCAAAGCTGGCATCACTGTGTCCTAGAATATAAAAAATCGCGATAAGACCACCGCCGATATAGAGGACAAATTGAAAGCTATCTACCCAAACCACTGTTCGAATACCACCCATGAGGGTATAAATCACTGTCACTACACCGATCACGATCACGGCAACAGGTAGAGACCAACCCGTGACAACCTGAACGATCACAGCGGTCGCCAGAAAACGAATTCCATCGGCCAGGATACGCGTAACAAGAAATACACTTGAGGCTGTTTTCTGAATTTTTATACCAAAGCGATCACCAAGCACTTCATAAATGGATGTGATTCCACCTTTGAAATATGCAGGCAATAAAAAAAGACTCACCAGAACACGCCCCAGGATATACCCGAGTGCAAGCTGTAGAAAAAACCAATTATCTCGATACGCCAATCCGGGGATACTGATGAATGTTAATACTGAAGTCTCTGTTGCAACAATGGATAGCATGGCAGCCCACCAGGGCATGTTGCGACCTGCAAGGAAGTAATCCTCAGAGGTTTTATTAAAGCGACTGTTGTAGATACCATAGGCTGAAATGCCCACCAGAAAGAAAATGATAATACTGAAGTCAAGAGTGGATAACATGGTTGATCCTGAGTTAGAAGTTAGCTGTTAAAAAGTTAAGATTATAAGTCGTTACGCTGAGCGGATTCGAAGCGTGCAGGATTACCTGGTACTTCCTGTTTATTTCTGATTTGTAAAATATTCAAGTGCTTCAAGGTACGAATCTACTTTTTTACCAAAGAATTGGGCCGAACAGACCTCTTTGGTGACAGATACGCTGCGAAAATCTTCACGCTCATAAATATTGGATAAATGCACTTCAACCACAGGCGTGTGAATTCCCTCAATGGCATCCCGAATGGCATATGAATAGTGAGTAAACGCACCTGGATTAATAATTATCCCATCAGCCCACTTTCGCCGACGATGCAGGAGGTCAATGATGCGACCCTCATGGTTGGTTTGAATGATCCGAGTTTCCAGACCCAGGTCATGGGCCCTCTTCCGAATTGCAGAATTCACCTTATCCAGTGTTAAGGTTCCGTATTGCTCAGGGTCACGTGTCCCCAGCAAATTCAAGTTAGGTCCATGAATGATGAAGATTTTCTTTTTCGAAATGTCTGGTTTGGTCATGGAGGCAATCTAATTATGAATTACAAATTAGGAATTAGGAAACGGACCTGAAAGACCAGTAGACTCTGGACACTGAGCTTGTCAAAGTGGGTATCAGAACTTTTTTATTCCAGGTATTGAATGAACAAATTTTCGTTAGCGTTAAATCGTAACTGATACAAAAAAGGGCAAGGTCCAGACCTTGCCCTTTTCAAAATCATTTACGTTGAGTTTAACTCTCAGCAGCGATTTCCGCTTCTTCGATGATCAAATCATATATATAGCCAGCACCAAAATCTTTATTCAGAGCAACTTTGCCACTAAACATGACAACATCACCTTCTTTAACCGTGACGTTCGTCGTAATGGTCACATCAAAATAATTATCCTTGCTTGTGCCATCCTGGAGGTGGATCCAATTCCGACCCATGATACCAGAGTTAAATTTAGTAACCTCTCCTCGTACCGTCACAACCTTGCCGTCAATAGCGGACATATCAGCATATAGTTCTTCAATGCTCATACTTCCAGCAACTTTTTCAACTGAGATACTCTTTGCTGCGGAGACCTTTTTGTTGCTATGGGGTGATACACCATCCCCCTTTAGGGCGGTACTGTTTGAAGTACCCATCAGGCCAACAAAAAAGATACTCTCAAAGACTCTATCGAGCTCTTTGCTCGTGAAGTCCTTCATCTCAAGACCGTCACCATAGGTAAGAGTAATACCAGCTTCAATAGGTTGTTTGGCTGTTGCAATCCAATATTCCTTGCCGTCTTCTGTAACACGGAGATAGGTATATGAAGCAGCCTGGATAACTTCCTGAACTTCAACAGTATGCTTATCTGCGTATGCTGACTTCTGAGCTCCCATAGGCATTCCTTTTTTAGGAGCCTTAACTCTCTCTTTTGATTCACACGCAACCATAGTCATGATGGCTATCATTAATACTATAAAAACCCTAATACGCATTATATATCCTTTCAATAATTATTACCGCAAGATAATAGAATAATTCACCTCAGATATCACCGCTTTATTTACTCATACATCGAATATCTTTCAGGCTTTTTTATCCCTGGTGCTGTGCTTCTCAACATGTTCATAGAGTTGAGGGAAAAACTTCAAAAATCCGTTTTCAATGGCATTGTATTGCGCTTGAACCTCCACAATTGCTCCGTGAAAACCGTGTTCCATTTTCAAACGACCCGCCAATCCATCCAATGCTCTACCCACATGAGATATCTCTGAGTATGAGCGAATCCAATCCCGCTTGATCATCCACCCCACGACCATCTCCATACGTTCAGGCATCAACGTTTTCTGACGCCACAATGCTGCATAGGACTCATCTACAAATTGATCAAAGGGGCGGGTTGTGTATTCAGACCAATGTTTGATAAGAAAGTGATCGAAAACTACATCCAGAACAACTCCTGAGAAGCGGCGGCGTTCACTGCTAAAAATTTTTCTTAATTCTCGTACCGTTGGATGAGTATCCGTAAAGACATCTACTGATCGGTGGAGTTGAATTCCTTGTTGGACGAGCGGGGGGAGTTTTTCAAGCTCCACATCCCGCATAAAATCTGCCATGATATTTCCCAGTCGGGAAAGATCGTCCTCTGGCGACAGCAATAAGTGGGCGAGATAGTTCACCACCCAGTCTAATACGAATTTCCAGAGGTTAAAACTCTATCTTATAGCTTAACGATGGAACAACTATTACTTGCTCAACTAAACGCACCTTGTCCAGTTCATAATCCAGTTCATAGTATGAAGCACTCGGACTCCCAAGTGCATTCATAACCTGTAGAGCCCAAACGCTGGAATACAGCGCTTTGTTTTTCCGAAATGTCAAACTGATATCCAGCATCGCTTTATCAGAATCCTGCTCTTCAAAAGCACGTGTTTCATCTGAAACTATCTCCTGTGCTGAAAAAGTGCGCGCTATATCAGGTGGTGACCTTCTTGCCCCTCCGGCTACCTTTAGTTTTAGATTTAGACCTAAAATATTCTCTTTCGTCCTGCCCAGCAGGTACTCTTTCCCCATCAATCCATTTACAACATAGCCTGTGGCATATCGGGTATCCCTTTCTATGCCATCACCCCCTGTATATTTGGACTCAAAAAACGAAGCTGTCATGAGGAAGTACATGTTATTCGTCAGGAAGCGCTCCAGCGTGATATCTAGACCATAGTTGTGTCCCACACCGTCATTTACCAACGGACTATTAAAACTTAAATCTTGAGTAAAATTCAACATTGAAAAAGAGCTGTCCTGAATAACAGGCACGTTCTCAGCGAATTGAATATATGGCTCAATTTTCATAATAGTATTCAAGGACAATCTCTGTTGATAAGCCAGTACGAGGTGATGCGCTTTGGACAACCCTAAATCCTTATTGGGATATATGATTGATCCATTTGGGGTCTCTTCAATAAAATAAACCCTCAATTCTTCCATCTGGCTGTGACCCCCATACCCAACACTAATAGTACGTGTTGGACCCATTTCCCAGATCAACCCCAGTCGTGGTTCCAACACAAGCTCGTCATTTACACTGAAATGTTGTAAGTGAATACCAGCATTGAGCTCAAGCTTTGGGTTCAAGGCAAAACGTGACTGAGAATATAACTGGACCATATTTGCAGCATCATCCTGATCAACCAGTTTTGTCAAGGGTAGACTATTGTCAAGGGCAGCCGCTTGATCAAATCTAAAGTTCAAGCGATCAAAAATGAGCCCTGTCCTGTTAGTGTGTCCTCGGCTGAATCTTGTATTTATATAGGAAGACAGGGTTAGGGTTCCAGATTGATTTTCAGCGACATAATAATCCTCCTGAACCAAGTCATCATTGAGACGATACATCTCCATCGAGGAATACAACCCAGACCGAGCAAGGCTGGTGTTGATATATGTATTCTTAGTCGCCAGAAATTTATGGGTCAACCCAAGTACATTCATTCCCATTTCTAGATCATATGAGATTCTATCCCAGGAGGCGGTCCACAAACTGGAATCTACTTCTTCAGGTTCTGTATTTAAATCATTTGACCCCAGACCCCAAAAAGAGAATTTTCCAAACTTCTGAGTCGGGACAGTGACTTTAAAGGTGTAATCAGTATATTCAGGAATCTGTTCTGAAGGAATAAAACTCTTAATCAGCGCAAACGTCGAATAGCGGTAATTAAAAATATAAGAGGCGTCTGAGGTTCCTTTTAATGGACCTTCAGCCGCGGCATCTATACCCAAAACCCCTGCCTGGAATGTATACTCTGAGGTTTCCGCATTTCCTTCGCGTAGTTTCATGTCAAATACACCTGCCAGGGCGTTTCCATACTCAGCAGGAAAGGCACCTGTATAAAAATCTGAATTTCCCAGGACATGACTACTCAAGACAGACACAAACCCACCCCCAGCCACATTGATGTCAGGAAAATGATTTGGACTGGGAACTCGAACGCCTTCCACCTGCCAGAGCAATCCTTTTGCAGCATTTCCTCTTACTACAATGGCATTGTCCTGGGCGGCACCTGTAGAGACTCCAGCGAACGATGAAGCCAGACGGGCAGGATCATCCATTCCACCTGCATATCTCCGAGCTTCCTCAACTGTAAATGTTCTGGCACTAACGACTGCCATTGAGTTTTGGGGGATATCTTTACTCGTAGTGCCATCAACTACGACTTGCTCAGTTTCAAGGACTGATTGGACTAACTGAAAGGCTACCACCACCTCCTTTCCCGAGCTTACCAAAATTTCCGGTAATATTTGAGGTTCAAAGCCAATATAGCTGGTTTTGAGGTCATAGCGACCCACAGGGATTTTGTGAATCCAGAAATGACCGGTTTGATCTGTGGTTGCACCTCTAATTGGATCAGTTCCAAGCACCATTACATTGGCACCAATCAATGGAGCCTGGGTGTCTTTATCCAACACTCTACCTTTAATCGTCTGGGAAATTATCTGAGCATTGAGTATTCCGCACGAAAACAGGATGCATAACACGGAAATAGTCGACCGTTTTACCCGGTAATTGAGTGTGAAATTTGAACCTGTAAGTGTCATCATTTGTGTACCCCTCTCGGTTTCGGCGGTACACAGTTTCAAACTCCAAGCCAGCTTGACTTTTGAGCGTATACACTCCATTCCATGCTATGGAAGTGCATTATATATATAACATTGATATAATCCAGTGTCGTCCTGGTATGGATTTATCAATAACTGAGTTTTGATTAAAGCCCAAGATCCTCATCGATGACAATTTTTGTAACGGCAAGGATTTCTGCCGTTTCTACACGTAGTAGTTTGAGGAATAGATCATAGCCACCTGTCTTCTTATAGAGTTCACCAGAAAGTAGGAGCTCTGCATTCAACAGCTCCCCAATTCGCGTTGTTTCATCCTCACTCAGGAGGCCTGAGAGTTGCAATTTTTGTTCTTCGAGAACAGCCTGGAGATCCTTTCTGGCAATCAACACGAACTGCTTGTTTTCTGCCACAGATAACTGAACCTGTTCTGTGAAATATTCTGCACTCAATTCAGCCTTTACCGTGTTGGTATGAATCGGAAGAACCCCCAACTTCCTGGAGTTATCAATCCGAAGTGTTGAGTAATCAATGAGTCGTGAGACAGCATCCTTGAATAATTTTGCCAGCGTTTCCTCTCGGGTTTCAAAATCCACCTTCTCCGCCTCAAAATAGTCTTCTCCTTGCTCGAGGGGTTCATCCGTGAAGTTCGCAATTTCTTCTTTGGCGAGACGCATGATAATTGCTTCGAGTCTATCGGTCTGATAGTTTGAACCCGTATGGTGACTCACGGATCCTGCTACACCACCCTTATTTTCACCTGTTTCATTGCCATAGGTCAGGAAGAGATATTTTGCATAGGTCAGCTGTGAAATCTGGCGTAGCACATATTCCCCTCTGATTCCCAGTCCACCGGTTCCTACAGAGAATAGTTTTATTCCCTGGCGCTTAGCTTCGAGAGCTGCAGAAATGTAGGTGAATTTCTGTCGATAATCCAAATGAGGGTGAGCATCCGTGATCACGAAGCCCATTCTCAACCCATTTTCATTCCAATCAAGATCATGTAGGCTTTTGTCCAGGGCTGACTGCAAATCTTCAGGGGTATCGCCACCGCCACCTGCTTTAACTTTTTCAAGGGCTTTGCTAAATTTTTCAATGTCTGCAGTGAGGGGAACCACCTTTGTTCGATATTTGTCATCCCGATCACGATACAAGACCATCCCAAATCGAATGAGGGGTGCATTTGTCAAAACGCTGAGATTCATATGGATCATATCAATGGTTTCGATGAGTCTTTTGATCTCTTCACCCATGCTGCCTGTGGTGTCAAGAATGAAGATAATATCCACAGGAACTGCAGAGGATGTTTGACGGGGTTGACCAGACTTAATTTCAATATTACGAGGACCATCGCGCTGGATTTCCATGGTCTTTTCAACATCATCAACCGTGTAGGTCATGCTGAAGGTCTTGTCCTTCAAGGTTGTTTCGGCTGGATAAAAGAAAAATGATCCATCCGAATACGTTTTGCCCTGCTGCAGTATATGTCTTCCCCGTTGGTCATAGATCTTGATGTCCACATTGGGAAGACTCTTGCCCTCTGAATCGCTGAGGATCAGGTGAATCCGCTCGCTGATATCATAGCTGTAGCTGGCAACCTCAGATTTATACTTGTTTAGGAAATTCAGGAAATAGTTGAACTGCTGATTGTCATCAGCATATCCCGCCTTTAGTCCGCTTGACTTTGGTCGAGGTCGTTTCTTTGGGGGTTTCGTTTTTTCAGGTTTAACGCTCATCGATCTGGAGAGTCCGAGTTTGTCTTTACCAGGCTTTACATATTTATGCTTCTCAGTTGTTATAATCTCAATATCATCATCAGGTTCAGACTCTGCTTCCTCCTCAGGAAGCCCACCTTCATCACGGAGGAACTTCATTGCAGGAGCACTTGGACTCGGTGAAGACTCGGGGATATGTAAATCATCGGTAACGGTTACCTCCTCATCTTCGAGGCTTTCTACACTTTCATCACTTGCCTCAGGTCCTGAGGGTTTTGATAGCGTTGATGGTGTGTCTTCTGTCTTTACTTTATCCTTGGCTTCCATCTTTTTATCTGACTTGAGCAACTGATAAAATGTCATTTTTAGGTCATTAGACAAGTCCGGCTCTTCTTCAGAACCTTCAGAATCATCTTTTGACTCTGGCGTTTTCGAATCTTTCCCCTGCTCTCCTTCTTTTTTGTCATTTTTCATCAATTCATTGATACGATACTGAGCGGTACTCTTCCCGTCATACTTCCTAGTGAGAAACTGGAGTTTTAGGTTAAGGATCGTTGCCTTACCATTTTTGACGATCACTTTTTTGTGTGTTTGGGGTTTAAACGCTTTGTGTGTAACCTTTAAGGTATACTGCCCGGGTTTTACTTTTTTTATATGAAAATTGCCTCGCGCGTTGGTTATTGAGGATTGTCCCGTCTCTGCAACTCTCACTGACACGCCTTTTATCGGTTTACCTGTTTTTGAATCTGTAACCGTTCCCTTGATACTACCTGTTGCAGCAGCCAGCAAAGGGAGAGATGTCATCAATAGTGCGATTAAAAGTTTTTTCATTGCTACCCCCAGTGTTGAATCGTCAGTTCTGAGTCAGTTGTTGGCGATGTGATCTTATACAAAATATTGGTCTCAATGTTTCCTATTCTGGACGACAAACCCAGAGTTGGATGGTCCCCTTGCCTGTGATTTGGGTTTCCAGAACTTCCATACCTGTTCTTTTTAAAAGTTGAGGCATTCCACCAGCCTTAATGAATGAGGTAAATCCTGAATAATGGTCCCTACCTGCCATCCGCTCCATAATGTGAGTACTTAATTTTTTCCACCTGGATGGTTGCGGGTAAATCCAATCTGCCAGTATTATTGTTTTCCCCAGTCGTTTCATTTCACTCAGAACAGGTAAACGCAGCTCTGTAGGCATCTCATGGATGACCATGCTACTTATTGCAAAATCGAAACTCATGTCGTTCAGATGTGGTAAACTACTGGCATCAGCCAACTGGAATTCACAATGTGTAATACCCAGCGTATTGACCTGCTGGCGACAGGTGTTGATCATGGTTTCCGATAACTCAATGCCCAACCCATATTTGATTTGTGGTGCCAGGTGAATCAGCTGGTTTCCAGTTCCACACCCTACATCTAAGACAGTACTATCTTTGGAGATAAGTTTTGTTATTCGTCGGCGAATACCTATCAACGCTGGGTCGATAAACTTGCGATATATCCAACCATCATACAGGTGGTTTTGAGTCTGGATAACTTGCCGGTTTTTCTCCTCAGGTGACAACATAGTACCCCTAGAATTCAGCCAAACACAATATCAATTTTGAGATGAGGATAAGTTGAATTTCAATTCTCAGACATTAAAGGCTTTTCTTTTGCAATTCTAAACAAATCCACGTGTTTTCATCTTCAATTGTTTTTTTAAGCTAAATCAAAAATTTTTGTCACTTTACCGCATTTTTTTAATCTAATTGATGCAGCCTTAGACCTTGACAGGTGCAGGGGTTAAAATTAATTTCGCTGGCTTTGTATCAAATGGGATTAAAGCAGTAAGAGAAGGAGCCTATGGCTAAAAAAGTTAAACGGATCGGTGGAGACACAAATCGCAGCCTCAGTAAGTATCTTGAGGAGATTGGTCAATATGAACCGCTGGATCCAAAAGATGAGATTTCCCTGGCACAGAGAGTCAAGCAGGGTGACCGTCTTGCCCTTAAAAAATTAACTGAAGCCAACCTTCGTTTTGTGGTCTCCGTTGCCAAGGATTATCAGGGTCAGGGTTTGCCATTGACAGACCTTATTAATGAAGGTAACCTGGGGTTGATCAAGGCAGCTGAGCGTTTTGATGAAACCCGTGGTTTCAAATTCATCTCTTATGCTGTCTGGTGGATTCGTCAATCCATTCTTCAGGCTCTGGCTGAGCATTCACGAATCGTACGTTTGCCCCTCAATCGGGTAGGTACCATTTCCAAAATATCCAAGACTTCAGATCGTCTGGAACAGAAACTGGAAAGAACACCCACTGAGCGTGAAATTGCCAAGGAACTGGATATGGCACCTGAAGAAGTGGCTGATGCAATCCGCATTTCAAAACGCCACCACTCATTGGATGCACCCTTCCAGGAAGAAGAAAAAAATTCACTCATGGATGTTATCGAGGATGAGCATCAAGATGCCCCTGATTTCGATCTCATGTCTGATTCCCTAAAAAAAGAAATTCGATCAGCCCTTGACACTCTGAAAGACAGAGAGCGGGAAGTTATCCGCATGTACTTTGGTATTGATCGTGAATATGCATTAACCCTCAATGAAATTGGGGAAGAGTTCAACCTGACGCGGGAACGTGTTCGTCAGATCAAGGAGAAAGCTATCAAACGTCTCCAGCACAAATCCCGTAGTCGCAAACTGCAGACCTATTTAGGTTAATTTAGAAGGAGGTGAGATCGCACTATGTCAGTAATGGTAACCGTAAAACGTGATGAACCATTTGAGAAAGCCTTAAGGCGTTTCAAAAAGAAATATGAGAAAGCAGGCATTCTTAAAGACGTAAAGAAAAACTCTTTCTATTTAAAGCCGTCCGAAGACCGCCGTTTGCGTCGAGCTAAAGCAGCTAAACGTAGCCGTCAGAACAGTCGCTATTAATCAATAGTACGGATCAGTTTTAAAAAGCCCTGGGAAACTCCCGGGGCTTTTTTTGTTTGGGGAAACTTGGTATGGCATCCAGATCAAATCCTGAGCGTAGTGTTAATTTGACCTAACAATGTTCTAAGCAATACGCTATAAAATCACGACCAAACCACCACCAAATAATATCATATTGATATAACCGCATATCATATTTTTGCGGAAATCGTGAAACGAACGCTCATAATTTAATCACCTATATATCTATTTATCAATGGTTTATCCCCGATCTCTCAATCTTGGCATGTAACTTGAGAAAGAGGTAAGGCATGAACGAATTTTATAAAACTAAAACGGAGACAATCATGTTAAAATCCAAACTTATCTTAAGCGCACTCATCGTTACACTCAGTACAACATTTTTAGTAGCAGAGCCAATCTCGACGAATTACACATCAGTTCCTGAACCGGTTCACGGGATGGAGTATCTGCAAAGTCAGACTCATTTCCCAGCTCAGCTACAGGAATTGAAGCAAAATGGTTATGTTGTTTTAAATTTCCATGTCGATGTAGTTGGTAATGTATCAAACATCCAAATAGCACAGAGTGGCGGTAGCCAATTTGATGCTGCAGCCATCACGGCGGTTCAGAACACAGACTGGAATCCAGCCATGCAAAATGGAACTGCTATTCCTGTGACATTTCAGGTCCCCTTTGAGTTTCATGCAAAATAGGTGATACTCTCTCGGATCGATTGTCCTAACATATAAAAAAGAACCCATCACGATAGTGGTGGGTTCTTTTTGTTTGAATCCTGTGTAACAATACCCACCCGGCTAAACATCTCCCCCAAGAATTTTAGCATCAATCTTATTTCTGATATCTTCCATAAGGTCCTTAATCTCAAGGTTACGTGCCCTGGTTTCCTTTCTCGCCCAGCGCAATAACTGCCAAACATCTATCAAACTCATTCCCCTTGAGTCGATGGCCAGGGTTGAACCACAGTTACAATTAGACATGGCTATGGATCCAATGGGTGAAGTGGGATTCCAGTCACCAACTTCTGCATCATATGAAATCGGTTTTCCAGTGTGCACTGTATCCTGTAGATACTGCTTGATCGTAGCATAGACCCTTCCACAGTTCTCACATTTCTTTGGGAATTTTTTTGATATGTGAGCGATGATAGTGTCTACAACTTCATGATCATTCAAAAGCTTCTCACTCTTTATCTGCTTCCTCAAGCCAGGGCACACCTAACCACTTCTCAAAAACCAGCTTCTGGGTTTCTGTGGGTTTTTCAATTTGTTTCAGGGCTGAAATTTCATCTGGAGTAAAACCTACAGATAAATGGATATCCCGGAGTAAACCATTTCGGCTGACTGTACAAATAATTCGATCTCCAGGAACCTTCTCATTAAAGTAATCCGGTTTTGAACTTTTAGACCTGAACCCGTCAATGGCAATCAATTCATCATCGACATTCAGACCTGCATCCCATGCAGGCGATGATTCCACCACACGGGTAATCATGATTCTACCCCCCCTGTTACTCAGAATTGCTCCCAGCCAGGCACTTTGCTCTGTAGTAGAGTCCATGTCAAGTCCTGCTAAATCAAAAACCTCATCATAGGGCAGGGGTTCAACACCAAACACATAGTTGTCAAAAAAAGTGTGCAATTTTAGACCACTGATGTTCTCACAGGCAAGACGAACATCATTACTGGAATACCCCTTGTTTTTGAGTGCAAAATCTTTGTACAGTTTCAGCATGACATCATCAAGTGAGGCTTTACCCTCTGTTGCAGCAATGATTTTTATATCCAGTAACAGACCCAGTAAGTGACCCTTGTTGTAATACGATATGGTTGAGTTTCTGGAGTGCTCATTGGATCTATAATATTTAATCCAGGCATCAAAACTAGCATCAGCAACAGACTGATGTAGTTTTCCTGGACGCGCTTCCAGAGTGTTGATTTCATCCTTGATCACATCCAGATAGGCCTGGCGTTCTACATGTCCGATTCTTTGTAGAATAAGTTCATCATAGTAGCTGGTGAATCCCTCAGCCATCCAGAGTTCATCCAGATAGTTTTCTTTGTCATAATCAAATTCTGCAACACCTTCAGGATATAGGCGCTTCACATTCCAGGTATGGAAATATTCATGAGCGATTAGCGCCAGCAGACTCTTATAACGTTTCTCGTCGTTGAAAGACCAACGGGATATGAAATTTACTGACGAATTGGCATGCTCCAGGCCACCACGACCTTCCTCGACATGCAGGATGTATGTGTAGTGTTTATAGGGTAACCCTCCAAAAATTTTTGCCTCAGCTTCCATGATCTTTGAAAAATCGCTGACCAGAGTTGAGTCGTCATAATTACTGGCTCCATACAGAGCGATGACGTGGGGCTTTCCAAGAACCTCAAACTCAATGATATGCTGATTGCCTAGCTCAAGCGGAGCGTCAACCAGTTCATCATAATTGCTGGCAATAAAATCAACATTACCTGGTTTGTTGAAAGGTTCCAGGGCTGTCGTGATATGCTCCCACGCCGTGGGTAAATCGATACGCAAATGATGTTTTCGGTTTTGGTTCTTTTCCCAATACATGAGCACGCTGGCAGGAACGACGAGTGCATGATCAGAATTCAAATAGCTTGTCCGAACGCTATGTTCATATGCATACACTCGATAACTGACAATTATATCCTGGCGACCTTTTGCCTTCACTTTCCAGTGATTCTTATCGGTTTTTGTGATTTCTAGTGGGGTATTGTCCTCGCTTCGGGCAGTGACGTCCTGGACATTTCTAGCATATTCACGAACCAGATAGGAGCCAGGAGTCCACACGGGTAAAGCCACCACCTCTGTGCCCCGAGCGCCATCAAGTCTCATTTCTACCTCAAACAGGTGGGTATGTGGTTCAGGCATGGAGAGGGTGTAGTGGATGCTTTTGGCGAAGAGTCCCGTAGATAACAATAGAATTAATACGATATTTTTTATGAATTGGTACATATGTATCCCCTGAAAATTACACTTGGTCAAATATGATCTTCATAACCAGAAGGGCAAGGAGAGAGTGGTTAAAAACACTTCGACGAGATTCAAATTGCCAGAGGTCATTACCCCGTTCTTTAGGGCGGGGCTTTTAAAACTTAAAAAGAAGGGCTTTGCCCCAAAAAAAGGCGGGACTGAAGTCCATGGGTGAACATTGTTTGTGATACCCCGACCTAAAGGACGGGGTAATTGTGCCACGATAAAAAAAAGGGCCGGAGAACCGACCCTTTTTGATAGAGCGATTTGCGACAGATTATTTTGCGAACTGCTCAGCGACAAATTCCCAGTTGAAAATTTTCCAGATTTCATCCAGATATTTGGGACGAGCATTGCGATAGTCAACATAGTAGGCGTGTTCCCAGACATCCACGGTAAGTAGAGGGGTCTGACCATCTGTCAGTGGACATCCAGCATTGCTTGTGGAAGCAATCGCCAGAGAACCATCAGCATTTTTCACCAACCAGGTCCAACCTGAACCAAAATTGGTTGCTGCTGCCTTGGTAAACTCAGCTTTGAAAGTGTCAAATGAACCAAACGCTGCATCAATAGCTGCTCCCAGATCACCTGAGGGAGCGCCACCACCATTGGGTGATAGACAGTTCCAATAAAAACTATGATTCCAGATCTGGGCAGCATTATTAAAGATGCCGCCAGAAGCCTTCAGGATGATCTCTTCCAGAGTTAAATTTTCAAACTCCGTCCCCGGGATCAAATTGTTGAGGTTGGTAACATAGGCGTTGTGGTGCTTTCCATAGTGATAATCAAGTGTTTCGGCAGAAATAACTGGAGCCAAAGCATCCTGGGCAAATGGTAAAGCTGGTAATTCATGTTTCATTTTTTATCTCCTTATTCAAGGGCTAATCATTACATATATAGTCACGTTTACAGTATAAGCGGAGATTCCCCCTTGTAAAGTGACTTATTTGTTGAAAATTCCCTTTAAAATAGACCTCACCCGCTGTTTCTTGAAGTAAAAAGAATATTAATCCCATGCTCAAATGGAAAATTCGATCACCCCAAAGTCCTCCTCAAAACCTTCAATTTGTTAGACATTGTCCCTTACCAAACTGTACCTCCCACCTTATTTTTCAGCCTTGTGAAAAACATTAGATATAATCTTTTATACTTGCTCATCATTTTGACTACACTTTCGTTGCCCCTTTCCGCTGATATCATTTATGAATCAGGAAGCTTGAGAGATTTTATTGGCGGCGATTCTCCTGAGACTGCTTATGATAATTATGTAAGCCATGTCTCTGAGGGTATCGCATCTGAGGGTTATAACGACTATGGTCCAGACTGGGTGGATGTCCAAACGGATGGATTTGGTGACTATCGGATTATTTCAGAGTTTAGCAATACACTACCCCACTGGCGCAACATTTTTGAAGCCCTTCTCCAGGGTAACATTGAGAGTGCAGATCAAATGCTGAGCGATTCTGTAGAAACATTCCACTATGAGTTGGTTCATTTTGACGATGTGGTCTACAACAGGACATTTTATATGGTCCGCGAAAAACTGAATTTGTCTTATGTAGATCCCAATCAGGATGATGTGGTTGGAGATGAAGTGACAGGAAGTTTTTCCAATGGTTGGGGCCTCTATATCATAAGCCCTAATGCCACACGACAACATGTTCTTATCGAAGTACCACACCCTTGTGATGATTTTATTTCTCCCTATCTGGGGACTGAAATGTTTCTTCAGACCGATGCCTTTGGGTTGATGATTTCTGGCGCGGGGCGTGAGGTTAAGTGGACTGGGGTTAGCAGCTACAATAATAACAAATCACTCTCTGACCCTTCCCGCAACAGTAATACCGTTTTCCAGGTTTTCCATGAAGTACTCAGTGACTCATTAATGCAAATTGGACCACATTCACCCCTGGTTCTGCACACCCACAGTTTTGACGACAATTCTGCCCATGCTGACTTTCAGAGTATTGTCCTTTCTGGTGGATGGGATGCCTGGAATGCCAACAAACCTATCCGCGATCTGTCAGATGAGAATCTTGATCTGGTAAACTTTACCACAGAATACCCTATAAGTGCCGGACAGTTTGGTGAACATGATGCTGAGCGCGTTGATGAGTATTACCGGGTTCACTATTCTGGTAGCTTTTTATATCATGGTGAGACCCAGAATATAGATGTACCCCATACCTCGACGCTGTTAGGTCCTAATACTGGCGTACAAATGAATTACCTCAGGCGATTTTTTAACAATAACGAGGTTTATGAGCCCTGGGTTCAGATCGAATTTTTTGAGAAACCTATGCTGTTTCAAAATCTGGATATGCCCCTCACGGAACTTTATGCAGGGGATTATCCCAGCTCACAGGATAACCACAGCATCCTCCTGGAATACTACCAACCATTTATTGATGCTTTGTCAGCCTATTTGGACCACTGGGATACAGTGCCTGATATCACGCCTCCCTCAGAAATTAATAACTGGAGAAACGAGTTTGACGGGCAAGCCTATGTCAGTTTGCGCTGGGAACCAGTCTTCGACACCAACCACAAGACCTATCGTTTGTTTTATGACACGGATAGCTTAACTGATGATTCACCCTTCCTGGATGCATCGACCCATATCCAGTTCGCCAATCCAGGGCTCAATCACTTCATGATGCAAAACCTGGATCCAGATGGAGACTATGTCTTCCGTATCGAAGCTTTGGATCATTTTGATAACCTGGGTCCCTCAACACCGATTATTCGGGATAATATTCCCGGTCATGACCCCATTACAGTACTTGAAAATTTCGATTCTGGAGAAATCAGTCTTCAATCTTACTCAAATGAGGATTACCACCCATACAGCTGGGAGTTAGATGATGATCGCACCTTCATGAACTCAGCTTTTTCTCTTGAACTCTGGGGTAACACATGGAAACGTCAAACCATCACGCCTCATCCAGTGGCACCGGGTTCTGTATTTCAAATAGCCGCCTACATTGAGGATATTGGGGAGATCCAGGGTGTTGGCTTCCAGGATTCGCTGAATACTCTGTACTACGCATTTGATGGCAGTCAGCAACTGGATATCAGTGAATGGGTTACTGTCTACCAGGGCTACTTTCCTGATGAGACCTGGAACCTGTTCAGGCTACCTGTTGGAGATGACTGGTTTGCCCGGTTTGATTATGCACCACGCTTAACCAATATTATCTACATTAATGACAGGGATACAGATAACTCAAGCCGAATATTCTTCGATGAGATTTTTGATATCACCAATTCCATCGCATTCGCTCCACAGGTAGAAATTCAACACACCCAGGGGCAAGTCTATTGTAGCAGTTCTCAACTACGTAGTGTTGATATTGGATTTATGTCTATCATCACGGATGCCGATAGTGATTCACACACTTACCTGTGGAATTTTGGTGATGGAGAAACCAGTACTCAAGCCAATCCAACCCACACCTTTATGATAGAAGATGACCATGAATATTCTGTCCTATTGCAGGTTGTCGATGAGTCAGGGAACCTGGGTCAGGCTCGGACAGAGGTTGTTGTAGACCAGGGCAATGACAGCTTTCCCTTAACTCTGAATTTTGTCGGTGATATCATGATAGCTCGCCGTTACGAAGATTCTGGTGGTATTCTGGAAACAGGAGGAGTAAATGCCATTTTTGAGCCAACACGGGAACTTCTGGGCGATGCAGCGGATTTGACGATTGCCAATCTGGAATGTACTATGTCACTCACAGGTGAAGAGCATCCTACAAAATCCGTAACCTATCGAGGCAGTCCTGAATATGTGCCTGGTATAGCAGCTGCAGGTATTGACCTGGTAACCCTGGCAAATAATCACACGTTGGATTATGGTCTCGAAGGTCTAAGAGTTACCCAGCAAGTACTGGATGCAAATAACATTCTCCATTCTGGTTCTGGAGCTGACAGTGATGAAGCTTATCAACCTATTTTTACCAATACCAAAGGTGTTTCTATTGCCTGGCTGGCAAATTGTGATCGAACCGGTCAATACAATAATTACCAACCCTACCTCAACGCTGGCTACAACAAGCCAGGGTTTGCTTACATGACCCCCTATTATCTTCTTCAGCAGATAAATGCAGTCAGGAATGTGGCGGATCTGGTGGTCATGGAAATGCATGCAGGTAGTGAGTATTCGCAAGCTCCTGGCGCTGGGTATGATCGTCATATTCCCCGTTCTGGAAATCTCCTGGAGGGATGGATTGCTCCACCAGAAATCATCGACAATATGGATTTACCCGGCGAAAGTGATGAGGACGAAAATTACTCCCCCCTCCTGGATGTACCCCACATGTGGGATCGGGAGATCAGACATTTCGCCATTGATTCAGGAACTGATTTGATAGTGGTCCATCATCCTCACATTATCCAAGGCTTTGAGGTCTATAACGGAAAATTAATCGCCCACTCGCTGGGTAATTTTGTTTTTGACCTGAATTACCATGAAACCTATCCCTCGGTAATCCTTAATGCAGAAGTAGATGCTTCCGGATTTGCAGCCTATTCAGCCACGCCAGTCTATCTTGATGATTACATCCCCGTTCCCGCAACAGGCGCTCTTGGAGCATACCTACTTGATCATCTCGCAGCAAAATCTAAAGCTCTGGACACTTATCTCTATGTAGATCGCGAGAATGCATCAGCATCGATCTGGCTGGATACCTTATCTATGCCACGGACTCATATTCAAAATCGTCGCGGCTTTTCCATGGAAACAGTGGGTACCACCTGGATGTCAAATCCCATTGAAATTCATAAACTGGGAAACATTTCTTCTTTGACACCACCAACAGGTCTTGGGTGGGAATATCGCCTGGGTAGAGAATTACTCTGGTATGGTAATATGGAAGATGAGGGCGCCAGCGAATGGAACACGAACAGTAGTGATGAATGGTTTGATATTACTGAATCTCATAGTGGCGAACGTTCCATAGGTCAACACCGGACACCCAATTCCGGAGACAATGTTATCACCAACCTTGAAAATAGAATCCGTCTGGATGCAACCAGGAAACATCATATTGCCGCCTGGCTGAAAACTGAGAACGGTGATGGTGTCACCATACAAGTTCGCTATTACACAGGCAGAACAACATCAGGCATACTGGCAACCCATACACTTACCCCTGGTATAGATGGCACCCAGGACTGGACTTACTTCCACAAAGAAACAGTCCCGCCTGCGCTAGCAAAATATTTCGACATCCGACTCAATACGGATACACCTGCATCAGGGGATGGTTATGGCTGGTTTGATGATGTTCACTTCATTGAGTGGGGTGACTGGAAACCAAGTTCAGAGTCTGATATCAATTCACCCAATGACTACTACTTCATCCAACTGAAAAACGTCAATGCAAGTGAGAGTCCCATCCTTGAATTTGTGGAAACAATTTATAGTGACCCTACCCCTATTGATCCAGCTTTTGATGTAGATGTCTCCATGGCACTTATCGATACCCCTATTCAATTTCACAACACGTCAACAGGTTCTATAGGCTGGTGGGAATGGAATTTTGGTGATGGAAACATCAGTATTGAACAAAATCCTGCCCACACCTACCTGCAGCCTGGAAACTATGATGTAAGCCTATCTGTCATGGATCCTTCCGGAGCTATTTTCACTGAAACTCATTTGAGCTGCATCCGAATTTTCTCTGAATATCTGGCCGGGGACCTCAATTTTGACGGGTTAAACTCAATCAGCGATATTGTCATTCTGGTCAATATTATTATTGGTGAAATCACGCCCAGCGAAGCACAATATGAGACTGCAGATGTAAATGGTGATGGGTTTATCAATGTCCAGGATCTGGTAACTTTAATAAATATCATCTTATATAATTGACCGCTTCGATTATTTTATTGTTAACAATTAACCCTCAAAAACTATTTTCATCCTATGGCAAATTGGCGTGTATTAGATATCATTAAATCAAGCACTGACTTTCTTGAAAAGAAGGGCGTTCCAGATCCTCGACTGGATGCAGAAATTCTACTCGGGAATGTGTTGAACAAAAACCGACTCGAGCTCTATTTGTATTTTGATCGACCCATGGATAAGACAGAGGTCGACCGCTATCGTGAGCATATTCGTCGCCGGGGTACAAGGGAACCGCTGCAGCATATTATCGGTGAGACCGGGTTCATGAACCTCATGGTCAAGACCACCCCTGCAGCCCTTATTCCCCGCGCTGAAACTGAAGTATTGGTGGAGAAAGCCATAGGTCTAAATATTAAAGAGGATGCCAGAATTCTTGATATTGGCACAGGCACGGGTTGCATAGCACTGGCACTGGCTCAGGAATTCGAGGAAGCAAAAGTGTTGGGAATCGACATTTCACCAGAGGCGCTTGAACTGGCAAAGGAAAATGCCAGCTTAAACCAGCTCCAGGTTGCTTTCAGGGAGGTAGATATCCTTAAGGACCTGCCCAACATAGAAAATCGTTTTGATCTAGTGGTTTCAAATCCACCCTATATAGCCCCTTCAGAAAGGGATAATTTACAAGTTGAAGTCGGTCAATTCGACCCTGCTCTCGCCCTTTTTGATGAACACGATGGTCTATCATTCTATAATCGGTTTGCTGATATTTTGCCTGAGTTGTTAGTCCCGGGGGGACACTTTCTATTTGAGTTTGGCGGCAACCATCAGGAAAAATCAATACTCAATATTTTTATGGAAGGCGGGTATCATGACCTTGAAATTGTTCAGGACTACAATGGAGATCCTCGCGTTATTACTGGTAAATATTCACCTTGACGTTATTATAAGGACGAACCCATGATTTCAAGAATTATCGCCTATAGTTTCATGATCCTGTTGCTGGCAGCCCACTTCTCCAGAGCTGGGAATGACATCGTGGCGGGTATCACATTACTGATTCCCCTGTTATTCTTCATTAAGCAGAAGTGGGTGATCACTACCATGGAAGTTATCGCTTATCTGTCGGCTATCGTCTGGCTATATGGTGCCTATCAATACATTCAAATTCGAATTGCTACTGGTGATGACTGGATTCGACTTTTAGTCATCATGGGAGCGGTTGCACTATACACTGCATGGACGGGTTTCTTTCTAAGATCTCCTCGCATCCGAAAAGTTTACGGGCTTGACGAATGACACCTTCGGGGGATAAGCAACACACTTCAGCCGATTTCTGCAGCGCTTTAAACATTGATTTGCCCATCATTGGAGGGGCAATGTATCCCTGTTCCAACCCTGAGTTGGTAGCTGCCGTCTCAGAGGCAGGAGGCGTCGGAATTGTTCAGCCCCTGAGCCTCACCTATGTCCATGGTTATGATTTCCGGGAGGGATTGCGCTACATCCGTAGTTTGACGGAAAAACCCATTGGCGTAAATCTTTTGGTTGAAAAAAGTTCTCAAAGATATCTCGATCGTATAAAGGATTGGTTAAGTATTTCACTTGATGAAGGTGTTTCCTTTTTTGTCACGGCGCTGGGCAACCCGCGCTTTGTAGTTGAACAAGTTCATTCCAGGGGTGGGCAGGTTTATCACAATACAACCAACCTGAAGTGGGCAAACAAAGCTCTTGAGGCAGGGGTCGATGGTTTTATATGCGTGAATGACAGGGCGGGAGGACACGCAGGTACGGAGAGCGCTCTGAGAATCCTTGAAGATCTAAAAGCTCTGGGGAAACCTTTAATCAGCGCCGGCGGACTTAGCACACCTGAAGATATAGTCGAGATGATGAATGCTGGATATTCTGGGGTTCAGTTGGGAACGCGGTTTATAGCCAGCCAGGAATGCTCAGCACATGCTGATTATAAGCAGGCAATCCTTGAGGCTGATGAGTCTCAAATTGTCCTGACTGATAAATTGTCTGGGGTTCCTGTTTCGGTCATTGAAACGGATCAGATAAAAACCATGGGTGTCAAAGCTGGAACTTTAGCACGTTGGATGCTCAAAGGGTCGAAGACTAAAAAATATATGCGCATGTACTACACGCTTCGTTCATTCAGAACCTTAAAAAAGGATCGTGAAAAAGCAGGGGCTTATCAACATTTTCTCCAGGCAGGCAAGAGTGTCGCAGGCATCAAACAAATCCTTTCTGTTGCAGAGATCATGGAAGAATATCGAGATGCCATCATTAAGGTTGAAACAAGAACAGTCGAATAAAGAAGGGGGGCACAAAATGAACCATTCTTTGCTCAGGGTGTTTATCCTACTCATTATTCTCACATTGAATGTCTCTTGCTCAAAGGACAAAGAGACCTTAATCGACAGAAATGATTTATATCCCTGGTGTATTGTAGCCTTTGACTCCCTTGAGAGGTCACCACATCAGCGAATCTCCATGCTAAAAGATCTTCAGTTTGACAAATATGCCTATGATGGGAATAAGACCTATCTGGATGGTTTGGAGTTGGAACTGGCACTCGCTCAGGAAAACCAGATTGAAGTCACTGCAGTATGGTTCTGGCTCAATGCCAAGCGAGACAGTTTACACCAACTCAGTCAGTCTAATGAACGCTTACTTTCCATACTGGAACAGTCTGAAGTGCACCCCACGCTCTGGGTGAGTTTCAACAATAATTTCTTTAAGGATCAAAGCCACGAAACCTCTTTAAAAGAAGCAATAGAGCTGATTTCCATGATCTATGAAAAGGCAACCAAGTTAGGGTCTAAAGTTGCACTGTATAACCACGGTGGCTGGTTTGGAGATCCCGATCACATGGTAGAAATTATTCGAGCACTGCCAGAGTACGAACTAAGTATTGTTTACAATTTTCACCACGCTCAGGAGGATCTCACAGATCTCCCTCGAATCCTCAAACTAATCACACCCTACCTATCTGCAGTAAATCTAAATGGCGTGACAGTTGGAGGTCCAAAAATCCTGGCTGTTGGAGCAGGTGAGTTGGAGCGACAGATGGTCCAGATGCTTCTGGAGAATGGCTATAACGGACCCTGGGGAGTCCTGGGTCATATCAAACATGAAGATGTAAGGATTGTTCTAGAAAGAAACCTTGAAGGTATCAGAACGCTCTGAGAATTCTCAGCCCTACCATTTTCAACAACGCTTCATCTACAGTACGTTCAGCCCACCATCATCCAACTTGAGGGGTTGTTTCCAATAATTGTATTGTGGGGTCCAATCTTCTTCACCCACCCCGGCAAGACCTAATAAACTCCACATAGAGCAGTAGATATCTCCAGGTCCAAACTCACTGGAGTTTTTTCGGAAGATATCATTCCCTACTCTTTCATATATTACTGCACCCGGTGCATTCGTTTGACCCTCTGTTACCGTTTGTTCCCGGATGTAATCACCACCACCATGAGAGGCTAACCTGAAGCGCCATCCCCTTGAGTTGGCAAATCGTCGTTGAAGTTCTGGTGAATCTTTGGATACCAGGGCAACTGACAGGGTAGATTCCAGGTGGGGTACAAAGCCATTAAATCCATCTGCCCACAGCATGCAGTATCGGCACCCCTGACCCATATTATGGATCATGAGCAGTTTATCATTCTCACCAAATAGTTCCAACAGTGTTGTCTCTCCATCCAGGGTTCGAAAGGTATAATTCTCAACCTTTTCAGGTTCACTAGATTTACGCAATTCAGTGAGTCTTGCATTCAACTCATATATCTGGTGCTCTATCTGTTGAATCTCATTTTGCATGATTCATTCCTTTCTAACCAATAGCGCTCTCATTTCAATTGTGTTTATTGCATAGAATATAGTTCTCTTTTTGATATTGGGAGAATTTTTGTCATTTTAAGTCATCGGTTTTTGTGGAGTTCTTCAAATCCAATCTTACTTTCAATGTATGAATATCTCACATCTCACATTAAAAAGATTAGCAGCCCTGGTTTGGTATATTGGTCCTGTAATATTATTTCTAAAAGGCTCACAACTTGCAACAGATGCTTATAACCTGGAACCCGATGGTTTGGGCAGGAGCATAAGTTGGGTGGCAGGTATTATTGTAGGTCTCATCAAAACCCGATTCATCTTCATCAAAAGTTGTCGCAAAAACATGGCTCGCATAGATACGCTCATTACACCTCGCGTTTGGGAGTTCTATAGGATTCGATTTTTCTTTTCACTCTTAATGATGATGCTTCTTGGGGCAACTCTCTCAAGATTGTCTCAAGGGAATTATACATTTCTAGTTTCCGTAGCAATTCTGGATATCAGTATTGGAACGGCTCTTCTGATCAGTAGTAAAGTATTTTGGGAGCAAGGGGTTTTCTCCTTCTCTAAAAATTCCTGATAAAAAACAAGGCACGGATATGAACCCGCGCCTTGATATATATACCCATAACCTTGCGAAGGTTTAAAAGCTTTGCAAGGTTAAGTCTTGATAACTATTTCAGTTTCGGACCAGCCTTTAGAATCTCTTCGGGCATACCCTCCATGAATTTCTTGAAGTTCTCAACAAAGAGTCGAGCGAGCTGCCCATACTTCTCAGCATAAGCACCCTTACTCGGCCAGGTCTTCGCAGGATCCAATACCTTCTCTGGAACACCCTCACAGCTCATTGGAACTTTGAACCCAAAGACGGGATCTTTTCGATATTTTACATCTTTGAGCTTACCCTCCAGAGCAGCATTGAGCAATGCACGGGTATATTGAATACTCATACGCTTACCCACACCAAAGGGACCACCAGTCCAACCCGTATTTACCAACCAGCAATCCACATCATGGCTCTTGATGCGCTCCTTCAATAGCTGGGCGTAGTAATACGGATGATGCACCATGAATGGAGCTCCAAAACAAGCACTGAACGTTGATTGTGGTTCTGACCCCAGACCAATCTCAGTCCCGGCAACTTTTGAAGTATATCCTGAGATAAAATGGTACATCGCCTGGTCAGGGGATAGCTTGGCAATGGGAGGTAATACCCCGTTGGCATCGCAGGTCAACATAAAGACATTCTTCGCATGACCACCCCTGGCTTCTGGAACTGCATTATCAATAAAATGCAAGGGGTAGGATGCGCGGGTGTTCTCTGTGCGTGCGGGATCATCCAAATCCAGTTTCCTGGTAATCGGATCAAAAATCACATTTTCCAGAATCGTTCCGTACTTTTCAGTACAAGCGTAAATCTGAGGCTCAGCTTCGGGGCTTAATTGAATAACCTTGGCATAGCAGCCGCCCTCAAAATTAAAGACACCGTCATCACTCCAGCCATGCTCATCGTCACCAATTAAATGACGCTTGGGGTCAGCAGAAAGGGTTGTCTTCCCTGTCCCGGACAAGCCGAAGAAAATTGCTGTATCGCCATCATCACCTTTATTGGCAGAACAATGCATGGAGAGAACGTTCCTCTTCGGTAGTAGATAATTCATCACCGTGAAGACAGATTTTTTAATTTCTCCTGCATACTGAGTTCCACCTATTAAGGCTACTTTTTTCTCGAAATTAAGAGCAATAAAAGTCGATGAGTTGGTAGCATCGAGCTCTGGTGAGGCAAGAAAATTTGGCACTGAGATGACTGTAAATTCTGGGATATGCTTTTTCAGCTGTTCTAATTTCTCGATGGGAATAAACATGTTTCGGGCAAATAAACTGTGCCAGGCATACTCAGTAATAATTCGAATAGGCAAGGCATACTCACTATCTGCACCTACATAACAATCCTGAACAAAAACATCTTTGCCTTGCAAATAGGCCTGTACCCTGGAAAAAAGAGCTGAAAAGTTAGCTTCAGGATAGGGCCGGTTGTACTCACCCCACCATATGTCGCCTTTTGTCAAATCCTCTTTTACCACTCGCTTATCATTGGCAGCACGGGCTGTGTGTTTCCCGGTATTCATCAATACAGGACCGTTGTTGACAATATTACCTTCTGACCGGAAGACAATTTCCTCATACAATGCTGCTGTATGTAAATTCCAATAGGTATTGTTCAGGTTTTTTAAACCCTGGTTTTCTAAGCCATAATCACTTGCTGTGGCGTTTTTGACGCCTGCTGCTGGACTTGCCAGCCCTAAGTGTTGTTTCATTACCAGTCCCTTACCATTTTGCGGTCGCCAATAAATATCTCGTTGGGCGCTTTAGGATCTAACGCCCACTTGATACGCTCGACACCTTCTTTTATATCCTTGATGCCCCCGCAATAACTAAGTCTGAGATAACCATCCATTCCAAATTCATTTCCTGGAACTGTAACAACTCGAACTTTTTCTAATAACAACTTACTCAATTTAGCTGAGCTTTTCTCATATGCCCTAAAATCAGGGAAACAATAAAATGTACCACCTGGCTTGTCAACCTTTACGCCTTCGATGGTGCGCAACTCGTTGAGCATAATATCACGATTATTCTGAAGCGTGTTTCTCAAGCTTTCCACACCATTTTGAATACCGTTCAATGCACCCACTGCAGCCGCCTGGGTTAACCCTGAGACACAAGAAGTACTTTGAGCCTGGATATTTACCATGGCTTCAATAACTGTTGGATTCGCAATTGTCCAGCCAACCCTAAATCCGGTCATGGCATATGCTTTGGACACACCATTGACGATCACCAGCTTGGATTTCGCCTCGTTTGCCTTAGCAAATTGATACGGAGAAGTCCAGGATGAACCATCAAAAACCAACTTATGATAAATGTCATCCATAATGAGGTAGATATCTTTTTTCTCACAATATTTTACCAGTGCCTCAATGAGACCTTTTGAATAGATAGCTCCAGATGGATTACTTGGGCTATTCACGATAATTGCTTTTGTGTAGGAGCCGACAGATTGGGTAATGTCATCCATGGTTGGCTCTAGTCTTCCATCCTCAGGTGTTACAACCACTGGTTTTCCATACGCCATTTTAATCATTTCAGGATAGCTGACCCAATAAGGTGCCAGGACAATCACTTCATCCTGAGGATCTACAATAGACTGGAGCAGCACTGATAGGGATTGTTTTGCTCCATTGGAAATAATGATGTTTTTGGGTGTAATCAAATGCTCATAGTTTTCTTCTGTATAACGAACAACAGCCTTGCGTAGAGGAAGAATACCCTCTGTAGGTGTATATTTTACTTCCGCAGTGTTCAGCTTGGCAGATGCTGATAAAATCGCATCGACTGGTGCTTTACTTTTGGGTTCACCACCACCGAGATGAATTACGGCTTCCCCTTTTTCCTTAAGGATACGTGCAGTATCGTTCAAGGCCAGCGTGGGTGATGCTGGGATGGATTTTGCAAGTTGGCTAATGCTCATGATGTGCCTTTATAAATCGTGTTTTGATCAGGTACAGGCCCTCTCCCGAGACCTGTGTTAAAATCAGGCAAACATAGGTTCACAATGCTAATTTTGCCACCAAAAACGACCCCTTGCATTAAAGTTTTTAGGGTCTTGCATCTAGCAAACTAATACTTTTACGCAATAATTAGTAAATGGATAAATACATTCATATTATTAGCTAAATCTTAGAATGTAGCTACTATCCAGATAGAAGTTAGAATATATACGGAATCAAATATTTAGATTGACTTTTATAAACGGTCCATTCTGGATAGCGTGACATGGATCGTTCCTTCATGATGATATTCACCGAGAAATACCCGAACCACACCCAGGCTAAAATCGCCCAGGGAATCCAATGTCCCACCACTATAGCAAAAGAACCATAGATCATCATTTCACCCAGGTAGTTGGGATGTCGAATCAGACCAAACATACCTGAGGTGATCAATCCCTTTTGATGTTTCAAAGTATAATACTTCTGGGCATCGGCAGATAGCATAATTGCAAGCCCCAGGCTATACGTGAATATGGCCAGGGTCATCCCAATCCACCCAGCACCTTGATGGGTAGCTCCCAAAACAGGGGAGGTCAGGAGATAGGGTGCTGCCCAATAGGGTCCCAGAACAGTTAAGACCGCCATTATGGCTCCACCAAAGGTAATTCTGGGTTTCCACTTGGCATCGGGGAATACCAAATCCTTTAGAATCCAGGCAAAACCATAGCTGCCATGAAGTGCCAGATATACCCAGGCCTGTGTTGAATAGTTTTCAAAATAGACCATTAATCCCAACACCCAGAATGCGGTCATACCTTTTTGGAAATTGATTACCCAGCTGAATTTGAGAGTTCGAGGTCCCCCCAATAAGTCATGGCTCAAGTAATGTGTCGCTTTATGGATTGAAGTGATAAAAGTGCTCAATGTGTGTCCTGCTCTTTCTCTGCTATCAATATATAACTGAGGGGAATGTCTGCCTTCTGCTCCTCAGTACGACGATGCATGGTCGAAATGTCTTCTCGATACTCTGAAAAATGAATCAGTTTCATATCATTATTTATGATTGATGTGATGATGTCTGAAAGTGTCCATACAAACCAATACTGGGGTTCAGATTTATAATTGGTTTTTCCCACATAGTCGATACCATCCAACTCTACATAGGGCTCACTTTTAAAATAGGGATCAATAATTTTCAAAGGATCAGCATCTTTTAAATCGTCAGAGGGTAACATTTCTGAAAAGGGGTGAGATTCATAGATAAAAAGCATCCCTGAGGATCTTAACAGAGATGATACCTTTTCAAAAAACGCTTTCAGGTCAGGCAACCAACCCAAACAGCCGATACTGATATAAACCACATCAAACTGGTGGTTGAACTGGTCTGGAATGTCATAGACATCTGTCCGCATAAAGCGGCAATCAATCCCAAATTTCTTTGCGCGAGCCTGCGCTTCCTCAATAGCTATATCCGAAATATCAAAACCGACACACTCACCAGCTCCCATGTTCTTGATGGACATAAGTTCAACACCATTGTTACAACACAGGTGAGCCACGCTTTTACCTTCCAGTTTCAGAGATCTGAGCTGCTCCAATTCTGGTGCTTCTATTACTGAATATCCAGGTGTTGAGAAACGATCATCCCATTTGCTTTGATTGGCTTTTTGATGCAGGGGCATAGCCTCATTCCAGGCAATGCGATTGGCTTCAGTATATTTTTTGGGGGAATCCATGTATCTCCAGATTGAAAGCATACAAATTGATTAAGTAGCTTATGATTGGTCAGTCCTCAACCAGGTTAAAGCCTCGTCCCGGTTATAGAATGAATTAACGGGTACATTTTCGTCTTGAGCCACCTGTAAGGCAGAGCTGTATTCGGGTTTATTTCTTTCAGCATCTAAAAAGGCTATTTTAATTTTGTGCCCACCACCTGCCAGGTGTTCATTATATTTGTTTGAGATACCAATCGCATAAATCACCTCATCTGACTTATCCATTCGAGTTTCAAGATCACAGACATTAAGCAGGAGTAGGAAAAGACCCGCTTTCTGGCTAGCAGCAAACACTTCAGGCATCCTTTCGATGGCTTCATCCAACGTGTAGTTGCCGGTGATGATTATCTCTAACACATCATTGTCTTCAATGAATGCTAAGTTTAATGCCATTAATTGGTGCCTTTCTTGTCGATATCCTATTTCAACAGTAAAACTCTTGTTGAGGTCGTCAGGTTTGAGGTTGAAAGCTGGACAATATAAATTCCCGATGGAAGGGGCTCCCAAGAATTGTTTATACCCTGCCACTTTACTTTAGATAATCCAGTTGAACTAGCAGACAATTCTTTGTTCCAGACCAAATTGCCCTGCAGGTTGAATATATTGAGATTTCCCGGGCTACCTGTATTCAGGCGATATTCAATCGTTAATTCACCATTAAATGGAGAGGGGTATAACCTGCTCAACTTAAAATTTTCTGGTGAATTTGTCTGTGACACATCACGAATATTGCTTGTGGGGTCGATGAGTTCCATCATGGATGTGCCAGTAGCATCTTCTGTGGGAAATCCCAGGAGTTCACCAATCGTAGGGGTAATATCTGGAATGGTTCGGGGTACACCTGACTGCAAGCCCACATGGATATCTGGACCCACTGCAAGAAACTGAATCTGGCGGCACCCCATACAATTATCACCATGACCGGAAAAGTTATAATCGTGACGACCATGATCATTGGTAACCATCATTGTGGTTTTCCCGGCATAGGCCGTATCTGCCTGTAACACATCCCAGAGCACACCGACAATACTGTCAGCCGTAGTAATTGCTGAGAGATAATTATCCCAATCACCTGAATGACCTCTTGAGTCCACATCAGCGAGATACATCATTAAAAAGTGAGGTGCTAGATTTTCTATGATGCCCTCGGTCTCATGCCAAACTTCCACATCAGTATGTCCCGCTTCGTGATATTGTGGCCAGTAATCAACACCATAGTCCGGATCAAAACTGGCTTTCCAGGAGCATAATTCTTTCAGGGTATACACACAATCTGAGGCAGGTCTGTCCAAGTGCTTTCGAAAATACTCAAATACAGTTGGCAGTTCTGATGTATTGTTTTCAACACCATCACAAGCTGGGTCATGAAAACTATTGATATCTGTCCAGGCCCCACACCAGATCGCAGGAATAGCTCTGCTTGTATAGGTTGCACCGTCATTCTGAAAGTCCGTTACCAGAGCTCCTTGTTCTGCCAAGGCAGCCATTCGAGGTACCTGAAGATGCTCTGGGTCGCCCAAACCTTCGCTATAGCGCAATCCATCGATTATAACCAGAACCACGCGCTCGGTTGTATAGGCCTGTAGCTGTGAAAAACTAAGAATGAGCAGTAGAACCCATCCACCAGCATGATTGACAAGGGTTGAGATAGCTACTAGTGGCAGAGACGTTGGGTTAACTGATTTCATCCTGTTTCCTTCCTAAAAGGGTGCTTTTGGAATGCTGAATTGTGCCTGGGCGGACCGTTTGAACTGATCAGCTTTTTTACCCTTTAAATACATGGTCTGTTTGAATCCACGATCTTTCATTGTACTCAAGCCTACTGAGGTCTGTGTACCACTATATATCTTCTTACCGAACCGCCTGATGATATCCCAGTCAATTTCCATCCCCAGGCCAGGACCCTCAGGAATTTGAATCCTGCCATCTGAATTGATGGGGAAGCCGCCTTTTATAAACCGAGCCCAGGCATCTGAAGTCCAGGCACCTTCAAGTGGATATTCCAACAAACTCCGTTCGGCTTCTGGGATAACCCCAACCAAATGAAGGGCAATTCCAAAACCCAGACCCGTGGTCCAGGTGTGGGGACAGAATTTAATCGATTCAGGATTTTTCCCACTTCTCCGTTTTTCTATTTCTTTGATAAGCCAATACACATTGGATATCCCCCCTGCATAAGTTCCGCCTGCCATCACGGCATCTGGTTGATAGATATCAAGACTCCCCAATTCTAACATGGCTTTAAAATCACGCCAGCTTGAATTCAATTCGCCACCAGCGATAGGGGTTTTAGTCTGTTTGCGAATCTCTGCCAGCCCCTCAAAATCACCCCGATTTAAGGGTTCTTCCAGCCAGTAGACATCATGGGGTTCCAACCCCTGGGCGTACTCCAGTGCAAATTCAACATCCCATTTAGGAGTCTCATCAATGAGATCAACCGGCCATCCCTGATTGGCATCTACCATGATTTTCATATCAGGACCCACCTGATCTCGAGCTGCGCCCACATAATCCTGCATCAGGTTTTGATCTGTGCCTTTGACTCGCAGTTTGATCCCTTTGAATCCGTTATCCAGAGCCCATTTACTTAACTCGCGACTTTTCTCTTGATCATGACCATGATTGGATCCTGTGGACATATAGGGGTATACCGAACCTCCGGACCCTCCCAGAATTTTCCACAGGGGTTCATTTCGACTCTTACCAATAATGTCCCAGATGGCAGCATCAATCCAGCCATTGCGCATACCGATATAAGAGAATTCCTGGATACGCTGGTTAATCAAATCAATATCCAGAGGATTGAGCCCCATGAGATAGTTTCCCAACATGGGTCCAAGTCCGTTACGCTCAGTCCCCATCCCCACTGTGGCAGCAACTCCTTCGATACCTGTATCCGTAATGAGTTTTAACAGATAAAATCGAACCTCAGATTGTCGAAAACCTGGAATCCAACTTGGGTTAAAATACCTGGGTTGCTTGAAAAACCCTGGTCTGTTTTCCTCAAGCGGAAGCTTTACATAATACAATTCAATTCCATCAATTTTCATACTGCTCACCCCTGATACTTATGCTTAACCATTGATTCAATTTGTGTTAATGCTGGAAATTATGCCCCTGGTTGAAGATGACAAGTAGCATCTTGATGGAGGGTCCAATTCATCACCTGGGGGGCACTACCCATTTTCCCTTCTTCCTGCCTGCTTCTCGCTTAGTTTCTTCCATGCTGCCCTATCTCATCATTCTGAGACCCCTGAATTTGCTTCAAGCCACTCTAGCAGTCGTTTTGACTACGGCTTTTCTGGGGGAAATGCATCAGGTTGGCACTCTCGTTTTACTTATACTTTCGGTCATATCTATTAATGGTGGTGGAAATATTATCAATGATATTTATGATCTTGAGATAGACCGGGTCAACCGTCCAAATCGTCCATTGCCTTCTGGGGCTATGACAGTCTCAAGCGCTCGCATCTACCTTATTATGCTCTTTGGGTTGGGTGTCCTGTTATCATGGTTAATCTCTGTTAATACCTTCATAATAGCCGGTCCAATATCAATTTCAGTTCTAATCGCCTATAGCGCTCGGTTAAAACGCATGCCCCTCATCGGAAACCTTGCAGTTTCATTTATGCTGGGGCTGGCATTTATTTATGTCGGTTCTGCTTTTCACAATATTGGCGATACACTGGTTATGGCTGCCCTGGCTTTTGGGTTTACCCTCATCAGGGAGATTGTAAAAGACCTTGAAGACATGCAGGGTGATGCTCGAGACAATGCAAAAACACTCCCGCTGTTATGGGGTGAAAAGCGGACATTGAACTTTGTTCTATTCCTCATGATTGCATTTGCCGGCCTGGATCTTTTACCGTATTTCTTTGGGGTTTATAATCATGTCTATGTATGGATGGTTATTTTTGGAATAAATTTACCCCTGATAGCTTTGGCTTTTAGTCTCTGGAAACACCCGGACAAAAAAAATTACTCCAAAGTACAATTGTTTTTAAAACTCGATATTTTTGTGGGTCTCGCCGCTCTATATTTCGGCCGGATTCTTTAACCGCTTCTCCCCCTCGGGGATTTTATATAAGGATGTACCGTGGCTGATTTCGTCCACCTTCACAATCACTCGCATTATTCGCTTTTAGATGGTGCGGCTCGTATCGATCAAATCATTTCCAAAGTCTCTGAATTGGAGATGGATAGCTTTGCTTTAACTGATCATGGCAACATGTTTGGTGCTGTTGAATTCTACAAGGCAGCAACAAAAGCAAACATTAAACCCATCATCGGGATGGAAGCCTATGTAGCACCCGGTATCCATACAGAGAAACGGACACCTTCAGAGGGGAAGCGCGCCTACCATCTGGTTCTATTGGCAAAAAACAATACGGGATACCGGAACCTCCTGAAACTCACATCCATGGCCTACCAGGATGGCTTCTATTTTGTCCCAAGGGTAGATAAAGATTTGCTCAGGAAGCATTCTGAGGGACTGGTTGCCACATCTGCCTGTCTTAGTGGACAGGTAACCTATCATGCCAGTCGCGGTGACTATGATCGCGCCAAAGAGCAGGCTATCGAATACGATGAAATTTTTGGTCGCGGCAATTTCTTTTTGGAAATGCAGCGACATTTCACTCTAGAAGGTCGTGAATTTGAACGGGAAGCTATCGCCCGCGAAGTGATTCAAAAGGTATCGAAAGATACTGGTATTCCATTGGTGGCCACCAATGATGCACACTACGTCAGCGCCGAGCATCATCAAGCTCATGACGCCCTGATTTGTATTGGTCGTGGCAAGTTTGTCAGCGATACCAATCGTATGAAATACGATACCAAAGACATTTACATCAAGAGTGCTGATCAAATGGTGGAGTTGTTCAAAGACACCCCTGAAGCCATCGAAAACACATTGCGCATCAATGAAATGTGTCAGTTTCAACTGGAAACTGGTGTCAACCACATGCCTGAATTCCCCATCCCTGAAGGTCTCTCACTTAATGACCATCTCGACAACATTACCTGGGAAGGTATGGAGCGACGGGTAAAGACGATTGATTCTCGCTATAAAGAACGACTGGATTATGAATTGGATGTCATCAAAAAAATGGGCTTCCCAGGATACTTCCTGATCACCCATGATTTTGTAAACTACGCCAAGGAGCAAAAAATCCCTGTTGGACCTGGACGTGGATCAGCAGCGGGCAGCCTGGTTGCCTATTCATTAGGCATCACCGATCTTGACCCCCTCCAGTACAACCTTCTGTTTGAGCGATTTCTCAACCCCGATCGTGTCAGCATGCCTGATATTGATATCGACTTCTGCTATGATCGCCGTGAAGAAGTAATCGATTATATGCGTGATCGCTTTGGTCATGACTCTGTTACTCAGATTATCACTTTTAACAAACTCAAAGCCAGAGCTGTGATCCGTGATGTCGGACGTGTGCTGGAAGTCCCCATTAAGGAGACCGACCGCATCGCCAAACTGGTTCCCGAAGAACTGGGAATCAAACTTCCCCAAGCATTGAAGAAGAGTCCTGAGTTAAAACAGGCCTCTGAGCTGGATGAAGTTCATACCCAGCTATTTGATTACTCTCAAGTCCTGGAGGGTATGAACCGTAATGCTGGAAAACATGCAGCGGGACTGGTGATCGCCCCCGGTAAGCTAACAGATTACATTCCGCTCTATAAATCAGCAAAAGACGGTTCTGTCACCAGCCAGTATGATATGAAAGCCCTGGAAGATGTGGGCTTGATCAAGTTTGATTTCTTAGGTCTCAGAACGCTTACCGTTATTCAGGATGCCGTTGATCTCATCAAGGAATTCAAGGGGGTTGAAATTGATATCTCCACCATCCCCATGGATGATCCCGAGGTTTATCAGCTATTCGCAGATGGTCTAACCATCGGTCTGTTCCAGTTTGAATCTACAGGAATGCGTGAGTACCTGAAAAAACTAAAGCCCACCGTCCTGGAAGATTTGTTTGCCATGAATGCCCTGTATCGTCCTGGTCCAATGGGCAACATCAATGACTTTATCGCCCGTAAACACGGCGAGCAAAAAGTGACTTCACTTCATCCGCTGATGGAGGAGATTCTCAAAGAGACCTATGGGATTATTGTATACCAGGAGCAGGTCATGCAATTGGGCTCTGTGATTGCCGGGTTCTCACTCTCAAAAGCCGATTTAATGCGCCGAGCCATGGGTAAAAAGATCAAGGCGTTGATGGATGAGATGAAGGAAGAGTTCATCTCCGGTGCACGTAAAAATGATATTAGTGAAAAGCTTGCCCGCCAGATCTGGGATTTAATTGAAAAATTTGCTGAGTACGGCTTTAATAAAAGTCACTCTGCCGCCTACTCTGTGATCGCCTATCAAACCGCTTACCTGAAAACCCATTACCCGGTTGAATTCCTCGCCGCTAACATGAGTTCGGAAAAGGACAACACTGAAAAAATTCAAATGCTACTGGCAGAATGTAGAAAGTTGGGCATCAAGACTATTCCTCCTGATATCAATGCCAGCTTTATCAATTTTGCTCCCGGTGAGGGTAAAAGTATTATTTATGGTTTGAATGCCATCAAGAAGGTCGGTTTTAAAGCGGCTGAAGCCATTGTACTGGATCGCCAGGCAAACGGACCATATGAATCCATCTTTGATTTTTGTTCTCGTGTGGATTCTCAAAATCTTAACAAAGGGGTCGTTGAAGCGCTGGTGGGTAGTGGCGCCATGGATTCAGTACCTGGAACCCGCTGGGAGAAGTTTCTCAGTGTGGAAGATGCAGTCTATCATGGCCAACGTGTCCAGACATTAAAAAACACCAACCAGACCGACCTGTTTGGGACGGGTGGAGAATCAGCCATGATTCGTGAACCTGAGCTCAGTGACGCACCATCCTGGAATAATATGGATATGTTGAATCGTGAGCGTGAATACATCGGCTTTTATTTAACCGGACATCCTCTCCATGGGTTCGAAAGTGAAATTCAGACATTCTCCAATGTTGACCTGGTTGACCTTACAGCCACACGCGATGAACAGGAAGTTCGCATAGGTGGGATTATTTCTGGAATGAAAATCCATTACGACAAGCGTAATAACCAGATGGCTTTCTTCACGCTTAATGGTCTGGATGGCTCTATCGAGGCACTGACTTTTTCAGACCCCTACTCAAAATACAAAGAGTATATCGTAAATGATTCACGGGTCTTCATGGAAGGTCGAATATCTAAGCGCAGTGATGATGATTTAAAAGTCCTGGTCAACAAAGTTATACCACTGGAAGAAGGTCAATCCGAATATGCCCGCGAGGTACATATTGCCTTTGACCCCGCCTTGCTTCCCAATGATCATCTAGATAATATGCAGACCTTAACGAGACGTTATTCAGGTGCCTGCAATTTGATTTTTCATTTACGTGAGGGTAATAAGCGCGAACGCATCATGTTGGCTCGTAGTACAAGAGTCTCTGCAAATCGTGGTTTTATCCGTAACCTGCGTGAATCATTTGGAGATGAGAACGTCTGGCTCGCATAACCCAAACCTAACTACAAGATAATTACCCCGCCTTTTAATGCGGGGGTCTAAAACAAAACCAAGAATAAATGGGCTTGGGCCCAACGTGGTGTGGACTAAAGTCCCCCTACTTTTGTTGTTCAACACCCCCTGCTAAAGCAAGGGGTAATTGAAGCTATTATCACTTTGAGTCTTATGCTTCGTCGAGAACTCCTAACTCAATTAATCCCTTTCATCCCCCTTCTTCACCTCGTATTGTTTGTCATCAATAAATGAAGGACTTGATATGATTGCAGTTGTCCAGCGGGTCAGTGAAGGTGAAGTCAAAATCAATGGAAAATCCCGTGGGAAAATTGGATTGGGATATGTCATTCTCCTGGGGGTTGCGGAGGATGATGAGGTTAGAGATGCTGACTGGCTGGCTGAAAAAATCACAGGATTACGCATCTTTGAGGATGAGAACGAAAAAATGAATTTGTCACTCCTGGATGTCGGGGGGAGAGCCCTGGTGATCTCTCAATTTACCTTGCTCGCTGACTATAAAAGAGGACGACGTCCTGGTTTTACTAAAGCAGCAAAACCTGATAAAGCGATTCCCCTCTATGAACATTTTATGGACAGACTCTGGCGTTATGATGTTCAGGTCGAGAGCGGTGAGTTTGGTAAGGAAATGCAAGTTCATATCATAAATGAGGGTCCCGTTACCCTGGTCCTGGACAGCACCGTTAAATACCCCCGTTAACTTTAAACCACAGAGATCGCAGAGAACGCAAAGAAAGCCGAAATAGTCATTGCGAGGTGCGCACGCCGAAGCAATCCCACTCTCAAGGTTCAAACAACAAGGGGTCAATCATGATTCTCCTGGCAGGAACAACTCCCTAACAGCATGTGCCATCAAGTTGATTCTTAATTTTTAATCAATAATTAATGCCTATCTTCAATGACCCAAAACGAAAGGTTTTTATGTCTCAAATTGGAAAGATGAATACGCTGTATGTCCTGCGTGAAGTCGATTTTGGTGTTTATCTGGATGGTGAGGAATTAGGAGATATCCTGCTACCCAAGCGTGAAGTTCCTCCAGGAACAAAAATTGATGATATGGTTGAAGTCTTTATCTATTTTGATTCTTCAGATATCATCGTGGCTTCTACCAAAAAACCCAAAACACAAGTTGGTGAGTTCGCCAGCCTCAAAGTGATAGACAATAACGAGATGGGGGCATTTCTCGATTGGGGTCTGCCTAAAGATTTACTGGTTCCTTTCAGGGAGCAAAGCCATAAGCTGCTAAAAAACCGCCACTATGTTGTATATACCTACCTGGATCGTGTAAGCAATCGGATTGCAGCCAGCAGCAAGCTGGACAAATTCCTGAGTGATGATTCAGGGCGCTATACAGAAGGTGATGAGGTTGATATTTTCATTGTCAGCCGCACAGACATGGGCTACAAGGCAATTGTCGAAGATGAACATTGGGGATTGCTGTTTAAAGATGAAGTCTTTCAACCGCTGGAGCAGGGGCAAAAGCTAACCGCCTATATCAATCAGGTCAGACCAGATGGTAAGATCGACCTTATCCTACAAAAACCAGGGGTGGTTCATCTTGATGCTGCCAGTAAGAAAATCATGGACACGCTCAAAGAGAATCAGGGGTTTTTGCCTTTCAATGATAAAACCCCACCTGATGTTATCTATCGTGAGTTTGGTCTCAGCAAAAAGGTTTTCAAGCGGTGTATTGGTGGGTTATATAAACAACGATTGATCAAACTGGAACCCCGTGGCATTCAACTTCTGGAAGATAATCCAAAATAAAATCGAGCTAATATGATACAGGTAAACGATCTTCACTTTGCGTATGGTGGCAATGATCACGACACTCTAAAAGGATTAAGTTTCCAGATTGAAGATGGAGAAATATTCGGTTTTCTTGGACCCAGTGGAGCGGGGAAAAGTACAACCCAAAAAATTCTGATTGGTGTTTTGAGACACTTCAGGGGTGATGTTCAGGTAAATGGGCTTGATTTGAATTCCTTGAGCTCTGACTTCTATGAATCCATTGGCGTTGCCTTCGAGACACCAAACCTGTACTCTAAATTTACCGCCATTGAGAACCTGAAGTTCTTTAGCAATTTTTATAGTGGTGACACCCGCGACCCCATGGAGCTCCTGCGCTCTGTTGGTCTTGAAGATGTCGCTGAAACGCGGGTTAGTGATTTTTCAAAGGGCATGAAAGTCCGGTTGAACTTTTGTCGAAGCCTACTTAATGATCCTCAACTTGTTTTCCTGGACGAGCCAACCTCCGGTCTTGATCCTGTGAACCTCCGTAAAATTGAAGCTCTGGTTCTGGCAGAAAAAGAACGAGGTAAGACCGTTTGCATTACCACCCATGATATGCATGTAGCAGACACCCTCTGTGATCGAGTCGCCTTCATTGTTGATGGTCAGGTCAACCTTATTGATTCTCCAAGGGATTTAAAGCTCCAACATGGTCAACGCTTCCTGGACATTGAGTACCGAGATGCTGATCAAATTACAATGGAATCATTTCCACTAGATGACGTAGGAGAAAATGACAAATTTCAGAAAATTCTGAAAAATCATTATATCGAGACCATGCACTCCCGGGAAGCCAGCTTGGAAGATGTGTTTGTCAAAACCACGGGACGGCAACTCCAGTGAGGTTGACCGCTTCCATTCAACAGGACATCAGTTTCCAATTCAGGCATGGCTTTTATTATGCCTACGCCGTTTTAACCGTTCTCTATATCGTATTGTTGAGAATTTTACCTGATACTCTGGTTTTTCCTGCTCTCACATTAATTCTGTTTAGTGATATCTGTACGCTGGGGTTCTTTTTCATCGGTGCCATTGTTCTGTTGGAGAAAGGACAAAATCTCACAGACAGCCTGTTCGTGACCCCCTTGCGGCTCCAAGAGTATTTACTTTCAAAAATAATTTCCTTTCTCCTCTTGTCTTTTACATCTGCGGCTCTCATTGTTGTAGGTGGTGGCGCCTTGGGACAGGATATGATATGGTTCACTTTTGGTGTTATTCTCAGTGCCAGCATTTATACACTTTTCGGGTTGATCTTTGCCGCAAGAGCTCGCCATGTAAATGATTACTTCGTCAGAGCCCTGGGGATAGGTTTATTAATCAGTTTGCCTGTTGTCGCATATATCGGCCTTTTTGAGGCTCAACTGTTTGACCTTTTTCCGACGCGAGCCACCCTGATCCTCCTGGATGTTTTGGGGAAGGATTATACCCTGAGTGAAAAGTTATTCGCTTCTGGTAGTTTGATTCTATGGGGAGCGGCACTCAGTGGTTTTGCCTATTATCGATTTGAAAAGTATGTCAGGCATCCTGCGTAACAATGAAAACACCTATATCAGTACTGGCACAAAGTGATCTCAAGCTCATTCTCCGGGATTCAACGCTGGCACTTGCTCTTTTCGGTCCGGTGGGTATCATGACCATTCTTTTTTTCTTGCCCCAGATTGAGGGTCTTATCCTCAATCATCTAGATTTTGATCTCACCGATTATCGTCTATTTATTGTGAGCTTTCTGAGCCTGGTTCCTGCCATGCTGTTTGGAATGATTTACGGATTCATCATCCTGGATGAACAAGACGAGAATATTATCCAGAGCATCAGTGTCACACCTTTGAGAACTGAGGGTTATCTTAATTATAAGCTTCAAATGCCTATGCTTCTGGGTGCATGCTTCTTCCTTTTGCTCATCCATGGAACCAATTTGATTGAGCTTCATCCGATAACGGCTATAGGCATCGCTATTCTGGTTGCCCTTGAAGCAGCCATATCCACGCTGTTTTTGGTGGCTTATTCAGGCAATAAGGTTGAGGGGCTCGCCTTTAGTAAATTGTTGGGCATCATGTATCTAGCCATACCGTTGGTTTTCTTCATGCCTTCTACCTGGCACTGGCTTTCTGCGTTTCTGCCACCTTTCTGGATTGCAAAGGCTTTTATCCATAGTCAACAGGGGTCAGTCTGGGTATGGAGTGATATTATCCTTGGGATATTGTTCCATTTTCTAGTATTAAGATTTTTTCTGGGGGTTTTCGTCAAGCGCCAACAGTAACCCTCTTTTTTAAACTAGAGACTGTTGCTTCAGAAATATTGCCGGGCTGGTGGTCCGGCCTGTGAGGGTGACTTCCTGTCAGGTCTAATTATTCAGGTTTCGATTAATCTTTTTGACTTCATCCAGAATGGCTTCCAAAACATTCCCTTCTGTAGCTGGCGTGGATGATTCAGGGGTCGATTGTTGTGTATTACTGCCTCGATAATCTTTCACCTTTGACCTGAGCTGCGTGTTCAGAGAGTCAAATTCAATCAGACCTTCCAGCCTTCCCTCATGGCCACCTGATTGGGCACCCTGGCCAGCCGTTTGAACAAGGATGGTTCCGATTTCCAACCAGCGTTCATAGAGAGATCGACTGAGTGTAAAGTCTGTCACTGCTGAATAAGGAATACTCACATTTTTCTTGATAAGAATACCCTTGTTTATAACCAGCCGTTCATCATCGATGGTGTATTTCAAATTTATAATCCAGAGATACTGAAACCAGGGGGTAAATATCCAGAAGACTACGAGGAACCCCCCCACCCAGGACCAGACATATTTGATAAACTCAGCATGGGTCACTTCTGGATCGAAGGTAACAACCAGACCATGAATAATCATAAATGAGATAATGATGAGAAAGCTAATGGTGAGCAAGGTATAGATTTCGCGCCGCATGAGTTTGCGAATATCTGGTCTTATTTCCATCGATGACCTCCCATGTTGTCTAGCATGTTTGCTGTTTTGAGCTAAGCGCTTAATGCCTTAGGCTCAATATCCAGATACTGCTGAACATTTACTTCATCAATGTATTTTTTATCGAGGAATTGTTCGGCATAATCCTGAAAGACACCTTCTGACAGGAAGACATCAAACAGATCTGCATCAATATGATGATCCGCCTTGAAAAAGCCCATGATCCGCATGGCTTCCGATAAAGTCTTCCCTTTTTTATAGGGACGATCACTGGCAGTCAATGCTTCAAAGATATCTGCAATACCCATGATACGTGCTTGAACTGACATGTCTTCCTTTTTAAGTCCACGTGGATAGCCCGTTCCAATCATGGTTTCATGATGACCGCCGGCAAACTCAGGCACACGCTTGAGGTGTTTGGGGAATGGTAGTTTTTCAAGCATGTCAATGGTAACAACGATATGGTCATTAATCTTTTCCCGTTCACTGTCGTTGAGTGTTCCGCGTGAGATATTAAGGTTAAGCACCCAATCTTCAGGCAGAAGGTTCTGTTCTTCACCATTTAAAACGATGCGGTATTTGGCAATTTCATTGACTCGGTCTTTTTTATCACCAGCCATAAACTCGCCACCTGTATTGCACTCATTGAGAAATTTCTGATCATCTTCCAGTTGTTCCAGCTTGGCAATTTTTTCCAGTTCCAGCTCAGCCTTTTTGTCCGGTGTTTCGGCAATGGCTTTCAGACATTCAATTTCGGCATCCCGTTTAAGAACTTCAAAGCGGGTATTCATTTCGTGAACACGATCATAGATTGTTTCAAGCTTGGTCGCCTTATCAACCACGTATTCAGGCGTCGTAATTTTACCCACATCATGCAACCAGGCTGCGATCCTTAACTCATCCATATCTTCACGGGAGAAGTTTATGTCTGCGAAAGTACCCTCTGTAGTTTGATTCACCTTTTCAGCAAGCATAATTGCCAAAGCTGGTACACGTGAACAGTGACCACCTGTATAGGGTGATTTTTCATCAATTGCGTCGGCAATCAGTTGGATAAATGATTCTAAGAGGGTCTCAAGACCTTCAATCAGACGAACCGTTGTGATAGCGACAGCGGCTTGACTGGCCAGGGATTCGATCAGTTTTTGCATATCATCTGAGAAGGGAATGATTTCACCTGTCTCTGGATCCGCAGCATTAATTAACTGTAGTACACCGATGATATCGCTCTCATGATTTTTCATGGCAATACATAGGAATGATTTTGAGCGGTAATTGTTTTTAGAGTCGAACGCCTTGGTCCCGGAGAAGTCAAACACCTCATTTTCATAAGCATCAGGGATATTCAGAGTTTCCCCGGACAACCCAACATGGGCTGAAATCATATGATCATTCGCTTCACCGTTTTCCATATAGAGTTTCACGGGATAAATAAACTCAGGGATTGGTGTTTCACTCACCCCACCCCAATTGGTCCCAAGTGAATTAGTTTTCATAATTTCAAATGCCAGACGATCATCTTCCGTTTTCAGATACAGGGTACCACCATCTGAATTGGTGATACGCATGCCTTCTTCAATAATCAGGTTTAACAGCGTTGGCAGGTGGCGTTCCTTGGATAGCTGAAATCCAATTTCGGCAAGCTTGTCGATTTGGACTTCACATTGTTCGATATAGTTCAGGACTGTTGGATCAGTTGATGCAAGATACGCTTTGACATCAGATCTATTTATATAGGCTTTTTTGCTCATTTACGAATCTCCGGGTTAAAAAAATCTTGTATGGAAGCCCTAAAATAACCAGAGGAAAGAAGAATAGGTCTACTTTTTAATGATCGACAGGGACAAATATTTTCCTTCAATTCTTGATGTCCTGGTTCAAATCATGGTGCCTTGGTCTCACTTGTATATTAACTTCATTCCAATCATTTTCGAAAGGAGCATCCATGAAAAAGACTCTCGTTCTGGACACAAATGTTATCCTACATGACAGCGACTGTATCTATCATTTTGAGGACAATGATATTGTGCTCCCCATGGCAGTACTTGAAGAATTGGATCATTTTAAAAAGGGAAATGATGTTCTCAATTATCACGCCAGAGCTTTTGTCCGGGCAATCGATAAGCTTTCCACTGAAAGCATGTTTGATGAAGGGGTCAATTTAGGCGCTAAACAAGGAATCTTCCGTGTAGAGATCAACTCAACCAGCGAAGAGCTTGCTGATGTGTTCACTGAAGATATTACCGATCATCGCATTCTGTATACGGCATACGAACTATCAAAAGCGGACAAACAACCTGTGGTACTGGTGAGCAAGGATGTGAACCTGCGGATGAAAGCCAAAGCGCTTGGACTTGAAGCCCAGGATTATTTCACGGATAAAGTTGACAGTATTGACGAACTCTACACGGGGAAGTCAACCGTTGAAAATGTGAACTCCGAAATGATCGATAAACTATATAAGAGCCCGTTTGAGGTTCCATTTGATGATGCAGGTGTTGAAGATGATCCTGAACCCTGGCATCATTATATTCTGAAGAATGACCAGAAATCTGCCCTGGCTGTTTTTAATCCCAATCAAGATTTACTGCAGCGTTTGGATAAGCGTGCTGCGCATGGAATCATTCCTCGCAATGCTGAACAGCTTTTTGCACTTGATGTTCTGACAAATGATGATATTCCACTAGTTTCATTGACAGGAAAAGCCGGTACAGGTAAAACCTTGCTGGCTCTTGCAGCAGCCATGGAAAAGAAACGCTCGTATCGGCAAATCTTTATCGCGCGTCCCATTGTTCCTCTGAGTAACAAGGATATCGGATACCTCCCCGGTGATATAAAGTCAAAGATAGACCCTTATTTGCAACCTCTTTGGGATAACCTGAAAGTCATCCAGAACCAGTATTTAAATGACAATTCAGAGTTCGAGAAAATCAATAAACTGGTCGAGGAAGAGAAAATCGTAATTGCCCCCCTGACATATATTCGAGGCCGTAGCTTGCAAAAGATTTTCTTTATTGTTGATGAGGCTCAGAATTTGACCCCTCATGAAATTAAAACCATAATCACCCGTGCAGGTGAAGGAACCAAAGTTGTTTTCACGGGCGATATCTTTCAGATTGATCATCCCTTTCTGGATAGTCAGTCCAATGGGCTTTCATATCTCATTGACCGGTTTAAAGGCCAGCGACTTTATGCACATATGAACCTTGAGAAGGGAGAACGATCCGCCCTGGCTGAGTTGGCTTCGAATTTGTTATAGAAACCTGCACTCTGTTCGTAAATCCTGCATATGTCATCCCGAGCGAAATCAAAGGGCAGCAACAAACTTTCAATCAGGATCTTTGCATTTCGACTCCGCTTAGTGTGACACACTTTAAAAAACATCCTTTTATTGGAGATAAATGAAAACACCATTCAAGAGAACGAAAATGTATCGATCATGACCAACCATGACAACCAACGCGCAGAATACATTGCTCGCATCAATCGAGTAATTGATCACATCGAGCGTAATCTTCACAGAGAATTGACGCTTGTGGAGTTGGCAAGGGTAGCAAACTTTTCTCGCTTCCATTTTCATCGCATATTTAGCGGCATGGTGGGTGAACCATTGAACCAATTCATACAGCGTATTCGTATTGAGAAAGCCGCCTCCCAATTAAGTGAAAACTATAATAAGACTATTACAAGCATTGCTCTTGATTGTGGATTTTCCAGCTCGGCTGCGTTTGCCAGGGTGTTCAAGCAACGTTTTGATATGAGTGCCAGCAGTTGGCGAGATCATCAACTCGCTCGAAAGAGCAAGGATGGTAAAACGAATCGCAAGGAACATGTCCTCCTTGGCAAAAAGTGGAAATCTAATGGCTCTGCTTCCAACTATTCTAGGGGCGATTGGTTGATGGAAATGGATTCCGCAACCCGAAGCCTAAAATGGAGTAAAGTGATGACGAACATGAAAGATGTTACTGTAGAAATTAAGAATTTTCCTGAGATGCACGTTGCCTACGTCAGGCATATTGGACCCTATGCTGGAGATACCGCCCTGTTTCAAAGCCTTTTTGGAAAATTGATGCGGTGGGCAGGTCCACGCGGATTAATGAGTAACCCTGAAACGAAAGCGCTTACGGTCTACCACGATGATCCAAATGTTACCGATGAAGACAAGTTGCGGACCAGCGCCTGTGTTACGATCCCTGCAGACATGCCCGTTGATGGCGAAATTGGTAAAATGGCTTTGGATCCAGGTGATTATGCAGTGGGGCATTTTGAAATTAACGAAGACGAATACACTGAAGCCTGGAATCATCTCATGGGCGGCTGGTTACCCCAGAGCGGTTATCAACCTGACGATCGAACCTGTTTCGAAATGAATCTCAATGATCCAAGCAAACACCCGGAGAACAAACATATCGTTGATATCTGTATCCCTGTAAAACCATTATAATTATTATGTGACTCCAGGCGCGGATTCGAAATAAAGTAAGCCGAACTCAGTTCAGGCAATCCGCGCCTGGCTATACGGATCAAAACAATGTGGGTGTTGTTTTCTGTGCTTCCAGATCAAGTAGTTTCCGTTTGATATCCAATCCGCCTGTAAAACCACCAAGAGAACCATCTGCTGCAATTACTCTGTGACAGGGTACAATTATAGGGATGGGATTTTGACCATTGGCTGCCCCCACAGCCCGCATACCTCCCGGATTGTCCATCATTTTTGCCAGATCACCATAGGATATAGTTTTTCCATAGGGGATAGTTTCAAGCATTTGCCAGACCTGTAGTTGAAAGTCTGTTCCTTTCAAGGTCAGATCTAAATCAAATGTCATTCGTTGACCTGCAAAGTATTCTTCGAGTTGATTGATTTCATCTTTCAATGCGGGTTGTGAAGCTTTGACCTCAGCGCTACTGTAGGACCGATTAAGATAGTCAAAAAGTTTACTCTTAGCCTCCGGTCCCAGCGTTAATGATATCAAACCTTGATCATTGCGGGCTAGATATAACCATCCGACAGGAGAGTCTACTGCAGTATAATGGATAAGCATTTTAGAAGGTGTTATCGTTGGTCGTCGAGGAAACCTTGAATCCGTTGTTTCAGATCATCCCGAGTTGCACGGTAGTCTGGGAGTTTTGACTCATCTATATCCCACCCATGATAAGGGTCCTTGATACTCCAATGTATCCGTTCGACCTTTCCTGGAAATGTGGGACAAGTCTGTGCTGCATGATCACAGACTGAAATAACAATATCTATCCCAATATCGATGTAATCATTTACATCATCTGAATGCTGGTTGCTAATATCGATACCGATCTCTTGCATGACCATTATGGACATAGGGTGGACTTTACTTGGCTTCACACCTGCAGAATAGACGTCATACTGATCTCCTGCCATCTCTCGGAGTAAGCCTTCTCCTATTTGAGATCTACACGAGTTCCCCGTACACAAAAACAATACCTTCTTTTTCATTACCATGCTCTATTATCCTCTATTGAAATAGACAATTTCCCAATCATCTCCCACCTGGCCGATAAAGTATCCAATACCATATGATATCCCGCCCCAAAGTGCCGTCCCAATCAGGCTGATCATTGGGTCAGTACCTTCGACTTCGATAGTGTAAATTTCTTTCTGTAAATTCGTTTTTTGAAAAGGGTTCAGGGTTCTCAAATTAAGAGTACCAACAAATAAAAGGAGAACCCTGTTATGAACCCGATGCCAAAAGCTAAGCTTTTAGAAGAGATCCTGGAAG
>JAERTJ010000026.1 GCA_016844945.1 Fidelibacterota bacterium | reverse complement strand
TAAACAAAAAACGCTTCAACAAAGGAAGCGAATTAACTTGAATCTACAGCACACAGAGGTGCTAGGATAATGAACTGGACAACTCGAAAGTGTCTCTTAACTTTGAGCTAAATTAGTCCGAAATGTTCTGACGACTTACAGCTAGCTAATAATGCTAAAAACAAAGGGGAAAACATGATTAGACTAAGCTTCCGAATTTGGACTTATTTGATTGTTACAATTAACTTGGTATACGGTTCAAGTCAATTGAAGGACGAGTTCGTTGTCTCTTATTACTCCATACCAGAGTATCTCTCGTCATGGATAGTGAAGAATGAAACACTTATCACTGGTAACAGTGAAATTGATAATTTAAATAAAATCTATTCTGTGAACGACTTTGAATTCGTGTTCACCGATACAACCCCACCTTTCAACCGACATTTTCGGTTCTTACGAGGAGATACTTCAGGGACAATGGACTTGATTGTAAGCGCATATGAAGCAGCTAGTCAGATTGAATCGGCTCATGTTAACACAATTGGCGTAGCCTGTTCCACTCCAAATGACCCCACGCTCACATACCCACATATGGGACAATCTGGGATAAATCTGCTTAGAGGGTGGGATTTAGCAACTTCATTACCCAATGGAATTGGGATGATTGATCTTGGTTGTGACTACTCACTAAATCAACTTTCAAGCTCAGTAATAATTAATGCCGGAGAAGATTATAACGGGGATGGTCAATTGACTGCCGTCGATTCAAATGGTGTAGATGATGATTCAAATGGTTTAATAGATGACTTTTTCGGTTGGAATTTCGAAAGTGGTAATAACAACATTCCTGCTTCCTCTCATGGTACACACGTAGCCAGCATTCTATGTTCCAAAACGAACGATAGCCTTCTTGTGTCGGGAATTGCTGGAGGTTGGTCGACCACAACAGCGCCAACACCCCTAATAATTTGTCGAGCACCAAATATCACACATATGCTCAATGCAGTCCAATACCTATGCTCACGCGATATTCAAGTGATTAACATAAGTATGGATTATGGTGCCCTTCCATTGGACGATCTAGAAGAATGGCAAGATCTTGTCTCGGAATGTATCGAACCGAATGAAGTAAATATTGTTGGAGGCGCTGGGAATAATGGTAACACAAATGTTGTAGCTCCAGCTAGAGCTGCAGATGTTATTTCTGTCGCGGCTTTAGATCTAGATTCAAGAGACTGGATTCCTGCCAGCTTCACAAATTATGGTAGTCTCGTAGATATTGCTGCACCTGGAGTAGACTGGGATGTAGTAAACACCAATAGCTCAACAACGCAAGTACAGGGGACATCTTTCTCAGCCCCTGTCATTTCAGCGACTATCGCATTAATGTTGTCGATTGACCCCACTCTAACCAGAACCGAAGTAATGGATTTACTCTCTGACAATGCTACATCACTAAGCCCAGGATATGGTATGGGGGCAGGAATCGTACAGGTATACAAAACTCTCTCTGCTACAAAATCTCCTCCAGCTCCTTCGATCTCAATCACTGGGTATAGTAATGGCCATCCGGTACTTGGCATCTCAGGTGCCGAAGCAGACGTGACAGACATACAGGTGTACAGAAAGATTGTTACAAATGACAAATTTAAAAATGTGATTGAAGACTGGACTTTAATCGGAAGCTCGACAACAACCGATGAGTACACAGATTATGGCTTTGGCCACAGTGAAAATGGTCCCTACAAAGCCACCTATCGTGTGAAGTATCAGGATTATTCCGGTTTAATCTCGAGTTACTCTAACCAAGTTTCTACAGAAGGGTATATAGGAATGTCTAAATTAGCTGTGGTAAATTCCATCGCTTCAATTCATTATCCTATGGTCCTTCCGGCAATGGCAGTACAAGACGAATTCATATACCTTACAGATTGGTTTCAGGGATTAGCAGCTATTGAGATTACTGATTCCGGTATGGAAGTTCATCAAACCCATACACTTCAACAGGGTGTCCAGTATACTCTCCCGCTAGATCAAAACATGTTGTATGCTTATAGGGGATCAGATTCAATAACAGTCTATACTCTGGATTCTCCAGATGAACCAATAAGCCTTTCACAGGGTTTTAGTCCGACAGTGTCAAATCCCTACTATTTCGATGTGTCTGATCAGACCTTATTCGTCGCTGGTCATCACCCTGCACCTGGTCTAGATCTCGAACCTGTATTTGAGGTGATTGATTACAGTGATTTAGATAATATTCAATCCCTTTTCACTTTTTCACAGACTACTGGATTTACAGATATACTATTGTCTACCGATCCTCAAGGATTCGCCATCGGTGTTGGTGAGAAAACGCAAGTGTGGGATGTCACGGACCCTGAGAATGTCCACGCTACAGATACTATTACAACGAGCGAGCTGCTTCAATTAGAGCCCTGGGGAGATTGGATAATTGGAATTGATAATGAAGGCACATCGTTTTGGAGTTTAAATATCGATGGACAATTAGAACCATCAAACATTATTGGAGAAGAGCTCTTTCAATCAAAACAGTTCTCCCTTCTCTCGGGGGGATCAACATGTCTTACAACGAGTGATGAAGACAGCCTGTATTGCTATGTGCTTAGCGAAGATAATGAACCGTTGTTGGCAAAATCATTGAATATTCCTGGAATTATTAGTCTCGCGAATAGCGATGAATTCATTGTGGCTGCTACCAGCGACTCTCTCTATCTTTTCACGGTTACTGAACTTGCTTCTGTCTCACCTCCAGGGGGTTTAATTTCCTCACCACGCTTGAGCGCATCCTACCCCAACCCATTTAATCCAAGCACAGCAATTGATTATGTGTTACCTTTGACAGCCGATATACAAATTACTGTATTCGATATCTTGGGCCGTAATGTTTGGAGTTATCAGGAATCTTCAAAACCTGCTGGCTCATATACGCTCAAGTGGACTGGATTGAATCAAGAGGGGAGGCAGGTCCCGGGTGGAGTGTATCTAATTTCATTTGTAACATCTGATTTTAGAGCTGTGAGGAAAGCAGTCCTAATTCGATAGTCCTAATTGTGATGAAACCCAGGATTCCAAAATTGACGATTCAGGTGTCCTGGGCTTCACAATCAAGTACTCGGAGAATGTTCTGATAAATGATTTTATGCGAAAAAGCTGGGATCAGTGTGTACATGATATTTGGCTACTATCTGGCTACGGTTTATTGAGAAAACATTAGAATATTGATAGTTAAATGCCATTCCTTAGAATGGTAAATTGCATTCAATGCATGGGGCTATTACTCGCTTATGAGGCTATATAATGGTTTAAGGAAATAGTCTTAAAATAGCAACTTATCTGCTTTGGGAGCAGGGGGCCGGGGGTTCAAATCCCTCCACCTCGACAACTACACGAAACACAATAGAACCCTATAGATATCTAATATTTATAGGGTTCTGTGCTTTTATCACCTTTTAATATTTGTTCAACCGTTTTTCCGTAAATTTCCGTATTTTTCCGTATTTTTCCGTATTTTTGGTAAATGGGGGAACGGTATTGGGGGGAACATTTGGTCTGCTTTAGATAAACAGTTCGCTGTTGTAATATTCACGAGATTTATTATTCTTCTTTTCATGAATGATGACATAAATGATGACATAGTAGAATACATGAATTCCAGAGAACAAATAAATCCGGGAGAGGACATATTCTCCAAAGAAGACATTCATTACGACATTATACAAAATATGACGCCACGAAAAGAGTGGGATCTTATAATAATTGAAGAGACAGCAAGAGATATTCTCAATCCGGAATGGTTTCTGGTGGGGTTTATCAATGAAGCAAAGAAACGGCAAAAGGTTGATTGGGCTAACCGAGATGATTTTCTTCATTGGCGAGAGATTGAACGAGAACTGCTCCAAATTGAGCAACGTGTGAAAACCAAAATGGAACCACCGAAACCACCCTCCTTGATGTCCAGAGCCAGAACATTGAGAGATGAGGCAATTCAAGAGACTAACACCGATGAAAACTATAGATATTATGAAGCTCGATTTAACTACCTATTTCGTTATAGCGATCAACTAAATAGCTACTTAACCAAAATAGTAGAAGAACTCAGTGACACCGCTAAGCGAGAATTAAAAAATACTGCCATGAATTTTCGTAGAGGTCTGAAACATTCCGCACCACTCGGGCGACCGCCTAAGAAGAAATAAGTTCTTTTATATTCAATAGATATAATCAGTAAGGATGGTCAGCCTTACTGGGTATAAGCCCATTTAATTTTAGAAAAATCAACAACTACCAAAGTTTATTTATCGAATAATTAAGTTAATTAGGCTATTCATTTGACTCGTTTTAACGTGCTTGTGCAGAAGAAGAAGGAGAACTGCACATGGATAAAGAAGAACGCCTCACAAGAAAATTACTTTCAAAGCTCACAGGTGCGAAACCATATCAAATATACTATCTGACTACAGTCGGAAAGCTTCCACTCGAGCACAAAGCTACAGGTCGTGGTGATTGTAATGTGTATGATGTGGAGGCCGTAACAATCCTCAATAAATGGATCTCAGATCGGAAGTAACATTTCTCGATGACTCCCGAGACCATAGATGGTATTCAAAGTCAACTCGCAAGAATTGAGCAAGGTCTGATTACCAGGCATAGTCCGTGGTACTCAGTGAAGGAAGCATGCGACTATTTACGGTGCCGGCAGAGTCATCTGTATCAACTCATGAAAGCCGGAAAGCTAAAATATACCCGACTAAGTGATGGTAAAACTAAAGGGAAATTGATTTTCCATAAGCATTGGCTCATAGCGACAGCTATGGGCTATGGTCGCAAGTTATCACCTGTCCAAAGACGAGAGGTAGATGATCTTGAATAATACTGAATTAATAGCAAAGGAGTGATAGTTATGAATCTATCGGATGGAGACTGTGAAAGACTAGAAGGGAAAATTCGGGAAAAACTAGATCAGGAATTTGAAGATCGAATATCTCAGGAACTTGAGGTTATCAAGTTGAGACTTACGTCAATCCTCATGGATGAGTATGAGGAGCAGGTATTTGAGGAACTTGGCAAAGAAGAAGAGGAACTTCGGTTTAAGCTTGATATAGAGTTTGAGGATCGAATGCGTCATGAGCTTAGGGAAATCAAGGGGAGACTTTGGAAAAATCGTACTGAAGAGTGGGAAGAGCAAATATCTGAAGAGCTTAGCAAAAAAGAAGAGGAGCTTCGGGAAAACATATACAGGGATTATGAGCAGCAAGCAGAAATTGAACTCGAAAAGGTAATCAGATAAATGAAGGAGCCGCTGGTCTTTAGTATCAAAGAGATCTCTGCTGAGAATAAAAGTGGTTCAAAGAATGATTCACCAAATTCAATCACAATACCGTTAGAATCGATAATGATTCGAGAATTAAGATGAAGATACAATATCTTCGGTTTACTCAGAAGTTGGTAATTCCAGTAGCTTCGGTGTCAGATTTTCTGCATCAAGTTTATGTGACTATAAGAGATTGCATAGTAAAAGATAAGAAAATACTACTCATTGGTGCGCAATATTTACTCCTGTGGTTACGTACATATTACGTACTGGGTGCGCAATATTTACTGATAATAATAGAGATACTATTAAACAAAGATTTTGTAACAGAGAATCCAATATATTGACTCTACGAGCCATTTGTGCGAAATCTGAAAAGATAGAGCTATGAAAAAACAACCGTTAAACCTTAAAATAAAGAAGATCAATGTACTTGATGGGTACATGCAAATACCTTATCGAATAGCACGATCGAAAGTTCTAACTCCTTCAGCAAAACTTGTGTATGGGTGCATGCTATATTTCATCAGGCCAAAAGGTGGAGGACGATGCTATGCAAAAAAGAAGACAATTTCAAAATTATCAGGACTTAGCGTTAAAACAATCGAGCTAACTCTTAAGCAGTTAAGGGAAATGGGATTGATATCGATAGTGTAAATTTCTTTCTGTAAATTCGTTTTTTGAAAAGGGTTCAGGGTTCTCAAATTAAGAGTACCAACAAATAAAAGGAGAACCCTGTTATGAACCCGATGCCAAAAGCTAAGCTTTTAGAAGAGATCCTGGAAG
>JAERTJ010000025.1 GCA_016844945.1 Fidelibacterota bacterium | reverse complement strand
AATCTGGTACTTGGAATATTGCTTGATGAGCTTGTTGGATACTTCAACGGAATTGTCCGTGCTACCATCATTAACTATGATTACTTCCCAGTCGTTAAAGCTCTGACTGACAACGCTTTCCACCGCTTCTCTCAGGTAGTCCGCATAATTGTAACAGGGAATGATAACACTTACCGTTTTATCGCAATAGTCCTGAATTTCCTTACAGGCGGCGACACGATCATATTTGATCAGCTTGCTCTTTGGATGGACATAAACTTGCTTCTTCTCATCAATGTTGTCATAGTGGAGATGCCACAATGCCTCTCGTTCATGTTTGTCAAAACGGTCCAGGCGTTCGGCGAATACTTTCTTCTCACCATGGGCTTGAGATCTGATACTGTAATGTCTTAGGATAAATGGAATGGGGTATAGTTTCCGGCCAGTGAATTGCACATCGTGACCACCTGATTTCCACAGATTCAGATCTTTCTCTCCAGCATACTTCCAGGCTTTTATCTGAATGGTATTCTGAAGCACAATCATGGGATCATAATGAGTAAGGTGCTCACGTACATCAGCGCCATCAAGGAAATCATTATTGGTGGGTTTAAAATCATACAATCTGAAGTTGATTGCGTTAAACCCCTCAGCATCAACGCGTTCTATCCCCTGTCTCAAGTTATAATCAGCCCAGGGAGCCTCACGAAATTCATCGGCTTCAGTGTGAATATACCAGCCTGGCCCAAGTTCCGCTGCAATCTGTTCCTTGCGATTTAACATGTAGCGCAGTGAGAATACATCAGAGGGGATATCGTAACCAGATTCCTCAGGAAAGGTTTCAATCTTGATCAACCCTTTTCCCAACCATTTACTGGCTTCTTCAACTGTATTGTCAGTGGAATGGTGATCAATAAAGTAGACCTGAATGCCCTGTTCGACGAAGTCGCGTATCACATGATAGATGATATCACCTTCGTTAAAGACTTGCATGATGGCCGTAATGGGCATGCTGGTTGAGACTGGCGATGGTTCAATCTTTGAGTCAATTTGCTTAATTTTTTCTTCCAGTGCGCAATAGTATTCGTTTAATGCTACCAGCCGCTCACCCACGCGAGTTTGCTCATCATTTCCCGCATTTGATCCATGAGGGGGCAAAATTACAGGATCACCCTTTAACAGTACGTCACACAGGTGATCCAGGTGTTTATCCTTCCCTGGCAGGAGGTCTTCATCAGATTCATAGTTAATGCTACCAAAATGGATGTTGTCCACCTGTACCTTGGGAAAGGGTAAGCTCTGCCGTATGAGATAATGATACCCATAGCGAAACGCTGAGCTCAATTGTGCCTTGCTAAGCGGGGTCGTCAATGTTTTTTCCAGCATAGATTCTAGATTGTCTGCAGAATCTAGGTTAAAAGCGAAGTCCTTCCCGTAGAAGAGTCCTTTACTGGCGATGAGGGTCTGCTTGCCTGCGAAGGTTGCTTCTAAACCGAGGGATGAAAAATATACCAACACGGCATCTGACATTTCGATGAGTTGATAAGAGTTCACCTTATCAGCAGGCATAACGAAATGCACATTATCCGGTGCATCCTCCATGAGGGTGGAAATGCGATCCAGGAATTGACGGTTTTCACCGACCACACCAGCAGTATTGGGGTGAATCCTGACCACCAGCTTATATTCAGGTTTATCGCGGAGATATTCAATCACACGTGAAACCCAATCCATCTGGTCAATGATCACCGGTTTCCAGGCATCTGAGACGCCCGCCTCATCATCAGATGAAGTAAACAGAGATACCAACTTTTGCCCCGGCTCGATTTTCACCTTGCCACGAAGTGACTCCCAGTCCCCTCGCTCTTCAAGCACGAATGACTTCCAGCCTGTATTTTTTCCGTGGGATCTTTCATTAAAGACCTGTTCTGTGGCATCCAGCTCAGCGGCTGTAAGCGGTTGATCTTTCCATTCATCCCAGCTGTTCATGAGTGTGTCGAATGTGAGGCCGGTTTCATTATCAAAGACACGCAGGGAATTATCCTGCCGTCCTCGTTCATGGCAATAGACCCGTATTCCACGTTGTCTGGCCAGCTCAAAGGCCAATCTGTGACTAAAGAAACGGCCATTGAGCATAAAGAGTACATTAGGCTTGAAGTTATCGAGAATTTTGCTTAAGCCATGCCACGCCAGTGCTGCACCAAACAAGTAATTCCGGTAGGCATCGGCAACTTTTTTATCTCCAAAATCCAGATAGCGCATACGAAAATGGCTATGAACCGATGATTCAACCCATTTACCTAGAGGAATATTGTTGTACTCGGCTTCAAGCAGTTCAGAATCACCCAGTGCGGTTATCCACTTATTGACGTTTTGCTTATCTAATTCGGAAATATGTTGGCCTAGCCAGTCGATGGACATTCCGAGTTGCTCGAACAATTTTGATTGTGTATCATGACAGAGCGTACAACTATCAGCAGTTTTAGGGTTGGTATTTTCCCAATGGACATCACAATCGGAAAACACTTTATCACATCCAATAAACTTGACCTCGGCATCACGAAGCTTCAGGGCGTGACCAAGGGTGATCTCATATAAAGTGTGTAAATACCACTCTCCGTAGGGTGAATAGAAAAGAATTCGTTTCTTCATACTCTCAACTTTCTGCCTGTTCTTCATTGGGGTATACTTTGCTGAATTTTTCTACAGTCTGCTGATATTGATCCCACTGACCTACATCGGTCCATGAATTTTCAGAGACTGGATAAACACCGATACTTCGATTATCAGCTTTCAGAATATCCATTAAGTGATTGATGTCCAGTCGGTTACCTTCACTAACATAATCCATGACCGAAGGGTCAAAGAGGTACATTCCTGTGTTAACGACTGCATCAATCTCAGGTTTTTCCTTCATCTCGTTTAAAGAACCATCGCTATTAATTTCACACACACCATAAGGAATATGATAGTGACGCATGGATCCAACAATGGTCATGGTGTGACCACCGGTTTTGTGAAAATCCCATATCTTGGTATAATCCGTATCTACCACAATATCACAGTTAGAAACAAAAAAGGGTGAATTCAGATTCTCTTTCAACAGGGACAAAGGTCCGATGGTACCAAGTGGTTCGTTTTCTTCAACATACTGGATGCTATATTTCTTGCCAAATTCCTCGAAATAGGCTTTTATCATTTTTGATTTATCATGCAGGGAAAGCCAGAAATCAGTCATTCCGTACTGGGCAAATCGATCCATGATAATTTCTATAATCGGTTGGTTGCCAATGGGTATAAGCGGTTTAGGTAATATGCGTGTAAAGGGATCCAGGCGGGTGCCCTTCCCTCCTGCCATGATAACTACAGGTAGATCAAGCTGCTTCAACGTGGAGTGGTACCCATCGTTTTCATAAGATTCGCGTAATGCAATATCCCTCAAGAAACCATCCTTAAGGATAGGAATGACACGGAAATGCTGATTATCATTGAATTGGCGGGATAGTTCGTGTGGACCGATGCCGTATTCACCAGCCAAAAAATCATGATTGGCTATGGTCCCAATGGGGTCTTCAAGGGAGGTGGAACTCCAGATAGCCCGCCTTAGATCACCATCTGTGACCAGTCCAATAATTCTTTTGTCGTCCCCGGCAACAAGAATGAATTTTGCCCCGTTGGAATCCATTTTTTTGAAAGCTTCTCTGGTGCTCACCTGGTGATGAACAAGAAAGGGGGCCAATTCAAGCATGCTGTTGCTCCTTCACCATGAGTTCCGCCAGCTTAAAATCTAGGGGTGTATCTATATCAATAGAGACTTCTGGAGGCATGATGATGGCTCTGGTGTCCTGGGCAAACCAGTCTCTTCGTTCAGCAAACACCTCCCAGCGAGCCACATAGATAGAGCCATTGATCCGATAGCTTTTCTGTAGTTCCTGCCGATTTCGGTCCCGATCTTTTTCATGAACAAAATTTTTCAACGACAAATCAGCCGGCAGATGATTCATCCACTGTACGGGATGATCAGTTTCACAGACTGAGATAACCATATCACACTGAGTCTCTACCAGCTTTGTTGCTCCTTCAAGAATGTGTTCTGAAGTCCTGAGCGGTGCAGTGGGGAAAATGTATTGGACATAGTCATAGGGACCGTCCTCTGCAGCTACATAATCCAGAGCATGAACAATGCTGTCCAGAGCCGAAGCTGTGTCCGTGGCTAGAAAATCTGGTCGCATGAAGGGTACTTCCATCCCTGCTTCAACGGCAACATCAGCAATTTGCCCTGAATCCGTTGATAAAATCATTCGGTCAAATATTCCAGTCTTCTGAACGGCTTCTATCGAATAATTGATCAAAGGTTTGCCGGCCAATGGTTTGATATTCTTATTGGGTACACCCTTCGATCCACCTCGAGCAAGCATGAGACACAAAAATCGCTTTCCATCAAGCATGTTGAACCTCCCCCTCATCTTCTTGCAGATGTTGTTTTATTAGGGCCAGGTCAAAATGATACTTGAAGTAGTAATCCAGTAGGGTTACTACTATTGCCACCAGAGTCCATGTGGTCCACTTTTGTGTAACTGCTCCAAAACCGAACAGAATCATCAATCGCTCCTGGTAGTGGAGGCAAATTAGTTTCAAGCCATACTTTTTGAGTAATTGCGAACGATTCAATAGCCTTTGCTGGAAAGAAGTGATGGCGGGTACAGACGTTTCTTTCCACAATTTTGAAACCCGGAAGATGTCCTGGTTTACCAAAAATTCTCCAAAGTGCAGCCCCACAAACACGATCATGAGCAAGGCCAATGCGGAATGATCAACTGAAACAACTATAGCCAGAGCGGCAATAAGGACGCGATAAATATCACTGATTGCATCCAGAATTATCCCAAATGCAGTTCCTGATCCCGTGAGACGGGCCAATTTGCCATCCACCAGATCCAGGATAATGGCCAGTAAAAATGATAGCATGCCCACCCAGTTCAGCTGAAGCAGGAAAGCAAGGGCTGCCAGCGTACCGAAACCTGCACTCAACATGGTGATATGGCGGGGTGTTAGATTGCCCTGATTGGCAAATTTGAGGGTCAGTCTTTCAGCCAGGGGTTGTAGTACCCACTTTTGGAGCACCGTCTGGATTTCGGGTCTAAAGCGGACCACATCTGACATCTGAAACTGTGCTGAAGAATTCATCAAATCATGCCTTTAATGCTGCCACAGATTCAAATTTGGCAATGGTTCTCGCCAGATCATATTCCTGGAGAATTGACATCACTACATCCATATCCTTGAAGGCTGAGGGGTGTTGGCCTCCTATCTCATCCTGACCATAGCGGAAAATCTTAATGGCCGTCCCTACTGCATTCAGGGCTGATTCGGCCGTAAATTGCTCCACAGCGTCATTCTTAGACAAAAGGCGACCTGCACCATGGCTTACCGTCTCAAAGCTCACTGGTTGTCCCTCAGGATGATGAATTAGATAGGCTGAACCACCCATACGAGATGGAAACAAATATGGAATACCCGTTTGCTTGAGCACCTCATCATCGGGATAGTATAGTTTTGACAATAATCGTGTAGCGCCCTTGCGATGCAAATAGGTGTCACCCTGCTTCTGTAGATAATCATGTGGTAGATCAGAGATGATCTCAAAATCCAACAAGTTGTTGCCCAGGGTCTCCTGAAGGGCATCTCGGATCATGGCATATAAGAATAAACGATTGGCAAATCCGTAATTGGCAGTTACGGCAAACGCATCATAGGCTTTTTGAAAGTGCTGCGTCCCCTCCTCATAAAGCGCACCAAAGGGTAACAAATAATGTCGATGACTGAGCAACCCTATATCACCGCTGCCAGCATGGACCATGAACATTAAATCATTGGTCTGGACATCCAGCTGAGAGCAAACAGTTGGATTCATACACTCATTCAATTTGAATAATTCAATGAAGTGACTCGTGCCATCTAATACCCCCAGGGTCTTGGGACCTCGCTCCAGGATATCATGTCCAGGCACAAAGTCCGGGAGTCTAGCTGGGCGTTGGTCAGGGAAGAGAACCAGTACATCATCAAGATTATCAAAACACTTCGTTACACCCTGATCCTCGAACCGCTTCAGTACTGAGGTATCAAAGCCAAGGGGGGTAACCCAATCGGCTACATTCCCTTGAAAAATGTCAGCCAGAGTGTTCTGATTGATCAGATTCTCGTCACGACGGAACATAACTACGCGTTGTTTAAGAGCTTTGAACACATTATCTATATCACTGTCTGACAGCGACTTAGACAATCTAATCTTAACCGATCCGATCCCATCATTATTGGGACCAAGCAACAATGAAGTAAAGCCTCCCCTGATAGGAATAGTCATCCCTGAAGGGACAAAATTCTTGACCTTGAAATGCAGGTCGGGTAAGGCAATCATGCGCTCATCAACCGGGTATGCATTGGCAATCCTGGTCAGGTGCTCCTGGGAGGTATCCTTCGAAATCAGGGACGTTTCCAGAAAGAAAAGTACATCCACCCCACCATAGCGCTCAATCTGTGGGGCAACCCTTGTAGGCGTTGATTTCACTCAGCACTCCGTCCAGGCAGAATTTGAATTATGCGGATTGGAGATTTTTTTTCTGCTGAAGATGTGTTGCCCGCTGGGATTATGTTTTGAATGGGGAAATTTATTCCTTACCTGGTAAATATTTGGTCGAATCAACGGTGTATAGTCAGGCTCAGTTAAGGTTCTTATGGCATCCTCAATGAAGGCATTGCCACCCGCCTCAGGTATCATTTTATCTGATATGTGGCTTCCCAGAATGGAAGCTTCAATCTCAGCAAGATGGATATTTCCATTGAGATCCTGGATTAACTCAACCTGAAAAGGCCCAAGATTAAAGCCAATCCTGGCTAAGTAGTCCTCTGCTGTCTGAATCATCATGTTTTCGTTTTCCTCAGTCATCGTGGCTGGGAGGTAGGTTTCCTGGATTCGAAATTCCTCATTAAGCTTCTGTTCTAAAACGCCATAAAAGTGAAATCCAGCTTTTGTGGCAAGCCCAATAACTCCAAAATGCCTGCCAATCAGGCGTTTATGACAAATGATGGGAAAGTGTTGATCATTGGTATTGAGAATACCGGTCAATTCTGCAGTAGTATTTACAACCTGAATACCTGTGCTCCCACTCCCCTCATCCTGCTTCACCAACATAGGGAGAGTCAATGACGTAATGTCACTTTGAGAACCCTTCAGGATCGTGATTATGGATTCCGGGCTGAGTAAACGAATCAGCCGGTTTTTCTCGAGTGTGAGCCTGGCGGCATTTATATCCAGATGCAGACACCCAAAAGCTGCTGCCACATAGGGTGCTGTGGTTGTGCAACCCCTGGCAGCCTGGGTTATGACACCTGCAACCTCAGTTCCCGATACTTTTTTTTTTAGTGCCTGGAGGGTTTTTTCACCATCATGGGCATCTACGATTACCTGTTGATCGGCCAGGCCCAGACTTGGGGCTTGGGGATTAATATCAACGGATAGTACATGATACCCCAGATTTTGACCAGCTAATATCGCACTGGATTGGTATCTCCCCGCTCCAATCGATATAAGTACCTTTTTAGTCAAAATCATCCACGCTGATCAGGGTATCAGCGCTAACTGCCGTGCGAAGTTTTTTACCTATAAGACTTTGGTAATCTGCTGGAGAGATGCCTGTCCCCGGTCTTTTGTAAGTGATATCATCATAAGTGAGCACAGTACCAGCTTCAAGGTCAGCATCATAGACCAGGCTTCTCCTGAAGGTTGGCTTCTGAGCAGCTTCTCTATCACTGAGGACACGCTGCTTTTGTCCACGGGCAGCCAAGATTGTTTTTGACTCCTGCACAATTTTGGCAAACTCATCCGGAGTGGCAGAAACCGCATGGTCCCAGCCCTCCATTCCCTTATCCAGGGTATAATGCTTCTCAATCACGGGCGCTCCCATGGCCACAGCAGCCAGAGGGATGGTTACACCCAGCGTATGGTCAGAATAACCAACGGGATAGTTATAGCGCTCTCCTAAATCATGTAGATTCAGCAGGTTAATCTCATTGTCTTCAGGCGGATATAATGAGGTACAGTGCAACAGAACGAGCTGATCATTCCCTGCCTCTTCGAAAAGTTTTACCGCCGCATCAATCTCCTCATAAGTCCCCATGCCAGTTGAAAGAATCACCGGTACTTTTTTTCCTGCGATATAGCTGATAAAGGCGGGATGATTTAGATCCATAGAGGCAATTTTCAAGAAGGGAACATCAAGGTCCACCAGTAAATCAACATCCCTGAATGATGTGGGGGTGGATGAAAACTCAAGTCCATACTTCTCACAAAGTGCTTTTGCTTTGTGATGATCAGCTTCTGTCAGGGAGAGTGCGTCGAACAATTCGGCCTGGGTTGAATGGCCAAAGGAGGTGATCTCAGCTGGTTTGCCCTCGTACAGAGCCCTGGTCATAATGGTTTCCTTTGTCCAGGATTGAAACTTTGTAGCTTGAATACCGGTCTGGGCGGCTTTGGCTACCATTTCCTCTGCAATCTCAAAGTCACCATTAAAATTAGCACCCAGTTCAGCAATGATATATGGTAGATCTTCGTGACCTACCCGGTGTTTACCCAGTTTTACATCAATTGTCTTTTGAAGCTTCATTTTCTTCATCTCCTGTTGCTATCTGGCTTCTGCTCGGCGTAACGCGGCATCGAAATAGCGAATTGTTTTTAATAGACCTTCTCGTAATGTCGTTGTTGGTTCCCAGGCCAGGGTTTCCTTGGCGCGGGTAATATCTGGAAGTCGCTTGCGTGGATCATCTTCTGGAAGTGGCCGTTTGACCAGCTTGGATTTTGAATTGGTCAGTTCAATAATTGTGGCTGCCAGCTCCAGCATGGAGGTTTCAACAGGGTTTCCCAGGTTAATCGGACCCGTTACCTGCCTGGGTGTTTCCATGAACCTCAAGAAAGCGTCAACCATATCATCTACATAACAAAAGGACCGGGTCTGTTCCCCATCACCAAAAATGGTGATTTCCTCACCCTTCAAGGCCTGGAGAATGAAATTGGAGACTACCCGTCCATCATCTGGCTGCATGCGAGGGCCATAGGTATTGAATATTCTAGCTACTTTCACTGATAGGTCAACCTGACGTTGATAGTCAAAGAAAAGGGTTTCAGCACAACGTTTACCCTCATCATAGCAGGAACGTATGCCTATGGGATTCACATTGCCCCAATAGTCCTCAGTCTGTGGGTGGACATCCGGATCGCCATAGACTTCGCTGGTGGAGGCCTGGAAAATGGGCACGTTCAACCGTTTGGCCAGACCCAGCATGTTTATGGCACCATGCACATTGGTCTTGGTAGTCTGAATGGGATCATATTGATAATGCACGGGAGAAGCAGGACACGCCAGGTTGTAAATCTCATCCACTTCAACGAACAGAGGAAAGGTTACATCATGACGGATGAGCTCGAAATATTCATTGTTGTGAAGATGTCTGATATTGCGCTTGGATCCGGTAAAAAAATTATCCACACAGATCACTTCATTTCCACGCTCCAATAGTTGATCACATAGATGTGACCCCAGAAAGCCTCCCCCACCCGTTACCAATACTCGTTTCATTTTCATGCTTTCCCTCTCTCACGCATCAAGCGCAGACCTTGTTTTTAACCAATTCTTCCATGAGAACGGCATGTTGCCACCAGTAGATTTGATCTTTCGTCCCTAAATATTTTTTTACCGTTTTGGAATACCAATCAAACCCGATGAAATGGATAACATCATTGGTTTCATCCAGACTTTTCAACTGTTTTTGGACAATCCCCTGTACTTTATGGATCTGATATCTGTAGCTGTAATGAGCCAGGTGTTTAAAAAATTGTGATTTGATAACCAGTGCCTGTTGTATCTGATGGCTTTTGATATCAGTCAGTGGACCTACAAAATTATCTTCATGCTTCCGGTAATGGTTGCAGGTCTCCGGCAGAAAGTCAACAGAGTCATTACTGAGCAGATAAACCATGGCCAACCACCAGTCAAACGCGTCAACCTCCACATCAGCATGAAGTGTGAAGAATGGTATCAAGGAAGAACGTAAATTCATGGCACCATAGCCCAAAACGTTGAAATCCAGAATATCCCTCCAGGTAACCTTTGATTTATAGTTTAAATCAAAGCTGCCTGATTTATCAGAAAACACGGAATTGTTGAATACGAGATCAGCTTCAGGATGAGTGACAAAGTACTCAATGATATCCCCAATCCTGTTTTCGTCCATGGTTTCGTCTGCATCGGCACAGATAATGACGTCGTATCCTGCTTCCTTACAGGCTTGAAAGCCAGAGAGGCGATTTTCAGCAGGTGAACCATTTACGTTCTCTACTAATGTTGGTTGCTTGGCATATCCAACGATTGCATGCTCAAGATTTTCAAAACCATCATTTATAATCACCAGATCTGCCAAACCATTGGTTTGATCCAAAAATGATTGGTAGAATTCATCGAGATATTCATCAACACCGGGATAAGTCACTGTGAGACAGGCGACTCGCATTATTTTATACTCCTTAAGCATATAAAAGCTTCGGCTGCAGTAACATGTACTAGACTGCCCCTAAGCAGTGCCAGCGCACGTAATACTTGCTCACTCCTGGGAAAAGGAAATTCCTGAAGCTCACTCTGGTACAATTTGAATGCGTCCACTTTCTGGTCCAGAGTATCTGTTATATCCACAAAGGTATTAGGTTCAAATGCATCTCCTGATCCAGGTGTCTGGTAACCGGTTTCTGAGGGAACCTCGTAGGCGTATACTTCCTTAACGCTGGGGGCTCGAAATGCTTTTGCCGCTGCCCATGCGGCCTCAGCAACCACCTGATGATCTGTATGCACGTCTCCCTTGAATGGTATATACAGACATTCAGGTTGTAATTCTTGGATATGATTGTGAATGGCTTTAACCAGTTCGCTGCGGGGAATGGTTTCAAGGCCTACAGCGGGGAAATCCAGTCTGGCAAAGGTACTATAAGGAATGCTTTCAATAATGGATTCCATCTCAAGCTCTTTTTGCTCCAGCGAAGATTTTGAAAAGCCCTGTGCCTCATAACCTTTGGTCATAATGAGTACATGAACCTCACTCCCGAGCGCTAGCTCTCTGAAAATTGTGCCCCCACAACCCAGAACCTCATCGTCTCCATGTGGAGCAACTATTAGAATCTTTTTAGTCGTTGTAGCCATATGCACGCTCCATTCTTTGAGATTTAACTCTCAAAGAATCTTATCCCTTTCCTTCGAAAAAAATTAATGATTAGTCGTTCCACATCCCCGAAATCACCTACGATGCTCTGGGTGCTCACGTCTAGTAACACACTGTAGGACAGTCCACTAACTCGCTTTGAATCAAGGGCGAGTACAATATCGTATTGGGAATTTTGGCGTTTATTATGCTTCTCATCGACACACAGAAGACAGGTGTAATCTCTACCCTCGGTCCGTAGGTGGAGCAACGCATCATTTTCTGCAGTTACAGAGATGTGCTGGGTTGGGAGCCATTGACCCAATTCCAGGAAAAGTTCGGATAGTCGTTTACCCCTGGCTTGTACGGTGGTAACCTTTTTGAGATCAGTCTTCAATACTGTAGCAGGAATCCCACCTACCATGCAAAATGATTTTACATTTTGAGAAACCAGAGAATTGCTGACAATTATGGCACCTTCACCTACCTTGCAATTGGGTAATACTTGTGCCATTGAACCCAACCAGGTGTTGTCCATCATCTCCACCGGTCCAAAGTTTGAGCTATAGCCATCCAGGACACTCTGCCAGAAACTATGGGTATATATCATAGATTTGGGGCTCAGGGCCACATTCTCACCCAGTTTCACTTCTCTACAGACATTTACATAGCTCTCACCGGCAATCAGACACCCCCGACCGGATACAAAATTTGAATCTGGGAATCTTCCACCTGAGATGTCAATAATCACTTTGTTAAGCATTCGGTTGTGGCTGCCTACTTCTACCTTGCTGGCAACTATTTCAGTCTGATTTCCAATAGATGAATATTTCCCAATCTGAATGATGGGGGCTTCAATAAAGGAACCCTCACCGATGGTAACATGATCCTCAAGTGTAATGCGGTTGCCAATTAATACACTTCCTGAGCCAATGGTGACTCCCTCACCTATCTTGTGTCCATGGTCTCTATAAATTTTGATTTTTTCTTCTGACGTTAACATTCGAAAAGCAAGGTCATTCAGCAAGCGACTCACCAGTTTGTCCTGCTTATCAAGAAAAATGCATGCTCCAGCACTATCCATTTGAGATTTTTGCTGAATAAATGGTACTAGATCCTTCTCACGGACAATACCACTCAGACCTAACTCAGCAATTTCCAGATTGTGTTTTTGGGCCAGGGCAATGGCTTTATTGGTAGGCTTTGCAGTAGACACAATCTCAGGTTCTGAAGGGGCATCTTTTTGCTCAACTTTGGTTGGGGAAGTTTCACAAACCAACGCACCGATTGCCAATTCACTGCCCTCTGTGGTAAAATAACTTATGTATCCCTCACTGCTTGCTTCCACATCTACAGCTGCCTTGGTTGTTTCGAAGCTATAGATCAGATCATTCTCCTGGACAAAATCACCTGAATTGAAATAGAGGCTCAAGATTGTGGCCTGGTCATCGTTCACATCATCCGAGGGTAGGAAATATTGCGTGGTTTCCCTGGTCATGAGATCATCCCCATCAATTGAATGGTGCGTACAAGTTCATTTTTACCTGGAAGAATTTTTTCTTCCAAAATTCGGGAAGATGGAATGGCAGTTTCCCCCGCTCCAACCCGGGCGATTTCTATATCAGATGCTTTTCCAGTCTCTAATAGCTGGCTTGTCACCTCAGCTCCCCACCCAAAAGCCCTGGCTGATTCCTCAAAAATGATCACACCTTTACATGATTCAATGCCTTCGGTAAGTGATTCTATATTCAATGGTTTTATCGCTGAAGGGAGGTTGACCTGAGCGGTCAATTCATATTCCATGAGGAGATATTCAAGAAAATTTTCCAGAATTATGGCATTTCCACCATGGGAAATTATCAGCAATTCTGGTGGTTCAAAATCACAGTTCGACAAGTAGGCTGTTTGTGAATTTTCGTCACTTCGTCTACTTGTCAAGCCATCTGGTGTAGAATTGTGATCCCGTAGGGTCTGGCCATAATTCAGTTTGTATTCTGAAAAGATTTTCACACCGGGTTCATTAAGAACGATATCTTTCAGTTGCTCACCTGGATCATGGTAGATACTCGGTGAGTATACCTTTAAACCTGGAAAACTCACCAGGAGATTCTCAAGACTTTGGCTATGGGTTGGACCATAGCCCCGCCTACCACCCATGGTTAAACGAATAGTAACAGGTGCTTGAACCTTGTCATTATACATCCACTCATATTTGAGCAAGTGATTCAGGATTTGATCCGCACCCAACATAATGAAATCACCAAACATTATCTCAACAACTGGTTTTAACCCCTCAATAGCCATTCCACCAGCCATTCCGATGATAGCGGCTTCACTAATTGGTGTTGATAACACACACTCAGGATATTTAGTAGACAACCCTTTGGTCACCTTGAATGCACCACCGTATGGGTCTCTTAAATCTTCACCAAACAAGATCACTTCTTCATTCTCTGCCAGGAGTTCATCCAGGGCTTGATTTATGCGATGGACGAACTTCATAGGGCCATCTCCGCCAGCATGGCTCTATCAATCTCTTTACTTAAATGCAACTCAATCTTTCCACGAGTAGCTTTGGATTCTGCGTCGTTTAGCATTGCTTCTGCAATCTTAAGTGGGTCTCTGGACCGCCATTCCTCAACTTCCCCTTCATCTCTTCCATCGTGACTGGAGCTGTGGTGTGCGAATCGATAGGTGTTCAGTATGAGACAGGCTGGTTTCTGAGAATTTCTCACTTCATCAATTAACTCTGCGCTTGTACGATGGATTTCCAATACATCAAAAGTATCCAGCTCCTCGGTTTTAATCCCGAAGGCTTCAAAGCGACCGGCAATAGTACCACTCAGGGTGTTTTCTATTTTTGTGGATTGGGCATAGCGGTTGTTCTCGACAATGATTAAGACCGGGAGTTCCCATTTGGAAATAATATTCAGGGTTTCGTACACAATCCCCTCACCCAGAGTACCATCTCCGATAAAGGTCGCTACCAGACTTTTTGAGTTCTCCCGTTTCCTGGCAAAAGCTAATCCAGCAGAAAGTGGCAGGATGCCCCCCTGAATGCCATTGGAATAGAATCCATCATCACAAATATGTTGACTGCCTCCCCTTCCAGAGCACAAGCCATCGACTTTCCCCATCATTTCGCATAGGAGTGCATAGGGATTGTTCTTGTGAATGATGTAGTGACCATGACATCTGTGATTACTGACAACGATATCCCCGTGGTCCAGGTTTGTAATCACTCCGACTGCGTTGGCTTCTTGACCGATATAAGTGTGGGTAGTTCCGAAGAGTTTTCCCTCTTCAAACAATTGAAGAACACTTTCCTCAAAACGTCGAATGAGGAACATTTTCTCGTATAGCATGCTGAGATTTTGAGTATCGCTCATCACTCTATTTTCCCGACGACTCGACCTGAGCCTGTGTCTGATTTACCTGGATCCATTCCGGGGAAGTAAGTGGAGTAGCCGTGGGGCGTTCCCAGTATTGATCTACTTCCACAAAATCATGCTTGGGATACAAATCAGCCACAGGTGCATTCTTGGCTGTCTCAATATATTCGCCTCTGAGCGTTATATAGCCGAGATCCAGAGCTTGCTGGTTTAGATAGGACAGCATTGCTGTCTCTGCAGTTCTACCAATTATACGACAGCTCATCAAAAACGTATCGATTCTCAGTATGTCCCCCGATGCCTCAGCCATGACGAGACCGGTGAGACCATTATCCCCAAATCGATCCGCAAGGCGCATCTGAACAACCACCCAATCATCCGATTCCAGAATCTGACCCATTTGGACTTCATCGTAGCGGCGGGTTGTGAGGTTGAATTGATTGGTTTTCTGAGTCAATTGGGTCAAACGTACAACATCATCAAGACGACCCTGCTCAATTGTGGCCACCATTTCAAGACTTTGGTAGTAATCATCAAGTGAAGTGGCATTTTCCTCAAGTTCAGATCGTTTTTGTTGCGATTGATAAATCTGGGTTTTCTGGCGATCCTCATCAGTGAGATCCAGATCCAGAAAACAATTCAGCTCACTGACTCGATTCAAGTTTTCTATTGGGTTGCCATCTAAGAGAATGGTTTCAACCGTTGGCAGGACTTGATTCACAGCAGAAATTTCGGCTGGGTTATCATCGACGAAAACCATGGAATCCAGACCAATATTTAACTCTTGAGCCAATGATTCCAGATTCCGTGGTTTGGGCTCCCAATTAACTCGAATAGCTGCAAAATCGCTCCAGGTCAGTTGCATACCTCGTTTATTATCAAAGGCTTCTTTGGCATCATTTATATTATTTTTGCTGTTCAGAGCTAGAATGATTCCCTGATCAGCATAGGATTTGATTTGAGATTGAATCAGACTATAAACATCACCAGGATAACTATCTCCAACCTTGATACCACTGAGACCATCTTCACCAACTATGCCCCCCCACAGGGTATTGTCCAAATCAAGAACCAGGCATTTTTTCCTGGCGAGATAAAAACTCCTGATCATTTCAGCCCACTGCTGAAGAAGAATCTGCTGAAATTGAGAGGTGAAAGGAATTTTTGAAGTATACCACAGTTTGGGGCTATAGGCATTGAGCTCACCATGACGTGAAACCAGGCTGGCCAGATCAAAAGAATAAACATTTTTTGTTTTATCGGCGATTTCAACCAGGCCTTGATTCACTGCTCGCAGCGAGGACAGTTCACCCTGTGCATTCCCATGATCCATCAAACCGTTGGCTAGATGCATAGGTGGAAAGAGTGTATTTATAAGCACACGAGATTGAGTTGAAGATGTGATTTCCCTAACCAATGAATCTGTATCATCAACTTTTGAGGAGGACAGTTTGGTGAATGCTTCCGTTAGGATGGTTACATCAGGTGCAAACTTGTAGAAGTCGCTGGTGCTATTATGCACATCCTGACTGACTTGATTAAATCCAGGTGTATATATCTCACAGGAGATTCCTCTTTTAAAGAGTTCTACCCGGATGAGGGGAATCATGGAATCGGCTGTATATGAGCTCATTAGAGCTATTCGAACAGATTTTTCTGCACCCTTCCCTTCATTTCTGATGAGCTGATCCACAAAATGAATATCTCTCAGACTGGGTTCATCATTTAAAAAGGAATCCACCAGTTTATACTGGCTATTCACATCCTTCTCAGCAAAGGCGGATTTGAGATTATCTCTGGTCATTGATAACCACAAATTCAATAATTTCTCTGTTGGGTGTATACCCAAATATTACTTCGTTGTCAGCCAGTGCCGGGGCAGTTACCGGTCCATAAATCAATTTTGTTCTTGAGGCTTTGAAAAAAGATTCGACTGCATCAACAGAACCAGCCTCATAACAGAGGTGATGGTATCCCCCCCCAGCCCGCTTCAGAAAACCAGCAGTAGTGGCTGTAATTGAAAGGGGCTGAATCAATTCGGTATCGGGTTGGTTTTTACTATGATCCAGCAGCACAATCCTGGCATCCTGGATGGGGTCAACCACATCAGAGTAAACAGTCCCTGACAGACTATGCTTCAGATATCGATCGATATCTGCTACAACAATACCAATATGATTCAGTCGGAATTGCATTAGTCCATGTGTTGTTTCAGAAAATCGAGGATTCCCTGATAATTGCTATGCAACTTAGGAAAATCCTCAGGTTCGATTTCAATACCAAATTCTTCTTCCATTGCCAGTATCAAATTCAGATGGGCCAATGAATCCCATTCCGAGGAAGTCTTTACATCCAAATCTCTGGCCGGGGTTTCACTCCCCAGAATATCTTCAATAACGCCCTGGAGCCGGGTTTCCATTTATGAATTCTCCATAATTTTTCTTGCTGGATTTCCAAAATAACTAGCATTTTCAACTGTATTTCTGGTTAGGACTGCGCCCAACCCCAGCGTGGAACCATCGGCCAGCTTTAAGCCTTGATGAACGACAGCGGAGGCACCAACGAGGACGCGTTCGCCCAAATTGACAGCCCCTGAAATATTTGCATGTGGATTGATAACACTATAAGACCCAACCTGAACATCGTGGGCCAGACTTGCCAGAATATTAATCAGAGAAAAGGCTTCTAAATCCACACCTGGGCTCATCACAACACCAGCAGCTACAAAGCAGCCTTGTCCGATATTCACCAGCTCAGGAGAGTAGATTGCGCTGGGATGGATTATACTGGGGAAGGACAGATTCACG
>JAERTJ010000024.1 GCA_016844945.1 Fidelibacterota bacterium | reverse complement strand
GGAGGAGAAGACCGGAAAGGAGCTTGCTTCCTACATCAGAATTGCGCCGTATAAGCACGAGAGTGGAAAGTCAGTGCTGAGGAAAGCCAAAAGTCCTAAGCATGGACCAACGATACCAAGGAAGTTATTGCACCTCGCTGCGAGAACTGTTACGACTCACAATCCAACATTTAGAGAATACTTCCTCCGCAAACAGCTTGAAGGTAAGGACAATTACTTAATCTATAATAATGTCGCTAATAAATTACTCAAAATCATCTGTGCCATGATTCGGGAACGAAAACCCTATTCAGATCAACACTTCTCGATTAACCCTAATTACCTGAATTATGGCTTGCGAAAGTCATAGTAATCGAAATGTTCAATTGATTTGATGGGATCAATGTTCTGGCTTCGACGAGCTCAGCCTCCACTCACCTTCGGACACAGATATGGATTAATACTTTTCGCTGTGCTTAGAGTGTTAATCCCCTTTATCTCGGAACCATCCTCGTCTTCCCGAGCGGAGTCGAGGGATGTTTCAATCCAATATGACTGTACACGCCCCTCGACTCCGCTCGGGGTGACAAAGGGTCGATAAATTGGAATATAGTGAAAAGCGCCGGGATGATCCGGCGCTTATACAAGGAGGTATTTCACTAAAGTTATGCAGAGACCGGAGCAACACCCAATACATCATTAAATGCCTGGACAAACTGCTCTTTAGGAAGTGCACCTGCTGCCATCTGGGGTTTCTCACCCACTGGAACAAACAGTAGAGATGGGATACTGCGGATACCAAAGACTCCAGCAAGCTCTTGCTCAGTCTCTGTGTTCACTTTATAGACCTTTACTTTACCGTCATATTCAGTTGATAATTCTTCAAGTACAGGTGCAACCATCTTGCAGGGACCACACCAGTCAGCCCAGAAATCGATGATACAAGGTGTATCACCCTTATAATTCCATTCCTGTTCATTCTCGTAGTCAAAAACTTTATCAAGGAAATCTTGTTTCGTTAAATTTTCAGTCATCTTTGTCTCCGTTCCGCCCTATGGGTCATACATTGAGTAATTCGTTATCAATTCATTCCGTTCACAGGTCTTTGAGGTTAGGAAGGGATATTGGTTACAAATTGGATTATTACTATGTCAGAGGATTGGTGACGGGGATGTCCCCGCAACATCCCTACGAAAACATGATTGGAAATTTTTGCTGTAGGATGTATGGTGCGTTTTATGAAATGCCCTACACCGTCGTAACGGTCTATGTATTCTTTCTAAGAAATTCCTCATCAGAGATGCAATCAATACCGGCTGTTTTGAGGGTTTGAGTAAAAATGCCATCACCTGGTGTAAGGGTTTTGGTGAAGCTACCATCATATACTTCACCACAGCCGCAGGCAGGACTCCGGCTTTTCAGGATAGCCAGATTGACGAGATTTAATTGAGCAATTTCCAGACCCAGGTTGGACCCTTTGACAAAATGAGCAGTGACGTCCTCCCCATCTTCGCGAACCACCCTCTCTCCTGCTATTTCAGCAGGTGGCCGAGGGATTGGCAAGCCACCTTCAACTTCCGGGCAGAATGCGATGAGTTCATTGTCATTCAATAACTGAAGGAGTTCCGAATTCTTTTTTCCAACCCCATCATAACGACATGTGTCACCCAGCAGGCAGGAAGAAATAAGTATTGATGGTTTTGACACAACGATTAATCCCAAAATCCAAAAACATGCAACTTATCTGTTGTGTCATCGACGATATAAAACTTTTGGTTGGTTTCATCATAGACCAATCCTTCAGGTTGCACCAGATCAAACCCATAATGGTCTAAAAACTCCCCGTTGAGGTTTACGAGATAAAGACTTGATGCTTCATCACTGATAATCCACAATTTATCTTGTGATGGTATGTAGCTCATACCTGAGTAATCTGGAGCAAATGAGAGTTGCTGAAGCGTTTGAGACATAGACAATTGCTCCAGAGTGATCAAGGCACCAAAATCTTTTTCCTTCAATAAATAGATACGAGAATTAACCAGGTCCAGTGAAATTCCTTCCAGACCACTTCCATCTGATATTCCATTAATGTTTTGAATACTCAAGACATCACTTGATAAGTTTATGTGAATCAGCTTTCCGAGGTTCTCATCCACCAACCAGAGTGTTGAGTCTCTGGCGTCAAAAGCAACACCCTCGAGGTCTTCGCCCCTGTAGCTCAATGTCCTGAGTTTATTGCCTTGCAGGTCAATTTCAACAACTTTACCGCTGGGTCTGTCACTCACGACCCACAGTGTAGTTCTGTCATGGCCAAAGCTCAGGCCAGATGGAGAGTCTATATTTAACACATGGGTTGACAATAATTCTAGTGAGGGTAATACAACAATCGTTTTAGAGATGGGTGCAGAATCGCCATTACTAGATGTATAGACAGTGATTCTGTATGTGCCTGGGGCATGGTAGGTATGTTCCAGAGCTGCACCAGTGGCTGTTAAGCTGTCGCCAAAATCCCAGGCAAAGGTATAGTCATCGGCCTGCGAACCTTTGTTTAATTCAAGAAAGAATGAGATGGGATACCCTTGTAAATATCGGTTATCCCCAGTTTCTATTGTGGCAATCGGGTCAGCCTCTGGTTCATTCAAACAGGAAACCAAAACTCCAGCACACATTAAATACAAGGTGATAACAACAATTATACCTTTGTTAGATTGATTTCTTTTCATACGAGCTAATTAAGCAATAAGTATGATCAATCCAACAAAGGTATTAGAAATATGTTGAGTATCTCGATATGGATTTATTGGTTTCTCAGTAGTGCATCCATATCATAGGTCAAAATACGGGAGTTCCATTGATCTACAACTGCAACAACATTTTTGCCAGAAGCCAAACGCTTTGCACATACACCATCTGGGGATGCCAACTCGCTCTTCTGCCAATCGTTGAGCAGGTGAATCTGAGCACCACCGGCTATAATATTCTGCTCATTGTAATTCACGCCTTCGATGATGCAGTCTGACTCGTCATCGCAATAGAACGGAGCCTCAGTTCCAAAATGAGTCAGCCTTTTCCCAGAATCGATATCATAGCAATCCACTCGACCATCTTTTTCCACAACTGCAAAGAGGTAATCCCCCAGAACACTTAGACCCTCAATTGAGTCATCACAGTATCCAGATACAATCTTGCCTTCAGACATTTCGACACCAATCAGGCGATTTTCATACTTTCCCGTTTCCAGGTCAAAGACACCGATATATCTGTACTTCTCTGAATTCCCGAATTGTGTATCAGTCGGTTTCTCCTCTGCAACAAAAAGCAGTCCGTGTTCTTCTGAAATAGCCAGGCCTTCACTTTTACGCATGATCTTTGTGACTTCCTGTGTTTCTGCATATTCGGTATCATACTGATATGTGACCCCACTATCGCCACTAACCAGCTTAAATTTTCGAAAACCAAAATTTCGTCTGTTTTCGGTAGCAAATATCTTCTTTGACATATCGATTACGAACACATCCCCTCTTGCATTAACGATTAATCCCTGCGGACTGATAAGAAGGTTTGCATTCTCAGGTAAATAGTATTGGTCTGCTGTGACTTTTCCTTGAGTACCTATAAATTGATCTAATTCCAGTTCTGGGGTCAGCCGGGCTACACAACCTGCACCTTCTAAGGAGACGTAGATAAAGCCTTTTGCGTCTGCAGCAAGACCTGTTGGAATTACTGTAGTGCCTTCCAAACCGAGAGTTGAAGCATTAATGGTCTTTAGCAAATTACCATCTTCAGAGAAAAGTTGAATCCGATCGTTGTCAACATCGGTAATCAGGACTCTACCATCTGGAAGAAGTTCAACATCATCAGGTTGTGCCAACTGGTCAGAACCACTACCGTATCCATTTTGAGGTTGTGGGTAATATGCCAGGGGTTGGAATTGCTTTTTATCTATAAGAACTTCATTGCTAGCTGTACATGAGATGTAGATCAGACTAAGTGAAATCACAATCAAGCCTAAATATTTGAATTTTGAATGAATCATCCATTGCTCCTTTTTTCATTATCATGGATTATTGATTATCGATAGTTTCGTTTGGAGGAAATTAGACTCATTTAGCAGTGAGTCGTCAGATGCTCCCCTATTGAATCAAGATTGATTGGAAAGTGCTATGCATTCAATCGATCAGCGACATCACTTAACTGCTTCCCAGTGCCTGTAATCAAATCGGTGGAACCCTTTAATTCTTCACCGGTCTGCTTAATACTCCCAATATCAGTATTTACACTAGCAATGTTGGAAGCAACCTCTCGCGCGGCTTGAGCTCCCTGTGTTACATTATTGACGACTTCGGTCATGCCAGAGTTTGCCAGACCAATATTGCCAGCAATATCCTGTGTTGTCACATTCTGCTCTTCCACGGCTGTGGCAATGGTATTAACTATATCGTTGACTCTATCAATCACAGTAGTGATTGAGGCAATTTCGGTCACAGTGCCATCGGTTCCTGACTGGATGGCTTCAATTTTCTTGCTGATATCGGCAGTAGCATCGTTTGTTTGTTTAGCTAGTTCTTTAACCTCGTTGGCAACTACTGCAAAACCTTTCCCTGCTTCACCGGCGCGTGCTGCTTCGATGGTAGCATTTAAGGCAAGGAGTTTGGTTTGCTCTGCAATCTCAATAATCGTATCAGTCACTTTGCTGATTTCTGTAGCAGCGATACCCAGATTATCCACTCGACTAGATGCTGTGGCAACATTTTGAACGGCTTCTGCAGTTATCTCTCTCGCTTTTTCTGCATTCTGAGCAATTTCACTTACAGTGCTGGTCATCTCCTCAGTTGCTCCTGCAACTGAATTCATATTATCCTGAGATGCCATGGATGCTTGAGCGATGGTATCCATATTTACACTCATTTCCTCTGCTGCTGCTGCAACCATTGAGGACATCTCTGCAATGCTGGAAGACTTGGTAGAGATTTCAGATGTGATTTCGGTGAGATGGGTAGACGCTGCACTTAAATCATGGGTACTTCCCTGAACCTGCCCCTGAAGTTTATGCTGCTCATTGGACTGACCTTCCAATTTTTCGACGAAGGTGTCGAACCACTTTGCAAGTTCACCAATCTCATCTTTTGTGGCCAGCGCAAGCCTTGCAGTCAGATCACCCTCACCTCGAGAAATGTCCTTTAAACTGCTAATCACCTGCTGGATGGGTTTAAGCATGGATCTTGTGATAATTGTACTGAGGAGAAGTGTCACTCCCAGACCAATCAGGATTGTTGAAGTAAGTATACTTTTTGAGCGGCGGTTGTTTACATCAGCATCTGAGATGTTTCCATCTGCTCTTTCGAGGGTTGCATCGGAAAGATCATTAACATGATCTCTCATGGCATCAAATAGATCTCCAGAGATCTCAGCTTTCTTCTCCTCTTTTTCAGATTGAGGAATATTTGGGTCCATGAATGCTTCCAACATGTCTTCTGTGGCCAATTTCCAATTATTGAAAGTTGATTCAAAGCCTGCTATGTGGGTCGCATCTTCAGGAGGCCATTCATTTTTCAGTTGGAGATATCCATTTTGCCACTTCTTTGGTACATCAGTGTCAACCTGTTTATGATAATATTCAACATATTCTTTAAACTCTTGACTTCCAGATGGATACTGAGTGGCATTAAGAACACCTGACAGACCCTGGTAAAGATCTTTATCCAATTCTAAAAGGTAGTAGACACTTTTCAAATGAATACCACCAATTTCATCGAGTCCTGCTTTTAAATCTGTAATTGCATTAAATGAAACAAGTCCGGTTATCAGTAAACCTATGCCAAAAACAGCACTCAGTACCTGCAATTTGAGTTTTATTGACCAATCATGAATCGACATCCGGACCACCTATCTACCCCCCCCGTAATTTTCTTTTCTGTACTACGCCCTTAATATAGACCAGAGAAGCCCGATAAATCGGACTTCTCTGATATTTTATATCAATCTAACAGTTAAACTATTCGCGTGCCCAAGCTGCGGTGAACATAGTGATACTACCTTCACGTTCGTTGGCACTGAATGCAACACCGTTTGTCTGGTGCATTGCCAGTCCTTCTGAACCAACTGTACTTTTTTCCATGCCCATATCTGAGTCCGGATCCAAGCCAGCTTTTGCAACTGAATCAAATTTGATGTCTGAAGGATCAGTTACATCATATACAACCACTGCATGTGATTCCTGAAGTGCCAATACGGCGTATACGTGACCATCTTTTTCAATCACAGATACTTCTTCTGGTTCTGTCTGCTTGGTTGATTTACGAGCATCATGCTGCCAGCCATCTGGAAGATCATTGAGAATCGTATGAGGTGGTGTGGCAGTAAAGGTGGTAAGATCAAGAATCTGGAAAGACCCGTTTCTTTCATTAGAAATCAAGGCATAGTCACCAGAAGGATAGATGTAAAGACCATCTGGTTCAGCTTCGTTCTCACCTGCATCTGGTTCAAGGTCAACAATAGTAACATCTGAAGCTTCGAGAGGTGCATCATTAGCGTTGAAAACCAAAATCTGACTGGTTTCCTGAACAGATACAACAACAGTACCATCTGCTGATGTTTCACAATGCTCTGGTTCTGAATCAACATCATGATCTACTTTGTAATCCTGAACCAGCGTAGCGTTTGCAATTCCATTTTCCAGGCTAATGATAGAAACACTACCACCATGACGGGAATCTGGCTTACAGGTACGGTCTTCGCGATCATCTTCACAAGCAACAACCAGGAATTTACCATCTTTGGTGAAAGCACAACCATCAGGATTGTAGCCAATACCAGGAACGGTAACAACCGAAGTTGGATCTGAAAGTTTGACCAATTTGATTGATCCCTGTCCACAATCAGCTTCTGCAACGCAAACAGCGATGTAGTTTTCTCCACCAATCAGAGGTGAAACATCAATGGATGTGAATTCCGCAGTTGCAGAACCCGTTTCCAATGTTGCTAACTCTTCAATGTTGAATGAGCTTGTGGTATAGTTAATACCGAAAAGCTGATTTGTACCTGAAGCTACGAAAACAGCGAGATCGTTTGATCCAGGAACCATTCTGATAATTTCAGGGTTAGCATCTGCAGCAGTTGCCACAGTCATAACTGTTTCAAGGTCAAAAGAATCATAAGTGAGAACATCTGGTTCATCAACTTTTTCTTCTTCACAACCCCAAAAAGCAGCCATCAGTACCATAAGTAATACCGTAGCTTTCTTCATTTTACTTCCTCCTTTAAGGATTTGTTGTTCATCTTTTCTACTTTACTTAAAATCTAAAATTGACCTGCATCAATGATTGATCATCATCCACACTAGACTCGGCTGTTGAGCCAGTGGTTTCACCTAGCATATAATGCTCAAATTTGAGGGTCAAGTTATCATTCACTTCGAACATGGCAGATATTGTTACCATCTCACGGTTCCATGACATTGCTTCGCTTAAATAAGCCCATGAGGCTTCAGTTCCAGCGGCGACCTGGCCCGGAATTGCCCTTAATTCACCTGGGCTGAGCCTGAGAACACCATAACGTCCGAGAAGTTTCACACTTCTCATTTTCATGGCTGAGGGTAGGTTCATTCTATATGAGCCTTCACCATAATATCCATAACGCTCAAGCAATCCGTCTTTGGCCTGGATATACTCTCCACGCGCCTGAAGACCTGCCAGATTATAAGTCAATCTACCACCCATCCAGTAATGAGAAGTATCTGATTCACTACCAGCCATTCTTGAATAAGGTTCCAGAGATTGTTTTAGACTTGCTTTCCAATCCCAGTCATCAATCAGTGTACCAGTAAAGTACCAACCGAGCATGGACAATCCTGCAATCTCAACACCAGCCTTTATACCATATTCAAAAGTCTGACCATTCCTTGGCTCATAATCATCGTAAACCATCATTTTGAAAGATTTATCCTCTGCAGCATCATCTGTTCCGAAGGGTCGTTTCATGGCAAAAGACAAACCACCAATCACTGCGGAATTTTCACTCAGAGGAAACTTGGTCACACTGTTAATATGTGCTTCACGACCTTTCCAGAATGCAGTACCAATCAGTGGATAACCTTCAGATTGTCGTTTGGTGCTAACGAAAGGACGATTTTTACCCATTTCAAATTGAGTATGGATACCAGGCACTGTTAAGCGGGCATATTGCTTATCCACGTAGGCAGATTCGTCATCAAATCGAAACTCAATGTTGTAATAGAGATTTTCGCTGTAATTGACACGTGCACCCAATACAGCCATATCAATACGCATATGTGGGCTACGATTTCTAACTTTTTGATATGTGAGATCCTGGTTTGAAAATCCACCCTCTCCCTCGACATCAATAAATTCAATCTCTACTTCTCCACTCAATTCAATGTCCAGTCCACTGGGTGCAGTAATGGCTACTTGCCCAAATGCAAAACTTCCGACAATGAATAGTAAGGTAAAGATGAATAGTATCTTCCTACTGTTCATTCTATTTCTCCTTTTTTGATTCATCAGAATCATTTGATTTCTTAATATCCTTATTCAGAATGAGATGTCTGAAAAAATACATGTATAGCAAACCTACCAGCAACCCGATATAAATCAGGATGCTTGGTTTCTCAGATTTCTTAAATGCATACTCAATTCCAACTGATTCCATGTATTCCATTGGAGCGCGTGTTATGCTAGCAGTTGCTTTTCCATCAATCATTTTGAATGTGTAAGGTGGTTTTGGTTCCTTTTTCTTAAATTTTGGATCACTTCCTGTAATCCGGTGATAATTCCATCCTTCCGGCAAAATTACCGTTAGGCCGCATGACTCAATTGGACCAGGTAAAGTGTTTGTGTAATAGGATTCCCAATTGTAGGTCTTGAATTCTTCTGGACCTGCTTCTTCCCAATCCAGAAATGAACTGATGATCCCATCCAGAACAACCACATGGTCACCCATGATGGCGGGATCAAATTGGATCTGAAATACTGGAGAAGATCTGTCAATGATCTTCTCAACCTTGATTCCAACATGGTTCCCATTCAGTTTGACAGCTTCAACCTCTGTGTCAGTATAACCAGCTGGAATCTGAAGTGTTGCAATGCTATCCATCGTACTAAATTGTATATCAAATCTGACCTTGGCTGATCCGTCCTTCTGAATGGTCAGCGTCTGATCCAGACTGTTTATAGTTTGTGCGGAAAGCGCACTCACTAAGGTCAACAACAATAGGTATGATTTTGTCATGTTAAAGTACCTCATGGTGTAATTCCCAGGAATCTGAACCAGGTGAACCCTGCAATGACCATGACCACCACACCAATTGTGGCGACTGTCAAACCATACTTGAGATTATCAGATATGGTGAATTGGCCCGTGCTATATAGAATAAGGTTTGGCTTAGCATTGGTTGGCAACGTGATGACCCAGGTGAGGGTAAATGCTGCAGGCAATGCCAGGGAAACTGGATCGAAACCAAATTGCTGTGCTATGGCGATGATAATAGGTATCATCACAATAGACCGCATGGTTTTACTGGTAAAGAAAAGATGTGCGTACATTGAGAAGGCAATGATCACAATATAGATAGTCCAGAAGTTTGGCTTGGTACCCAGACCTATCATATCGAACACACTTCCCACAAGCCATCTTGCAGCGCCTGAGTCAAAGAGTGCCAGGCCACCAGAATATGCTCCAGCACTGAATATCATCACATGCCATGGGATGTCTGCATCATTCCATTTCATAATTCCAATTTTTGGAAGGAACACAAAGACAACACCAATTAGAGCAGCCATCACAGCACTGATCTCAAATCCAAACCAACCCACATGGAATCGATCTGTAGCCCACAGGAAAAGTACAAAGAGGAAAACACCAGCAGATTTAGCCTCTGCTACGTTAAATCCACCCATTTCGTGAAGCATTTTGCGCATGACATCAAAGCCACCCTTCACTTTGGGTTGCTGATCTTCCTTCTTGATTGGAAACAAGAATTTTGGACCCAGCCACCACGAGATTGCCATCACGATGATGGTAATTGGCAACATACCGAACATCCAATCGGAGTAATAAATCTTCTGATTACCCATCTCAAAAATAAAAGCGGCTGCAACAATGTTACATGTACTTCCAGTAATGAAACCGGATGAAAAGATACTGATACCCTGCAAGTTCTGCATGAACAGGTTGATACCGAAGTTGTTTCCATTACCCGATGAGGACCCATAGATGGAGGCGATCACAATCATCACGGGTAAAACCATAACAGTTCTAGCAGTAGTAGCAGGAATGAATGGTGCCAAGAACAGCTGCAACACGATGAAAGCGCCAAGGATCGTATATGAGCTATGCCCAAACCGAAGTCCAATCCACAGGGCAAAACGCTTCGCTAGCTGACTCTTGACAAGTGTTGAGCTAAGAATGAACGCTAAGATGTTTAGCCAGATAACTTCCAGTCCAAAAACGCCCAGAACCTTGTCTTCAGACCATCCGTTAAAGAATGTTAACAACCCCATAAGCATTAGAGAAGTGGCGTAGGTTGGTATCGGTTCAGTCACCCACCATGTGAGCGCCATTGCAAAGGCTGCGATGGCTGCCTGTGCTTCCATGGTCAACCCATCCGGGGTTGGCATTAAATAGAGAATAAGAAAAATTATTATTCCCAGAGGAAACCCAAGGAACTTGGTGAGATTCTCACCTCGTGTGGGATCCCGCTGGGCGATCACACTTAGATTAGTATCAAAATTTATGTCATTTGCATTCATAGTATTTTATTGTAACCTCCTGAATGAATCTTTTTGATATATGATTATTATAACTCGTATAGAAAAGCCGACTTTGATCTTCCAGCAATAACCCAATCAGGCTTAGACGCATTTACATGACTCATGAACTCATAACATTTAGTCATTGCTTCCGTTGAAAATGTAGGATCATCACTATATCCATGGTCATATGAAAATTCTGGAATGCATATGGTATCTGTGGCTGTTGGTACGAGCCAGGCAGTGAAATCCATTTCTACAATCAATCCATCTCCAAAATCCAAAGAACCTGGACCGATTTTCCATTGGTCCACTGTAAGATTTGCTACGCGCTGAAGATCTACATTTCCAGCTATTCCCAGATCACTCAAGACAGGATATATTTTAGTGATATTAGCAAATTGAAGGTCTATGGTATGGTCAATGTCAAAGGAGTTTGATATAGTAAACTTGGTTTTGATTTCACCATTTGGGGTGAAATCGTAGACAATATCAGCTTCTATTTCCACGCCCTCACTCATTTCCAGATAAGTTGAATCAACAGACATATCCTGATTTTCGACTGCCTCTAGACTTGACTGAACATATTTCAGTACATAATCGAATTCTGTTGTTGGTTTTTGTTTTTTAAATTTTTGACGTTGCCGGAAAAGGAATCCAGCTTCCTTCAAGTCATGCTCTGGAGTGTCGTAAAAGGTTACTTGTTTATGCTTAAGTTTCAGCGGATTATCTTCAAGGATCACTGGAATTCCTTGCTCAACAGCGACTTGTTCAACTATTTTCCAGTATTCCTGTAGTCCCTTTTGGTAATTTTTAAACTTTTCAGGATTCAACAGTAATTTGTATTCAGTTGAGTTTAGAGCGTTTTCTGCTGGTGGTTCAATAGATGTGTTGATATCAAGTTCATCCACAGTGATGCTCTGCTCTTGAACTGCACAGGATATTGAGAGTATTATTGTGCTTATCGCCAGCAAGGCTCTTAATATATTCCTCATAGGTCTTCCTTTAAATCTTCTTCCTGTTCCTTGTTTGTATGTATGACTTTAGCGATTTCTGCAGCGTGGACATTTATACGCTTTAGAATCTCTAACAATTCCATATGAACCTCATGAGTCACTACTGATTCTTCTCGTTCTTCATGAAACCTTTCTAGATGGGAAGTACGGAGTTTGGTACTAAGGTCTAGATATTTCCCTTCTTTTTTGATAATCTTTTGAATTCGTTCAGGCGTTGTATGTGAAAACGCTTTTTTCAAGCGGCTGATCTGTTTACAAACCTTCCGATGATAGATTCCAAGTTCTTCCCTACCTTCTTTTGAAAAGTCAATTTTCAGGTGGTTTTTTTTCTCTGCGAGGGGCATCAGGTTTCGATTTATAACATCGCCAATACTTTCAATATCATTCACGATGGAGAGCATAGAAAAGACTTCAGCAATTTGAGCATCAGTCAGACTCTGTCGTCCGAGGTGTTTTAGGTAATCAGAAAGTTTAGCCTCGAGGTAGTCAAGTTTTGCTTCCCTCATCTTGATGCCTTCAACAACACTCAACTGAGGGTAGATCATATCCTGACCTTCATGATCATTAAAAAATGGATGAATTACTGCCTCTAGCATTCTTTCCAATATTTTTGCCATCCTAGAAATTTCTGATCTTGCCAAATCGATGGCCAGTGCTGGAGTTGTCAGGCTGGATACATCAAGATGCCAGACCACGGGGCGGACACCATCAAGTTCCTTCTGTTTTGGATAGAATCTGTAAATCAGGGAACCTAAAAGGCTGATAAGTGGTAAAAATATCAAACCCACGGTAATATTGAATATTGAGTGTGCATTGGCAATTTGACGAGGAGTATCTGCAGCAAGTTTTGCGGCTCCTTCCAGGGTGGATGAAGGGGATATCCAGCGGACAAGGTCAGCTAAAAATGGGATCAGGAATAAGAAAATAAGAGCGCCTGTAATATTAAACACAACATGTGCAATCGCTACCCGCTTGGCTTCCCTGGATGCTCCGATACTTGCCAGACCAGCAGTGATACATGTTCCCACATTGGCACCCAGGATTAATGGAATACCTGCCTCTAGAGACAGTACACCCTGTTGAGATAAAACGATGACAATACCTGTTAACGCGCTACTGCTTTGGATAAGAGCTGTAAATATTGCACCTGCCAACATTCCAAGGAGAGGATTTTCAAGATCTCTCAACACAGCGATAAAAGGATCATAGGTTCTCAATGGTTTCATAGCATCTGACATGACTTTCATGCCATAAAAAAGAATTCCAAATCCAAGAATTGCTTCACCTAAATGTTTTTGGCTCTCATTTTTCCCAAAAAAGGTCAAAAAGAACCCAACTGCTATAATCAGCAAGGCAAAATCAGTCAGTTTAAATGCTATAAGTTGAGCGGTTATTGTGGTTCCAATGTTCGCGCCGAGAATCACTCCTATTGATGAAACAAATGTCATGAGTTGAGCCTGGACGAAGCTCACTAGCATGACTGTGGTTGCACTGCTGCTCTGAATTACCATGGTAACAAATGCACCTACTATGAGGGCCATAATCCGATTTGAAGTAAGGGCAGCGAGAATTGATCTCATTTTATCGCCGGCAGCTTTTTGCATACCTGTGCTCATTTTCTCCATACCGTACAGGAATAAAGCCAACCCACCAATCACAGAGAATATTAACATTCCCCATGAAATTGAGCCAGTTGCATCAGTTCCAGCAAAAAGAACGTTTACAAATGCTACCATGAGGAGGAATGAAATTCTCATTACCATTAGACCTTGTTAGACTTCATCTCTAGAGTTAAGAATGAGTTTAGCAATCTCACCTGAGTAAACGTTGATACGCTCAATAACATCTAAAAGCTCAATATGGATTGAATGGGTTTCCAGAGATTCTTGTCTTGAATCATGAAGTCGGGATAGATGAGATACTCTGTACTCTTCTTCAAGATGTGCATATTTCTCCTGTTTGCTTACCACTTTACTCGCACGTTTGCTATCAAGGTCAGAAAACGATTTTTCAAGTCGGCTGAACTGTTTGCATACCTTCCTATGAAACCTCACGAGCTCATCTTTACCTTCCTCTGAAAAGTCTGTTTTGAGAGCTCGCTTCTTTTCAATCAGAGGTGAAAGGTTTCTTTCGAGGATGTCACCGATTGTTTCCATATGACTACAAACGGTTGTCATATTGAAGACCTCTCTAATTTGAGAGTCTGAGAGTTGCTGCTGTCCGATCTGTAGCAGGTAATTTTTGACGCGTTTCTCAAGAAAGTCGATTTTCTTTTCTCGCATCTCAATCCCTTCCAACAGTGTCAGCTGAGGATGAATGGGATCTTGTCCAGGGTCTTCCTCCACAAATGGGTGGATGAATCCATCTAACATACGACCGGTAATTTTTGACATTCTACTGATTTCTGACCGGGCCAGATCTAGAGCTAATGCAGGTGTTTCGATGGCTGAATCATCCAGGTGCCACGTGGCAATGGTCAGATCTTTTTCATCTTCAACATCAGGATATATTTTCATGATAATCCTGGCAAAGAAGCTTGTAAAGGGAATAAATGCGAGTGCCAGTCCAACATTGAAAATGGTATGAGCATTGGCAATCTGACGCGGAACCACAGCACTAAGTTGAGCCATTCCTTCTGCATCAGAAGTAGGTGATATGGTTCTAATGAGATCAGCGAACCATGGTATCCAGAAGATGAAGAGGAGTACACCGGTAATTTTGAATAGCACATGTGCCATAGCAACGCGCTTTGCTTCACGCGTAGCGCCGATACTGGCCAGACCAGCGGTGATACAGGTACCTATATTGGCACCCATGATTAATGGTATACCGGCATCCAAGGATAGCAAGCCCTGTTGAGCCAGGACGATGACGATGCCGGTAAAGGCGCTGCTGCTTTGAATAAGTGCAGTAAACGCCGCTCCAACCAGAAGTCCCATAATGGGATTTTCCAGATGGGATAATGTTGTGATAAAGGGTTCATACGTTCTGAGTGGATACATGGCATCTGACATGAGTTTCATACCATAGAAGAGAATGCCAAAACCCAGGATTGATTCACCTATATTTCTATGATTATCATTTCGACCAAACATCATGAAGCCAAATCCAAGGGCTATCATGAGTAAGGCATAATCTGTTAGTTTAAAAGCTACCAATTGTGCAGTGACCGTGGTCCCAATATCAGCACCAAGAATGACGCCCAGACTTTGAACAAAGGTCATAAGACCTGCCTGTACAAAGCTGACCAACATGACTGTCGTAGCACTGCTACTCTGAATAACCATGGTTACAAAAGCACCGACCATGAGTCCCATATAACGATTATTGGTGAGTGCTGACAGAATCGAACGCATCTGGTCGCCTGCAGCTTTTTTCATTCCAGAACTCATTTTTTCCATACCGTATAAAAAGAGAGCAAGACCACCAAATAAGGTCATTATTAGTGCCCACCAGGAGATGTTTCCATCTGAAGTTGATTCACCTGCAAAGACTGGTGCGGTTATAAAAAGTAGTAAAACAAATGTTATGGAGATAAATTTCATGTAGTTAGTTCAATCTGATTTCTATTGCGTTTGTACGAGCAAGATTATTGTGTGCATGGTCATTATTTTTCATGAGTTTGCTTTTGTTTTCGGGCTTGAATGAGAGGAACTGTAAAACTAGCTGCAGCAACCATCAGCATACCGAGACTTAAAGGT
>JAERTJ010000023.1 GCA_016844945.1 Fidelibacterota bacterium | reverse complement strand
TTGAAGAAGGAAGAAGGCGGACGCCATACACCATTCTTTGAGGGATATCGTCCTCAGTTTTATTTCCGTACCACAGATGTAACCGGTGTTGCTTCACTTCCTGAGGGAACTGAGATGGTAATGCCTGGTGACAATGTGAGTTTAACAATCGAATTGATCCAGCCCATCGCCATGGAACAGGAACTGCGCTTTGCTATTCGCGAAGGTGGTCATACTGTTGGTGCCGGTGTAGTAACTGAGATCATCGAGTAGTAACAATTAACATTTTAAACGTATTTAAGCAAAGTAAAGGACTCCAAGAATGCCGTCACAGACAATAAGAATTAGTCTCAAGGCATATGATCATAACTTGTTGGATAAGTCCACGGCAAGAATCGTTCAAACCGCTAAGTCCACAGGGGCTGTTATTGCGGGGCCGATTCCGCTGCCCACGAAGCGTTCTATCGTGACGGTATTGCGGTCCCCCCACGTGAATAAAAAATCACGCGAACAGTTCCAGACGAAGATTCATAAGCGTTTGGTCGATATTCACAACTCGTCTGCAAAGACAGTTGATGCCTTGATGAAACTGGATTTACCCGCTGGTGTTGACATTGAGATTAAGGTGTAACATGAGAGGTTTAATCGGACAAAAATTGGGAATGACCCAGTTCTGGCGTGAGGATGGTGAGGTTGTACCTGTCACCGTCATTCAGGGCGGACCTTGTGTCATTACTCAGATTAAGACTGAAGAGCGGGATGGATATTCATCTGTCCAGCTTGGGTATAAAGACAAGAAAGAGTCTCGCGAGACTCAACCACAGATTGGGCATTTCAAAAAAGCCAATACTTCTCCTAAATATTTTGTACACGAATTCCGCGATCTGGAAGTCGGAGACAAAAAAGAAGGTGATGCAGTTGATGTTGATATGTTTGAAGTAGGTGACCAGGTAACTGTTTCTGGTACAAGCAAGGGTCGTGGTTTTGCCGGAGTGATGAAGCGCCATAATTTTCACGGTGGTCGTGCTTCTCACGGTAAATCAGATCAGCTGCGTGCTGGTGGTTCCATCGGTGCCAGTTCAGATCCAAGTCGGGTCTGGAAGGGCAAGAAGATGGCTGGTCGCTTTGGTGGCAAACGTGCCAGTGTACGTAATCTGGAAGTTGTTGCAGTAGACGTTGAAAACCACATTGTTATGGTTAAGGGCGCTGTTCCTGGACCAAACAAGGGTTTTGTCGAACTGTTGGATCGGGGATAATTATGAAACTAAAATTATACTCAGCCGACGGTAAAGCGACTCAGAAAAAAGTCGATGGTGCTGATTCCGTATTTGGTATTGAGCCCAATGAACACGTTGTTTATCTTGCTGTTAAAGCAGAACTGAATAACCTCCGCCAGGGTTCTGTAAAGACAAAGAGTCGCGCAGAAGTCAGTGGTGGTGGAAAGAAACCTTGGAAACAGAAGGGGCGTGGAGGCGCGCGCGCTGGATCAACCCGTTCTCCAATCTTTGTTGGTGGTGGTCATACATTCGCCATTTCCCCCAAGGTTTACAGTATGTCATTACCCAAAAAGGTGAGACGTCTGGCTCGTCGCAGTGTTCTTTCTGACAAAGCCAAGTCTGAATCTCTTTATGTTGTTGATGCTTTCAAATTTGATAAGCCCAAGACAAAAGATTTTGTAGCTCTCCTTCAGGCACTGGACATCGCAGATAAGAAAGTTTTGGTTCTTTCATCAAGCTTCGACGAGGCTTTGATGTTAAGTGGTCGCAATATGAAAAATGTTGCCATCATTGAAACTTCTTTTGTTTCTGCCTACGATTTGATCGATAACCAAGCAATTCTCATGGATAAAGCATCCGTCGAGATTCTTAACGCTCAGTTGGCAGGATAAGGGAGTAGGTTATGAGTCAAACAATTATTATCGAACCGATTCTCTCTGAGAAAAGTGCGCTTTTGCAGGAAACTGAACGCAAATATGCTTTCAAGATTCTGAAAACAGCCAATAAAATTGATATCAAGAAGGCAGTTGAACTGCGTTTTGGTGTCAAGGTTGAAAAAGTGGCAACTATGAACATGAATGGAAAAATCAAACGCTCTACCATGCGTAGTGGTGGTCGTGTCATTCGTACAGAAGGCCCTCGTGCTTCCTGGAAGAAGGCTGTGGTCACGCTCAAAGAAGGTGAAGCCATTGATTTTTTCCGTGATGAACAGGCGTAAGGTGGTTATCAATGGCAGTTAAAACATATAAGCCAATTACCCCTGGACAGCGTTTTAAAACAACGTCGTCTTTTGAGGAGATTACCAGAGTAGAACCTGAAAAAAGTCTGCTTGCTCCTTTGAAGAAAACGGGTGGTAGAAATAACAATGGTCGCATTACATCACGTCGTCGTGGTGGTGGTCATCGTAGACATTACCGTATTATTGATTTTAAAAGAAATAAATTTGACATTCCAGCTCGTGTAGATTCAATCGAGTATGACCCTAATCGCTCAGCAAATATCGCCTTGTTGGTATATGCTGATGGTGAGAAGCGTTATATCCTCGCTCCACATAAGCTGGTTGTTGGTACACAGATCATCTCAAGTGAATCTGCTCCCATTAAGGTTGGGAACAGCCTGTCTCTTGAAAACATACCGGCTGGTTCAATTGTGCATAACATTGAAATGAAGCCTGGTAAAGGTGGTCAAATATCAAGATCTGCCGGTGCTGGCGCGCAGATAATGGCGAAAGAGGGTGACTATGTTACCCTGAAGCTACCTAGTGGCGAAATGAGAATGATCCATAAGCGCTGTCGTGCTACTCTGGGTGAAGTTGGAAACAAAGAGCATGAAAACATCTCTTTGGGTAAGGCTGGTCGCTCACGATGGATGGGTCGTCGTCCCAAAGTTCGTGGTGTTGCAATGAATCCGGTTGATCACCCAATGGGTGGTGGCGAAGGCCGCTCCTCTGGTGGTCGCCATCCTAACACACCTTGAGGAAAGCCTACTAAGGGATATAAGACGCGTAAGAAGAACAAAGCGTCTAACAAATACATTGTCGCTCGTCGGAAGAAGAAATTAGGTCTGATATATTATGCCAAGATCTATTAAAAAGGGACCCTACATTGAGGCTAAGCTTATGGCAAAGGCTGCAGCCGCTCAGGAAAGTAAGAAGCGCGTTGTGATCAAAACATGGTCACGCCGTTCCATGATCGTTCCTG
>JAERTJ010000022.1 GCA_016844945.1 Fidelibacterota bacterium | reverse complement strand
TTTCACAAGGCTCTTTCGACCCTTACGCACCAATTGATTAATCGTTGGCATTTAATCTCCTTTTAAAAAGCCGCACAGTATAATTTCTGACCCTTGGGCAGTCAAGGTCATTTATTCACTTTCCGGCTCTGAATTTTCTCTGGCGAAAACCTTCGCTTCGTCCCGTTTTTTCCTTACTTCCAGCACTTGTTCAGCGATCTCATTTACCGGACCTTCAGCTTTGATTTTGCCATATTTTGGCAAACCAGTTCCAGCCGGAATTAAGCGACCAACAATGATATTTTCCTTCAGTCCACGTAGTGTATCTGTCTTGGCATTAATTGCAGCGTTGGTGAGAACGCGTGTTGTTTCCTGGAAGGACGCAGCAGAGAAAATACTCTCAGTGTTCAGAGAGGCTCTGGTGATACCTAACAGTAAGGGAGTGTGCGTTGCCGGTTCGGCATCGCGGTATTCAGGAAGAACCTTATCGTTTGCGGTCAAATCTGCAACAGCTTCTTCCATTTCAGCACGATCCACAAGCTGATATTCAGTAAAATCAGACTCACCTGGTTTTTCTACAACGACCATGGAGAGGACTCTATTGTTTTCAGCCTGGAATTGGAATTTATTTATACGATCCTGATGGAGGAACTGGGTATCACCCGGGTTTTCCACCTGAATCTTCTGCATCATTTGCCTTACAATAGTTTCAATGTGCTTATCATTGATACGCACACCCTGTAAGCGATAAACTTCCTGAATTTCATTTACCAGATATTCCTGAACTTCACGCTCGCCTTTAATACGAAGAATATCCTTTGGTGAAACTGGACCTTCACAAAGTCTATCTCCAGCCTGGATGAAATCACCATCCAGAACAATAATATGACGACCATAAGGAATGGAGTATTCATATTTCACATTGTCAGGCGTTTCAACAAGGATGGTACGGACACCACGCTTTAGATCTCCGTAATGCACTAAACCGGCTACTTCAGTTACCACTGATGGATCTGCAGGGTTACGAGCTTCAAACAACTCAGCAACACGTGGCAAACCACCTGTAATATCAGCAGTTCTTGATTTACCCTTGAGGAATTTAGCCAGCGTAGTACCAGCTTCGATCTTCTGACCATCTTCGACTGTGAGTACAGCACCCACTGGAAGAACAACATCCTTACCAATAACGGCACCTGATTTGTCACAGATTTCAAGACGAGGTGTCATGCGCATACCGCGGGCATCCGTGATGGTTCTTTCAATCTTACCAGTTTCTCCAGATTCCTCAACGAAAGTCATGTCTTCAACAATCTCAACGAAGCGGATCGTTCCAGCTGTTTGAGCAATAATGAAGTCAGTACGAGGATCCCAGCGAACCAGTCCCTGTCCCTTGACTACTTCGTCACCATCTTCCACTTCCAGTGTACTGGCATATGGAACATTGGCGCGCGTCAGAACACGGTTGTTCGAATCAACGATTTCAAGATAATTGTTACGGACAAGTGCAATTCTTCCCAATTCTTCAGAACCTTCTGTGACTCGTAATCCTGGAGAGTAGCGAATGGTACCAGCAAATTTTGCTGACATTTCACTTTCTTCAATAATACGTGCAGCCGTTCCACCAATGTGGAAAGTACGCAGGGTTAACTGAGTACCAGGCTCACCAATTGCCTGGGCAGCCATGATTCCAACAGCCTCACCAGCATTTACCAACTTGGCAGTGGACATGTTGCGACCGTAACATTTGGCACAAACACCAAATTCAGCCTCGCAAGTGAGTACGGACCGAATACGGACTGTCTCAACATTTGATTCTGCGATTTGCATGGCTAAGGCTTCATGGACCAGCGTCCCAACCTCGGCAATCATCTCATCTGTCAACGGATCGAATACATCTTCTTGGAGTACGCGACCTTTGATACGATCTTGGAGTGGCTCGATCACATCTTCACCCTGCTTTAGGGCTTTAACATCAATACCATTAATGGTTCCACAATCTTCAAGACGGATAACAACATCCTGGGCAACATCCACCAAACGACGTGTCAGGTATCCAGCATCAGCAGTTTTAAGGGCTGTATCAGCCAAACCTTTACGAGCACCGTGAGTTGATATGAAGTACTCAAGCACACTAAGACCTTCTTTGAAGTTTGATGTAATCGGGGTTTCAATAATTTCACCCTGACTACCCTTCAAGGATTTCTGTGGCTTAGCCATCAATCCACGCATACCAGCCAGCTGTTTGATCTGATCCGAAGATCCACGAGCACCTGAGTCAGCCATCATGTACACAGAATTGAATCCATGCTCAGAGCTACTCAAGGCGTCCATCATCATGCCAGCCACTTGATTTGTGGTGTGGGTCCAGACATCCAAAACTTTGTTATATCTCTCACCCTCAGTTAACCAACCTGCTTTTCGGTCAGCATTAACCTTGTCAACTTCCTTACCGGACTTCTCCAGCAAGGCAATTTTCTTTTCGGGGATAAGAATATCAGAAAGACCAATAGATACACCACTCTTCGTGGCATATTCAAAACCGAGGCGCTTCAGTGCATCAAGGAATTTTACCGTCTGGAAATTACCTGAGAAGCGCATTACATCAGAAATCAAATTCTCAAGCCGTTTCTTGGTGATCAATTCATTGATAAAGGGGTAACCTTCTGGCAGTGCATCATTGAGTGTCAGACGACCAGCAGTAGTCTCTACCAGTTCACCATCCATGCGTACTTTAATCGTAGCATGATAGTCCAAGTGATGACCTTCAACAGCCAGATAGGCTTCATCAGGTGATTTAAAAATCATCCCCTCACCCTTTGACTCTGGTCGTGTTTTGGTCAAATAGTAGCAACCCAAAACCATATCCTGAGACGGAACCGTAATTGGCGAACCGTGAGCAGGGTGCAAGATGTTGTGGCTTGAAAGCATCAACATGCGGGCTTCAGTGATAGCCTCTGCAGATAATGGTAGGTGAACAGCCATCTGATCACCGTCAAAATCAGCATTGAAAGCTGAACAGACGAGTGGATGCAGACGGATAGCCCGACCGTTGATAAGAACTGGCTGGAAGGCCTGAATTCCCAATCGGTGAAGTGTTGGTGCACGGTTAAGCATCACAGGGTGATCCTTTACCACGTACTCCAGCACATCATAAATCTCTGGCATCTTCTCTTCTACAATAACCTTAGCCTGTTTAGGGGTTTTGGCATAATTGCGAACAAGAAGTTCAGAGATGATATGTGGTTTGAATAGCTCGATTGCCATTTCTTTAGGAATACCACATTCATGTAATTTGAGATCCGGACCCACAACAATAACTGAACGACCCGAGTAATCGACTCGTTTACCCAAAAGGTTTTGACGGAAGCGACCCTGTTTTCCAGATAACATGTCAGACAGCGATTTCAGCGGACGACGTGTTCCTGAACGAACAGCACTCTGTTTACGGCTATTATCAAATAGAGAATCTACAGACTCCTGCAACATTCTCTTTTCATTTCTTAAAATAACGTCTGGAGCTTTGATCTCCATAAGCTGACGAAGACGATTGTTTCGAATGATGACACGACGATACAGGTCATTCAAATCAGACGCAGCAAAACGACCGCCGTCCAGAGGAACGAGGGGTCTGAGTTCTGGTGGAATGACAGGAAGAATTGTCAGGACCATCCATTCAGGACGGTTCGGGACATCACCTGGCTTTGTATCGAAAGCCTTGATCATTCTTAAACGCTTCAGGGCATCAGCCTTTTTCTGCTGACTTCTGGTGGTCTTAACAATCTCTTTGAGATCGATCATGTTTTTCTTGATTTCCAACTCACGCAGCATGGACAGGATAGCCTCACCACCTGTTTTGGCGATAAAGACATCTTCCTCATCTGCTCCCAGAGCATCTGGACCATAAATGGCATCCAACTCAATGAAGTCTTCTTCATCAAGAATTTCACCAGATTCTACATCAGCTTTTCCAGGGGAAATAACTACATAGGATTCATAGTAAATGATGCGTTCCAGATTCTTAGAAGTCATACCCAGGGTATGTGCAAGTGTCGATGGAATCGAACGGAGGTACCAGGTGTGAACGACAGGAACAGCCAGGGTTATGTGACCCATGCGTTCGCGACGAACTTTTTTACGTGTTACCTCAACACCACAGCGGTCACAAATGATTCCTTTATATCGGATTCTTTTGTATTTACCACAATGGCATTCCCAATCCTTAACCGGTCCAAAGATACGTTCACAAAACAAACCATCTTTTTCGGGTTTATAGGTTCGGTAATTAATGGTCTCTGGCTTAAAGATCTCACCACGGGACTCGCGCAGAATTTTCTCAGGCGAGGCCAGACGGATCGTTATCTCGGTAAAGTCGTTGACTACAGATTTATTAAGCAAAGGACTACTCCCTTTTTACTTTAATTCAACATCCAGCCCCAGACCCTTCATTTCACGTAGCAATACGTTGAAGGATTCAGGTATACCGAATTCGGGCAGATTCTCACCCTTAACCAGTGCATTGTAGACCCTAGATCGGCCCTCTACATCATCAGACTTGACAGTCAGCATCTCCTGGAGTGTATGTGCGGCACCATATGCTTCAAGTGCCCACACTTCCATTTCACCAAACCTCTGTCCACCAAACTGGGCTTTACCACCCAATGGCTGTTGAGTAATCAATGAATAAGGTCCAGTTGAACGAGCATGCATCTTATCATCAACCTGGTGTGTCAGTTTCATCATATAGATTTCACCTACAGCAACAGGATTCTCGATGTAATCTCCAGTTCTACCATCAATGAGCTTGACTTTTCCACCAACTGGCAGTTCAGCCTTTTCCATCAATGCTTCAACATCTGCCAGACTGGCGCCATCGAAAACAGGAGTCTCAAACATGAGTCCCAGTTCACGACCTGCCCACCCAAGCATGGTTTCATAGAGCTGTCCAAGGTTCATACGAGATGGCACACCGAGAGGATTCAGAACTATATCTACAGGGCGTCCATCAGGCAGGAAGGGCATGTCTTCTTCTGCGACAATAGCTGCCACAACACCCTTGTTTCCATGTCGACCAGCCATTTTATCACCAATGGAGATTTTCCGTTTGGTAGCAATCTGGACTTTGGCTAACTGGATAACACCAGGTTGAAGATCATCTCCAACCTTCTGCTTATAGACGTCATTCTCGTAGTTCTGTTCGATCTCACGGTATAGACGCTCGTACTCATTGAGCAACTTGTTCACTTTGGCATCGATATCTTCATCAAGTGCAATGGGCTCCCGACGATTTACACGCTCGAAATTGAGTGTGGCAATCGCTTCTTTTGTAAAAGGTGTCCCTGCCTTGAGAATAATCTTTCCGCCCAGGTCTGTGACATTTGCGGACTTCTGGTCGAGCAGTAATGCATTGACCTTCTCATTCCGCTTTTTGGTCAGACTTGTTTTATCAAGACTGGCGCGCTGCTTGAGTGCGTCCAGTTTGCGTTTTTCTTCGATGCGTGATTCGCGACCTTTACGTGTGTAGAGTTCGGTCCTGATGACCACACCCTTCACACCTGGGTCAGCACGCTTGGAAGCATCTTTTACATCACCGGCCTTTTCACCAAAGATAGCTTTGAGCAGCTTCTCTTCAGGTGTTGGATCAGTCTCTCCCTTAGGAGTAACTTTACCAATAAGAGTATCACCAGGATGTACTTCAGCACCCACTCGGATAATTCCGTCATTACTCAGATTACGAGTTGCCTCTTCACTGACATTAGGAATATCACGGGTTAATTCTTCTTCACCACGTTTGGTTTCCCGAACTTCGAGCTCGACCTCTTTCAGACGCATTGAGGTGAAGATATCTTCTTTCAGAAGACGCTCTGATAGAACGATAGCATCTTCAAAGTTATATCCACGCCAGGGCATGAAAGCTACGGTGATGTTGCGACCCAGCGCAAGATCACCACGGTCAGTACTCATACCATCAGCGAGTACATCTCCAGGTCCAACTCTTTGACCAACTTCAACCAGAACCTTCTGATTAATACAGGAGTCCTGATTACTTCGTTGGTATTTACGCAGCTTATATGTAACCATTCCGGGTTCTTCAATGAGAGTAACATCTTCATCGATTCGACGGGTGGTTTTAATCACGATTTCTTCAGCACTCACTGATTTCACAATACCCTTTACATCAGAAAGGAGCAGTGAACGAGAGTCCTTAGCCACAATTTTCTCAAACCCAGTACCCACAATTGGGGCTTCTGGCCAGAGCAGTGGTACAGACTGACGCTGCATATTGGAACCCATAAGTGCACGGTTAGCATCATCATGCTCAAGGAACGGGATACAGGCAGCAGCTGGTGAAACGATCTGCAATGGAGAAACATCCATGTAGGATACTTCTTCAGTATTGATCATGGGGAAATCACCACGAATACGGACCTGCACCTGTTCAGTTGCGATGAAGCCTTCATCATCCATAGGCGAATTTGCCTGGGCGATAAAGGTTCTGTCTTCATCATCAGCTGAGAGAAATTCAATAGTTTTGGAGACCTTGGGGCGACCATTACTATTCACAACCTTGCGATAAGGTGTTTCAATAAATCCCAGACGATTTACAACACCGTAAGATGCCAGAGAAGAGATCAGTCCAATGTTTGGACCTTCAGGGGTCTCAATAGGACAGAGTCTTCCATAATGTGTATAGTGTACATCACGAACCTCGAAACCAGCACGCTCTCTGGTGAGAGCACCTGGGCCCAGTGATGAAAGACGACGCTTATGCGTCACTTCAGCCAATGGGTTTGTCTGATCCATAAACTGTGAGAGCTGATTGGTTCCAAAGAAGGAACTGATCGCTGAGGTCACAATTCTAGAATTGATCAAATCCTGAGGTGTAAGATTCTCGTTATCACGTACGTTCATACGTTCACGAATGGTTCTGGACATGCGGCTTAAGGCGACGGAGAATTGATTTCCAATCTGCTCACCTACCGTACGGACACGACGATTACCGAGGTGATCGATATCATCAGTTCCACGTTCACCCTTACGCATTTCAAGCAAGAAATTCACAGACATGATAATGTCCTGTGGGGTCAACACGAGCTCATCCAGGGGAACATCAATACCGAACTTCTTATTCATGCGGTAACGTCCAACTTCGCCCAGGTCATATTTCTTGGGATCAAAGAAGAGACGGAAAAGGAATTTTTCAGCCAGATCAAGGTTTGGTGGTTCTCCACCTCGCATCTCAGTATAGAAAACGCGTAAGGCTTCGTTTGTATCAGAGGATCGATCCTTGGCCAGTGTATTTGCCAGGAGATCATATGCAATGTCTTCAGGGTCAGTTACGACCATGACACCACCTACGCCCTCTTTCTTAAGATCTCGTACACGTTCCTTGGTTAGCTTATCGCCAGCCTCCATAAGGACTTCACCGGTTTCCTTATTGACAACATCAACAGGAACGGGTGTATCATAGAAGGACTTCAGTCCAACATTATCTGCCAGGCGAAGCTCTCGAATCACACCAAAAGCGCTTAGAATCGACTCATTCGTCGAAAATTTCATGGCGCGCAGCAAGAGTGAGATCGGGAATTTGCGGCGTCTATCGATGACTGCATAGATGACATCATGGATATCAGTGGTAATGTCCAACCAACTTCCACGAAAGGGAATCAAGCGGGCAGAATAAAGCTTGGTGCCATTGGGGTGAATCTTCATATCGAAGAACACACCGGGGGAACGCATCAATTGAGATACAATGACTCGTTCAGCACCATTAATGACAAAGGCTCCCCCCCTGGTCATATATGGAATATTACCAAAGAAGATATCTTGCTCAACATGGACACTGTAGTCGCCAGGTTCAGCACCTTCCTCGGTAGCATGAAGAATTAATTTTACTTTTAATGGTACAGAATAGGTAACACCACGCTCGAGACATTCCTCGATTGAATAGCGTGGTAATCCAACACTGTAGGACACATAGTCCAGCTTGTAGTTTCCATGATTATCCTCAATGGGGAATACAGCCTGGAATATCGCCTCCAAACCCTTCATATCGCGTTCGTGTGTTGCTACACCTTCCTGGAGAAATTCTTTCCAGGAATCAACCTGCAAATTAAGCAAGTTGGGTAGCTCAACCTGTGAACCGATTTGAGAGAAGGAGAGTCGTTCTATTTTACTGGGTAGGGCCAAAAGCCACCTCCACTTTTAGTTAATCAACTAAAGGCGCAAAAGCTCGCGGAAGAAAACTCCCGCGAGCCCGAATCCAAATGAGCGTTGAGACTGGAGATCAAACTATTTAAGTGTGACCGTTGCTCCAGCTTCTTCCAACTGCTTTTTGAGCTCTTCAGCTTCATCTTTGGAAATAGCTTCCTTGATTTTGCTGGGAGCACTATCTACCATCTCTTTAGCCTCTTTGAGACCCAGAGCGGTAACCTGACGAACTACCTTGATAACATTGATCTTTTTGTCACCAGGAGCCTCGAGCATTACATCAAACTCAGTCTGTTCTTCGACTTCTTCGGCAGGACCAGCAGCAGGACCAGCGGCCATAGCAACTGGAGCAGCAGCGGTTACACCAAATTTGTCTTCGATAGCAGAAATAAGCTCTGAAATTTCGAGCATGTTAGCGGTTTCAAGATAGCTCATTACATCATCACGTGTGATACCCATGAGTAGATTACCTCCGATTTAATTCTTTGTTTCTTTTAATGACGACAACACACCTACCAAATTCCGCATGGGAGCTTGAAGCACACTCAGGGTATTCTGCATGGGAGACTGCAGCCCACCTAGCAGTTTGGCAAGTAACTCTTCTTTCGATGGTAGATTAGCCAGCTTCGTATAGAATGTGGCGTCTAACACCTGTCCTTCAAAAACCAAGCCTTTGACAGCAGGTTTTTCTTTGACTTTACCTTCCTTTTTGAGGAATTCTTTGATCACGCGAGCCGGAGCTGTTGGATCGGCACTACCAAATGCAACTGCAGTAGGTCCCTTGAGAACATCCTCAAGACCTTCATACCCATTTTCTTTCACAGCGATGCTTACCAAGGTGTTTTTAAGAACACGATATTCAACATCAGCTTCATGAAACAATGATCTCAGTGCATTTGTTTCTTCAACTGTAAGTCCTACATAATCAGTAAAATACAGGGAACTTGCGGCTGAAACTTTCTCTCTAATAATTTCAAGAGAATTTATATTACTTTGATTTGGCATATTGCTAACTCCTTAGATCGCTTATACGCCAAGCGTAGCTTTGTCAATTCTGATACCAGGGCCCATAGTTGAGCTGAGAACCAATTTTTGAAAGTAGGTTCCCTTTGCACCAGAAGGTTTCATAGCAATGAGGCGATTGATCAGAACAGTGATATTCTCTGCCAGCGCGGATTGCTCAAAGGAAGCTTTCCCAACGACTGAATGAACGATACCGAACTTATCTGTACGTAATTCAATTTTACCAGCTTTTGACTCGTTCACAGCTTTTGCAACGTCCATGGTAACCGTACCCGTTTTAGGGTTGGGCATGAGACCACGCGGTCCGAGAATGCGACCCATTTTACCAACTTCACCCATATTGTCGGGGGTAGTGATAATGACGTCAACATCAATCCAGCCGTCTTTCAACTTCTGGAGATAATCCTCAAAACCAACATAGTCTGCACCAGCCTCTGTTGCTTCCTCAGCTTTTGGACCTTTTGCAAGGACCAAAACTCGAACTTTTTTACCTGTTCCATGTGGAAGTGTAACCGTTCCACGAACCATTTGATCTGCATACTTGGGATTTACTCCAAGATTGATTGAGACCTCAACGGTTTCATCGAATTTGGCAACAGCACATTCTTTAAGTAGACCTACACCGACATTAAGTTCATACTCTTTTGTCCTATCTACTTTACTGAGATATAATTTTTGATTTTTTGTTTGGCTCATCTCAGACCTCCTACTCTGCTACCGTAATGCCCATACTTCGGGCAGTACCCTCAATAATGCGCATGGCCATCTCAACATCGTGAGAATTGAGATCAGGCTTTTTCATTTCGGCTATTTCACGTACTTGTTCACGCGTAACCTTGCCCACCTTGACAGAGTTAGGTGTACCAGATCCCTTTTCAAGACCAGCAGCTTTGCGCAACAGCACAGCAGCCGGAGGAGTCTTTGTGATAAATGTAAAGGAACGATCAGCATAGACAGTAATAACTGCCGGAATGATCAATCCACGTTCTTTTTCCGTTCTGGAATTGAACGCTTTACAAAACTCCATAATATTGACACCCGCCTGTCCCAATGCCGGACCAACTGGTGGTGAGGGATTGGCCTGTCCTGCAGGAATATGCAGTTTAATCTTGTTAATTACCTTTTTGGCCATTCGTTTTACCTTCTTACTACTTTTCTAATTCTATCTGCAGGAAGTCTAACTCTACTGGTGTGGGTCGACCAAAGATGGAGACCTCAACCTTGACTTTCTGCTTCGATTCATCGACTTCCTTAACAAAGCCTGTAAAGTCCACGAAAGGACCATCGGTAACCTTGATTGGATCACCAGCTTTGAAAATTGTGCCCATGACTTCTTGACCATCGCGCTCTTCGACTTCTCCAAGAATTCGACGGACCTCAACATCCTTTAGTGGGATTGGCTCACCCTTTGGACCCACAAATGACATAACTCCTGGAACATTTTCCACGAGATAGCGGGTTTCAGTAGTGACTTCCATTTGAATCATGATGTAACCGGGAAAAAATACTTTATTACGCACATATTTCTTACCGGCACGCATCTCCACGACATTTTCTGATGGTACAAGTACCTCGGGAATCAATTCGTTCAAGCCAGCAAGTTCTGCTTCCTGGAGAATTGCCTCACTGGTCTTCTTTTCCTTACCGGAAAATGTCCGAAGACTATACCACTTCATGGCCATGTTAGCGCCCCATGATTACATTTAGAACAAGGACGGACATTACTTTATCAAGAGCAAACAGGACAACAGCAATAAATGCTGACATCCCGAGGACAACCCATGTTGAGCCCTTAAGCTCTTCATAACTTGGCCAGGAAATCTTCTTGAATTCAGATTGAACGCCATCCAGAAATGTTTTTAACTTATTAATCATAGTTTATTTAACAGCCTAAGAAAATGAGCAGGAGAGACAGGACTCGAACCTGCAACCTACGGTTTTGGAGACCGTTGCTCTACCAATTGAGCCACTCTCCTGTCTAAAACTCATATCTTATTTTGTTTCCTTGTGCACGACGTGTTTGTTGCAATTAGGACAATACTTCTTGAATTCAACGCGTGTTGGATGCAGGCGCTTATTTTTCTTTGTCGAATAATTGCGATGCTTGCATTCAGTACACTCAAGTGTGATTATCTCACGCATAAATTAACCGCCGAACCTTACTCGATGATCTCAGTAACAACACCGGCACCAACAGTATGACCACCTTCGCGAATAGCAAAGCGTAGTTCCTGTTCCATGGCGATGGGCTGGATCAATTCAATTGTTAAACTTACATTATCACCAGGCATTACCATCTCA
>JAERTJ010000021.1 GCA_016844945.1 Fidelibacterota bacterium | reverse complement strand
GCATCGTATTTCTCTGATATGGGCACGATTAAAATCAATAGGGATCAGTGGCATTCAAATACTGAAACGGCTTTGGAGGTCATGTCAGGCAGGGATTTACTCATCACCAATGCTCGACTGGTGAATAATCCCACTTCGGGTCTGTTTAACACCGTACCAGTAATGTTTGAATCCTGCCAAATTGACTCCAGTGAAGAAGTAGCACTCAGGATCATGAATGGCAGTCTGGGTTTAAGTAAATCAAGGATGATGGCGAACCACCTCGCCGTTTCACTATCTGAGGGGTCAAGTGCCAGAATTACTCAGACCAGCTTTGAGGGAAATACTGCCAATATCTTGGCTCAACCCTCAGTCTCATTGTCAATGTCATTTTCCAGTATGGTAAATTCCAGAACAGGTATTCAGCTTGGGAATTATGGGGAACTTGAATTACTCTCAAATCACTTTGGTCTTATAGATGACTATTGCATAGATGCCAGGGGGCCACACTTACAATCCATACTTCTCAGGCAAAATGTTGTGAATATGACCGGGGGTATTCTGAAATCAGCCAGTAAGTCGGGGGTGATCAACATACAGAGCAATACCTTTACAAATAATCTGTCAGCATTTCAGATGCATAGGCAGACTGTAAAACATCTGGACCATAATATCTTCTTTGAGACACCTTCATTTGATTCAGCCATCTTGACAGATGAGTTGAATTATCGCTGGAATTGCATTTACCCTCAATTAGATCTCAGTGGAGATGTTCCGGATGGGAACCTGTACCTTAATCCTGAATTCGATGAAAACTATTACCTCAAACCACAATCTCCCTGTCTGAACGGGGGGGCGGATGGATTCTTGATTGGTGCCCTGGGTGCACGTCCTGAAACCCGACCCACCCTGCAACCATAAACTTGGGAACGTGAGGGATAGATTGATGTATAAAGTCTCATGATTAAATCCAATTCGATTTTGAAAAGCAATCCTCAGAACTGAGAGAAGACACTCCATGCGCCTATTACTTAAGAGTTCCCTGATCCTGATTTTCTCATTGAACCTTGCTGCACAGGTCGGAACCTGGGAAAGTCTACCGACCCTTACAGAAATAAGAAGCTTGAAACCATTGAGCAATAAGGTTCTCATGGGATCGAATGGTGGGTTGCTCCTTTTTGATAAATCAAGTGAGACATTCCATTTTGGTATAAACAACAAGCAGACACAGAATCTGGATATCGTATCGACCTATATTGATGCAGATAGTTTACTCTGGATCGGTTCACGTAGTCCAGGACCCATCGTTGAGGTTATCGATCTCAAAACAGATCATTTTCTCGCTGTTGAGTATGTTGATCTGGATGAGGTTACCAGCTTTGTCCAGGTAGGTGATTCTGTTTACGCAACCTATCAGGATGATATTGATGGGGGTTTACTGCTCTATCGGAAGAGCGACGATGGTATTAAATACCTTGATTTGTTTAACAACTTTCCCAATCCAAGTGCATTAAACCTCACCTCTGTTAAGGATGTATACAATCTTGATAGCAAGATTTTGTTTCGAACAAAGTTTAAACTGCTTTGGGCTGAGCTCGATGGCAGAAATTTGAAGGATCCCCAAAGCTGGAATGTTGCTCATCTACCAGTAAATGGGGCAGAGATAACAGCTCTCACAGCGCATAACAACTCTGTCTGGCTGGCAGCTGGAGGAATTATCTATGACTATGATTTTGAATCCTTCACTACACTTGTAGATCAGGGTGATGAAGTGACTGACATCGCAAAAGATCCAATTAATTCTCAAACTCTCTTATTCACAACCTCATTAGGAATTTATAGCTATGATATACAAAGTGGGAATCACTCTAGCTATCTAGTGAAGTCAGGCGTTACACATTTACGATTCTTTGCAGATGAATTATGGATGGCAAAGCCCCTTGATTTTCTAGCCCTTTTTAAGGATACGAACTATCAAAATTTTTCGGCCAATAGACCTCGAGATCACTTTTTTAACCGGATGGTGGTTGATCATAAATCCCGTTTAGTCGGTGGCGCGCTTGGAGGTCTCAGCATCCATTCAAATGAGGGATGGCTGACCATTCAAAGGGGATCAGCTACTACGGCATTTGATGAATCAGAGTACAATTGGAATCAGATGATTGTGGAAACCCTTGATTATCCTGCGAATGCAGTTGTAGAAGATATTGTTCGGGATAAGAGCGGTCACATATTTGTTTCTCTTCAGGGACGCGGCATGTTGAAATTCGATGAGTATAATCCTGGCGATTCCAAATTTTATAACACTGCTCATGGTGCTCTGGAACCCACATATAATAGTGATACATATATCCTGCCGGGTCAGATGGCTTTGGATAGTGATGAAAATATCTGGGTGACCACCAAGTACGTAAGGGAGGGGAGCAATATCCTCTCTATCATTACACCAGAGGACAGTGTCTATCACATCCAGCAATATCAGAATGGATTGGACACACGTTCGCTGAAATGTATAGCAATTGATGAGAATGATATTGCCTGGATTGGTGCTCAGGTTAATCCGGACTTGCAGCAAACAGGCGGTCTATACGCCGTACAGATCGTCGGGGGGGATCTCTCCGACATGATTGAACTGAATGTTTCCAGTCTTATGACCTCATCATCACATCTTGCTTCTAATGACATTCTCCAATTGGAAATTGCACCAGACAACACGCTCTGGATCCTGACTCCCTCAGGTGTCCAGAGTATGCAGCTGCCTAACACTTGGTTAAGTCCCTCTGAGCTAAGAAGTCATGCTTCAGTTCATATGTCACGAAGAGAAACTGATCTATATGACTACTGGCAACTCACAGATTACAACGTGACCGGAATTGAGATTGATCAAAGGGGAAACCATTGGTTCATGTCCTCCAACGCCGGCGTACATTGTCTTCAGGAGAATGGTCGCTGGATCAACGCTAACTTCGGCTATAACACAGGAAACTCTGGTTTACTGGACAATGAGGTATATTCCATGACTTTCGATTCTAAATCAGGTCTGACCTATATGTCTACTCCAAAAGGTGTTTCCATACTCAAGACGCCATTTGCTGAGCCCAAGGAAGACTATTCAAGTGTACACATATACCCCCAACCCTTTAATCCTGATATCCATGATCTAGTTGTTATCCAGGGATTGATGGATAACTCTTCAGTCAAGATTTTAACCATCTCAGGGACGCTCGTAAGAGAGCTATCCTTTTTGGACAATGATGTTCAAGGGTATGAAGCTCAGTGGGATGGGCGTGATCAAGCGGGTGACATCGTCGGGAGTGGTGTCTATATCTTATACCTGTTTAACGAAGATGGTGCAGCTGCCAGCCACAAATTAGCCATCCTGCGCTAGCCTTTAAGACTTAAAATAGTATCGTATCGTCACCCTGAGGCTCTCGAAGGGTCTTACACACGTCCATCATAAGGTTGCCTATCCTTCGAGAGCCTCAGGATGGCGAGGTGAAGAATCTATGCTAAATAAAAAACGAGGACCTGAGTCCTCGTTTTTAGTATCATTTACCTTCTTTAAAGGAGTGGTTTAGTCTTCCATCTCCGTGATATAGCGCTCGGCTTCTAAGGCTGCCATGCAACCATTACCAGCTGCAGTGATAGCCTGACGATAGACATGATCTCTCACATCACCAGCAGCAAATACACCTGGGATTTCTGTAGCTGTAGAATCAGGTTTTGTAATAAGATAACCTGTCTCATCGGTTGTTAGATAATCCGTGAAGATCTGTGTGTTTGGTGTATGACCAATAGCCATAAAAATACCATCAATGGATTGCTCACGAGTTTCCCCTGTGATTGTATCTTTGAGCACGGCACCCACAACACCACCTTGATCAGGTTCACCCAGGACGCTATCGATTGTTGTGTTCCAGAGAACTTCCACTTTTGGATTGTCAAGCACGCGTTTGCGCATGATTTTTGAGCCCCGAAATTCATCTCTTCTGTGAACCAGATATACTTTAGAAGCAAACTTGGTGAGGAATCCAGCTTCTTCAAGTGCTGAGTCACCACCACCAACAACAAAGACCTCTTTATCACGATAGAAAAAACCATCACAAGTCGCACATGCGGAAACTCCAAATCCTTTGAGCTTCTCTTCTGAAGGTAGACCGAGATATTTGGCTGACGCACCTGTGGCGATAATTACCGCATCTGCTGTATACTCTTTTTCTCCCACCCAGACTTTGTGTGGTGTGGTTGAAAAATCAACTTTTGTAACATATTCAAATTTTGAAACAGCACCAAATCGGACAGCTTGTTTTCGCATGACATCCATAAGATCCGGACCCGTAATACCATCTTCAAATCCTGGATAATTCTCAACATCATTGGTCGTCGTCAGTTGTCCCCCTGGCTGATCCCCTTCAAAAATGATTGGTGTCAGGTTTGCGCGGGCTGCATAAATCGCAGCAGTTAAACCAGCAGGTCCTGACCCTACGATTATCACCTTCTGGTGGCTTTGTTCAGACATAATTTCTCCATTTCTATTCAAATACAACTCAGTTTCCTGAGTTTAAACATTCAATCCATTTCAATTCGCGTATACTTTGACACATGAATCGATCAATTGTTACAAAATCACTCGCTATCAGTGTCAATGCCCAGATCATCGATCTTTCGATATAGACTACTTAGACCGATTCCCAGGATTTCAGCCGCTTTGGCTTTATCATTTTCATGTTTTTCCAGCATGTTAACGATATGCGTTTTCTCAAAATTGCGTGTGGCTTCCTTCAGGTTATCCGGATACCCTGAATTTGATGATTCCTGAGCACGTTTGGGTAAATCCTCTGATGAAATGGTATCTCCATCACTGAGTAGAACTGCGCGTTCAACAATGTTTTCCAGCTCTCGAACCTCACCCTTCCAATTGTAATTTACTAGACTCTTCATGGCGTCATTATCAACACCCATGATACGTCGCTTTAACTCGCCATTGTATTTGTTGACAAAATGTTTCACCAGCAGGGGAATGTCATCTTTACGCTCTGAGAGTGCTGGTAAATAGATCTCAATGATGTTTAATCGATAATACAGGTCCTCTCTAAAGGTTCCCTTTTCAACTTCTTTGGCTAAGTCCCGGTTGGTAGCAGCAATCAGACGCACATTCACTGGAATAATGGTATTGCTTCCCAGCGGCTTGATTTCACGCATCTCAATCACACGCAGTAATTTGACCTGAACCTGGAGGGGTATTTCACCAACTTCATCCAGAAACAGGGTCCCACCAGCAGCGGCTTTGAAAACACCATCTTTATCTCTGGAAGCACCCGTGAAGGCTCCTTTTTTATACCCAAACAGTTCTGACTCAAAAAGTGTTTCAGGGATAGCCCCACAGTTAATAGCCACAAAAGGTCGGTGCGCACGTTCTGAACGGGCGTGAATCGCTCGGGCAACCAACTCCTTACCAGTTCCACTGCGACCGGCAACCAGCACCGTGGAGGTTGAAGGGGCTACCTTGTCGATGAGTTTGTACATGCGTTTCATGGCAACACTCTCACCGATGATATGTTCATAATTGTATTTGGCGGATATTTCACCCCTGAGGAATCTAACCTCTCGTAATAGCTCCTTGTGGAGATCTACATTCTTAATCCTCAATATCAATTCATCAAAATCGATGGGTTTCAGGATGTAATCGATGGCTCCATGACGCATGGCGTGGATAGCAGTCTCTGTAGAGCCATAGGAGGTGATGAGAATGACAAAGGTATCTGGGGCTTGCTCTTTGACTTTCTGGAGCAGGGTGACCCCATCCAACTCAGGCATTTTAATGTCAGATATGATGATATCATAGTGCTGCTCACCCAGCATGTCGAGAGCAACGGCTCCATTCTCTGCTGTATAGGCAAGATAGCCTTCATCAGTGAGTACTTCAGATAGGGAATCACGGATCTCTTGTTCATCATCAACGATTAGGATGGATGTATTCATATTTAGTTTTCCTTTGGTATTTCAATGAGGAAGGACGCACCTTCACCTGGTAGACTACTGACATTCAGTGATCCATTCATACTATTAATGATGCCGTGGCTTACGGATAAACCAAGACCTGTTCCCTTGCCCACATCTTTCGTGGTAAAGAAGGGTTCAAAAATTTTATCCATGACTTCAGGATGCATACCACCACCATTATCCTCAACCTTTACTGCGACTGAGCTTGGGTTTTCAGATGTGACGATGCGAATTTTATCTCCCTCTTCTTTCATGGCGTCAAAAGCATTTACCAATAGGTTTACCATGACTTGATGGAGTTTATCTGGAGATGCTTTGACTCTCGGGAGACTCGGTGTCAGTTCCAGGTCAATCTTGATTTTTTGACTTCGGTTGTCATAACTCATAAGTCCTACAGCACTCTGTACAACATCGTTGATTTGGACGGCCTGGACATCAGTCGCCTGAGGTCGAGTGAAATCAACAAGCTCATGGACAATCTTTGTGATTCGCTCAATATTGCTCCGGATACGACCTAGCTTGGCGATGTGATCAGGGTTCTCCATACGTCTTTCCAACAACTGGACCAGTGAGGAAATGGAGGTCAGAGGATTTCCTATCTCATGGGCTACACCAGCAGCCAGCTGTCCGACAGTAGCCAGACGATCTGACTGACGCATCTGATGTTCGATAGTTTGCAATTCGGATATATCCCGAATGATTTGCGACCGGCCCAGGACTTTACCATTGGCGACCAGTGCGGTTTCAGTCAGGTTCACGGGTATGTTACGTCCGGATTTATTGAGCCGTTCAGTTTGGTAGTTTTTAACCTCATTGGTTTTGGTTATTCCGTATGCAAGACAGAGGAGTTCACCAGACTGGAGGAGTTTTTCAGGAATCATTATTCCAATGGCTTCACCTATGGCTTCCCCAGGAGTCCATTCAAACAAGCGCTCGGCACCTCTGTTCCAACTTTGAATACGATTGTCTTCACCAATGGTAATAATGGCATCTGCAGAATTTTCCACAATGTTGCGATATCGATACTCAGTCGCTGAGAGCTGATCTATGAGCTGAATGCGAAAATGGTAAACAATCCAGATCGTCCAACCTGCCAGTAGAACAAAGACCAGAAAGCCTCGGACAGCAAGACCGGCAACATCAGAACTACCTGCAGTTTGTGAAAAAACTTGTCGCTCAAGGATCTCCCAGATACCCAGGATAAATAGGATGACACTAAAACTAGCCAGAAGTAGCCATCCCAGATGGAAGAAGCGAGCGGTATCAATAATGGTTCGCCAGTAATTACGCATAGGGGGTGAAGGTAATTCTCATAAGTGAGAATACTAGGATTAAGGGGGCAGTGGTTGTTTGTCGTTTATTGATTTCCTATAACGAAAACCTTTGAACTTGTGATAATAATCTGTTTGTCTAAATTCGCGATACGATCTAACAGCCAGGTGGGTTTAATGGATGAAATAGGGGATACCATTGAAGTTGAAGAATATCAAGAATGATCTACTAGGTTCCATGCAAAAAATCAGCGTCATACCAATTATTACCATTTTATTGCTTGGTCTGTTTGCCTGTGACGAAGATGAAATAACTCCCGTGATGTTGGGGTTTGAATATCCAATGCAGATAGGTAATACATTGGAATATCTCAGGACTACAACAAAATACCTTCACCCAGATTCCACGACGACCACAGTCACTTACGTGGATACTATCTATGAAGACTCTAGCCGTTATAAAGTGTCCATCACTCGTGAGCTCAACTTTGGCGACACTTTAAATGTTATCGAAATGACAAATGTCCTAATGGAGAATCCTCCTGGGAGAATACCAAGAAGTTTCTATGAAGTTACAGAGGATGGTCTATTCATTGTCGGTTATACAGGCGGTACGATGGTTCTACCAAAGGCAAACTTTGAAAAATCAGTATATTTCAAAGATATGAGGTTCAATAATATGTTTGAGCTATTAGAGAAGCTACAACACCCACAACTGTTTACCCGTAGCACTGTTTCGGACTCAATTCATTACGAATCCCCCAAGGTAAAAACATTGCAATATCCTTTACAAGTAGGTGAACAATGGGTGTACCGAGACAACCATAATCCCTGGCGTATGGATCGAAAAGTCATCGGCAGATCTGTGTTGAGTCTTGAGGTTGGCAACTTTGACTGCCTTGAAATTAAATTTATATATGACATGGATCATGATGGAGAATGGGATGAAGACATCTGGATTACAGATTATATAAGTCCCCAGGGGCTAATTCAGCGAGTCATTCATGTTCTGCATCTAGAGGACATGAACTCTATGGGAATTCCCGATGGTAAATACTTTGATCTCGTTTTTGAACAGACCCTGGAATCATTTGATCTCGTCCAGGAATGAAATAAATGTCAACTATACCATTTAAATGGGGGATGGTTTAGCAATGTTTAACTCGTTTAGAACAACTTTCTTTTTGCTTATTGTGAGTTTATTCATTGGGTGTGATGATTCTGGAAACGTGGAGTATGAACATCTTGGCCTATGGTACAAATTAGGGGATTCCATCATTTATAATGACTCAAGAGAATTTGAGCCAGAGACAGATAAAATGAGTCTCGAGTTTTTTGACAATTATACGTATCAATCCTTGAATTTGAACTTATCGGGAGACACGACCTATCTGTATACAGGGAAATGGAGCCTGAGCAGAGCAAAACTCTCCATTTACTATGAAGTTGGACCCAGACAGGTTTATGATCTACGCGTACAGGATGATGTATTAGGTCTGATTCAAAATGGGTATTATTATAAAGTTGTAGAAGTGTTTAATAGATAATAGTAGAATTCAGCTCAATATTGAGACACAAAAGGGGCAAAGCATGGGAAAAATTATAAAATTTGGTGAAGATGTAGAGGGCTACAATATCCCTGTCTTGAATGAACGTGAAATTAGGGCTGCTGCTGGTATCCTCTTTCTTATGATGTTCACAGCCATCCTTTCAGTCATCCATAAAGGAGACTTCACCATGCTGAAATTCGCTGTGGTCATCTTCTTTGTGGATATTGTTATCCGAGTATTCATCAGTCCCCGTTTTGCTCCTTTCCTCATCATTGGGCGCTGGATTGTTCGCAATCAGGTCCCAGAGTATGTGGGTGCCATGCAAAAGAAGTTTGCCTGGTATTTTGGCGTTTTTCTGGCTGTACTCATGCTGGTCTTATTGGTCATTGTCAACTCCTATAGTCCTATCACTGGACTGAGTTGCTTCATATGTCTGATCTTTCTGTTTTTTGAAGCTGCATTTGGAATTTGTCTGGGATGTAAATTATATCCGCTGATCTATAAGGATAAAGCACAGTATTGTCCCGGTGAAGTCTGTGAAGTGAAAGACCGACAGGCAATCCAGAAAATCAATATGACACAGGTGATTATCGTTCTGGCTTTTATCGGTTTTGTCATTTTAACAGTAGTTCTGTTCAAAGAGCAATTCATGCTACCCCCATTTGATCTGTTTGGACTTGAGGGGGAAATGCACACCTAGCCTGAGTACAAGGGGCAAGGCGTTACTATTACGTACTGGGAATTATTCGATAATTGTATCCCCTTTAAAGCTATTTACAGGTTCGAGATGCCGTACCTGGACTTAATATTTGTGACCATATACGGTTGATTCACTCATTCATGATTGGAGGCAGATATGGATAAAAAATTTGCCAGTCGTTTAGGCTTCTGGGCGGCTGTGATTGTTGCAGCCTTAGGTGTATTATATCTCCTGCTTCTGATCTACATGATGGTGGTTGATGGATTTAGCTATCCACCCTCCCAATTCGTACAACTTGGTGCTGGCATTATTACTTTCTTAACTGTCCAGGGCTTGGTAGTACTGTTTACTGCCATTCGATTTGTATATGCAGGCGACAAGACAGTGCTAGGATCATTGGGTGTTAGTTTTAGTGTTCTGTTTGCTGGCGTCGTGAGTATCAATCGCTTTGTCCAGTTTACAGTGATTCAACAAAGTCTACCTGATGTGCCAGCAGACCTTCTCAGATTCTTACCCTATGCTGAAGGTTCCGTGATGTTATCACTGGAAGTATTGGGGTGGGGCTTCTTCTCTTCAATGGCGGCAATCATGGTTGCACCCCTGTTCTCTGCCAGCAAGATAGACAAATCAATTCGTTGGTTATTTCTTGTCTATGCCTTCGTCTCCTTACTTAATCTGATTGGATTTGTAACTAAAACACCCATCCCGGTGGGACCCATCGCCTGGGGACCCATACTACTGGCAATATGTATTCTTTTAGCCGTTCATTTCCGTCAGGTTGAGGAACGATAAGACTGCGCGGGCATGATTTGTATCAGGCAATATCTACGTTATCAGACAATCAACTCGAAGGATGGGGAAGACAATTATCAACTCGACTATTGACTGCCTAAGATCTTATAGCTCGTATGTCACAAACTAGCATCCAGATCTGGTCAGAGATGAATTCATTCAGGATAATGATAGTCTTATGGACTCTATGTTTTCTGCTTATAAGCTGTGAAGACATCCAAGATCCGTCTGGACCGATAGTGGAGCATATTGATGACCATCCCTTAATTGGGAGCTGGGAATATCAATCGGGTCAATCAGATGTATACTTGATTTCAGAGCACACTCAACAATCAATCGATTACATGCAACCCATAAGCGGGAGTATTCAGGTATCGGGTGCCGAAGACATCACATTCAAACATTTCACCAGCGATAGACTTTTCTGGAGTGGTACCCCCAACTATTTACTCACGGAGAAGTCTCCATGGCTCTTTCCAATAGATGGGTTAAGGCTGTTCGATACTTCAGGAACTAGAACCGCTGATCTTTCAATCGGTTCAAAACACTATTACTCCGATTCTATCGCCTGGGAGTATAGCAAATTGACAGGTGAACTACATATTCCACAGACACTACTATTCCTGGACGATGGTAGTGATAGTGTCACGGTATTTGGAGATGCTACTGTTCCCATGTTGATTTTAGAAGCAGGCACTCCCACCTTTGTTTTTTCTTTTGACAGCATTTATATCATAGACCCGTTCCAGAAGATTGAATTTAAGACGATGGATTCGATCAGTGTCTGGAAAGAATCGAGCACTGCAACCCCTGATGTAGGTATGTGGCAATTATTGAACGACACATTAAGTATAAACACCCCAACGGATAGTGTCTGGTATTACTACGAAATTCTGGAGGACACTTTGTGGTTTGCCAGCCCAAAAATAATTGATTCAAATTTGTGGACCTATGAGATGTATGGAGACCTTGAACCTTCATCACTTCTCAGTAGCTGGGGAATTTTACGTCAGAAGTATTGTCGATCCTACGAGTCAAATGATTGACTTTCATATGCTGACACCATGGATATAACTTTTAGAGGTTAAAGAGAAGTATATGAAACAGTCCAAGGGATTCTTCAAAATGCGTATACTCTTCACCCTGGTATTCACACTAACAAATTGTGGATTACTAGATCATAACTATGGAATTGATGGTGTTGATGGCGAAAGAGGGAAGGATGGGGTCGCATATATATCCTACAATTGCACCACCGAAGTGAGCACATGGGCTACAACTGATCCCGTTTATACAGAAAGTTCAGCAGGCGTTTTTCGAATGGCTCAACCTGGAACCTGGGAATACACCTATACATTACCAAATGGGGTAACCTGGAGTGGTAGGTATGCGATCTCAATCAATGAAGGCGAACCTGGTACACAGGGTGAACCCGCTACGGAAGGGGCATTTTGGTTTTTATCAGGAGCACATGGGTTGGATGGTTCAGATGGAGCGGATGGTAAAGATAAGTGTTATGAATTATGGATCTTAGATACAGGTCTTCAATTTGATTCTCTGGATTGTGATCAAGTTTATCAACTGGAATCCTAACCTGCATAATTGAACCAAAAAAAGCCTCTGCAAAACTACCAAGGCTAAAAGGAGTGCCTGCACTCCGAAGTTGAACGCAGTGAAACGCAGGAGTGGAGCCTAATCCCGACGATACTGTCGGGACACTGATGATCTTTCATCCGGGGTAAATCGCTCACATTTAACTTTGGAATCTCGGAACAACCATTAAGTAATATTGATTTAACAGAAGTTACATAGAGTTACCACCATGAAGAATGAATAAAAAAGCCTCAGTAAAACTACCAAGGCTAAAAGGAGTGCCTGCACTCCGAAGTTGAACAAAGTGAAACGCAGAATTGGAGCCTAATCCCGACGATACTGTCGGGACACTGATGATCTTTCATCCGGGGTAAATCGCTCACATTTAACTTTGGAATCTCGGAACAACCATTAAGTAATATTGATTTAACAGAAGTTACATAGAGTTACCATCATGAAGAATGAATAAAAAAGCCTCAGTAAAACTACCAAGGCTAAAAGGAGTGCCTGCACTCCGAAGTTGAACAAAGTGAAACGCAGGAGTGTGGAGCCTAACGGGATCGAACCGATGACCTCTTGACTGCCAGTCAAGCGCTCTCCCAACTGAGCTAAGGCCCCAAGTGAGAAGTCGAGCTTCTCAAAATTTCTTGTCAGAATTGGGGCGTAGCCCACCGAAGCTCAAGGAGCGCAGGTGGGAGCTAAAGCCCCTCAAAACTTTTCAAAAACCCCTTACCACTTCCACCAACCACTGGGCAAGGGGATTGTCAATATAATCGCCGCGTAAGGGGTGTCAAATCATTTTGATTGGGAAAAATTCCCACTCAAATAAAATATTTTAAGCGAATTCAAAATTAGTGAAAATCGACCTTTGACCTGCTCGATTAATTTCTATTTTAGCAATGTGATAGCGGCCAAAAACCCATTACCACCCCTTCAAAAATCAAAGAATAAATCACTGTCTCTAATAATTCACAGGTTGGGTCAAATTGCTTTTTCTGGGTAAGGAAATTCCGTCCCCACTCACGCTAGCCTCAGGCATACTAGGTATTTCATTCTCTTCGCTCCAGCGCGTTATCCGTGACGGTGCTGGTATGGTTACCACTAAGTCTCTCAGTATTGAGCCAAGAATTGGTCATGAGGGGCCTGTTATCGTTGAATTCAATGGCGGCCTGATTAACTCAGTTGGTCTCACCAATCCCGGGATTCAAGATGGTCTTGAGGAAGTTGAAAAATTTCACAATCAGTTTGAGGGTGTCGTCATAGTCAGTGTGTTTGGTGGTAACGCCAATGACTTTGTAAAACTGGCCGAAGCGGTTAATCAATCCTCAGCCGATTTCCTTGAACTCAATCTGTCATGCCCCAATGTTGAAGACGAATTCAAACGTCCCTTTGCGCTGATGCCTGAAAAGGTTACAGAAATCGTATCCGCTGTTAGAACAGTAAGTGACATACCTATTCTGGCAAAACTTTCTCCAAATGCAAATGACATTGGTGTCATTGCAAAACTGGCAGAAGATGCCGGTGCCCATGGACTGACCATGATCAACACGCTGGGACATGGGATGGTGGTTGATGCCATCGCCAAACGACCTGTCCTACGCAATAACTTTGGTGGAATTTCAGGTCCCTGTATCAAACCCCTGGCCATCAAACTCATCTATGATGTGTCCAAGGTCGTTGATATACCGATTTTAGGAACAGGTGGCATTAGTACAGGTCTGGATGCTGTGGAGATGATGATGGCAGGCGCTTCAGCAATTGGCGTTGGATCGGCTGTCTATGATCATGGACTGGATGTATTTAAATCAATCAGGGAGGAAATGGAGGTGTTCATGGATTCCCATGGATATTCCGACTATTCCGATCTGATTGGGATTTTAGAGGAAAACTAAACGTGAAGTGTGATCGTCAAACCCTACCCATTGCCGCGATCCGCGAAGAAAACCCCTCCCTCAGAACCTTTACATTCCATGGTGCTCTGGATGCCCAGCCAGGACAATTTATTATGCTGACCATCTACAGCCAGGGAGAGAAACCATTCTCAATTCTTGATGTGGATGACAATTCATTCTCAATGACTATAAAGAATATTGGCCCCTTTACCTCAAGACTTTTTGAAATGCAGGTAGGTGATCTAGTTTCTGTACGAGGTCCCTATGGTCATGCATTTTCAGGCAATAATGACAAGGTGCTTATGGTTGGTGGGGGATATGCAACACCACCCCTCCGTTTTCTCGCAAAATCATTACGCGAAACAGGTGTAGGTAAATTGGTGAACATCAATGGTGCCCGAACCTCTGATGACCTTCTTTATGTTGATGATTTCTCCAAGCTTTGTGATCGTTCACTTGTGGCGACGGATGACGGTTCCTTGGGTACTAAGGGTACTAGCGTGGATATCATGAAGAATGTCCTTGAGGAAGAAACCTTTGATCAGATATATATCTCAGGTCCTGAGAAAATGATGAGTGCTGCAGTTGCCGTTGCCAGAGAACACAACATTCCCTTTGAAGTAAACCTTGAAAGATACATGAAATGTGGGGTTGGTGTCTGTGGTTCTTGTGTTATGGATCCCAATGGATTTATCCTTTGTGTGGAAGGACCCATTGTAGATCAAGATGCTCTCGAAGGTTTGGAAGAATTTGGGGTATCCCATAGAGGGAAAACCGGAGCAATCTCACCACTATGATCAAGTATTCTCCTTCTAACCGTGAAGAGCGCAAAGGGCTCAGAGAAAATTTATTGAAAAGCAATTTTAGAAAGATGTGTCGGTTAAAAGTACAATTTTGTACATATAGTAATTCGCTTCGCGGCCTTTGCGCCCTTTGCGGTTAATCGGGAATGATTTTTTGGATAAATGGAGTAATTAAGTGGAAACTGGTAAACAACATTTAATCCTGGATTTACACAGGATTGGCGCATTAAAATTTGGTGAATTCAAACTTAAATCAGGGGCTACTTCACCCTTCTATATTGACCTAAGAAGTATCATCTCATATCCTGAGATTATCAAAAACATCGTTGAACTTTTGAAAGACGAGCTGAAAGATATGAATTTCGATGTTCTCACAGGAATTCCATACACTGCTTTGCCTTTAGCTGCCCAGGTCTCAGTTGAAACGGATACACCCCTGGTCTATCAGCGAAAAGAAGTTAAAGCCTATGGTACAAGTAAATCCATCGAGGGTCATTTCAAGGAAGGACAAACCTGTCTCATCATTGATGATCTAATTACTACAGGTGAGAGCAAGTTTGAAGCCGCTGAAGGAATGGAACAAGCAGGTCTCAAAGTCAACGATTTTGTATGTCTCATCGATCGTAGCTATAATGGCAGTGAAATTCTGGCGACCAAAGGTTACAAGTTGACCTCCATCATCACTGTGGAAGATATGATTGCGGTTTTGGGCGCTGAAGGCAAACTCGATGACAACCTGGCTCAAAAAGTCCGTGATTTTGTCAATCAGCCCGTTGAAAAACCACTTCTCAAATTTGGTGATCGATTGGCAGCAACAAAAGCACCCATGACGCGCAAACTGATGGAAACCATGCTGCGCAAGAAATCCAACCTGGTGCTCTCGCTTGATGTAGAGGATACAGCCAGCTTCTTCAGAATTCTTGAGGCAACTGGTCCAGAAATATTCATGGTCAAAACCCACGTGGATATCCTGGATGACTACAATGGTAGTTTTGTTCCTCGTCTCAGAGCTTTGGCTGAAAAACACGACTTCATCATTTTTGAAGACCGAAAGTTCGCTGATATTGGTAGTACAGTCCGCAAACAATTCAAATCAGGAGTTTACAAAATAGCAGACTGGGCTGAGTATGTTACGGTACACATGATCGCTGGTGAAGCCATCCTGGATGGTCTTTTTGGTGATCTGGAAACTCCCCGGTCGGGATTCCTTCTGGCTCGAATGAGTGCCAAAGGAAATCTTATCTCAGAAACCTATACCCGCCAGGTACTGGAAGTGGGTAAACGCCGCAAGGAATGTGTGAGTGGCTATATCGGCCATGGAGCTGATGTGGATGATATTAAGCGCTTCAGAAACAAGATTCCACAGGATCAGCTGCTCCTGATGCCCGGTGTAAATCTGGACACTACGGGAGATGGTCTTGGACAACAATATTTAACTGTAGAAAAAGCCATTGAGGGTGGGGCAGACGCCATCATCGTCGGGCGAGGCATTATTGCAGGAGATGATCCTGCAGCCGAAGCGAAGCGTTACAGGCAAGCCGCCTGGAATGCATTTGAATCCAAGAATAAATAGAGGGGTACGAATGAAACATTTGATCTCAATGCGCGATCTCAGTGCAGATAAGATCCTTCAGCTGTTGAAACTGGCGGAAAGTCTGGAAAAAGATCCAAACCAGATTGATTTAAATCGCCGAGTAATGGCAGCCATGTTTTACGAAGCTTCAACGCGAACACGAATGTCGTTTGAATCCGCCATGAAACGTCTCAATGGTAAAGTAGTTGCTATGATTGGAACAGCGGGTACCTCAGTTGAGAAAGGTGAGACTCTAGCTGATACAGCTCGTGTCATCGCTCGCTACTCAGACATTATTGTCATGCGCCATCCCAATGAGGGTGCCGCACGCTATGTGTCAGAACAGGTTGATGTCCCAGTTGTAAATGCTGGAGACGGTGCCAATCAGCACCCCACTCAATCTCTCCTTGACCTGTATACAATTATCAAGTCCCAGGGGACCCTGGAAGGCTTGAAGCTGGCCCTGGTTGGTGATCTGAAATATGGTCGCACCGTGCATTCATTAGCCTACGCTCTAGCACCTTTCAAACCTGAGTTCTATTTTGTCTCACCCAAATCTTTGCAGATGCCAAAACACATTCTCAGTGATCTCACCAGAATGGGCATTCCTTTTAAGGAAAAAACCAAAATTGACAAGACGGTGAGTGATGTTGATATCATGTATGTGACTCGGATTCAAAGAGAGCGGTTTCCTGACCGTGAGGAATACGAGAAGGTTAAAAATGCATATATCATCAATGCTGAAATGCTGGAAAAAGCCAAAGACAATATGAAGGTTCTCCATCCACTCCCGCGTGTAAATGAAATTACAACTGATGTTGACAGTACCAAATATGCTTACTACTTCGATCAGGCCGAGAATGGAGTGTATATGCGTCAGGCTATTCTGGCGACTTTGCTAGGGGAGGCTAAATAATGAAAGTCATGAAGGTTGATGCCATTCGGAATGGTACTGTTATCGATCACATTCCTGCAGGTAGAGTTCAAAAAGTATTAGCTACGCTGAATCCTCGTTCCTCTGATGTCGTAATGATGGGAATGAATTTTTCAAGCAAAGCGATGAAGAAAAAAGATATTATCAAGATTGAGGGTCGTGAACTGACCCAAAATGAAGTGAATAGCATTGCCCTGATCGCTCCTAGAGCACAGGTCAGTATTATCAGGGATTTTAAAGTGGCACAGAAATCCAAGGTCGAAATTCCCGAAAGAATTGAAGGCCTGGTGTCTTGCCCAAATCCCAAATGTATAACCAATGCAGAACCTATGCTTACTAAATTCAAATTGGAAAGCGCCGAAGAAAGAGAATTGGCGTGTGAATATTGTGAACGGGTGTTTACTGCAGATGAACTGACACACATATAAGGTGGAGGATAGTAGTTTGCCTAAAATAGCGATTATTCTGGGTAGTGATAGCGACCTACCAGTATTAGACAAAGGTTTCAAATTAATGGAAACACTGGGTGTAGAATTTGAATTAAGAATTCTCTCAGCGCATCGGACCCATGAAGCAGTCACAGAGTACATCAACAGTCTGGATGAAAAAGGTATCGATATCATCATTGCAGGTGCTGGCAAAGCCGCTCACTTGCCAGGTGTTATAGCTGCTCAGACAGTTAAACCAGTAATTGGTCTGCCTATTAGAGCCAGCCTGGATGGGGTGGATGCACTTTACTCAATCGTCCAGATGCCTGGTGGCATACCTGTGGCAACAGTGGGTATCAATGCCAGTGACAATGCTGTTTTATTAGCTGCACAAATCCTGGCACTGAAACATCCAGAACTGAGTAAGAATCTGGCTGCTCATCGTGTTGAAATGAGAGATGTCGTGCTGGAAAAAGACCGTAAGGTTCAGGAAAAGTATAATAAGTAATCGTTTTCACATTTGTGAGCGAGTGATAAAGGAATAGAGATATGTCTGACAGTAACCGTACAGTAAAGTTTGATACAGTCAATCCATATTATAATGGATCTGTCCAGAAGCTGTATTCAGTAATTGATGATCCCAATTCATTGGTTAGTGAAACAAGTATGGGTGGTTCCGTATTTGATGTGGGGACAATCTTTGATATCAAGGGTAGTGATACAGCACGCGCCGGGTTCCGTCATCTGGTGTACCGATCCCTCATGGATGTTGAGGAGTGGGCTGATATGGAAGCTTATATCAAATCACATTGGGGTGAGGATTATTTCCAGAAAACCCCCATCATTAAAGAAACTCTGGATAAGGTGAAAAATACTGGCCTCAAAACCCATCATAGGGGGATGGTCGGTAAGGATGGCAAACTGTATGCAGACTCCTTCCCTCAGGAACTCAGCAACCAGACCATGATCAAGAAGTACAATATTTACAAGCCAGAACCAGTCACTTTCATGAGTGCTCATCTTTATGACTATGAGAAGTTCTATGGAAATGATCAATTTGTTATTCCCCTTGAGCAAATCGTCCGGTTTGGTGTGACCAGTGGATCCTCCATTTTGAGAAAGTACAATGCACAGAGTGAATCAGGTAAAAAGGCATATCTCAGAGAATTAGGTGTCGCCGATGAATTGGTCCCCTGGGAAACTTTTAAGACCCCGCTCGTCGATCTCACCACCAAATACGAACCTGAAGATCGGAATATTTCCAGGCAGGAAGCCCTCCTCATTTCTGGTATTGGTGCTGATCTATACAAAGAATCACTTGCACGCGCCATCCTGGCATCATTTATGGTCCACAAGGTATTCAACCGAATGGGCTTGAATCTTTGGGATCTGAAATGGGAAGTTGCCAAGGACGGTCAGGACCTGGTATTTGTCGATACGCTTGATACTGACTCTGTCCGGGCGACACTGGTCTGTAACGTTGAGGATCACAACTACATTGTGCATTTCAACAAACAAGCCATGAGAGATTACTATATATGTGTTCATGATGATTGGTATGCTGCTGTGAACAAGACCAAAAAAGAAGCCGCCCAATCAGGTGAAAATTTCACTGAGATACTCAAGCGAGGTCAGGCAGAAGGTTTATACCCAGACACGCCTGTCGTTGATAGTGAATTTATGAACATTCAAGTTGATAAATATGCTGTGATTGAAAAATTTGTCATTGGTGAAGGTAGCAAACAGGACATTGCAGACATTGCACGTCGCGAAGTTGAATACTTCCTGAATACAAAAAACAAAGCGTTGTATCAAAAACTCAATGCTATTGACTGATAAAGAAATTAGCCGCCATACATATTTCAGATGTGAATGGATTTTAGATCTGAAGACTAACAATGAAGGGTGAAAAATAAATATGTTAAAAGCAATCGTGACTGTCATGTTGAAAAAGGGTATTTTCGATCCACAGGGCAGAGCAGTTCAAAATGGTCTTGAATCTATCGGATTTGACGATGTAAAAGGTGTCAGGGTAGGCAAACAGATCGAGATCAGTCTAGAATCATCTGATAAAGCCGCCGCTGAAAAATCTGTACATGACATGTGTGACAAAATGTTAGCCAATCCTGTGGTTGAATCCTACAGTTTTGAGATCAAGGATTCGTGATGAATTGGGGAGTACTATTATTTCCCGGATCAAATTGTGCTGACGATTGCTTTCATGTAATTGACAAAGTACTGGGACAACCCGTTACCTATTTATGGCATAAAGACACTGATCTTGGGGATGTTGACGCCATCATTATCCCAGGTGGATTCTCCTATGGGGATCACCTGAGACCGGGTGCCATTGCCCATTTATCACCTGCAATGACTTCAGTGAAGGAGTTTGCCAGGAACGGTGGTCTGGTGATTGGAATTTGCAATGGTTTCCAAATCCTTACCGAATCTGGAATGCTGCCAGGCAGTCTGCTCCAGAATCGTGGATTGAAATTCTTGTGCAATGATCAGACACTCAAGGTGGATAATGCAGATACACCCTTTACCAGTGAGTACGAATCAGGAGATGTCATTGTATGCCCCATCGCTCACAATGAGGGTAATTACTATGCTGCACCTGAAACCATCGTTGAAATGGAAGCCAATGGCCAGATTCTATTCCGCTATTGTAGTCCAGAAGGTGAAGTGAGTGATGCTACCAACCCCAATGGATCCATTAACAATATTGCCGGTATCATAAACAAATATGGTAATGTTGTAGGGATGATGCCTCACCCGGAACGTAGTTCTGATAAGGACTTGCTCCTCTCAGAAGGTAAAGGTGTCTTTGTATCTATGTTAAAACATCTCGAAGCAAAGCTGGCGAAGAGTTGATCATATGACCGAAAAGAAGGCTGAAATGGAAGAAAAACTCTGGATAAAAGCAGGTCTAACCGACTCTGAATATGAATTACTAACCAAACATATGGGTCGTGAGCCTAACACCGTTGAGCTGGCACTTTATGCTCAGATGTGGTCTGAGCATTGTGGCTACACCCATACGAGACCATTATTCAAGCATTTTCTCACCACAGGTACCCGAATTGTCCAGGGACCTGGTGAAAATGCAGGAATCGTAGATATTGATGATGATGAAGTCATCACCTTTAAACTGGAAAGTCACAACCACCCCTCTGCTATTGCTCCCTTCCAAGGGGCAGCAACTGGTGTTGGTGGCATTATTCGTGACATCCTGGCCATGGGTGCCTATCCCATTGCATCATTGAACTCCCTGCACTTTGGTCATCCAGGGGACCGTGGCCACACGCGTTGGCTCATCTCGGAAGTCATTCATGGAATCGGTGAATACGGAAATTGCGTAGGTGTCCCAACAGTGGGTGGGGAAGTGCGCTTCTCTGATGCCTATAAAGGCAACCCCTTGGTCAACGCTATGTGCGTAGGGTACATGAAGAAATCCGAAATCAAAAAAGCCATTGCAACAGGCATTGGGAATAGCCTCATGATTGTTGGCAATTTGACCGGACGTGATGGGATGGGTGGCGCAAGTTTCGCCTCCAAGGATCTGGATGAGGAAAATGATGAAGATCGAGGTGCCATTCAGGTAGGCGATCCCTTTATGGAAAAATTGCTTATCGAAGCCTGTCTAGAAGTTTTTGATAAAGACTATGTTGTAGGTGTCCAGGATATGGGCGCTGCTGGAATCCTTTCATCCTCCGTGGAAACTGCCAGTAAAGCTGGGAATGGTGTCGAAATTGATGTCGCCCTGGTTCCTAAGCGTGAAGAAGCCATGCGGCCTGAAGAAGTGATGATTTCAGAATCACAAGAACGCATGCTCCTTATTGTTAAAAAAGGGACTGAGGACAAGGTCAATCAGATTTTCCATAAGTGGGATTTACACGCGGTAGTCATTGGTCAGGTGACTGGTGATGGCATGTATCGTGTCCTGGAAGATGGCAAAACTGTGGGTGAAGTACCTGTTTGGTCGCTCATGGATGCGCCAACCTATGTCCTTGATGCTGAAGAACCCGCTCACCTGGCTGAAACCATGAAATTCAAGAATGAAGATGTAGCAGTTCCAGCCGATCTTAATGATACTTTGCTGAAACTTCTCGCTTCTCCAGATATTTGCAGCAAAACCTGGGTTTATAGACAATATGATCATCGCGTGCAGATGAACACAGTTGTGAAACCTGGTTCCGATGCTGCCATCGTCCGTATTAAGGACAAAGATAAAGCAATTGGTATCACCATGGACTCAAATGGCCGTTATTGCTATCTGAATCCTAAAGTGGGTGCCATGAGCATTGTTGCTGAATCTGCCAGGAATCAGGTGGTGTCAGGTGCTGAACCGATTGCCATTACTGATGGATTGAATTTTGGTAATCCTGAGAAGGCAGATGTTTATTATCAACTCGAGCAGTCCATCATTGGTCTCAGTGATGCATGCCGGGCATTGAATACTCCTGTCATTGGCGGAAATGCCAGTCTCTACAATCAGACCCCGGAATTTGGAGCTATTTACCCGACGCCAATTATTGGTATGACTGGACTGGTGAAATCACTAAAACATGTGACCACACCAGAATTCAAAGATGCAGGTGATTTTATCATTCTTCTGGGTGAAACCAAAGATGAACTGGGTGCCTCAGAATACCTGGATCGCATCCATGGACTCGTGGCAGGTGATGTCCCATCTCTGGATCTCGAACTGGAAAGTAAAACTCAGAAGTATGTTCTGGATGTCATTCGCAAGGGCTTGATTAAGAGTGCCCATGATGTGGGTGATGGTGGATTCTCTGTTGCCCTGGCTGAATCCTGTATTCAGAGCGATTTTGGTGCTGATGTATCCTTTGATAGTGATGTCCGAACAGACTCACTTCTTTTTGGTGAGAGTCAGACACGCTTTATGCTTTCTGTTACAGAAGCCAATGTGGATGCCATTATTGATCAGGCCGCCCAGACAGGTATTGAAGCTGCGGTCATCGGTCGCGTGACAACTGAGCAACAGATACTGATTTCCAATAACAATGAAAAACTGGTTGATATTAGTCTGGCAGATTGCGCCGAGGCATTCAATACAGCTTTCGATAAACTGATGAAGACTGATAGCTGATCAATGAGAGATAAACTGAACGAAGAATGTGGTGTCTTTGGTATTTATAATGCCACGCCTGAGGATACATCCAAATTAGTCTACTACGGACTCTTTGCCCTCCAGCACAGAGGACAGGAGAGTGCTGGAATAGCTGTTGGGGATGGTGAGCAGGTAAACTATTACAAGGATGAAGGTCTGGTACAGGAGGTTTTTGACCCCAAGCTGTTGAACTTTCTCAATGGGGCTCATGGGATTGGTCATGTCCGGTATAGTACAACCGGCGGAACCACCTATGAGAATGCCCAACCTGTAGTGATTGTCAGTTCTCAGGGACAAATGGCTCTGGCACACAATGGGAACCTTGTGAATACCAAGGAGCTCATGTCAGACCTGGAAGCTCAGGGAGCCACCTTCCAATCGAGTACAGATTCAGAAACTATCCTGAAACTGGTGGCTAAAAATGCCATCGAGACAGGTGATATTACTGAAGCCATCAAGAAGACCATGGGAATGATCAGGGGTGGGTATTCAATTCTGCTCCTCACTCCGGATAAGCTCTATGCATTCAGGGATCCCATGGGATTGAGACCGCTCATCATGGGCCGAATGGATGATTCATTTGTCTTTGCCTCTGAGAGTTGTGCCATCGATTCAGTGCGTGGTGATATTATCCGGGATGTAAAACCAGGTGAAATAATCTGTGTGGATGAAAATGGAATCCATTCTGAGCAGACCAAAGTAGCTTCAACCCATATCTGTTCATTCGAATATGTCTATTTTGCCCGCACCGATTCTGTGATTGATGGACTCAATGTCTATGAAGCCAGAATCAACATGGGTAAACGACTCTATAAAGAGACAGGTCGTAAGGCTGATATCGTGATTGACATCCCTGATTCTGGAACTTCAGCCGCTCTCGGATATTCACAGGCTTCTGGTGTACCTTTTGATAAGGGTTTTTACCGCAATGCTTATATCGGGAGGACGTTCATCAGTCCCAAGCAGGATATGCGTGAGATTGGGGTAAATTTTAAACTATCTCCAATCCGTCGGAATGTTGAGGGCAAGAGTGTCATCATGATCGATGATTCCATTGTCCGAGGAACAACTATTACCAGGATTGTGAAATCTTTGCGAAGAGCTGGAGCAACTGAAGTTCATGTAATGATAACAAGTCCTCCAGTAAAGTATAGCTGTCACTATGGAATTGATACACCTGATAGCTCAAAACTCATAGCAGCCAAGAAACCCATCGAAGATATCGGTATTGAGATCGGGGCTGATAGTCTTTCATATCTATCACATGAAGGTCTGGCTGAGTGTCTTAAAAAATCTGGTCTGGGAACATGCATGGCATGCTTCGATGGAAAATACCCGGTTCCAGTTGAGGAAACTCCATGAGCATTGATTAC
>JAERTJ010000020.1 GCA_016844945.1 Fidelibacterota bacterium | reverse complement strand
ATGTAATATATTACATAAAATGGAGAATGTTATGACCAATGACAATAGTATGAAACATAAGAAAGAGATTTTTGGAATGGTGTTCTTGCTGGCACAACGCTGGCAGATCCTGGGTGATCAGGAGTTAGCAGGAATTGGTATCACAACCAAACAGTGGCTCTTGCTAGTGACACTTCATGTCTTCTTCAAAGAACCACCTACCTTGAGCCAATTGGCCGATGCAATGGGTTCCTCCCGGCAAAATGTGAAACAGCTGGCTGCCAATCTGCAAAAATCAGGGTATCTGGAAATATTACAGGATAAGACAGATAAGCGTATTCTTCGTTTCAGAATGACACAAAAGAACAAGGAGGTCTGGGAAGCCCGCGCAGACCAGGATGAAGCATATATCAACTCACTTTTTACCGGGGTCAGTCATGAGGATATCGTTGTTACGACCAGAACCATTAAGAGATTGGTTGAAATCAGTACAGAAAAGCTAGGTGAGAATTCATGAAAACCAGAAAAACCAGGCGATGGAGTATCGTTGTTTTAACCCTCATGATGTGTTTGACAATTTGGGGAAAAGGAAATGAGATGGAAAAAGATCAAAGAATTATACAGGCAACTGATCTGGTGAATCTACCAGAGCCTGTTCAACGTTTTATGGAGTATAGTCAAGTTGTAGGAACCCCTTTTATTCAGAAAGCCAGGATCAAGCAGACTGGACTATTCAAAATGGATATAGATAAGCCCTGGGCTCCCTTTACTGCGGAGCAAGAGTATGACATACCCTCTGCTTCATTTGTATGGAAGGTGAATATGAAGATGGCTCCCTTTATTCGAGTCACAGGGTCTGATCGCCTTGAAAATGGTATCGCACATATGCGGATCAAGCTTTTGGGATTTATTCCAGTTGTTAACGCTAAAGGACCTGAGATGGATCAGGGTGCAATGACCCGATATCTATCGGAGATCATCTGGTTTCCCCAGGCATTTCTGGACAAACATATCACCTGGGAAGCCATTGATTCATCATCAGCGAAGGCTACACTCACAATCAAGAATAAGAGCGTTGAAGGTGTTTTCCATTTTGATGAAACAGGGAGGTTTACAGAATTTACCTGTGATAGATATTTTATAAAAGGGGATGAGAAATTGTTTCTACCCTGGTCTACACCTGTCTATGAGTATGGCCAACGACAGGGTCTCCAATTGGCGACCAAGGGGAAAGCTATCTGGGATCATCCAGATGGAGAGTATACTTATATTGATGTTGAGGTTACGGAAGTGGAGTATGAGTAGACCTGGGCTCTAGATCATCGCCAGAAGTTTCTTCTTTTGCTTTTGAAACTCTTTTTTTGTAATCAGTTGTCCAGATTGCATGTGATATAGCGTTTCTATCTGTTCAAGAATGGAAGCTGTGGTCGCCTCCCTGGCATCAGGATTAACTGACATACCGATCCTGTTTAGCAATGTTTTTTTCGCACGCTCTAATTCTTTTTCTGAGATGAGACCCCGGGACATCATCCCATTTAAAGCCACAAGGTCTTCAGCAATACTATCGGCAGTGATGACAACCAGGTTGCCTGGATAATAGGTTGTGGTTTTCGTTTTTACGAGAACAGGACTGTAATATCGATAATGTCCATAGGCTGAGAAGTAGTTGTGGTGATAGTAGGGAGAATAGGAACGATAATGATGTCGTGGTGTGTGATGGTGACGACGATTGCTGTGCCGTGGATTGGCTTGAGCTACAATTGCCAGTATGAGAATTAAGCTGATGAGTTTTAAACATTTCATGGGACACCTCAGTTTATTTAATCCCTTTGACACCGAATGTTCCTGAAGAGTTAAGATCATACGTTGGAGCTTAGTTATCCAGTATAATGTCTCCTGGCAAGTTGAGCGGCTCCCAGAGCTCCAACGATCTGTGGGTTTTCAGGCACATTGATGTGAATACCTAATTTCTCTTCAAGCAAGAGTACCAGTCCCTTATTGTTGGCTACACCCCCTGTCAGAGTAACTTCTCCCTCAATTCCAATGCTGGTGACCATACTCCAGATTCGATTTACTATGGATCGTTGCAAGCCATTGACGATTTGTTCCAGGGGTGTATGTTTTGCCAGGAGTGAGATAACTTCGCTTTCTGCAAACACAGTACATGTGCTGCTGATGGAAGCAGATTCTCCTGCTATATTTTCGGGTCGACTTAATTCATTCAGATCCAATTCAAGTCTATCTGCCATGACTTCAAGGAAACGACCGGTACCCGCTGCACATTTATCATTCATGGCAAAATCAAGCATTCGCCCCTGAGAATCGATCTGGATAACTTTGCTATCCTGTCCACCAATATCAATGACAGTTCCTGTGTTAGGAAACAGGTGATGGGCTCCTATGCCGTGACAGCTTATTTCAGTGGTTTTGCCGGTTGCAAATGCTACGCTTGCTCTACCATAACCAGTAGCGGTAATACCCGCCATATTCTCACGATCCAAGCCAGCTTCATGAAGTGATTGATCAAAAGCAGTCTCGGCAGCCTGGGCACCATTCACCCCAGTTGGGATAACAACCGAAGACAATAATTCTCCAGTGTCATCCAGAATTACGACATCGGTACTCAGGGAACCCACATCGACCCCTGCAAAACAGGATTTAGACATGAACAGTGTCCTCCAGGGTTTCACAAAATGCCTCCAGACGGGTCTGAATTTGTTGTTCAGACCACACCCGCTCATCTGCAATATCTGCATCAATAATAACGGCAGGTAAATTCAACTCTGCATTGAGGGCTTTACGAAGATCATATTGCCCCACAGAGTAGGGTTTGCAACTACGGGTGGAGTGCATAATCATTCCATCCACGTTGTAGTCTTTGATCATCTGTTTCATGAGCTCCAATCGGTGCTTCAAATTGTTATTCAGGATGATCTGACCGTAGGTTTTTGCCATGGAAGTCCAGGGGTGTTTAACATCCAGGTGGCCCGTTGTTTCTGCCCAGGCGTTGGTGTAGGTCGCAGAAACAAAATTCATTTGACGTTCAGCAAAAAAAGTGGCCAGAAAGCGGACTTTATACCATATGGCAATATTATCCCATATCAGACGATATTTCTCATTGGTAATAGCACCGATACCCTGTTTCACCCGATCCTCTACTTCCTCCAGCAGGATGTTGTAGTAATCCTGAGCCACAGGCAATCCTCTGAGTGATACGATAGGCGCAAGATGACCAAAAGCATCAAAAATGGTCATAGGTGCAGGCCTGGCTTGCATTGATTCAAGTATCTTACCCCAGGTCTGAGAGCTTTCCATGGATCGTTTTAAAATGACCTCAAGATCCTGTGGATAGAAAACTTGACCAGATACCCGTTCAAGGACAGGAATCATATCTTGAAGCTGTTGAGCCATGTAGTCCACATCAGCAAGTGTTTGTTCAGTGGTAACAAATGGGGCATCAAAGTGAATCAGAGGGATGTCTAGTTCATGGGCGATGGCTTTATACCAATAGATAACGGTCTGGCAAATATTGTTAGAACAGAACAGTAAATCCGGTTTGGGAAGTTTTCCAGCCGGTGTCTTGCCTGAAAGCAGGTGTCCCAGATCAATACGGGCGTAAGAACAAAGATCCTGGCTAAAACCATCTCCCTCAGCAATACTGCAAAAGTCAGCACCTTGTTTTTTGGCACCCACCAGGGCTGAATGATTCTCTGGGTAGATCGTATAAAAATCGAAAGCTCGAAGTAATTCAACCGGTGCGCCACTGGTAACCCAAGCGACTTTCTTGACACCTGGTACAAATCTGGACAAAAAATAGTGGCGGCTTAAGATTTCTTTCAGGCGTTTGTTGGCTTTTAAAGGTGGACCAAAAGCTTCTGGGATGGGGCGGGACTTTCTCCGGTTGAAATCCTGGATTGACATCAGCGCAGGTGCACCATAATCTTTCATAAAGCGATAGCGAAGACTGGCAATAATACTCAAGCTACGACCTCGGTGAGTAGGATTTCTGAGAAAGCTTCAAGCCTGGTTCTGTCCTGTCCTGCTATTCCACTCTGTAGTTCAGTGTCCAGTGTCAGAACGGGCAAGCCAGACTTTTTGAGCTCCTTCACAAGTAGGTGGTGGTCGAACAGTTCAGGTTCGCAGAATTTAACCATGTTAAACCACACGGCCTGTGTATCACTTTTCGAAATGAGTTGGTGGATGTGACGAGAACGAACATCCAGCGATCCGGCCCGTGTTGAACAAGGGGGTTGTAGGAAAAAGCGATCTGTCAGATACTCAAAAGGTATCTCCGGTGCATCCATTGTGTCTGCAGGAAGACGTCGACTGCTTGCGAGGAGATCATCGGCACCGATGCTGATATTTAGCTCATCTAGAAATTGCAATGCTTCATCTCCAGGAGGTAAGATTCCTGATATAAGAATTCGAGTTTTGGGAGGGGAAACAGTATCAGTTAGCTCAACACTTTTGAGTACTTCGAGATAATCATTGGGTAACATGAACTCGGCTGCACGGATAAGTTTGAAGTAATCAACATTCGACAATGGAAGCCTGTTAGCCATCCTGGCATTCTGTATTTCAATACGCTTGATATCAATTTCCCACCCAAGCATACAGGCTGTTAACAATTTCTGAGGGTCTAGTGAGCCGTGAATCGTCTCTAGCTCTGTCATAAAGTTTTCTAGGATGTCAGTATAATATTTACGGGACGCCCGGTTATAGCTACCCTTAGGGTTATAGAAAGTGTGGACAGGTACTGGAACACCTATAAGATCCTTAACCTGTGTAGCCAGATTTTGTAGAGAGTCGCAAGTATGTGGAAATAGATACCCCGTATTTATGATGGGAGATTCTGTTAGAATAAATTCAAGACTACGTTTTACCACAGGGCAGATAGTTGTCTGGAGGTGTGCATTGGCGTGAAGAATATCGCCTGGAGGATCCCAGATTTCAGCAGGAAGAATATCAAATGCCCACAACAATTCACGGGGATAGAGGGCAGGTAGCACACCCATGATCTTTTGACCCTGGTGTCCTTGCTTTTTTAGATATTCAGTACGGTTAGGGATATTCATTATGTTTGGTAATATACTTCAATATGTCATTCTGAACTAGTTCGTGTTGTGTGAAGTTTCAGTAAAGAATTTGGGTTGAATTCATTGCCGAGCACTGAGCTTGTCGAGTTGATAGGGCTTGGGGGCGACATTTCGGCGAGCTCAATGTCCAGAACCTTCGCGTAACCAGCTCCGACTTAACAGGCAGCTCCGTGTCCAGTACTGTGCGGGAGGCTGAGCTTGTCGAAGCCCTTATCCCTGCTATCAATTGGACATTTCGAAGAGCTCAATGTCGAGTTAGCTTTTGGAGATTGCCACGCTCGTACCTAACTCGCAAAGACTTAGGACCCCAGGCTATTTCCTGAAATTTTTAACAAAATCTTCCATTTCAGGGACGCCCCCCTGATAGACTAGATACCCATTATAGGGTTCACGTGTAGTGATATCCTCGTTAATGGGTGTGAGCATAATCTCTTTGATCTTTTCTGGATCATCCGTCTGTCCTAATGCCCAGCCCAGCTTCACCCAGGCAACTTCAGGCAGCATGTTTCCCAGGGGAACTACACCCAGAGCCATCATATCACGACCTGTATCATAGACAAACATATGGGCATATCCCCAGATAGTTTGAAGCGTCATAAAAACGGACACGCCTTTGTCGCGTGCTCTTTCAAGAGCGGGATACAATTCCTTATTCACATGTCCCAGACCCGTACCCACAATCACAATACCCTTGTATCCTGCATCAATCAGAGAGTCAATGATATCGCCTTGCATATGGGGATAGTAATAAAGCATGGTCACTTTCTCATTAAAAGTGGGGATAATTTTAACATTCCGGTCTTTGCGACGATGCTTGTATTCTTTTTTAATGATTTTCAGACCATTTCGGGTCACAGTTGCCGCTGGTGTATCCCCGATCGTACGGAATGTGGATCGATAAGAGCTATGCATTTTGCGTACACGAGTACCCCGGTGAAGAAAGCCATATTCATCTGAAGTGGGTCCAAACATGCAGACCAGTGTCTCCGCAATATCCCCATGTCCTGCTGCGTAAGAGGCATGGATAAGATTAAGTGCAGCATCGGATGACGGTCTGTCTGAAGATCGTTGAGAGCCAACCAAGATAATGGGGATGGGTGAATCCTGTACCATGAAGGACAGGGCTGCCGCTGTGTGATGGAGTGTGTCGGTCCCATGCCCGATCATGATTCCATTGGCACCATTGGCAATTTCCTTCCCAATACTCTCTGCCAGAATCTTGTATTGATCTGGACCCATGTTTTCACTGAATACAGCAAAAAGTTTCTCAGTATCAATATTACAAATATCTGCCAGTTCAGGAACTGCCCCATATAACTCACCGGGTGAAAAGGCAGGTATGACGGCACCGGTGCGGTAATCCAGCCGTGAGGCTATGGTTCCACCTGTACCGAATAACTTTACGTTGGGTTTATCATCTGAATAAGGAAATTCCTTCTCAGGAATCTTATAGTTAGCTTTCTGATATCCGGTTTCGATCATTGTTTCAATGGTGACGATATCAATACCAATGTTATACCCAGTTTCAATTTTCATTACAATGTGTTGATCATCATCGTTTTCTGATCGGGGGAGTACCGTTCCATCAAATGTTCCCCGGGTGGTATGCACCTCAGCCTGTCCCCAGACCCGCACATTAAATTTCTTCAGGGTTTTAAGGGCATCACCTTTGTACCCTTGAAAAATGTCATCACTCATGGGATTCGTTCTCTTGCTTAATTTTTTGCTGGATCTGCTGACTCAGGTCAGCCAGTTTTACATTACCAACGGCTTGCCGATGTACTTGACCCATCAGCCAGTTTTTTGCTGCATCTATATCCGATATGTCCGTGTTGTCCTTGAATTTTTCATACAGGAATTCAACGGGTGCGATTATTTCAGCCAGGGTTCTACGTCTAAAATGAATTGATGTGAGGACAGAGCTGAATTGCATATCAGGAAATTCGTAAATCACCGGCATCATGAATTTTGCGATGCCAGGCACCATATCCTTTTCCTTTATATACCGCAGGAGCTCATAGATCTTTTGATAGGAAAAATTCTTATGTGTTTCGTTTTTCCCCTCAATGTTTTTAAACGTATGCCCCAGGAATGAACCAACGAATTTATGGGTATATCCGAAGTCCTCACAAATTCGCTCGATGAGGGGAATCATATTCTTGCTGAGCAAGTATTTCCAGGTGTCTTCAGGGATCCCCCAACCTTTCATTTGTGCATATCGATCTGCAATATCCATGGGGAGGTTTTCACCGAGCCTATCAATGAGTTCTACCGTGAGGGGGATGGGAGCAGAATCAGTATCTGGATACATCCTGTCACTTCCAGGTAAAACTCTTTCAAAGATGGTTGTACCATCTGGTAATGATTTTCGTGTTTCCTCTGGTACTCCTTCAAAAGCCATTCTCAATCTTTCATCGATGGTCTCGATGGCTGTGGGAATGTCATCTGATGGTCCCCAGAGAATGATCTGAGCATCCTTTTTATTTGCTTTTAGCCATTTAGAAATAGCTTCAAACTCATTTCCCTTTAATACAGGGTCCATTTCCTCGGAGTGGGTCATGTTGGGGCGCTCGATACAGGCAATTACTTTCAAGCGGTGACTGATTTCATCAGCAAACACGTGGCCGGGTTGTAGGAAATGTGAGAGAATACCTTGAAATTTTGGAATGTTGATGGCCACTACCTTGAGACTCTGATCCAGTTTTTCCCTCAGGGTAGGCGCTAGTAGCTCTGGCATGGAGAAATCAATTTCCTTGTGTTTCATTTTCCATTTAGACAGCTGTAACCCACGATCCTTGATCAGCTTCCTGATATTCAGGAGTGACCATTGTCTGAAGGCTTCATTATGAGAGAGTTCAGGAATCCATTTATTGTGAGCGACCCCTTTGATTTCAACGCGGCTACCCCCAGCACAACTGACATTCACATCCTCACGACCAGCACCCATGCCTGTTCGGACCTTGTTAGTACTCCGGTTAAGAAAACGAATATACTCAGCAGCTTCAGCAAGCTCATCCGGTGTTGTCATATCGGGGTGGGTGACAGTTTCAATCAGGGGCATCCCCAGTCGATCCGTTTTATAAACCCTTTCATGACCCGTGTCTGAGATTTCTCGACATGAATCTTCTTCTATACTGAGCTGAATCAAGCGGACGTTTTTATGTTTGAGTTGAATTTCGCCTTCAACCCCCAGAATTGCTGTCCGTTGAAAACCGGTAGGGATACTTCCATCCAGATATTGTTTGCGGGTGATATGAACTTCACCAACGATGTTCAATTTTGATAGCAGTGAAATTTCAAGCGCAATTTCGAGCGCTTCAGGATCAATACGAAAGGGGGGTGTATCATCAACTTCGTAAGTACAGGCACTTTCGTTATTGAGGCGGTAGGTAATGTTCTTACGGGTTTTGAACTCCATAAGGGCAGTGCCATCGTACTCACCCAATTCGCTCAGGGTTGGGCGCATGTGGCGAATGACCTCGGCATCATAATCATCATCGGAGTGATAGACACCGGCAGGACAGCGACAAAATAGTTTAGATGTGGTTTTGAGCTGTTGATGGACTTCCAAACCGGATTTAAATCCAATGCGCTTATAATCTTTAGGTTTAGCTTTTTGACGGTCCACATAGCCGATAGCTTTGCGGGTTAGTTCATAATTTCTCAGGGCTTCACTTTGTTTCATGCTCACCATCTATCTAAGTTTCAAACTTGAATCCAGATTGTATTTCCAGATCAACTCAAGCATGATTAATGCCAGTTGTCTCGATTTTGTGTAAGAGTTACAAGATAGGCGGTTTGTGGGTATCTGCAATTCAGAGGATTGACAGTTAGAGAGCTAAAATTGCAGGGTGTTCTTGTTACCCCGCCTTTTAAGGTGAGGGTATGAAGCTTCCCCAGGATAGGGACTTCAGTCCCAAAAGGTTGGGCCAAAGCCCTGCTATGCTTGAGGTTTCAACCCCCTGCCTGAAGGCAGGGGTAACTGATTTAGCCCAAAAGGTGAGTGAATAGAGACGAATAAGAGATTGCTTCGTCGTAGGCACTTCTCGCAAAGACACTTCAGCAGGGGGCAGACTCGTCTTCGCGAAGGAGTCCCAAGGGGACGAGTGTGGCGATCTCTCTTTGGTGGTAGGGCCTTCAGTCCAGATGGGTTGGGTTAAAGCCCTTCTAGGTGTGAGGTTTGACCCCCCTCCTGCCTGAAGGCAGGGGTAACTGATTTAGCCCAAAAGGTGAGTGAATAGAGACGAATAAGAGATTGCTTCGTCGTAGGCACTTCTCGCAAAGACATTTCAGGAGGGGGCAGAGACCCGTCTTCGCGAAGGAGTCCCAAGGGGACGAGTGCGGCGATCTCTCTTTGGTGGTAGTGATTTTGTGATTAGCACCGCATTATCAAGTCAGGTAGAGGTAGTCTGTGATAGCAAGCATCCTGAGACATTGTGAATAGTAATATGGTTAGTTCAAAACCTCTTTGCTAATTCTCAATATCTCTTCGACACTGATTCTTTTGCGATGATTATTGTCAGTTTGTGCAAAGCGAATGATACCCCCCTGATCAATGATGTATACACTGGGGACTGGGATGAGGTGATGATCCTGTCCTGAGTAGGCTTCAATATTCTGATTATTCAACTTATAAGCTGCTACTTTAATAGCACCGAATCTTTTCGCGATTCCAAGTTTTTGGGCACCTATCATACTGCTATCTGATAACAAGGTATAGTTCAAATCATGTGTATCGATGGTTTCAATAAGTTTTGCGGGACGATCCGGGCTTACAGCAACAATTTTAACACCCATTTCGATTAATTCAGCTTCAATTTCTGACAGTTGACCCAACTGTAAATTGCAATAGGGTCACCACCCCCCACGATAATAGATCATGAGGATGGGATGATCCTTTAATATTTTATGAGGATAAACGGTTTGGTACTCAGTAGATGTGAGTTGAAAATGTGGAAATGGTTCACCAGCTTGGGGGGGAGAACCCGTATCACTTTCACCTGAATGATTCTGAGCGCAAACGGCTGATGTCATCAGGGTTGTAATGAGAATTGAGAGGATGTAGGATCGGGCAAGTTTTTTCACGTTTACTCCGTTTATAATGATTTCTAATTCTATCTAACATAGAATCTGGGATGGAAAAAAAGTGTATGGAGGGTGACAAATCAAGAAACCATTTGGAGTACGATTCAAACTGAATAGATCTATTTAATTCTTGAGTCTCAAGAAGAACTTTATGGTAGTTCATGAGATGTCTTGCTGAGGTCTCGAAGCATCTCATTCCGCTATTCTGATGGGTTCATCATGCTTGGTTCTTGGGAGTGGGTCAACATGAAATGCTAGGGTTTTTGGGGACACAATAAAGGGATAGCCTGTCTACTCGGAGCCGTTTCGGCCTAGTAGCTTCGACGTGGCAGGCGTAAAGACGTGTCTGGATATGACCTTAGACTTCAACTGCTCTCACTGTGACGAACCCGGGGTTATCAAAAAGAATAGAGGGGCAGTAGACTGCCCCTCTTGCTGTAAAGCATGTCGGTTTTGATTAGCCGTTTTTGAGTGCTTTTTTCTCAGCTCTTCTGATACCAAAATCTGCAATCAGACTGTAAAGGGATGGTACCACAAAGAGTGTGAGTAAGGTGGCGGCTGCCAGACCACCAATGACTGTGATAGCCATTGGTGCGCGCATTTCAGCACCCTCCTTTTGATCCAGAACCATGGGGAGCATACCAAAGATGGTTGTAAGCGCAGTGATAAGCACGGGGCGCAGGCGGGTTGAGCCAGCTTCAATGATGGCTGCAGTTGCCTCAACGCCTCTGCGTCTGAGCTGGTTGATATAATCCACCAACACAATACCGTTATTCACCACAATTCCTGTAAGCATGATAAACCCGATAAAGCTGGTGAGGCTGATGGTGACACCGGCAACCAGAAACCCAAAAACCACACCAATCAGAGCCAGTGGAATCGTTGTCATAATGACGAAGGGATGAATCAATGATTCAAACTGTGACGCCATAACCATAAATACCAACAGGATAGCCAGGGCAAGTGCCTGGCCGAGCGTGATAAAAGTATCAATCATTTGCTCATATTGACCGCCGTATTCCACAAAATATCCGTCAGGGACAGTTGCCTGGATGGGCTTCAATATTTCTATGATTTCCTTCATCACTGATCCCAGGTCACGATCCAGAATATTTGCAGTAACCAGCACCATACGGCTCTGGTTATCACGGATGATTTTCACAGGACCTTCCTCACGTGTGATAGAAGCTACCTGCGCCAGTGGGATCTGTGACTTCATGGGAGTGGTGAGTTTGATTTGTCCAATATCCCTGATAGAATTACGCTGATCCTCCTGGAACTTGATACGAACATTGGTTTCATCTCCGGCGTATCTATAGCGTGTAGCAATTTGTCCCAAGGTTGAAGCCTTTATGGTATTGGCGACTTGTCCAGATACGAGCCCGAGTCGGTTAATTTCTTCCCGATTCAGGGCGATGTGGTATTCAGGTTTTGCTTCTTCCATGGAGGATTTGATGTCTTTGATCCCCTCCACATCTTCGATAGCTGCAATGATCTCTTTACTAATCTCTTCCAATATCACGAAGTCTTTTCCAAAGATCTGGATCTCAACATCATTGCCACCACCACCCATGGCTGACCCAAAATCAATGTTCTGGATGGTAACATCACGCATGGCAGGTATCTCGCCGCGGATTTTTTCTCCCACCTGAGTGGTGGAGAGACTTCTTTCCGATTTAGGTTTCATGGCAAGCATGACCATGCCTTCATGTGATCCAGCATTCGCCATATCCCCACTTTGGCCACGATCCTCTTCGTTGACACCGTTTGAAACAATAACGGTTTCGATGCCTCCTTCCTGGAGGGCAATTTGCTCAACTTGCCTCACCGCCTGGTCTGTTTCCTCCAGAGCTGAACCGACTGGTAATTTGATTTTCATCATGAGCATCGCCTGATCCATCTCTGGCATGAACTCTGTACCTACCAGAGGAATAAGTGCCATGGAAATGATGAACATGAGGGTTGCACCACCCAGGGTTTTCCAGCGGTGCTGAAGCACAACGGTTATGGCTCGTGTATAAGCAGCTCTTAAACGTACAATCCAGGAATTGTCAGCCTTAAGGGTGTAGTCGACTTTGCTCCGAGGTTTGAAAAATACTGAGGCGATCATGGGAACCATGGTCAGGGATACAAAAAGAGAAGCTAGCAGTGAGAATGAAATTGAAAGTGCAAGCCCGCGGACCAGCTGACCTGCCGTTCCCTCTCCCATTGCCATAGGTAAAAATACTGCAAGGGTTGTCAGGGTTGAGGCTGTAATTGCCATCCCCACTTCAGAAGCTCCCAGTCGAGCGGCTTCCTTACGGCTTTTGCCATCCTCAAGATGTCTGAAGACATTTTCAATGACCACAATGGCATTGTCCACCAGCATACCAATTCCCAGCGCCAACCCTCCCAGGGTCAGCAGATTAAGAGTGTATCCTACAGCGTTCAGGGGGATGAAAGTCACCACAATGGAAACGGGAATAGCAATTCCGACTGCAAGGGTAGGACGGATGTTACGCAGAAAGAAATAGATCATTAGCATCGCCAGAACACCACCAAGAAGAGCGGTTTGACCCGTGCTGTTCACAGTGAGTTTTACACTGGCTGACATATCCATCCCCACATGCATTTCTATATCTTTGGGAAGAATCATCTTTAACTCTTCAAGCTCAGCTTTGACCTGATCAGCTACCTGGACCGTGTTTGCGCCAGACTGTTTAGTTACAATCATCATCACGCCAGGTTTGGATTGAACTCTCATTTCTGTACGGAGATCAGAAACGGTGTCTTTGACCTTGGCAATCTGTCGGAGTTTGATAGGGTTGCCCGTGGGGGAGGCACCTACGATGAGGTCTTCTATTTCAGACAATGAGGAGAACTCAGCCCTGGTTCTGATGAGATAATCCTTATGATCTTCAACAATTCGACCGGCAGGCATGTTTAAATTCTCGAAGCCAATGACTTGAGCAACTTGCGCCAGGGTTACTCCAGAGGTTTCCAACGCATGCTGGTCGATCTCAACCTGGATTTCCCTGACTTCTGGGGACTGAACAATAACCGAGGCTACTCCTTCAATACGTTCCAATCGATAACCTGCTGTTTCATCCATGTATTCAGCCAGCTCGTTGAGAGGTCTCTCCTCGCTGGTGACACCATAGAAGAGCAGAGGTAAGGCTGACATATCGAATTTCATGACCAGAGGGGTCTGGATATCATCAGGTAAAAAATCAGCAAACATGGCAAGCTGATCCCGGAGATCCTGAGCCGCAAAATCCAGGTTAGCCCCATTCTCGAATTCCACGGCAATCATGGACATGCCTTCTACCGTGGTGGAAACCACACCTTTCACGCCTGTGACAGAAGCAATCGCCTGTTCGATGGGCTTGGTGACGATGGATTCAATATCTTCAGGACTGGCACCGCTATAAACGGTAACCACAGACACCATAGGAAATTCCACATCAGGGAGCATATCCAACCCCAGCTTGGTGAAGGATATTATACCTCCGAGGATCACGATTAACGTGATCATGGTGACCGTGATCTTGCGATCGACGGATAGATCAACGATTTTCATAGTGTACTCCTCAGTCCTCTATCTTGACCAGACTACTATCAGCCAGGATGAATGCCCCTGAAGTGACATAAATTTCGTTTTCAGTCAGTCCCTCACCAATGATGAGTTCATCAAGGCTTTCTTCTAAGACATCAACTTGACGTTTGTAGGCATAATTGTCTTCAACCACAAACAAATGAGAGTTATCAATGACTGAATTTTTAGGAACAACCATAACATTTTCGATTTCTTCAATGGCAATTTCGACACGACCGAAAGTTCCGGCTCTCAGTAGTCCTTGCGAATTATCGAATTGACATTCAACAAAGAATGTTTTTGAGAGTGGATCAGCAGCGACACCGACGAGAGTAACGACTCCAGGGATTGCCTCATCCAGATATGATACACTCAAATTGGCATTCTGCCCTTTTTGAATAGAAATAATCTCCTGGGAGGTAATTTGCAATTCGACCTTGATACGGGAAACGTCCTGAAGTGTGTAGACTGGCATCATGACAGCGGGGCTGAATAGATCCCCTTTGTTGAAACCTTTCTGCGTAATCACACCGTTAAAGGGAGCCATCAGAGTCGCTTTATCCAACTGCATTTTGAGCAGATCCAGACCAGCTGTAGCCTGGTGCATCTGAGCCTGAGCCGCTTCAAGACCCAGCTTCATTTTTTCAAACTGTTGTTGGGAAACAGCATTCTCGCTATGGAGGGTTTGCACCCGTTCCCAGTTTTTCTGTGCATCAAGTAGATTTGCATTAGCTACTGACAAACCTGCTTGGGCCTGTTTGTATTGAAGAGACATGGTGCTGGTATCCATTTGGACCAACCACTGACCTCTGTTAACGAAATCTCCGATCTGGACATAGAGTGCTTCAATTTTTCCCGGGATCTCCGGAATGATCCTGGAAGTCTGGATTGCCAGTAGAGATCCATTATAAGAAAGTGTGCTGGTAAAGGTTTGAGAGGTTGCAGTAGCTACTTCCACGGGTACGGCTTTTCTCACCCAGTCATCTGTTATGTCCATGGCTTCATCCTTACTACAGCTGATGAATAGGGATCCTGCCAGAACTGTATGTCGTCAAAGTAATTCGGACAGATATGCTCAAAACTTAAGAGATACATTTGGGCCATCCAAGATGTTACGCGAACACCTCTTGGTGTCGCAGTTTCAAGTTGATTCGCTTCCTCTCCAGAAGCGTTTTTTGTTTA
>JAERTJ010000019.1 GCA_016844945.1 Fidelibacterota bacterium | reverse complement strand
GCTCTGGAGTATATATTTGTGTCGATTAGCATCTGTCTCATTCCCATATCTCCGCATCAATCTTTCTTCCCTGGTCGACTTTACGTTGTATCTGATTAAATTCCGCCTCAGTCCATTTTCCAAAAAGATGGTCAAGATCATTGTAAATATTGGTATATTTTTTCTTTTTTTTGAATCCCAGGTTCTGCTCAATCATATCAATTATGAATTGATTAATACTCTTTCCCTGTTTCTTAGCTTCCGATTTTAACTTTTCAGATACCATCGGTTCTACATTTCGAATAGTGATTGCTTTCATATATCCCCTTCTTCAAGCTGTGATGTCAAATATAACATGCAATATGATGTCATTATATGATTGCATTACCTGCTTGTCAAGTTTGTCCCTTATACAAACCGAGGTAAGATTAACTGTCTAGAAATCCAGTTGCAGCATACTTAACCTTCTTGCTTCCATACCAAATCGTCTTAGTCCCAAATAAAGGGTGTTGATAAAATCCCCGCAAACGCGCGTTATTGCTTGCATAAAAAGGAAGAACCTCTATAATGGGAGTACGATCCCGTTAAAAATCATACTCTTATCCCAAAATAGAGGTTCCGAATGCACCATAAGAATATCAAGCTGACGGTAAAAAAACAACTCAAGAAAGATCATCCACATTGGAAGCAGCTGACCAAAAAAGAGAAAAAGGAACTGGCACAGCAAGTCACCGAGTCGGTTATTGCCGATTACGATTTCAAGCAGGAGATTGATGCGCCCCTCGAAGAGCTGATCGGGATTGAGACCCAGATGCCCAACGACGACATCATCCCTCTCGAGCAGATGAATCAGTTAGTCGACGACTTTTACAAGAAGTCCATGTTCGATGTGGCAAAGATCAAGGCGTATCGTACCCACATCAAAGACAGCCAGCTGAAGTTTATCGACAACCTGCTGGACAACGCCATTATCAACCGACTGTTATCGTACAAAGGGTATACCCCTGCCATGCGAAAACTGCTGCCCAGTGACTTCCTGCGGGCCGAGTTGCTCAAAGCGATCAAGTATCCGGAGATCAGTTACCGTAAATACTGTACAGCTGAATACCTGGGACTGGATCGCAAAGAGAATCGCGAGTTTGTCGGTTTGCCGCTGCATAAGAAACAGATGATCGACCACACCCAGTTGAGTCAGTTTCGCAGCTCATTGACCTTCACCCAAAACGTCAACCTCCTGGTCTATCTCCTCTCTCACTTTCTCAGATCAGGGATCTTATCAAGAAACATCCTGCATGGTGTTGACTCAACCGAACTGTTTAACGACACCGCCCTGCCACTGTTTACCACGACCATTCAGAACAAAAAGATCCGTGTCTATCAGGACCTTGACTGCGACTGCGGCACCAGGCGCAACAAACGCAACAAGAACAAGTATTTTATCGGATATCGCCTGCACACCCTGACCGCTATTGATGCAAAGACCGGTCACAGTTTTCCGTTGGTCTCGCTGGTAGCCCCGGGTAATCACCATGACAGCCTGTTCTTAAAACCCCTGACCCAGCTGGCGCAAGCCATGGGAATCGATATCAAACTCATCACGGCGGACGAGGCCTATCACGATAAAGACGGTTCCTTCTTTGAGAAGACCGGAGTCACTCTGGTGACACCCCCTTCTGCAGATACAAAGCTGCCCGCACATGTCGATCCTGAAACACTCTCGGTTACCCTGGATAACTGGTGCGATATTCCCATGCGCCACTTAGGCTGCGCAGCAGATGGTCATGAGTACAAATGTAATGCTGCTGCCGGCGAATGTCCGTTATCAAACGGTTGCTCCCAGTCACGGATCATTCCGTTTGATAACGGCATCTTTCAGCGTATTGTCATGGATGGTGACAGCCTGGCCAAACAGGCCATCGATATCCGTAAAAACTGTGAACGCCCCTTTAACTTGCTCAAACACCGTGAAGGGCTGGAAGTCATCCGGGTTCGTTCCCAGCATGCCCTGATCAGTAAATGTACCATAACCACCATGGCTACTCTCCTGCTTGAAATGGAAAGTCGCTTAAACAACCGAACGAAAGATAACCTGCAACTCACCATATTCCACGTTGCGGCGTAAGCCGACAGGCAGACAAACATGCACGTTGATCATTACACAACAATACGGACCGCTGTTTTCAGCCGGATATCCCGGCAGCGGGCAGCAACAAATTTATGGGGCAGCAGAACATGCGGCTCTGGGCCTGTTTGCGACAAACAAAACTAACAACCGTAAAATCAATATGTTATAGCCATACTCCCTGAGAATTCACCACAGAACCCTTTTTTCGCCCATCCGAAGTGAGAATCGTTGACGGCTCATCGGAATCAGGCCGGGACATGCAACCGGAAACAACTCATCTTTGAGCCCTGATCGTACGAAATCTCGCCGGATGACCGAAAAAATACTGGCTTTGATCCACCGAATAACTGTTTTCGTGTGAACGCCAGGTACTTTTCAACACCTTTTAAAAGACTAACACAAAATCGACGAATTCTCAAGATAAAATAATGAAAAAACGACTTTCAAAGTCTAACAAAATTAGCTAGATAGAGTGAGTGGTCAATTAGGGAGGGGACGATTCCAATTGAAGGCTATTCGTCCAGGTTTCGGTGGATCATATACCCGACGGTAGGCGGATCTGAATTGTCCTTTTCTTCCTTCTCTTTCGGTTTGCTCCCCAGGGCCAGATACAGTGCTGCTATGGCAAAGACGACAAAGCAGAGAAAGACAAAACCGATTAAAATATTGATCACCATAGCTTATTGCATTTTAGATTAGACCTTGAACCCGAGTACTGTAATAT
>JAERTJ010000018.1 GCA_016844945.1 Fidelibacterota bacterium | reverse complement strand
GCTATAGAGTGGATCCTAGATAGTATATATATCTATAACAGATTTAATAGATGATAGGAAATGGTTGATGAAAGTTAAAAACTGGTGATTAAAGCGTCTTAGTTGGATCAGAGGAGATCTGTAAGGCTTTGGTATAGGTAGAGTATGTCTTTACCCCATAGCAATGCTAGAAGGGCTGCTCCAGACAAGAGCTCTGAGAAGGGTGGTGTGGCTTCATCTCTTGGTTTGTCAAGAAACTTCACGTTTATGCTTCCGATCACTGCCCCACCGGCGATGGCAAAGAAGAGTGTTACCAGGCCCAATTCCATGCCGAGGAAAAGTCCCAGGAGTGCCCCCAGTTTTACTTCGGTTAACTCGAAAGTACTATCATCGGTAGCAAAAATCTTAATCAGATTGTAAAGTGCCAGGGCTGCAATCCCCAGAAGCATGCTCAACGCGGCTTCGGGAAAGCGATCTGGATTATATGCCAAGAAATGAATAACAGCGAGCATTCCCATGATCATAAGCAGACTATCACTTAACTCACGCTTTTCTTTGGTTAAAAAGATAATCCCAATTAAAGCCATCCCATAAAGCATAGCCATTGACCCTTCATAACTCCAGCCAAATTTCAATACATAGAACCCTACCCACATAACTTCTAGAATATCGACCAAAATATGGCGGAGCGGGAGCTTTACATTACAGTAGGGACATTTACCTCTGGAATTGTAATAACTCCAGAACGGTAGCATATCTTTCCACGACAATTTGGTTGCGCAGGATGGACAGTAGGGAGTGGGGGTAGAGTATGTGCGTTTCTTGGGGGTCTGGTCTATGGTATTATTGCTTAGAATGGCGAAAATGAAACCTAGTACAACTATTCCGATTATATCCAACATTTGAAATTAATTCCGAAGGGTAATTGTCCAGGCACAGGCAAGTGTGTCTTCGTCAGATACCAGGTTCATGTTAATGCTTAATATCTTACCGAAATTCCCTGCTCGTTCTGTAAATAGAAGGTCGGCTACCTCACAATCAACTGGGGCGTGGGAAGTTGAATCTATAACCCATTCAAGGGTACTACTGTCAATACTCAGGTGATATACGGTAGAATCGCTGTCCACTGCACGGAGAATAGTGCCACTTGTGCTTGTCGTCGAGGTACTTTCGTCGATCTCATCTGCAAATATTTGCATGGAATCACTCACTGTGGATGTCAGCTTCGTACGAATATAACGATCGATTAAAACCTGGTCGTAGCCTAGTCCTACTCGAATATTTGTAGCGGATAATTGTTGTCGGGACATAACGATGACGGATCCAAAGCCTATAACTAAAATAAAACTGGCCGCCATTGCAGTGGTCAGTTCTACGAGGGAGAAACCTCGGTTACGGGTCAACATGTGACATCAATAAGCCCAGCTGCGTTCATCAGAGAAGCTGCAGCTAAGACTGTCTGTAATGTTGTCGGGTGTGAACCAGGCAAATTTGACAGTCACATCAAAATAATCAGGAATTGTTAAATCAGTTGGGGCTAGACCGTCGGAACTATCATCAACGCTAGTGACGATAGTTGTACGATACCCCTGAATTCCATTAAGAATCAGGGGTACCGAAGTTTCAGGTAAACTATCTTGAAGCGATGCATAACCAAGGTCAATAGCCTTCTCCATTCGAGATGCCATGTTTGCCCATGCGAGCTGTGAACGGATTCCTTTCTCAACCTGCCAGCGACTTAGGGTGAAGTACTGCATTGTACCCAACACAATAATCGCCAGAAGTGTTGCAGAAACCATCACTTCAACAAGGGTATATCCTTTATTATTCATCTGCTTCAAAAAACCTGTTAAACAAAGAACTTAGTTAGTTATGAGTCCACCAGCTAAGGTTCCAGCCTGGTTCAGAGTACGATCTGCTTCCAGAATTGTACCGGCTTTACATGTAATTGTATAGTCTGTACCAGCAGCACTTAGATAAGTATATGATGTATCTGAGAAATACTTACCATTAAGTTCGCCAGAGTTGATGTCATTCCAATCCTGACCAACTACCTGAACGGCTGTAGCTTCAGTTGGGTATGTACCATTTTCGCCATAATAAACGCGAAGCTGTGTACGGATACTTCCAAGAGAAGCGTCAGCTTCACTCATTTTAGCTTTCATAACATTATTATTGTAAATCGGAACTGCTACAGCAGCTAAAACACCAATGATCACAATCACGATCATCAGTTCTACTAATGAAAAACCACTATTTCTGTTCATTTTGATATCCTCCTCATAGGACGTTTTTTTTTACTGATTATCAGCCTTGTGCTGATTTGGTAAATCTGCTTATTATATGTTTAAGCACCGTTATATGCTTCAAAGGTTATGCCAAATGACAAATACAATGATAAGGGCAATAATAACAGTACTATATGGCATGTAACAAAATTATGCTATTTCAAAGAATGTAATATAATGAGAGCAATTGTATCCAAATATGTCTTAAAAATAGAACATTTCACCATGCAATCCAAGGATAAATCTTAACAATATGACAAGAATTTTGTAGGGTGCTGTGATTATAAATTTTGTAACAGTATGAAATACAAATACTTATAGTTGTGTAAGATTATACTAACAAAACTAGCATAATGTATTAGTCTCGCTTTTAGAGATTTCACAAAAACGGGATAGATCTATGGGAATGTAGCATAAATATTACGCCTTTGTTAGCAGTATGATGGGTATTATACTGCTTCAATCTGTCCTGGTTCTTCCGTTTATCATGTTGGTATAAGCTGGTTATACGCTGGTTGAAAAAAAAGTTTATGCGGAAAAGTGTTAAGGGTGAGTTGGGTAAAACTTCAGTTATTCTTAGTGGATTGCAGAGCTCATCTGGAAAATGGGCAGATACAAGGTCACAATGATGATACTGATGATGACACCCAAACCACCCATAACAATAGGTTCGATTGTTTTGGAGAGCTTATCAACAGCAGTATTAAAGTCAGCTTCATGAAATTCTGAAATTTTTTCAAGCATGATAGCCAGTGCACCCGATTTTTCTCCGACTGCGATCATTGAACTTACCATAACTGGAAAAACATCAGTATACTTCGCCAATTGTCCACCCAGACTGCGACCATGGGATATCTGAGTTGAAACAGTTTCAGTAATTTCTTTGATGTATTCATTGTCCGAGGTGTTCCCGGCAATCTTAAGTGCATTAATAATTGAAACTTCAGCCCGAATTAGAACAGCAAGGGTTTTGGCAAAGCGCGCTATCAACGATTTGTGAATAATGTGTCCAGCAACAGGTAATTTAAAGATATGCTTGTCAATCATGTACCTGCCTTTGGGCGATGCCTTAAAGGCTTTAAACCCGACCCACATCCCCCCACCTAAAATGGCTTCGATGATGATGTTATTCCGCATAAAGGTACTAATATCGATCATGATTTGAGTTGATCCAGGGAGCTCAGCACCAAAACTGGCAAAAATATCAGCAAATTTTGGCATCAAACCAAACATGACACCCACTAGAACTACGCCAAAGAACATGGCAATGAATTTTGGATAGCTGGTGGCAGAGCTCAGTCGTTTACGGACATCATCTTCTTTTTCGATATAGATGGCAATCTGCCCCAGAATTTGTTCAAGTCCTCCACCCATTTCTGCAGCAGAAACCATGGAAATAACAAATGGAGGAAAAATATTTCTATGCTCAGCCAAAGCCTCGGAAAAGGGGTGTCCGGCCTTTACAAAAACCAGAATTTCTCCAAGGGCTTTTTGGAAATTTTTATCTTCAAACTGGAGCTGAACAATGGAGATTGCATCCACCAGTTGAATACCGGCATCAAGGAGGGTTGAGAGTTCCCGAAAGAAAATAACTTTTACGGATAAGTCAACTTTCGCAGGGGTGAGGTTGATTTCACTAAGCTTCCACTCCCGTTTTTTCTTCCTTACAGGTTCGACACTTACAGGTTTGAGCCCCATCTTTCTAAGCTCAGCACTTACTTCTTCCCGAGTAAATCCACCCAGTGTACCTTCTGAGCGTTTCCCTTTTTGATCAACAGCGATATATCGAAAATTACCCACTAAGCGACCCTTATTATCTCATCCAAGGTAGTAAGACCTTTACGAGCACGCAAGACTCCCTCATCAAAAATGGATAGTGTACCAGCATCTTCAGCTGCCTTTCTGATTTCCATTTCTGAAGCATCTTCGATTATGAGTTCCTTGATAATTCCATCCATAAATAAAATTTCATGAATTCCGAATCGACCCCAATAGCCCGATCCTGAACACTGCTTGCAACCTTTACCCTTATAATATGTATGCTCCGATAAATCAACTCCCTGCCTGCTCATGAATAATTTCATGTCGGGTGTAGGCTCGAAGGGTTCACGGCAATTACTACATATTCTTCTTACCAATCGCTGTGCAACAATGACTGACACAGACGAAACAATTAAGTACTTATCAATTCCCATGTTAAGCAAGCGAATAATTGTGGCAATAGCATTATTTGTGTGCAAGGTGCTAAGCACCATGTGGCCCGTGAGAGCTGCTTTAATCGCAATCTCAGCAGTCTCAAGGTCGCGAATTTCACCAACCATCACCACATCAGGATCCTGTCGTAAGATTGACCGCAGAGCTGAAGCGAAGGTTAAACCCACACCTGGACGTGCCTGGACCTGGTTGATACCATCCAGTCTATATTCAACAGGGTCCTCAACTGTAATAATATTTAACTGTGGGCTATTTACATGGTTCAGTACTGAATATAGGGTTGTCGTCTTTCCAGAACCCGTAGGACCAGTCACCAGAATCATCCCATTTGCTGCACTGGATTTTTCTTTAAGTCGGACAAGCTTGTCCTCTTCGAACCCAAGATCATCTAAATTCAGGGAAGTGGAACCCTGATCAAGGATACGCATAACAATCTTTTCACCATAAATACCTGGTATGGTTGAACAACGAACATCAACACTACGGCCCATGATTTTAAATTTTACTCGACCATCCTGGGGAATACGACGTTCGGCAATATCCAGGTCAGCTAAAATTTTAATACGAGCAATCACCCCTGATTGTAGCCTACGGTTCGCAGGAGGAAACTCGCGGAGCATTCCATCGATCCTCAAGCGGATCCGCAGGTTATTCTCCTGTGGTTCTATATGAATATCACTGGCTCGTTCCTGGATCGATTGCACCAGTAGCGAATTTACAAAGACAACAGCTGGGGCATCGGTAGCCTGAGTCCTGAGGATGTCGATGCTATCTTCATCAATCTCTTCTTCCTCATCGAGGTCCTCTTCAACTTCAACCAACTCTTGCAATGTATCTTCAAAAGTGTTTTTATCTGAGAATATGCTACCAATGGCAAATTCAATCTCATCAGCATCTGCCCAGACAGTTGCGATATCCTGTTTAATTTTTGCACGAATTATTTGTACTGCTACCATGTCAAGTGGATCTGACATGGCAATGACAACCGTACCGTCCTCTTTAACATCAATGGGGACGATACTATGGAACTGACAGACTTCTTCGGAAATTTTCAGAGCAATACCCGTTGCAAAAGAAGCAATACCTTTCAGGCTGGTCATTTTCAGACCAAAGGTACTGTATATCTCGGAGATGCCTTCAGCCTGTATGGCGCCTAGACTTGGGGCTGCTTCTTCTTTGACGATTTCCATCCAGTTTCTCAGTTGTAATACATACTGTCATTAAATCTATACGGCTCATAATGTAAACAACATTATGCAAATGCAAAAAGGGGATTAGGTCCCTATTTTGTTACAGTTTAGCTTGAATAAATGGATTGAATCAGTTCTGAATACCGAGCTTCTTCAGCTTAAGGTGTAAGTGCTGTCGACTCAGCCCTGCTGCCTGAGCAGCTTTGCTGATGTTTAACTCCGCCTGCTGTAGAAGTGCCTGGAAGTAGATTCGCTCAAACTCTTCCTTTGCATCAGCATAATTATCAACTTGGTTGTCACGGTTTAAGACCAGTGTACTGCCTCCACTCAATAGATGGGTAGGCAGATCTGAAACAGCGATGGAATCACCCTTGCACATAATCATGGCATTTTCCAGTACATTCACTAGCTCGCGAATATTACCTGGCCAGTCGTGGGTATTAAAAACTTGAAAAGCCTTGGGCGCTATTCGGGTCACATTTTTCCCCATGGCGCTTGACAGGCGTTTTAAGTGATACTCGATAATTACCGGGAGATCTTCTTTTCTCTCTCTCAACGGGGGAATCTCAATGTGAAAAACATTCAGGCGAAAGTATAAATCCTCTCTAAAGCGTCCCATTTTAACCAGTTCCGCAATATTCTGATTCGTAGCAGCAACAACTCGCAGATTGAGGGGAATTTCGACATTGCCACCTACACGGCGGATGGTGCTTGATTCGAGAACCCTAAGTAATTGAATTTGAAACTCAGGAGTAGTCTCCGTGATTTCATCCAGAAAGATGGTTCCATTGTGTGATTCCTCGAAAACACCTTTTTTGCGCTCGTTTGCACCGGTGAAAGAACCCTTCTCATGACCAAACAAAGTACTCTCCAACAGTGTTCCAGGAATGCTTCCACAGTTAATGGGAATAAAAGAATTTCTCGAATTTCTACTCTGCTGATGAATCAATCGGGCTGCTACTTCTTTTCCAGTACCAGATTCACCGGTAAGAAGAACTGTGGTATTGTAATCTGCAACAGTAGCAATTTTTTCAAGAATTCTCTGCATGACAGCGGAGTGTGCCTCGATATCCAGATAATCTGTATGTCGCTTTAGCTCTTTCTTCAAAGCAATATTTTCGCTACGGATGCGCTTCTCTGATAAACCCCTGGAAATTCTGATCTGCAATTGATTCAGATCAATAATAGGTTTGGCCAGGTAGTCATAAGCACCATGTTGAATACATTTCACAACGATATCAGTATCCTGAATAGCACTGACCATGATAACAATGAGCTGAGGATTGGTTTGTTTAAACTGCTCCAGTAGCTTTAGACCACTGATGCGAGGCATGTTGATATCAAGTACGGCCACATCAAAATCCTGCTCCTCGAAAAGCTCAATCGCTTCCTCCGGCTCAGTAGCCGTTGATATCTGATACCCTAGATCACTAAGAAAATTTTCAAAGAGATGGGTGATGTCCGGTTCGTCATCAACGATTAGAACTTTAGCCTGGGATTTTGATTTCGTGGTCATAGTTAACTCTCGTTCACTCTCAATGTGCAGATTTTTAAGTCACTTTTTTTGTCAATGTAATCATTTTAAGATACTCGGGGCTAATATAAAGAAAAAAAGTCAATTGTGTAGTATAAATGCGACAATTGTAAGATTTTATTTCCTGGCTGAGGTTTAACTTCATCCCAGGAGTGAGGGAATGGGCAGCAGCTAAGCTAAATAAACATTTTAAGTTGAGGGTTGAGATAAGAGCGGATTGGCTGTCAGACAGGTCTCCCACCAACCCAGACCTTTTGGATCCATGAGATTCGCCAGTGTGGTCTGACTCAGGACATGATCGAGGACAGATTGGATGGCACACCAGAATGAACGCACGGTACAGTGGTCAAAATGAGCACAAACATCACCAGTTCCTGCATAATGATCACAAAATCCCTCGCCAAACAGTTTACCGCCAAGAACCTCGAAAACTTCACTCAGTCTGATTTCTTCAGGCGGTTTAGCCAGGGTATAGCCCCCATCTTTTCCTCTGCTACTTTCCACAAATCCATTCATTCTGAGAATTCGTACAAGTTTTGCCGTGTTTGATGAGGTTAAATTTTCTGCCTTACTGATAGCAGATATACTGCTGCCCCCTTGATCAGTCATTCGACCAATATGCAAAAGGCAACGGATACCATATTCTTCCTGGGCACTTAATTTCATTCTATAGTAGACCTAACTGCAGGAGCCCCGCCTCAGAAATCATATCCTTGTGCCATTGCGGTTCCCAGACAACTTCCACATCGGCGAACTCCAATTCCTCTACTTCCTGTAAAATTTGTTGTTTTACTGAGACTGGCAGTGATCCAGCCACGGGACAATTGGGTGCTGTAAGGGTCATTTTTACATACGCTTCAAGCTCTTCTGTGACCTTTACATCATAGATCAAACCTAGGTCGTAAATGTTTACAGGAATTTCCGGGTCGTAAATCGTTTTTATCGTAGAAACAATTTTATCTTCAATTTCTTTGAGGTCGATTTCTGGGTGTTCGTCGTTCATATATCAATCCAATATGTTGTCTATTCAGTCTCTGCAATTTCCTGGCTACTATCTAGAGCATTCATCAAGGTATGCCAGGATAGGCTGGCACATTTAACACGGGCGGGGAACTCTTGAACACCAGCAAACACAGCCAATTTTCCCAGGTTCTCCATGGCTTCCTCATTCAGCTCTTTCCCGGTGACCAAATCATGAAAACTCTCAAAATACTGGCGCGTCTCTACCACTGACTTCCCTTTGAGGAATTGTGTCATTAAACTGGCAGAGGATGTGGAGATGGCACAGCCACTGCCGATGAAGCTGATGTTTCGAATGATTCCATCAGACACATCAAGGAATAATTCAAGTTTATCCCCACACAGTGGGTTATGCCCATTGGCGTGGTGTGAATGCAATTCGAGTTGCTTAAAATTTCGTGGGTTTTTATTGTGGTCCAGGATGACTTCCTGATAAAGCTCTCGTAATTCTGACATTATCCCATGAGTTCCTTTACTTTGCGAATAGCACTTACAATCCCGTCCACTTCTTCCTCTGTATTGTAAAAAGATAGCGATACTCTGGTAGTTGCAGGAATGTTGTAGCAATCCATCACGGGTTGTGTGCAATGATGTCCCGTTCTAACAGCGACACCTTCCATGTCCATTATTGTACCTACATCATGGGGATGAACGCCATCCAGAACAAAAGATATGATACTGCCCTTTCGGGGAGCTGATCCGATGATTCGGAGTCCATCAATCTCTAAGAATTTTTGCGTGGCATACTCAAGCAATTCCTGCTCGTAAGCATCAATAGCTTCAATAGTCAGGTCAGAGATATAATCCAAACCGGCGGCCATTCCAATAGCACCGGCAATATTCGGAGTTCCAGCCTCAAATTTATAGGGGATGTCATTATATTCAGTTCTATCAAAACTCACGCTGAGAATCATATCACCCCCTCCCTGATAAGGATCCATAGCCAAAAGATGCTTTTCTTTTGCATAGAGAACACCGATGCCAGTGGGACCATAAATCTTATGACCGGAAAAAACAAAAAAGTCGCAATCCAATGCTTGAACATTGATGGGTAAATGGGCAATTGATTGAGCGCCATCCAGCAGGACAGGAATATTTTTAGCATGTGCTTGATCAATAATTGAGCTAACATCATTAATGGTGCCCAGTGAGTTAGACATGTGGGTCACTGCAACCATCTTTACCCGATCCGTCAGGAGTGCAGGAAGTTGACTGAGGTCTAATTCACCATTTTCCAGAAGTGGAATAATTTTCAGCTTTACCTTTTTTCGGTTTGCCAGCATCTGCCAGGGTATGATGTTAGAATGATGCTCCATTTCAGAGATGAGAATTTCATCATCTTCACGAAGGAGAGGATCTAGAAAACTGGTTGCCACCAGATTAACACCTTCGGTGGTTCCCCTAACGAACACAATTTCTTCAACTTTTTCTGCATTTATGAATTTCTGAACGGTAGATCGGGCACCCTCATATAATGCAGTAGATTTCTGACTCAGGTGATGTACACCTCGATGGATGTTGGCATAACTTGAGCTGTACAGCTCTGAGATAGAATCTATGACAGCTTTTGGTTTCTGGGTTGAGGCAGCATTGTCTGCATAAATCAGTGGTTTGCCATGGACCTCAGTCTCCAGTATGGGAAAATCACTACGAACTTTTTTTATATCAAACATGATCTAGCCAATCACTTCCAACGAATTTGCAATCCTGGTTTGGACATATTTACCCAGGGATTCAATGTCGATCTCTTCAGTAACCTCAGCAGCAAAAGCACGTGTCAGCATGAGTGCTGCATCCGTTTTGCTAATTCCCCTGGATTGCAGGTAGAATAAGGCATTTTCATCCAGCTCACCTACTGTCGCACCGTGAGCACACTTTACGTCATCAGCAAAAATTTCCAACTGAGGTTTTGTATCGATCCTGGCATCTCTCGAGAGGAGCAGATTCTTGTTTGATTGCTGAGCATCAGTTTTTTGCGCATACTCGCGGACAAGGACCAGTCCATTAAAGACACCTCTGGATTGTCCATTCATAATGCCGCGGAAATGTTGTGAGCTGCTGCAATGGGGGTGGGCATGATCAATGTAAGTCCGAACATCCAGGTGCTGGGATTCATCTCCCAGATAGATACCCCGGAGAATGGCTTCAGCTCCAGGACCATCAAAACTCACTTCCATGTTCGATCTTGTGAGCTTAGAACCCAAAAGATATTGGTGAGATGTAAAGGTTGCATGACTGGCTACACTTACAGCGGAATTGCACACATGATTAGTAAAAGATGATTCCATGCCAAGTTTATAACTGGTCAAACCTGAGCCCTCATCTATCCGGAAATAGGAAGCTGGAACCGTAGCACCAGAAATTTCAGAGTCAGAAGCATACTGCTCCACAATCTTTAATTGACTATGCTTTCCCAGACGGACGATATTGACTGGATTGCTAAAAGTACTGGAAGATGATGAAGATGATATAAAGATGAGATGTAATAATTTTTCAATCTCCACATTCTCTTTCACTTCTATGAATAACCCAGATCGTGATAATCCCAATGCAATATGCTGAAAGATGTTATCATCACTTAACTTTGAGTCATGGATGATTGCTTCTGCCTGCTGGCGGGATTCCTGATTGAGTCGGGAGAGCTCCAATACACTCAGACCTGGTTCTATGCCCTCTAAACCATCAGAGAAATCTGGCGAATATGCACCATCTATAAATACCAGATGATGCGCCTCAGGTATTGCGCTTTTCAGGGTTTCAATTTTCTTTCCATCTATGCTCTGTCCAGATGTGTTTGGTGATGGTTTTTGTGTAAGCAATTCGCTGATCGGTGTATATCGCCACTCTTCATCCTTACGGCTAGGAAAGATACCTTCCTGAAGGATATTCAATGAGGGAGATCGTATTTCGGGAGATAGAGCAAAATCTTCAGCATCCCCAGTTGTAGCCTGTTTGCTTATCCACTCAGCAAAATGATTTGTTGTCGGTGCCACTATAATTTCTCCACTCAGACTGCTGAGCCTTCTTTTTCCAATAACCAGTCATAACCGCGCTCTTCAAGTTCCAGAGCCAAATCTTTTGTGCCAGATTTGATGATCTGTCCATCTGATAACACATGCACGAAATCTGGGACGATATAATCCAACAGTCTCTGGTAGTGTGTGATGACAACAAATGCATTATCTTCTGAACGTAATTTGTTTACCCCGGTTGCCACGATTCGTAAGGCATCAATATCAAGTCCAGAGTCAGTTTCATCCAGGATAGCCAGAGTAGGATTAAGAACAGCCATTTGAAGAATTTCATTGCGCTTCTTTTCACCACCTGAAAACCCCTGGTTAACTGGACGTTTGAGCAAATCTTCTTTCATCTCAACCAGTTGCATCTGTTTCTTTATCAAGGCCAGAAAATCAATAGCATCCAACTCTTCTTCATCGCGATGTTTCCGGATTTCATTCAAGGCTTTTTTCAGAAAAGAGGTATTATTTACACCGGGAATTTCAATGGGGTATTGAAAGGCTAAAAACATACCTTCCCGAGCCCGAATCTCTGGAGCCATATCCAGTAAATCAAGGTTTTTGTAAGTTGCAGATCCCTTCTCAACACTGTAGCCTTCACGACCCGAAAGCACATGTGCAAGGGTACTCTTGCCTGAGCCATTGGGACCCATGATAGCGTGAATTTCACCGGGTTTAACTTCAAGGTCTAGACCTTTTAAAATCGGCTTTTCTTCAACTGAAACGTGTAAATCTTTAATCGATAACATGTATAAAATTTCTCCTAAATCTTCCTAGCCAACAGAGCCTTCAAGGCTGATGGACATCAAAGCCTGGGCTTCTACTGCAAATTCCATGGGGAGTTGCTGAAAAACTTCCCGGGCATATCCGGAAACAATCATTCCAACAGCGTCTTCCGTGGAGATTCCCCGCTGATTTAAATAAAATATTTGGTCTTCACTGACCTTGGATGTGGTTGCTTCGTGTTCCACATGGGCAGATGGATTTTCTATCTCCAGATAAGGATAAGTATGGGCACCACACTGATCGCCTATGAGGAGTGAATCACACTGGGAATAATTCCGAGCATTTTCAGCCTTTTTGTTCACCTTTACCAACCCCCGGTAGGCATTGTTGCTTTTGCCTGCTGAGATACCTTTGGATATGATGAGGCTTCGCGTGTTTTTGCCCAGGTGGATCATTTTGGTACCAGTATCCGCCTGCTGGTAATTATTGGTTAATGCCACGGAGTAAAATTCACCCACTGAGTTCTCACCCTTAAGCACACAACTCGGATACTTCCAGGTGATCGCTGAACCGGTTTCTACCTGGGTCCACGAAATCTTCGAGTTTTTTCCAGCACATAGACCCCGCTTGGTAACGAAGTTAAAGATACCTCCCACACCTTCTTTGTTTCCTGCATACCAGTTCTGAACTGTGGAGTACTTGATCTCAGCATCGTCCAGAGCAATAAGCTCCACAACAGCGGCATGGAGTTGATTTTCATCTCGCATGGGTGCAGTACAGCCTTCCAGGTAACTAACATAGCTACCTTTATCGGCAATGATCAGGGTTCTCTCAAACTGCCCGGTTTTGGAGGCATTAATTCTGAAATAGCTTGATAGCTCCATAGGGCATCGCACACCGGGTGGGATGTAAACAAAGCTGCCATCACTAAAGACAGCTGAATTCAGGGTTGCATAAAAATTGTCAGTATAAGGAACAACGGTACCCAAATATTTTTGTACCAGCTCTGGATGGTCTTGAACGGCTTCACTAATGGGACAGAATATGATACCCAATTCGCCAAGCTTATCTTTGAAGGTTGTGGCGACTGATACACTGTCAATGACTGCATCTACGGCCACACCTGCCAGGAGCTCCCGTTCTTCAAGGGGGACACCCAACTTATCAAATGTTTCCAGTAGTTCAGGATCTACTTCATCCAAACTTTTTGGTGCATCTTTGGTTTTTGGGGCGGCGTAGTAAAATAGATCATCATAAGAGACTTCTTCATAGGTCAACTTTGGCCACTTGGGTTCTTTGAGTTTTCGCCAATGGCGATAGGCTTTTAAACGCCACTCAGTCATGAACTCGGGCTCCTTTTTCTTAGCCGAGATCATGCGTACAATATTTTCATCCAATCCCTGGGGGAATTCATCCATTTCGATATCAGTTACGAATCCATATTTGTATTCTTGATCCGTAATATTCTGGATGGTTTGTTGCTCGTCACTCATGGAGATATTTTCATCATTTTGTGGGGTTGAGGGTTTGTTTTGCGTCTTCATTTCGTATCAAGTAAAGCATATTGTACAAAAAAGTCAAGATTAAACGAATGAGTAATTATTAGAAGACAAAAATTTTATGACAAAATAGACCATTTATGGGATAATTGACACCCCACTCGAAGACTGATGAACCGATTGTGTTTTCAAATGTGAGGCGTAGGTTTATGTTTAAAGCTTGAGCTGAGGAAATTATGATACTAAAAAAATTCAATGGTATAGAACCCAAAATTCATAGAGATGCATGGATAGCTGAAAACGCAGTCATCATTGGTGATGTTGAGATCGGTGCTGGAACCAGTATTTGGTATAATGTTGTCATCAGAGGGGATTTGAATAGAATTCGAATCGGTAAGCATGTAAATGTTCAAGATGGGGCAATATTGCATGTTGAATCTGAAGATGGACCCTGCTTGATTGGGGACCGGGTGACCATTGGTCATCAATCTATTGTCCACGGATGCGAAGTCGCTGATGATGCCCTGATTGGCATGGGCTCAACCGTATTAAGTTGGGCAAAAGTGGGTGAAGGCGCATTGGTGGCTGCTGGGGCTCTGGTCAAGGAATATGAACAAATCCCATCACGTACCTTGTGGGCAGGTGTTCCGGCGAAACAACGGGCAAGCATAGATGATGAAATGTTTCAGCGAATGCAAGAGGGCTGGAAACATTATGTTGAGCTTTCTGAATCATACAGGAGGGAAGATGCTACCCTATCAGATCATTGAGAAAAAATCCAGGGGACTCTCCCTCAGCGATCTAGAGATTCATGACTTCATCATGGGATACACTGATGGAAACATCCCGGATTATCAGATGTCAGCATTGCTTATGGCAATTTTTATCCAGGGGATGACAACCGAAGAGACGCTTGCACTCACAAAGGTTATGCTGGAATCGGGTGAAAGAATGGATTTTTCTGAAGCACCTGGTTTTGTCGCAGATAAACACAGTACGGGTGGTGTAGGAGATAAGGTATCAATTCTTCTGGCTCCCATCATGGCGGTCCTGGGGATACATATTCCTATGATATCGGGGCGTGGCCTGGGCCATAGTGGAGGGACACTGGATAAATTGGAATCCATCCCTGGATTTAATGTCAATCTGAGCAGTGATGAATGGCGAAAACTGGTGTTGAATGAGAAGCTTGGGCTCATTGGTCAGACAGGAAATATTTGTCCAGCTGATAAGAAGATTTACTCTCTGAGAGATGTGACAGCGACAGTAAGATCAATTCCTCTCATATCAGCCAGCATCATGAGTAAAAAAATTGCTGAAGGAATCCAGGGTCTTGTCCTGGACGTAAAAACAGGGAATGGCGCTTTCATGCAAACGCTGGAAGATTCCAGGGCACTGGCCGAGAGTCTGGTATCTATTGGCAAAGGGTATGGCATAAAAACTACAGCATTGATCACAGATATGAACCAACCCCTGGGATCTGCCATCGGGAACTGGTTTGAAATGAAAGAGTCAGTGGAAGGTTTACAGGGCAGGGGACCTGAGGATCTCATGGAGGTAACCTATGCTCTGGGAGCCGAAATATTAAAAATGCATAATCCTGAGATATCGGATCAATCAGCTCTAGAGATGCAAATGGAGACAATAGCGTCTGGAACAGCCTTCGAAAAATTAAAGCAGATCACGGAACTTCAAGGGGGTGATCCACATGTGCTTGATGAGCTGGAAAAATATCCCTCTGCAAAATTCTCAAGAACCATTGAAGCGAGCTCATCCGGTTACCTGAATCGAGTGGACACAATGGCTCTGGGTTTTGCTGGCATTCAGCTTGGGGCAGGCCGTAGGGTGATCAGTGATAAGATTGACTATTCTAGCGGTATGTATATGCATGCCAGATTAGGTGACACGTTGGAATCTGGCGATCCACTCATCTCGCTCCTTTCAAACGATGAGCAGGCATTGAACAAGTTAGCAACACAGAGCTCTGAATTCTTCACCCTGTCCGAATCTCCCCCTGAGGTACCTCCATTGATCGTTGAACGAATCAAGTAGACCTTGATCCTACTCTACATCTCCTGTTAAACAATCAATTCGGGAAATCATCATTTTTGGTTTTGATGAGGGGCTTTCATCGACTATATGTCCCATGATGATTGAATTGATCGTAAATAGGAAAAAATCGGCTAATGCTTAGTACAAATAATGTCAGCTTGACCTTTGGAGGTCAAAAACTTTTTGAAGATGTAAACATTAAGTTTACACCGGGTAACTGCTATGGTTTAATCGGAGCAAATGGCTCCGGAAAATCAACATTTCTGAAGCTACTCTCTGGTGAGATTGAGATGCAGAAAGGCAATATTTCCATTGGCCCCGGCGAGCGCATGTCTGTGCTCAAACAAGATCAATTTGCCTATGATGAATTCACCGTCCTTGAGACCGTACTGAAAGGTAATGAAGCACTTTTCAAGCTCATGAAGGCAAAAGATGCAATCTATATGAAACCTGACTTCTCAGATGAAGATGGGATGAAGGCTGCTGAGCTGGAATCTGAGTTTGCTGAAATGAACGGGTGGGAAGCAGAATCTGAGGCTATGGTATTGCTTGCCGGTCTGGGATTAAACGCTGATTATGCAGACAAGAATATGAAAGAACTCAAAGGCTCTGAGAAGATAAAGGTTCTTTTAGCTCAGGCTATTTTTGGAAATCCTGATATCCTGCTTTTGGATGAGCCTACAAATCACCTGGATATCAAAGCAAAAGATTGGTTGGAACAGTTCCTTTTAAAATTTACCAATACTGTTGTTGTAGTATCTCATGATAGACACTTTTTAAACAAGGTTTGTACACAGACTGCAGATATCGATTATGGCAAGATAACAACTTATGCTGGTAATTATGATTTCTGGCGTCAATCAAGTGAACTGGCACAAAGCCTGAGAAATAACCAGAATAAAAAGGCAGAAGAGAAGGCGAAAGAACTCAAGGCATTTATCGCCAGATTCTCTGCCAATGCCAGTAAATCAAAACAGGCTACCTCTCGCCAGAAGCAGCTGGATAAACTTGAATTGGGTGATATGCCTGTATCTACAAGGAAATATCCCTATATCCATTTTGAACCTGCCCGTGAAGCTGGCAAGGATATTCTGACTGTGGAGGGCTTGTCAAAGACAATCGAGGGGAAAAAAGTCCTGGATAATTTGACATTTACTATCAACAGAGGTGATAAGGCTATATTTCTTGCAGACAATGAGCAGGTGACTTCCACATTATTCAAAATAATTGCCGGTGAGCTTGAACCTGATGCAGGAGAAGTTCGCTGGGGTATTACCACATCAACGGCTTATTTCCCAAAAGACAATTCAGAATATTTTGACCCAGGCAAATACAACCTGATTGATTGGCTACGTCTTTACTCTGAAGATCAACATGAGCCGTATATCCGTGGATTGCTGGGGCAGTTGTTATTCTCTGGAGAGGATGCCTTCAAAAAAACCAACGTATTGTCCGGAGGTGAACGTGTCAGGTGTATGTTTGCCAAGATGATGGTATCAGGTGCCAATGTGCTTATGCTTGATGGTCCTACAAATCACCTTGACCTTGAAAGTATCACTGCGATTAATGACGGGCTGGTACGCTACAAGGGAAATGTCCTTTTCACCTCACATGATCATGAATTCAACCAAACAGTTGCCAATAGAATTATTGATCTTGATGCCAAATCAGTTGAAGTGAATGCATCGAGTTATGACGAATACCTTGGACTACACTAACCATTTAGGTTGTTTGGATGTTAAAACAGAGGGATCAAACGCCACCAAATAAGCCTGGTCCCAGCATATAAATCCTGGGTAGCTCATCCTGATGTACATGACTCGCGATAATTTCCGCTGAAAAAATCATGTGGTCACCCGTTTTAAGCTGATCTGTGATGCGACATTCATAATTCACAGCAGCTTCTTTCAGTAATACTCCATCAATAACAGTAGCCGGTTGAGTCGCACTGCCTAGAGCTTTTAGCTTGTCAATATCCCTGCCAGAGTTTGAACCAAAGAATTCAACTTCAGATGACATCTCTGCTGACGGGAAGCTGACCACAAACTCTGTCTGATTCTTCATTAACTCATACGTATGTCTCTGGAAACCAATAGAAACTACCAGCATGCGCGGTTCGATTGAGGTGAACGTCACCCAGGAAGCTGACATGGGATTATAGCAACCCTTCTCGTCTTTGACAATGATGATGCTAACAGGCTCAGGATATTGGACGGCACGACTCTCGCGATATGTTTTTGGTATTTGCATGGTCACAGTTTAGTAATTGACCTTATACTTGTCATCGACAAAAATAAAAAAAATGAGGTAGTTAAGAGAAGCATCCAATGAGTAAGCAAGAATATTTGATTCATGCGGCGCTCAATATTCTGGTCTAAATTATAGAAAAATTAATATCATATACTGTAAATAGCTACACAGGCACTATTTTTGCCCTTAGCAAAGAAAAAGTTAGTGTTGCGAATAAACTTCACTAAATTTTTGTGGATTAGCAATCATTAGCTAAGACAATGGTTGTGGACACTAAGGATATTGAAAGAAATAAATAGTTTTAAGGGGACAGTTTAATGGACATGAAGTTGAAACAGCAGGCAACTGCAATTACCGAGTTGACATTCGATCTATTACGTTGCTGTGAAGCTAAGGAAAAAATGTTTGCCAAGGATCATGGACTGAAAGTCGCAGAATTCCGCTGTTTGAGGATCGTTGAAGCAGGGAAATCTTACTCCGTACAGGAATTAGCCAGTAGCATGCATTTGTCACCGAGTCGATTGACACGTATTATTGATGGCCTTTTCGCAGAAAAGCTTGTTGATCGGGTTCAGAGTATTGAAGACAGACGTTTTGCAAAAATCAGTCTGACCAACAAGGGTCAAACACTGGTTGGGAAACTCAAAGAAGAGTATGCTGACCTCCACGGTGAAATGCTTAAAGATATCTCAGTTGCCGATAGAGATAAGATTTATGAAGGCATTTCCCTCATGCAAGGACTGGTGAGTAGCTGGTTGGTAAAAAACGCCTGATCGCATTATTATCGTAGACAAAAAAGTCCGGTGTATACCGGACTTTTTTTATGCCAAGAGTGGAACAATTCCACATGAAACGATTGGAAGACAGGATGAACTGGACGATTCTACATGAATAAGTTGGCTACACTCTGTTATGTCAAAGATGGGAACAAAACACTCATGCTGCATCGCATTAAAAAGGCTGAGGACATGCATGAAGGCAAGTGGAATGGTCTGGGTGGGAAGATTGAGGATGGTGAATCTCCTGAGGCATGTGCGATCAGAGAAGTTTATGAGGAATCAGGTCTTCTCGTTTCACAACCCCAGTTAAAGGGTTTTATTACTTTCCCTAATTTTGATGGGGAGAATGACTGGTACGTATTTGTGTATCGCTTTGATACTTTTTCTGGAGTGTTGATAGAATCAGATGAGGGGCATCTTGAATGGATCAGTGATGATCGACTCCCCGAGCTACCGTTGTGGGAGGGTGATCGAATATTTATGAAGTGGCTCACACAAAAAGAAATCTTTTCAGCTATTTTTAAATATGAAGCTGGACGACTTCTTGATTGGAATGTCACCTGGTATTGAACTATAATTCGTTGGAAATTTAACCTATTTGGGGAATGAGAAATAAAATGAGAAAAAATCTAATACTTGGTGGCCTATTGCTACTCCTGGTCGTCCAGGGCTTTTCACAGATAAAATCCATTTCTGGTACTATTCGCAACTCAGCTACACTGGAGCCCTTACCCTATGCAAACATTGTCATCAAGGGTACCTATCTGGGGGGAACATCAAATGTCGATGGGTATTTCTATCTCAGTGGACTGGATCACGACAGCCTTGAGGTTGTGTGTTCATATATGGGGTATAATTCGTTTAGTCAGAAATTCCATTTTCAAGCTGAAACTCATATTGTTATCCCCATACATATGCAACCCCAGACTTTGGGTGGGGAAGAGGTCCTGGTGGAGGATTCACTCCTGGTAACCCCTGAGATTCGAATCACTTCCCAAATTCCAGATCCTGAGGCGCCAACTGATATTGCCCTGATGAATACAGAAAATCTTGGGAACGCAGCCTTTTCATTTGAATTGGCAACGCCCGTCCGCTGGCTACATCCCACCGGAGAATTCACTCACTATATCATTGATGGTGTTCCTGTGGAGAACACAAGACATCTGTATAATATTTACCCTGCCTTCAATCTTGATGCTGTCAAACATATAGAGAATCATCAGGGCGGTAATATCCGACAAACCAGTACGGATCATACTCGGGCAACAGAACTACTATATAAAGAGGGTAACCGCTCAGAGACAGATGTACGTGCAATCCTGGGCTTGGTAGAAAGCGGGTTGACGACATCTGGACCTCATCCAGCTGGTGGATCATGGTATTTTTCTGGTCGGCGTGTAGATTTTGATGCGATCTATTCTCTGAGCACAACCCAAACTGATAGTGTCTATCGAAAATTCAGACCAGACTATTACTTCTATGATTTAAATGGCAAAATCACCTTTGATATAAACGATGATACCAAAATTTCCGCCAACATGTATCTGACCTTTGATAAGCTCCATTGGTTGGGTGATCGAGGACGTAGCGCGCATTCCAGTTGGTACAATAGCTTTATTTCTGGTAGAATACAGCATCGCTTTAGTCCACGGCTGGTTACCCAGACTAACCTGTATGGAAAGACCTATCATGCCTTTCTGCGAGCTGACCAATTGCCAATGGGGTTATCAAAAGACCTGGATGGTGATTTTGTGAATGGTCTCAATACCTTCGGTATGTCCTCGCAAGCAGAATACTTTCTGGGTGGTAATAATATGGTTTCAGGCTCTATGAGTGCAGAATTGTTGGAGTCAGATCTGGCTTATGTGGACTCGAGTACATTGAATGGTGTGACGGGGTGGATAATTAAGGGTAAAGCTGGATATCGGTATACATTGCCGTATAATCTTTATACAGATGTCGGATTGCAACTGGTCCACTCAAACTTTGCCGAGAAGACATCGGTGAATCCAAGTCTGCTGGTAAACTGGGAACCTTCAAATATTTATAACGCTTATTTCTCTATCATTCAGGCGAGTCCTATGGTGCGAGAACTTTCGTTTTCCAACACGCTCAATCAACCCCTCTTTGATATCATTATCCCTGCAGATAAAAAACTGGCTTTACCGGGCAATTTGACCATGACGCTCGGTGGTGGTTTTATGCCCATCATCGGATATGATCTAAAAGCGGATATATTCATGGAAAAATTAGAGAATCCAACTCTCATGGATAGCAGCTGGCAGGGTGATTTCAGCGATCAGAGTAAATGGGTCAGACGCTATGACTCGGGTCAGGTAAATGGTTTTGACATCTCTGTGGAAAAACTTACACCAGGTATTCGAAGTCTCGTAAAATATAGATTTAGCAGCGCTACTTTAACAGATACTCTCGATGCTAAAGAGGTATTACCCGGACATAGGGAACATGAGTTATTCCTCACGCTTGATGGAAAAGTAAAGGAGAACATGGGTTATCAATTAAATTTTGCTCTGGCTTCAGGCGTAAACTATTTTGGTGCTGACCAGGTCTGGGACACAAGTTCTCTTTATCATAGACTGGATATGTCATTCTACCGCGAGGTCAGCTGGGAGCGTGTTTCTGGTCGAGTGAGTCTAAAACTAATAAATCTCACCAATAGCAAAAATGTAGAATTTGATCAAGCAGCCTGGGTGACAAATAGCCTCCAAAACAGGACGTTTGCTCTCCTGCCCTTTATGCCAACAATCAACTTCGATTTTGTTTTTTAGCCTAATTCTATAGCTCTAAATCAAAAGGCGAATATCTCAAATTCTGAGATATTCGCCTTTTTTTTACTAGACACTGACTGGTTGGGCTTAGCCAGGTAAATCTCCTGGAGTCATTAATAAATCTTCCATAAGTTTGAGCTCTTTAATACCTGAGACCAGGATCTTTGGGTCAGTTTTAAAGAATCGACTCTCAAGCTTCCCTTCGTAGTCAATTTTTTTCAAGATGTATTTGATTGTATTAATACGAGCCATCTTTTTGTTGTCCGACCGAATAATGGTCCAGGGTGCAATCGTACGGTTGGTCTCGGATAACATTTGGAATTTCTTGACAGAATATTGATCCCAAAGATTTTGAGCTTCCATATCAACCGGTGAAATCTTGTATTGTTTCAATGGATCCGTCTCACGGGCTTTGAATCGAGCCAGCTGTTCTTCCTTAGATACAGAGAAGTAGAATTTAAATAGCTTAATCCCATCCTTCACCAGCATTTGCTCAAACAGGGGCACATCCTTGATAAATCGCTTATTCTGCTCATCGGTACAAAACCCCATTATCGGTTCAACCATTGCCCGATTGTACCAGCTCCTATCAAAAAGCACCATCTCGCCACCAGTGGGCAAATGCTGAATGTAGCGTTGGAAAAACCATTGCTTCCGTTCACGGTCACTGGGCTTTTCAAGAGCTACGACGCGAGCGCCACGAGGATTTAGATGCTCCGTAATGCGCTTGATGGTTCCACCCTTTCCAGCGGCATCACGTCCCTCAAAAATCATGAGAATTCGCAGATCATGTTCCTTTACATGATTCTGGAGCTTTAGCAGCTCAATCTGTAGACGTTTTAATTCTTGTTCATAGTCAATGGTTTTTTTCTTGACATAAATGGCGATGCGACCCTTGGCATCTTTTGTTGCAGTATTTTTTGTCGCCGTACCCTCATGGAGTTGTGGTTGCTTTTTAGTTTTGCCTGCGGGCTTTGGTGAAGGCGTTGTTGTTTTAGGAGTCGGGGATGATGGCTTGGCACCAGATGTTTTTACTCTGGGCTTTGCAGCCGGTGCACGAGTCGTTGTAGCTTTTGTAACAGGTGGTTTTTTTTCCATGGTCAGACCCCTTTAATTATCCAATGAACCGGCCGTGCTTACGGCGTTGTTTTTGCATCAAACGTACTTCTCTATCCCCGGTAATTACAACATCGTCGTTCTGCTTAAAATCTAAAGTCCGACTTCTGCCTCGATAGGGGATGGAGTTCAAAATTAATTTCATGGTTTCCAATCGAGCCAAATGCTTATTGTCTGACCTGATGACAAACCAGGGAGCTTCCTGCGAGTTGGTTTTTTGCAGCAATTTAAATTTCTTAGCAGTGAATTCGTCCCACAACTCTTGTGCCTGCAGATCAACCTCACTCAACTTCCACTGTCGCAACGGATCATTCATACGTCTTTCAAAGCGTCGATTTTGTTCTTCTTTTGAAACGGAGAAGTAGAGCTTCAATAGCGTCGTTCTGGAATCGAGGATAAAATTGTGCTCATATGAGTTAACGGTATTTAGAAAAGTACGATACTCTTTCTCAGTGCAGAACCCCATGACAGGTTCGACAAGTGCTCGGTTATACCAGCTTCTATCAAAAAGTACCATCTCACCCACTGCCGGGAAACGTTCGATATAGCGCTTCATATGTAATTCAGAGAGTTGTCGATGTGAAGGTTTGCCGGGAACTTCGATACGATATCGTTTTTCATTCATGTATCGTGTCACTCGACGAATGGTACCTCCCTTACCCGAGGCATCTCGACCATCAAAGATGATAATCATCTTTTTGCCAACCCGTTCAATATGCTGCTGGAGTTTTATGAGCTCTGCCTGGTAGGGTTTTAGTTCCTCATTCTGCTGATATTTACGAAGCGCTGCATTTACAATTCGATCTTTTTGCTTCTTTTTGAGAACATCTTTAATCTCATCCATCCCAGCTTTACCAGATGAAGGATCAATTTTTTTCTCGGCCTTGGTGACAACTGAGCGAATCGTATCATGTGGTTTAGGATCAGAGGAGACGGGGAAATCATCTACTGGTTTTTCATCATCAACAGGCATTGAGAAACTCCTATGAAAGGGTTGTGTAACTTGTGTCAGCTACTCTATTCTCAGCGGCACCAACATTGCCCTTTTAGGTGGTGGAATCAGATAGATCATTTCCTGCGTAAAGAAGGAAGCATTGGAACGATGGGTCAAAGATAATTTTTCTCATAACCTGATTCACACACAAAGGTATGTTTGCTACTGTTTTAAATTTCCCCCGAAATTAAAAAAATAGAGTGGTTGACTCAGCAACCAACTGGACTAATTAAATTCGTCGAATAAAACCTTATAGGTCACATAGGAAATACTCTTCGCTTCTACGCCTGGTGGTAATTTGACTTCCACACGGAAAAGGGAAGATTCTCCTGGAGAGAGCGAACTTTCACTAACTACACCGGAATAAAAAGAATAAGGCTCCCCGCTGATGAAGGATGAGTCCTGTGCGATTATGTTAGTCCTTTTGTCATGGAGACGATACCTGACACGCACATAGTCAGCACGACGCAAGCCTTTGTTGATCACCTGTCCAATAAAGACACGGCTGTCAGCATGACGTTGATCTTCAAATTCACCTTTGAGCTCAACATTGGCATGCAAACGATCAAAAGGTTTAAGCTCTTTAATATTTTCCTGTACAATGGAAAGTGTTCCAATGTTTGTTTGAACCACGATTTTATCAAGATCCTCTGAGAGGATTTTCCCCTGAACTACAGTGCCATTCTTGAGGGTTATCTCACTAATTTTCTCAGGGAAATTTACCAGTCGTTTAATTTCCTTACGGATACGAGGCGCGCTTAAATCGTCATATTCTCTGAGTTGCATCCGCATACGATCCATGTCATTCTGGATCTGGTTGATCTCATCTCGCAGCTCCTGAACAGCCTGCTCTGAATCTTTTACTTCATACTTGGGTTTAAAAAATTCTCGCTTGTCTGACCCCTCCTGAGTGCCGCTTTTGCCCTTGCTCGTCACCCGGCTTGAATCTTGAGCTTGCAGGTTCATGGGGAGTGTAACTATCATAATCAGAAGGAGTGAAAGCCTGGAAATGTGTTTTGCTAGAATCATTATTCACGCTCCCATGCTGCTTGTGTTGCCCGGGCAACATGTTGTAATTTTTGCTCCAGTTCCGGGCTATCAATGGTAAGGACTAGCTCGCGAATGTCGGCGTAGAAAATAAAGTTATCGGGATTACTCAATATATCAATGAGTTGCTTGGTGATAACCGGATCCTTATACGCTGAGAGGGATCTGATGGCCCGCTTTCGGAAGCGACTAGGCATTTGGTCATCCCTGGCGACTTTAACCATAGCCATTTTTAGTTCAGGGTCATCAAAATTTCCCAACGCTCGAGTTATGGCATCCAACATCCCATAATAAGTGGCTTGCTCATCGTGAAGAGCATCGATCAAGCTGGAAATTAAACGCTCATCCTTCATTTCATCCATGATGGAAATGGCATAGGTCTTTACCTGATTTTGGGTTGCCGGGTTATTAAGCATTTCGGCTAGTAGACGTGCCACAGCTGGATCGTTTTTCGTAGCCAGGATTTCCACAGCCAGATTTCGAATACCAATATCAATCTTTTTATTTGCTGCAATCGACATAAGAATGGGAACGACACGTGAATCATCCATCTTTCCCAGGGTTAATGTAAGATTTTGTAAAAAGGCGGCGTAGTCAGCCTCAGCATCAGCGTGGAGCTTCAGGATTAGTGCCACAGAGCGTGCATCTACCTGATCTTCAATGATATGGAACATCTCATCACGTACAGCAACATACTCAGCCCGACTGGCTGCCATAGCCTGTAAAATTGTACGCGTATTTTCAGCATCTTTTGTTTTACCCAGTGCTTGTACACCAATTTGAAATAGTGAATAGTCCAGATTCGTACCATCTTTAAGAGAGTTTCTTACAGCCTGGATACCCACTGGATCATTAGATTCAATGACCTTTTGCAGTGCTTCTTTGCGAACTTCCATGGGAAGGGTAGGGTCACGATAGTAGGCGATGAGGTTATTTAACGCCTTCTTATTTCCGTTTCGATATTCCTCATAATCCGTGGTAACTATTTCAGTGGAAACCTCCCCGCTGGAGGAGCATGAGATGAACGGGAAAACAAAAATTCCCAGCAAAACCAGGAACAATACTTGTTTGGATAAATTCTTCATGTTGAAATCCATCAATTTCTATATCAATTCTCGTGAAAAGTATCAAATCAGTTTATCGAAAATTCAGCTTGAAGTCAAGGTAATTCCCTTTGTTCCAATTGCTTAACCTGCCATTGTTTAAGTGATAGATTCACTCCATCGAAATAGCCGTAACTGAAATAATTGATGAAATCACCAATCGTGAGGAATGCTTTTTTATCAAAAGTTTTTAACTTGGGATAATGAATGTGACCTGTAATGACAAAATCAGCCCCCCCGGCCAATAAATCTTCAGCCCAACTATAATTCTTGCGAACCAGATTGAGCAAATCAATACTGGTCTCACGACGATATTTCTTGCGACTCTTTTTTGAAAGCCCGAGTGCTATCCAATGGGTCACATTAGGATGGGTTAACCACCTGAATGCCCATATAAACAGGGGGTGTCTGATAACAGTCCGCATTCGACGGTAATTTATATCGTCGATATCAAGACCATCGCCATGGTGAAAATGGAATTGCTTCCCTGCAAATTCAATCTGGGCTTCATCCAGATAGACCTTAGCGCCAATACTTTCTGAGATGAAATCCCCGAGCCAATAATCGTGGTTACCCCCAAAATAATGTATGGTGATCCCTGCCTCCACCAATTCTCTTAGCTTGGCGTAAACCTCATAGTATGCCTGGGTCACAACATAGCCATACTCAAAGTAGAAGTCGAAGAAGTCACCAACGATAAACAGGGTGGATTGTTCTTCTTTGATTTGATCCAGGAGCTGAAATAGCTCTTTTCGTCGTTCGCGTTCGATGTCATCAACAGTAATACGTAGATGTACATCTGATAGGAAATAAGCTGTTTTTTTCATCAGCTCAAATTAAACAGAGGACCAGAAAGAACTATGGCAATCTGGCATAGTTTGATGATTCAATCGTTATGAGTTGACCTGAGTCTTGTTGTCTCAGCGTTTGACATGTCTTACACTAAGGCTTATCTTGATCAGAATTTTTGGAACCCAAAGGAGCTCTCGGCATAAACTCTAATATGAAAAATATAAAGTCTATTCAGTCCATACTAGTACCTGCAGTGTTGTTTTTGATCATTTTGGTCAACCCACTGGAAGCGAAATATGGGAAAAATAAAGTACAATATCGGGGTATGGATTGGTCATACATACAAACCCCGCATTTCGATGTCTATTTTTATCAGGGTGGAGAGTCTATTGCCTACTACGCCGCAAATGTGGCTGAGAAATCATATGAACAGATTTCCTATCAGCTAGACTGGCGACTTAGCAAGCGTATCTCAATTCTTGTATATAACTCTCATAATGATTTTCAACAAACCAATGTGACCCTGGGCTATTTACAGGAGGGGATTGGTGGCTTCACCGAGCTCTTCAAAAATCGCGTGGTACTGCCTTTTGAGGGCAGCTATGAACAATTCCGTCATGTCCTTCACCATGAATTAACCCATGCCATGGTGAACGACTTGATTTTTGGTGGAAACGTCCAGTCCATTGTATCAGGGAAAATGCGCGTAAATATCCCCTTATGGCTCAGTGAGGGCTATGCTGAATACTCCTCACTTGATTGGGATTCCAGAGCCGATATGATTATTCGGGATGCTGCTATTAATGGAAACCTTCCTCCTGTCCAGTACCTGAATTACTATATGGCATATAAGGGGGGGCAAAGTGTCGTTCGCTATATTGGTGAAACCTTTGGTGTAGAAAGGATCGGGGAAATCTTCCACGAAACACGACACTTCAAGGATATCCCCAAAGCCATTGAAAACACGCTCCATCTTGATGAAGAGACGCTCACGGAAAAATGGCACTTTGCGGTCCGTAAAGATTATTGGCCCGATATCGAGGGACGGAGTAACCTTGATGATGTGGGTCATCGTCTCACAGATCACAACAAAACAAAAAATTATTTTAATGTGAGTCCTGCTATTTCTCCCAACGGAGGAAAAGTAGCCTTTCTCTCAGATCGATCGGGATATGCAGATATTTATGTTATGTCCTCAGACAATGGGCGTGAATTAAAACGAATTATCTCAGGCCAGCGTACTGCAGAACTTGAAGAACTGAAATGGTTGAGCCCCGGGCTATCATGGGCTCCTGACAACCGACACCTGGTTTTCTCTGCAAAATCAGGGGATGAGGATGCCCTCATATTTTTTGACACTGAAAAAGAAACTAAACACAGTCGCAAACTAGGTTTGGATGGGATATTCACTGCCTCCTGGTCACCCGATGGAAAGTATGTTGCCTTCTCAGGTCTAAAGGATGGTGCCAGTGATCTATTTCTATATAATGTAAAAACTAAAAAACTTGAACAACTCACCCATGATCTATTCTCGGATACACGACCCAGTTGGTCACCAGATGGCAAGCAATTGGCATTCGTTTCTGATCGGGGACAATCCTTATTAACCGGTCTGGTCAATCCTGATTCACCTCAAGCTCGCGAAATTCTAAAAAATCATGATTTCAGATCGACAGACATCTATACCATAAATATTGAATCAGGACATATCAAACGGATCACTGATAGTCCTGGTAGTGAGGATTCACCCACATTTGCTAACACGACCAATAAGCTGGCATACACGTCAGATCGAACGGGAATATGGAATATCTATTTCCATGACTTCGATACAGGGATTGAAACACCTGTTACAGATATCATGACCGGGATCTTCCAGATTAGCTGGAGTAAGGATGATTCCCGATTGGTGTTTGCAGGGTATGAGAAGGGTGGTTGGGATATTTTCACCATCAATAATCCGCTTTCCCGAGAGCAACAGAAGATTATTCCTTCATTCTCGAATTACCTGAAGCGACAGAATTTGCAGCTGGATCTTACGTATACTGACTCTATGCCAGAAGCCAGAAAACGTGTTTCGAACCCTTTTGAAACACATGTATTTGCTTATGGGGAACAGTTTGGCGCATCAAGCGGTCATCAGGAACCTGAACCCGTCGTATTAAATACAATGGATAGTACGGGTGCCTATGAGGTCAATGATTACAAGACTCGTTTTACAGTTGATCTGGTTGACGCACAAGCCGGTTACTCTAATTTCTTTGGTGTTCAGGGGAATGCCCTCATGGTGTTCTCAGATATCATGGGGAACCATCAGATTCAATTTGGCTTTGAACTCTATAAAAATTTGGATAATTCAGATTTGATACTGGGGTATGATTATCTGCCAAATCGTATGAATTTGCACCTCATGCTGTATAATTTACCTGATGACTATGTGAGCATCTCACCAGATTATTATCTTACGCTATGGCATTTTAGAAAATATGGTTCTGTGCTTGGAATTGACTACCCCTTCTCAAAATATACCCGGTTTGAATCGAGTCTGAACTGGCTCAATATATATCAAAGTGTGAGCTACCTTGATTTGCGGGGTGACAGAGAAGATGTGATTGCGTCAAAAAATCAGGCTTACTTACTGCCTGAAATGAAGCTCAGTTTTGACAATGTCTTGTACGGAAGCCTGTATCCAGTTTCTGGCTGGAGAATGGAAACCGGTCTGAGGTTTTCGCCTGATATGCCAAATTCATCCCGCCAGTTCGTGTCACTGAGAACTGATATCAGACATTACATCAAGATCATGCGTGAGTACTCCTTTGCGATTAGAGCATCTGCTGCCACAAGCCATGGCAAGAATCCAGAGACTTTTATGGCAGGGGGGATATCAAACTGGATTAATTACCAGTTGGACAATAGCTATATCGATTACCTTTCCAACTATGAGGATCTTTACTTCTCTGAATATGTTGTGCCTGTGAGAGGTGCTCCATACTTTGCATATACGGGTAATCATTATACAGCTTTTAATGCCGAATTTAGATTCCCCTTTATTGAATACCTCTCTGTTAAATGGCCCATAAACATGGTTATTGGCAATGTCCGCGGTGAGCTATTCACAGATTGGGTGAAAACCTGGAATGCAGAGCAAATCGAAGGTCGTACCTTCTATGAAACGGTGTTCTCTGGGCAAAACAACAGCTATTGGGGAACAGGTTTTGGCATGCGCATGAATCTGGGTATTTTTGTACTCAGATACGATATGGCTTTTGATATGTCAGAGGAAACACTCTGGGACAATAAGCAGCATATCTGGTCCCTTGGGCTTGATTTTTGATGGTTAACTTAATCCAACTGCTAGGCCGGAAATCTATAGGTCTGGTTGCCAATATTGGCGAAATCTTCATTCTCTTAGGCAAGTCCATCAAATATCTCAGGTATGTTCATGCTGATCGTATTCTGTACAATGAGCAGCTCTATAAGCTGGGCGTAACCGCAATTCCTCTGGTAAGTGTGATTGCTGTTTTCGCAGGAGCTGTTGCCGGTTGGCAAGGTGCCTATCAGCTGGAAGATACCCTACCCCCAACTTTTTTCGGTCAAATTGTTGCCATCGGAGTACTATCTGAAATGGGACCTGTTCTCACAGCACTTGTGCTCGCAGGTCGCAATGGCTCTTCTATTGGTGCTGAAATTGCGACGATGAAAGTCACTGAGCAGATTGACGCCCTTGAAGTCATGGCCATCAACCCCATTCGTCATCTCGTCGCACCACGGATTGTTGCCATGTTTATCATGCTGCCCCTCCTGGTTGTGGTAGCAGATATCATTGCTCTTTTTACAGCCGCTCTCATTGGTGATATGTTTTTTAACATTAGTGTTAGAATGTTCTTCAATTCTTTTCAGTCTGTTTTTGTTTTTACGGAGGATGTGCTTCCCAGTATTTTGAAAGCCCTGTCTTTTGGCATCTCCATTGGATTAATAAGTTGCTGGGTGGGTCTGAAGGCAACTCGTGGTGCAAGTGGTGTGGGTCGGGCGGCCATTCAAGCCTTTGTTATTTCTGCTACTATCATTCTGGTTAATGACTACGTTGTCGCAACCCTCGTTTTTTAAAGAAAGTCAAATTATACAATATGGCCAAAGCTAAGACTGTTTACGTCTGTGATGATTGCGGTGCCGAACATCCTAAATGGGTGGGGCGCTGCGGAAGTTGTGGTGCCTGGGAGAGTGTCAAAGAATTTAAGCAATCCCCGTTAAAAAGATCTCCTTCAGGACCACGAGCAGAATTGAAATCCCTGGATCAAATAACCCGCGATGATGAGAATCGAATTCAAACGCGACAGGCAGAATTCGACTCTGTACTTGGTGGAGGTCTGGTTAAGGGTTCTATCATCCTTTTTGGCGGGCAGCCCGGTATCGGAAAATCAACACTCCTACTCCAGCTAAGTGGACTCATGGCAAGCTCGGGTCATTCCATATTGTATTTCTCCGGAGAGGAGAGTGGGGAACAGCTCGCCATGCGTGCAGACCGGCTGGGAGTAAAAACAGATAACCTTATGTTTGCCAACGATGCCGTCGTTGAAAACATCTCAAGAAGTATTTCTGAGAAAAAACCTGCTGTGGTGATCGTTGACTCAATCCAGACTGCATATACGGAGAGTGGAGAAAATTTACCAGGTAGTATCACACAGGTTCGAGAAAGTGCAGCTCAGCTTCTTCGAGTTGCCAAGGAAATGAATGTGTGCATTATTCTGGTCGGTCACATCACCAAAGATGGGTATCTGGCTGGACCCAAAATGCTGGAACACCTGGTTGATACAGTTCTCTACCTGGAAGGCGATCGCAATTCTCAGGTGCGCCTACTCAGAGCTGCAAAAAATAGATTCGGTTCGACCAGTGAACTGGGTGTCTATGAAATGGCTCAGAAGGGATTGCTCCCCGTTGAGAATCCTGCCCGACTCTTTCTATCACAACGACATTCAGATGTCAGTGGAACCGTCGTGGTCACCAGTCAGGAAGGTAGTCGAACCTTTTTTCTAGAGGTTCAAGCACTGGTGGCGGGTGCTTCTTACGGAAACCCCCAGAGAAATGTTACTGGTTTTGACTTGAGGCGATTGCAAATGCTACTGGCCGTATTGGAACGACGTGCTGGTTTTCAATTGGGTACTCAGGATGTTTTTATAAATGTAGTGAGTGGACTGAAAATTGCAGAACCGGCAGCAGATCTGGGCGTTGCTATCGCTATAATATCCAGCTTGAAGAATAGAGTTGTGGATGCTGGGGTCTTGATTATTGGTGAGATTGGTCTCGGGGGCGAGGTCAGGAATGTAGGCCAGGTCAGAAGACGAGTTGAAGAGGCGAAGAAATTGGGATTTAACCGGATTATTCTCCCCTATGGTGAACATAAAGATATAAAAGATCTCGGTG
>JAERTJ010000017.1 GCA_016844945.1 Fidelibacterota bacterium | reverse complement strand
GTATTTACTGATGTAAGACTTGTAGGTGCACCTCCATCATCCATTGGAAAATATGGTGGTGATACCGACAACTGGATGTGGCCCCGTCACACAGGTGATTTCAGTATTTTCAGAGTGTATACCGCTCCTGACGGTAGTCCTGCCGACTATGCTGAAGAGAATATTCCTCTGAAAGCCAAACACTATTTACCTGTTTCATTGGATGGCGTTCAGCAAGATGATTTTGCCATGATCTGGGGTTTCCCCGGAAGCACCTCTCGTTACCTGACTTCCGAAAGTCTCGATTTCCAGGTGTCTGAAGTCTTTCCTCCACTGGTTGAGATTTTTGGCAAAAAACTGGAAGTATGGAAAAAACATATGGATGCCGATCAGGCAGTTAAGATCCAGTATGCCTCCAACTATGCCAGCACAGCCAACAGCTGGAAATATTTTATTGGCCAGATGCGCGGGGTGGAAAACCTTGGTGTAGTTGACCAGAAAAAGGAATTTGAAGCCGAATTTCAGGCCTGGGCTGAGGCTGATGAAGCACGCAAGGAAAAATATGGCGATGTGGTGGAAAACATCAACACCACCATGGCTGGCAAAAGAGAACTGTTTGAAACCTACATCAGTGTCATTTATCTGGGTGTTGCCGGTGCCGACCTCATGGGTTATGCACTCGATTATTCAGGACTTGAAGGTGCCATGAAGCAACTGAAAGAAGAAAAGGATAAAGAGAAGAAAGCCAAGAAACAGGAAGAAATTGATGGCATGGTTGAAGAACTAAAAGCGGGCATTCCTGATTTCTTTAAGGAGCATAATATGAAGCTCGACCAGGATGTGTTTGCCAGTATGACCGAGATGTTTTACAACAATCTGGACGCTTCCTATCGTCCCGAATATTTGGTGAAACTGCATGATAAATTCAAAGGTGATTTTGATGCGATGGCTGCTTATGTTTATGAAAACAGCTTCATGGCAACTGAAGCAGGAGCCAACGAATTCCTAAATGAACCAAGCCTTAAAACCATGTCAAAAGATCCGGCATTCCAATTGGCGCAAGGCTTTATGGGAAAGCAAATGGAGGTGACTGGTATTTACAGAAGTGCACCAAGCACCTCTGCTGATAACAGGAAGTTTATCCAGGGTATTCGTGAGATGTCACCCGATAAATTCTTTTATCCGGATGCCAACTCCACCCTTCGTTTTACCTATGGTCAGGTGCTTGACTATGAACCAGCTGATGCGGTTCATTTCGATTATATCACCCATTTGAGTGGTGTAATGGAAAAAGAAGATCCTGACAGCGATGAGTTTATGGTTGATCCTAAATTAAAGGAATTGTATGAAACCAAAGATTATGGTCCTTATGGTACTGAAGATGGCAGACTGGTGGTTTGTTTCCTATCCAACAATGATATTACCGGTGGTAACTCAGGTTCACCAGTGATGAATGGTAAAGGAGAACTGATTGGTTTGGCCTTTGACGGCAACTGGGAAGCCATGAGTGGTGACCTGGCCTTTGAACCGGATATTCAGAGAACCATTGTGGTAGACTCACGGTATGTGCTTTTTGTTATCGATAAATTTGCCGGTGCCGGACACCTGGTTGATGAATTGACCATCAAGAAGAAAATGCCAGAACCATCGAGAACCATCGTTCGCGAAGAAATGGAAACTGAAGAATAATTTCAAAAATCGGAAAGACTGTAATAAATATTTCTTAGTATTGCAGACTCGAAAATTGATAATGAATACAAAATTACATACTAACAATTGGTGGTGGCTCACTTGTTTCAGTGAACAGGGGAGGTAGCCAGGCTTAGTATTGTAAATAATATAATAGAAACCGCAGGTGATTCACCTGCGGTTTTTTTTATGCTCAAAAATGTAAAATTATGTATGTAATTGATTGGTGGAGAAATGTGATTTTTCGATGGTAAAGACTGGGGAATTGTCAGCCGGAACAAACAAAGGAGCAATATAATTATCATTTAAAACATAAAATACGATCAACATGGAAACAATAACAACAACCATCGAAACAACAACTTTTGACTATCAGAATAACAACGGTATGTTTGGCGCCTATGGCGGTGCCTATGTGCCTCCGGTATTGGAGGAAAAACTCCAACAACTGGGAACCAGATTTCAGACCATTACACAAACGGAAGCCTTTTCTCAGGAGTATCATTACTACCTAAACCAATATGTGGGGCGACCATCGCCTCTGTATTATGCCCACAATTTATCAAAGTATGTCGGCAGTCGCATCTATCTGAAAAGAGAGGATTTAAACCACACAGGAGCGCATAAAATCAACAATACCATAGGGCAAATACTATTGGCAAAATATATGGGAGCCAAAGAGATCATTGCAGAAACCGGTGCCGGTCAGCATGGGGTGGCCACAGCTACTGCCGCGGCACTCTTTGGGCTGAAATGCAAGGTTTTTATGGGTAAGAAGGATGCCGAACGGCAGTCGATGAATGTCAGTCGTATGAAATTGCTGGGTGCCGAAATAGTACTGGCCGAACAAGGAACAGCCACCTTACGCGATGCGGTGGATTCTGCACTTGGTTATTATATTGAACATCCTGAGGCCTTTTATTTGTTGGGTTCACAGGTAGGCCCTGATCCCTATCCAAAAATGGTGGGATATTTTCAGAGCATCATTGGCAAGGAAGCTAAAAAACAACTGTATGAGACAGAAGGTCGCCTGCCCGACAGCCTGTTTGCCAGTGTAGGGGGTGGCTCCAATGCCATTGGATTATTTGCTGATTTTCTACATGAAACAGCTGTTGCACTAATTGGTGCCGAAGGTGGTGGCGCAGGAGAAGTGATGGGAAAAACTGCAGCAACACTTAGTTTTGGGAAGCCGGGTGTATTTCAGGGTACCCACTCCTATTGTCTGCAGGACGAAGCTGGAGAGGCCTTACCTACCCACTCCATTGCAGCCGGACTGGATTATCCTGGCATCAGTCCCCAGCATGCGCACCTTAAAGATACAGAGCGGGCTTCCTATTATGCGGTAACTGATGCAGAGGCCATTGATGCTTTTCGCTTGCTGTCAAAACTGGAAGGGATTATCCCTGCCATCGAATCGGCACACGCGGTGGCTTTGGCCATAAAACTGCTCAAGGACAAAAACAGCCTGTCCATTATCAACCTCTCCGGAAGAGGCGATAAGGATGTGGAACGAGAACTTATGTCGTGATTTATTTAGATTCCCCTAGGGTTCTGCCTCGGGCTAGTTCAATAATTTGTGGATGGAGGCTGCCCGAAATAGTTATCAATAGGTCACATTGAGCCTGTCGAAATGTGTTTTGCTATACCAAGCAGCACATTGTGACTGATCATAAAGCCTAAGCTATTTCCGGGTGGCCTTTTTTATTGTCTAAAGGCGAAGTTTTGTCACCAATTATTCCTAAGTATCCGTCTTCGACGGGCCTTACGCATGCGCAGAAGCTCCACCGAAGGAACACGGCGTGAGCTCAGTCGAACGCTCAAACTGACCAAAATATCAGAGACAACTGATTTTGAGCAGGGTCACCATGAGGCTGTCGAATGGTGTATGCGAGGATAGGTAAGCATATCGAAATATTATAAAACATTTATATAAATAGTAACCACTTGGTAAAACCAAGCGGCTGTAAATTTTGCGTGGTCACATTGAGCCTGTCGAAATGTGTTTTGCTATACCCAGTGACTCATAGTGGCTGACCAAAAAAACCCAGAGATAAAATCCTTAAAAAGCAACAAAAGACCTAATAATCAAAAAAATACCGAAACCAACCAATCCCACACCCGCAATTTTGTTCACGAGGATAAGGAACTTATCCGTCACAAACTTCTTGAGACGGGAGGCCATGAACGCCTTGATTAAATCGGTCACAAACACAATGGAAAGTGTACCCGAGAAGAATAAAAACAAATCGGTTTTATCCGCTTCATAGCGGGCAGTAATACCCACCACCACACTCAGCCAGAACAACCACACAAAAGGATTGGCCACATTCATGATAAAACCCTTGGCGATATATATAAGAGCATGAGGTTCTTTATTGTTTTCGGAATCGCTTGTTTGCTCCATTTTGGACTTATTCCTGTAGGTCCAGATGCCAAAAATAATGAGCAATATGCCCCCGATAATACCCAGTAATTTGTAGTTATCAGCCCCGCTTAATATCTGAGTGGCACCAATAAGCGTCAGCAAAACAATAACGGCATCATTTAAGAAAATACCGAAGGCTAACAAAGCCCCACCAGGCCAAAAACCTCTGTGAATACCTGTTTGAATAAGCGCAAAAAAGGCCGGGCCAAATCCAAAAAGAAAGGCCAGTGAAAAACCGAGTATTGCACCTTCAAGAAATATATTCATTTCATCAATTCAATTAACCGACTTAGGTTTAGTGGTTGCTTATGATATTAAATCAAGGTTTTTCAGATATTGTTCCCATTCTTCTTTACGAGAGTTTTTCAACACTCTTGGGAATTTATTAGCACTGCCTTCCTTGCCCAAACTCTTCATATAGTCATAAAACACCTGGGTGGGGAGGACACTTACAAATACTTCTTTAATGGCTTCCATGCGTTCCACGCGGTAGTCATCGTTGAGGTTACACAAATAAGAATCCAGTTTTTTCGCAGCAAGTTCCGCATCCAGCGGTTGATCAGTTCCTATATACCAACGGTGGGCAAACAAGGTACCATGACCCACACCCGTCATGGTAAATTCTTTAACTTCTATGTCCAGCTCATCCTGTAACAGCTCCACTGCACGATTCATATTGTCCTGTGACAAATGCTCTCCACATATACTGATAAAATGTTTGGTACGCCCGGTTATGGCGATTTCGCTGCGCTCTTTATTAATGAATTTTATGGTATCGCCTAACAAATAGCGCCAGGCTCCGGCATTGCTACTCATAAGCAAGGCATACTCCTTGTCTTCTTCAACCTCATCAATAAATTTAACCTCCGCGTTTTCCCTCAAATTACCATCCTCGTCAAAATTGGTTTTGGTAAATGGTACAAATTCGTAAAAGATGCCATTATCCAACACCATTTCCATTCCCTTGGAATTGGGGTTGTTTTGGAAGGCTACATATCCTTCGGAGGCCAGATAGGATTCGTTATAGATCAAGGGCCGTGCCACCAGTTTTTCGAAGCTTTTCAAATAAGGCTTAAAGGATACTCCACTATGGACATAAACCGATAGATTGGGCCAAATATCATGAATGGTATTTACTTTGTATTCTTCAATAATCTTTTCCATTAGGATCTGCACCCAAGCCGGAACACCAACTATAACTCCGATATCCCAGGTTGGTGCTTTGCGCACCATCTCCTTTAACTTTGTTGGCCAGTCGCTGGTTTTGGAAATGGATCTTCCAGGCTTATAGAAATGCTGAAACCAAAAGGGAAGGTTGCCGGCAGTAATACCAGATAAATCACCCTCATAATAAGTACCATTGTACTGCAAATGTGTACTGCCCCCAATCATGAGTATGCCTTTTTCATAAAAATCCAACGGAAAACGGTATTTCACCATGGACACCAATTGTCTGATACTGGCACGACGGATGGACCTAAGCATATCAGCAGTCACAGGAATATATTTGCTTGATGCCTCTGAAGTTCCTGAACTCAGGGCGAAGTACTTTACCTTTCCGGGCCAGGCCACATAGGTTTCTCCGTTTAGGGAGCGATACCACCAGCGCTTATACATGGATTTGTAATCATGCATGGGTACGCTTTTACGAAAGTCTTCTACTATGTTTTCGGAATTGAGCAACTGGGCAAATTTATAGTGTTCTCCAAAGGCTGTAAACTGGGCTTTGCGCACCAGTTTTCTGAGTTGCTCTTCCTGAGCAGTAGCCGGATGTAACACGCTGAGTTTCTTCTCAACGGGCATATTTCTTAAGGCATAAGCCCTTTTAATGATGCTTCCTAACAGGGGCATTCGCAAGTGGTTTTCAGGAAAGCAAAGATATTAATTAATAGTAGATGTTAACACCCTTAAGCTGTAGCTCCTCCTTAAGGGTTTTGAGTGTACCCTGCTCCTCTTCAGATAGAATTAGTGGGTTATCCCTAATAAGTAAAATCTCCAGTTTTCGGTTATCCAACGCCCACCAGGGAAAGTCTTCCAAATGGTTATTCTGTAAATCCAGATAATTAAGATTATCCAGCGATTTCAGACTGGGTATCTGAAGCAATTGATTGTAGCTGATATCCAATCGCTCCAGGGTGTTTAGATCATCAAACCATACGGGAATGATGCGGATTTGATTGTGGTGAATAAACAAATAACGGAGTTTTTTCAAAGAACCCATGCTCTCGGGTAAGGCTTCAATTTGGTTATAGGAAAGAAATAGCTGTTCCAATTGATCCAACTGCCCGATTTCCTCAGGGATTTCCCTAAGCTGGTTGTAGTAAAAGTCCAGTTCTACCAATTGTTTCAACTGAAATATTTGAAGAGGGATGCTGGTGAAATCATTGTTATAAAATATCAGATGCTCCAGGCTATCCAATTCATAAAAATGATCAGGAAGATGCTCCAGAGAATTACCGGCCAGGTTCAGTTTTCGAACCCCCTGCAGTCGGTGGGTGTTGGCCGGAAGCTGCTGTATTTGGTTGTTGGCCAGCAGTAGCATATCGATGTGTTTAACGCGCCTGATACCGGCCCGCTTAAGCTGTATGCGGTTACCGTTTACATTCAATTCCTTTAGATGCTTCATTCGACGGATAAAACGCGGAATACGCTTTATCTCATTCTTACTCAAATTGAGCATTTCCAGATTCTTTAACTTTCTGATGGACCTGGGCACCGATGTCAGCTGACACTCACTCAAATCGATGGAAATGATGTGCTCACTTTTGGGAAACTGTATGGATGAAAGGGGGTTGTTGGAAAGGTTGATGCGTGTAAGACTGTCGCTTTCAAAGCTCTCTTTTCCTACAGATGTGATTTTGTTATCATTGGCATCTATGCTTTTCAGGGAACTAAATCTGGAGACATCAGGCATTTGATTGAAATCACATGCACTGATTTTTAGATGAGTTATGGAATCGCCTGCTTTCTGTTCCAGATAAACAAGCATTGAATCATGACGAACCTCTCTTTGTTTTGCTAAAGCCTGGCGATAAGCCTGATGGATGGAGTCTTGTTTATTTTTGTTTATATTTACCCCTTGTGATTCCTGTGCCCTAGCAACCACTGATATCATTACTACTGCCAAGAGAAAAAAGCGAAAGGACATAGTTTTAATAAATTGAATTACAACAATATAATTAACGAAGAAATTAGTTAATAATTGTTGTAAACATACAAAAGTTTTTAATGAAGAAGCTGATAAAAATACTCCTGTTGATCATATTCATTCCGATCTTCCTCTTTTCCATTTTCCTGCTCTATTTGGCCATTACCGATTTCAAGCCTGATCAAATCATGACCATTGAGAATGAAGGTCAGGAAGCTGAAGTGGACCTGATCAAAGACTCAATATTTAATCTGGTTACCTGGAATGTAGGTTATGCTGGTTTGGGTCAGGAGATGGACTTTTTCTATGATGGTGGCCAACAATCTGGACCTTCTGAAAAACTCAATCAAAAATACCTTCATGGCATAAGAAATAGCCTGCGGGAAGTTGATAGCGTTGATTTCTGGCTGTTACAAGAAATCGACCTTGAAAGCAAGCGCACCTACGATATCAATCAAAAGGAAGGCATACAGGAGATGCTTTATAATTTCCACCATAGTTTCGTATTAAACTATGTGGTGGCCTTTGTTCCGGTACCCATTAGTAATCCCATGGGCAGGGTGAAGGCAGGCATGATGACATCATCGCTCTACAAACCTTCAGAAGCACTGAGGGTTGCCTATCCGCTGATCGCTTCCTGGCCTAAGAAAATGGTTTTGCTCGACCGTTGTTTTATTCTCAACCGCCATCCGCTGGCCAACGGTAAGGACCTGCTCATTATGAATACCCA
>JAERTJ010000016.1 GCA_016844945.1 Fidelibacterota bacterium | reverse complement strand
AGCCTTTGCCATAAGCTTAGCCTCAATGTAGGGTCCCTTTTTAATAGATCTTGGCATAATATATCAGACCTTATTTCTTCTTCCGACGAGCGACAATATATTTATTCGACGCTTTGTTTTTCTTGCGCGTCTTATATCCCTTTGTGGGTTGTCCCCAAGGTGAAACTGGATGACGACCACCTGAAGTGCGGCCTTCGCCACCTCCATGGGGATGGTCAACCGGATTCATAACAACGCCTCGGACTTTTGGACGACGACCCATCCACCTTGAACGACCGGCTTTTCCTAAAGAGATATTTTCATGCTCTTTATTTCCAACCTCGCCCAGAGTAGCGCGACAGCGCTTATGGATCATTCTCATCTCACCACTAGGTAGCTTCAGGGTAACATAATCACCCTCTTTCGCCATTATCTGCGCGCCAGCACCGGCAGATCTTGATATCTGACCACCCTTCCCTGGCTTCATTTCAATGTTATGCACAATTGAACCAGCCGGGATATTTTCAAGCTTCAAACTGTTCCCAACCTTAATGGGAGCAGATTCACTTGAGATGATCTGTGAACCAACAACCAGCTTATGAGGTGCGAGGATATAACGCTTTTCACCATCAGCATATATCAACAAGGCGATATTGGCTGAACGATTCGGGTCATACTCGATGGAATCAACTCTAGCTGGAATGTCAAATTTATCTCTTTTAAAATCTATGATACGGTAATGTCTACGATGACCACCACCACGACGACGTGATGTGATTCGACCATTGTTATTTCTACCACCCGTTTTTCTTAAAGGAGCAAGCAGACTTTTTTCAGGGTCTACTCTGGTAATTTCCTCAAAGGATGACGTTGTTTTAAAACGCAGTCCAGGGGTAATTGGCTTATATGTTTTAACTGCCATGGATAACCACCTTACGCCTGTTCATCACGGAAGAAATCAATGGCTTCACCTTCTTTGAGGGTAACAACGGCTTTCTTCCAGGAGGCACGAGGACCTTCTGTACGAATGACGCGACCACCACTTCTCATGGTTGAGCGTTTGACTTTTCCATTCATGTTCATTGTAGCTACTTTTTCAACCTTGACACCAAAACGGCTTTCAACAACCTTTTTGATATCAATCTTATTGGCTGATTTCAATACCTTGAAAGCATACTTGCGTTCAGTCTCCTGAAGCGCAGCACTTTTCTCAGAGAGGATCGGTTCAATAATAATACCTTGACTCATATTCATCCCTCCTAATCTGCCAACTGAGCGTTAAGAATCTCGACAGATGCTTTATCCATCAGGATTGCTTCGTTATCAATCAGGTCGTATGCAGAAACAAATGATGTCTCAATGATGGCAACATTTTTCAGGTTGCGACCACTCAACATCAAACCTTCATCAAAGGTTGATGTGAGGATAAGCAGCTTTTTATCAGATAATTTCAGAGTATCTAAAAGCGCGATAACATCTTTTGTCTTAGGCTTATCAAATTTGAAAGCATCCACTACAAAGATAGAGTCAGACTTGGCTTTATCAGAAAGAACACTGCGACGTGCAAGACGCCTCACCTTCTTAGGTAGCGACATATTGTATGTCTTTGGGGAGATGGCAAAAGTATGTCCACCACCTACAAAAATAGGGGAACGAGTTGATCCTGCGCGAGCACGACCACCACCCTTTTGCTTCCAGGGTTTCTTCCCACCACCAGCTACTTCTCCACGACCCTTGGTCTTTACAGAACCCTGTCGCAGATTATTTAATTCTGCCTTCACAGCAAGATATACAACATGTTCATTAGGCTCGACACCAAATACGGTATCAGCACCATCGACTTTTTTCTGTGTCGATTTACCGTCAGCTGAGTATAATTTTAATTTCATAATTATCCCCGATCCAACAGCTCTACAAAACCCTTGTTTGGTCCAGGAACAGCGCCCTTAACCATAACAATGTGGTTTTCAACGTCTACTGCAACAACTTCCAGGTTGCGAACGACAGCTTTTTTACCGCCCATACGACCCGCCATCTTCTTGCCTTTCCAGACACGACTTGGATCCGAACTGGCTCCAATGGAACCACCGGCACGCAACTGATCTGATTTACCGTGAGAGGCACGACCACCATGAAAATTATGGCGTTTCATGACTCCGGCAAATCCACGACCCTTGCTAGTACCAGATACAGTTACCTGGTCACCCACTTCAAACATATCAACATCAACTGCATCACCTTCTTTTTTATCCCCAACTTCCAAATCGCGGAATTCGTGAACAAAATATTTAGGAGAGGTATTAGCTTTCTTGAAATGTCCAATCTGTGATTTCGTCTCGCGAGACTCTTTTTTGTCTTTATACCCAAGCTGAACAGATGAATACCCGTCCCGCTCTTCAGTCTTGATCTGGGTAATAACACAGGGTCCGCCCTGAATAACAGTGACAGGTACTACCTCACCATCTTCACGCCAGAACTGGGTCATCCCCAATTTTTGTCCGATTAAACCTCTCATGTTACACCTTAATCTCAATGTCAACACCAGCGGGTAAATCCAATTTCATCAAGGCATCAACTGTCTTTGCAGACGAGTTGTGAATATCGACCAAACGCTTATGAATCTTCGTTTGAAACTGTTCACGTGATTTTTTATTCACGTGGGGGGACCGCAATACCGTCACGACAGAACGCTTCGTGGGCAGCGGAATCGGCCCCGCAATAACAGCCCCGGTGGACTTAGCGGTTTGAACGATTCTTGCCGTGGACTTATCCAACAAGTTATGATCATATGCCTTGAGACTAATTCTAATTGTCTGTGACGGCATTCTTGGAGTCCTTTACTTTGCTTAAATACGTTAAAATGTTAATAGTTACTACTCGATGATCTCAGTAACAACACCGGCACCAACAGTATGACCACCTTCGCGAATAGCAAAGCGTAGTTCCTGTTCCATGGCGATGGGCTGGATCAATTCAATTGTTAAACTTACATTATCACCAGGCATTACCATCTCA
>JAERTJ010000015.1 GCA_016844945.1 Fidelibacterota bacterium | reverse complement strand
CCTTTGGATACTTCAGGGGTTATGGAGGTGATTTCTCCATAATATGAGGTCTCTTTTAAGCTGACCTTCTGGCGGGTTTTTGTACCGTTCATGGTTACCTGGTCAAATTGTCCCAGGTTATAATAGATATGGTCTATTTCAAGATGAACATAGACTATATCAGGTGCATTGGCAGGGATAAAAAGATCCATGGGGCCGGAGGTAAAAATGAAATCAGCAGGGATGCGGGCAACGGTTTTTTTATTGGGAAGGGTTATAATGTTATCCCCAAGTGCCTGCTTAAATGATTTTGCATAGAGGACGTTTTCATCTTCATCCATTAGATAGCAGGTGATCTGGGTGGAAGCATTGTTACCGCTGTTTTCTGCTGTGATGATCTCTGCCTGGGCTGCGCCAGGATTGTCCAGGGTAAAGCTTATGGTGCCTGAACCGCCTCTGATGAACTCTTCGTTCAGGATCTGCAGGACCATGAGGCTGTCAATGACTTCGATTTCTGCTGTTCTGATTATACTTGCCTTTTCTCCAGGGTTGGGTGTGATCTCAAGGGTTGTGGTTAAGGTTTCTATATCGATCAGTTCTGTATAGCCGCCAACAACTACTGGGATGGCTTTTGACTCTCCAGGTTCAAGAGAAAAAGTCTGTGACTGGTGGGTGTGGCCGCCAAGTTCAGATTTTATCACTATACTGTTGACCTGGCTTGCAGAGTGATTTGTAACTGTGTAGTCAAGTTTGTTCATGATGCCGCGTTTAATTATGCTGTCTTGAGCCAGCTGGGCTGATAATTGCGGCAGGGTTACAAAGCGGTTCATACTCTCCACGCTGTTTGTGTCAACGGCAATGACAGTGTATGAGCGCTCTTGACCGGCATACCCGTAATCTGTAAAAGACTCTGCTGTCATAAGGGCTTCATTGACTTTAAAGCCGTTCCTGTCTTTGCCAATATAGAGATAATAGCCGGCTATCTTGTCTTCTGTGTCTGCATGGGTCCAGGTAAGCTGTGGTGGATCATAGTCTGTTTGAGATATCTCTATCACTGATACCGGCAGAAGATCAAAGTTAAGATAAAAAGAGTTGGAAGGCAGAGACTCATTACCAGCTGCATCCACGGCTGTTACTGCATAGCAGTGATCCGTGGGTGAAGGTGTGGGATCAATGATCATAAGTTGAGTAATGCCGGTAACAAGTGGTGTCAGCCCTTCAACCGATGTTATCTGGGTCTGATCGGAGCGGTAAATACTGTAGGTGATGGATTCTGTAAAGGCAGGGGCTTCCCACCGGGCCCTTATACCCTGGGATATCATATCAAGTACAAGATTGATTGGGGCATTGGGGACAGTAGCATCTGTATCCACAGATACTGTATTGCTCAGGCCGCTAATGGATTCTTCTTCGTTTTCATGGCGGATGGTGGTAACGGCATAAATATAGGTGCCGTCTGTATCTGTGGTGTCAGTAAAGGTTGTGACATCTTCTAAAGTGTCTAACAGGGTGAGTTCCTGTTCTCCAGGGGCCTGTCTGTAAATCTGGTACCCTGCTGCATCTTGAACTTGAGTCCAGGTCAGTTCAACCTTACCTTGTGCAACTGCAATACCTGTTAAAGATGCCGGGGGTTCCAGGGGTGGCAGTCCGCCCTGGTAAACCTGGAACAGGTTGTTTACAAGGATATCAGAACTGCTGTTATCAAGATCGTCCTGACCTGTGTAAAGGATCTCCATGCTTTCTGGAGCGGCAAGGCCTGCATCAGATGGTAATACAATAGTGGCTTCCCAGGCCTGAGCTTCATTGTTTTGTGGGGGAACTTCACTTAAATCAGTCACATCAACAATCTCTCGTCCACTGGCAATGTCTAAACTGATCTGAGGAAGTTCCCCTGGTTTAATCTTTTCTGTAAGGCCAAAGGAGAGTTGGAGTTCAACAGGCGTATCACTGCTGTTTTTAACAGGTGACTGCGGGGTCATGTCAAGGCGCTTGATTGAGGGACCCCTGGTATCAATAAGAAGTCTGGCTCCTGCATCAATCAAGGTTCCGCGGTTGCCTGCTACATCCCTTGCAGAAAATACTGCATAGATATAACCTTCCGGCATGGTGGCATGAATATCAAAAAAACCGCTGTATTCAAGGTCGGTGACTTTATTAAGCTCCACTGACCGGGGGATGCCGCCGTTGGGTGTCATGGTTAAGAACGGCAGTGCACTTAAAGGTTCACTCACTGTAAGGAGCACATCAACCCTGGCAGCGGCATAGCGCTGCAGAACAGGATCAAAAAGACCATGGGATGTATACTGGATCTGAAGGGCTTTTGGTGGTGTACTGTCTGATAATATTGATGCCTGATCAGAGAGTGCACTCTCATTGCTGGCTGCATCGATGGCCTCTACTCTATAGAACCATCTGCCTTCATTGGAGGGAAGGTCTGTATAAGCTGTGGTAGTAATAAGATTTTGATTTATTTTTACAGCCTGGGCTTTTGTGGTAAATTCTGAATCAAGGCGATAGATATTAAAGCCTTTAACCACTTTGTTCAAAGGTCTCTGCCACAAAAGCCGGATCTCCCCATTGGGTTTTGGCTGACCCGATAATGATCTGGGGCTGTCCGGGATGCTTGTATCCACTGTGATAAGAATCTGTGATGACTCAGGACTTTGACCTGATCTGTTTTGAGCCACTGCTTTGATACGGTTCTCACCCTGGTTGAGAGTATATAAGATGCTGAACTCACCCAATGGCCCAACTGATACAATAAACCCTGTTATGGCATCATCATGGATAAGGGTGACATCTGTATTTTTATCTGTGGTTCCTTTAATGACAACCTGGGTTTGATTGGTCACATAATTATTGACTGGATCTGTAATAACAGGGGGTGACGGTACACTGAGTCCCACTGCAATCTGATAAGTGTAGTCGGCAGTGTTGCCAAGGGTATCAAAACCTGTCACTGTCAAAGGATATGTCCCGTCTGGGATAGTGTGAAGATCAATATAAGCTGTATAGGGTTCACTAAAGTCTTTACGGATCATGGTGTTGTTAAAATAAAACTCTACAGCGCTTACTCCTGCCGGATCTTCCATAACAACTTTCACTTTACCCGATGAGGTAAGATTCTGCCCATCTGTCAGGGGTGCATCATTAAACAAAATTGTGTTAAGCTGTGGACCATCTGTATCATCGGCTGGAGTTCCTGTAACAGTTGTGACCAGTTTTTGCTCTCCATTGCTCAGATTGACGGCTGTAACAGCAAAATAGTAGGTGGTATTATTGTTTAATCCTGCAATACTGGCAGATAAATCAGTGGTGCTTTGATCCGTGGTCAGTCCTTCAACGCTGGTAAACTGGGTCTCTTTAGCATAAATGTTATAGTGCTTTACATAGTGAGGCAAAACAGAAGCATCCCATGAGATGTTTACATAACCGCTTTGGGATGTGACAGCCAGGTTAACAGGGTTAGAAAGCAGTGTAATGCCCTGGTATGTTATGCCTGAACTCTCATTGCCGTCATGATCAATACTGGTCACTTTAAAATCATAGGCAGTGGCAGGGC
>JAERTJ010000014.1 GCA_016844945.1 Fidelibacterota bacterium | reverse complement strand
GAGGAAACTACTGTGAAGGAGGCAATGGTTTAGAATTGTTTTTAGTTGATTCGGAAGAAAATGTGAGCTACGAACTTTTTAACCTTGAAGGCTCCACTGATGTCGTGATGCAAGGGTCAGGTACTGATATAAGTTTTGGTTACCATCAGGTGGCAAGTACTTATTGGGTGGTGGCATACAATACTAATGGTTGCTCATCAGAAATGAATAACAGCACATCCATCGTTATTGATGCACTCCCACTGGCAGATGCAGGCCCTGATATATTTATTGAAACAGGAAATACGACCACATTAATGGGATCCGCAAGTGGGGGTAGTGGTGACTACTTGTATTATTGGTCTCCTGATTACCTATTAATTGATCCAAATATTCCTCAACCCATAAGCCTCAACTTATACGAGAGCACGGTTTTCTCTATATACGTTACAGATATTCAATCCTCCTGTGTAAGTGAATCCAGCCAGACCACAGTTTATGTTACTGATGGTGATTTAAGCCTTAGTGTGGGTGCACAGCCTACTTCTGTTTGCCCCCATGATGAAGTTCAGTTGTCTGCCCTACCCACAGGAGGCAGTGGTAATTATAGTTATAGCTGGAGTTCTAATCCTGAAGGCTTCTATTCTAACCTTCAAAACCCTCTGACTTACCCTGAAGAAAGCAGTTGGTTCATTGCATCGGTTTCAGATGCTGACACTATCGTTTTTGATTCGGTATATGTAGAGGTGACAGCGGGCCCTAACCTATATAATGTGATAGGTGGCGGTGAAATGTGCACAGGTGATGCAGGTCTGCAGGTTCAATTATCAGGATCAGAGAATGACATTTTATATCAATTATGGCGCAACCAAACCCAATTAGTAACCGAATTGGTAGGTGATGGTAATCCCATCAACTTTGGAAGCTATACACAGGCAGGCACCTATACGGTTTCTGCTAGTCGGGTGGGGAGTTCCTGCGAGGTGGCCATGGCAGGCTCTGCCATTATTCTTGTGTTTGAAGCACCCATTGCCGATGCAGGGCATGATATCGTCATTCCAAGCGGCACCTATACTACCATCAATGGAAGTGCCAGTGGAGGCTCAGGTGTTTATCAGTTTCAGTGGACTCCTGCAGCATCCTTACTGAATCCGACAGCTTCAAATCCCACAACCAAGACACTGGTACAGAGCACCTTATTTAGTTTGGAGGTGATCGATGTAAATACTTCATGCATAAGCCAGGCCTCGGATATGATCGTATTTGTTTCCGGAGGATCTGATTTGTCAGTCGAGATTCTCACCCAAAGCACTCACAGCTGCCCATCGGAGGAGATTTCTCTTGTGGCACTACCTACAGGAGGTAGCGGAGATTATTCCTATTACTGGCAATCCAAACCAGAAGGATATTTTGCAACTACTGCAGCCATCAGCATTTTCCCAGAAACAGAGACCTGGTATGTGGTTACCATAAGTGATGGTGTACATGTGATAAAAGATAGTGTTAAGATTGAAATGTATCCCAATCCGGAAAAACAGATTCTGGCCGGCGGTGGAGGATATTGTACTGATGGCTCAGGCATAGATATCTATTTGCAAGGATCCAATCTGAATGATAATTACACCTTATTCCATAATACCACTAGCACTGGGATCAGCAAAACCGGAACAGGTAGCCAACTCGATTTTGGCACATTTACCCTTACCGGAAATTATTATGTGGAGGCTCTCAACTCTTATGGTTGCCGATCCCAAATGGATGGTGTGGTAGAAGTATATATCAACCCCAAACCTGAAAAATTCGAACTTCTGGGAGGAGGTGTTTATTGTGATAATGATCCTTCATTAGGTGTGATTCTTTCAGGCTCAGAGATAAATGTAAGCTATGAACTCTATAAAGATGCAGTGGCGACAGGTTTGGTTGAAAGCGGCAATGGGCTCCCATTAAGTTTCAGTGGCTTAAGTGGCCATGGCCTATATACAGTTGTTGCTACTCATATTGAGAGTTCCTGTACCAATACCATGTCGGGAGCTGTTGAAATGCTTATTCATAATAGCCCTATCATTGAAATTGAGGGAGACACCGATTTATGCCTGGGTGAAACAACCACCTTAACAGCCACTGGTGGAGACAGCTATTTGTGGGATACCGATCCTCCGAGTCAGGAAAACCAGATCACCGTTACACCAGAAGAATCAAGTTTATATTCAGTAACAGCAAGACTTACCAATGGTTGCTCAAGTGTGAAGGAAGTAGAAGTAATCATTAGTGAGAGTCCTTCATTGTATATTGAAAACAATGAAGAAAACTACAGCCTGCTCTGTTACCCTGATGATCTCAGCACCTACACATTCGGTATGGGTAACACAGTATTACAATCAGGGGAATCATCGGTATGGTTTTATGGAGATCAGGTTCTTCAGGCCGATAGTGTATGGGTGGTGGCAGAAAATGAGGCTGGTTGTAGTGCGACTTCTTCTGTGATGGTTTCTTCAGATGAGCCCCCCAATGCATTCACTCCTAATGGTGATGGACGCAATGACCTGTTTATGGAAGGAAAAGAGATACGTGTATTTAGCCGCTGGGGAAAAGAAATCTACCATGGTACAGAAGGTTGGGACGGAAAACACCAGGGGCAATTGGTTGCTCCAGGCACCTATTACTACGTGCATGATATTATGAATACTGAAGGTCATATCATAAAAACCCTCAAAGGGTCAGTTACTCTTGTAACTAAAGAATAATGAGAATAATAGTCATTTGTATCATAAGTCTGTTTTTGTTTGGACCGTATCTCCAGGCCCAGGACAAGAATATGCTTATGGCTGATTCTCAATACAAGCAGGAAGACTATGTTGCAGCCATCAAATCCTATAAAAAAGCCCTTAGGAAGACAGATGATTTCGAGCTACAAAAAGAAATTGCCGAGAAGATTGCTTTTTCCTATTACGCAATGAACGATTATGACAATGCGAAGGATTGGTTTGCCGATGCCGTTGGGCATCAAAGCAGCAATATGGATGCCTATTTGTGTTATGCTGAAATATTAGCGATTAAACAACAGTTTAATGATGCCAAATCTATTCTTGAGAAAGCCAGCTTACTTGACCAGAAGAACGAGACTGTTAATAAACGCCTACAATCATTACAATGGTTAACACTGGCCAGCAAAGCAGATAGCTTGAAGCTATTTTCATTGGTTGAAGCACTCAACAGTTCTTCAAGCGACTACGGCCTGGCCTGGTGGAATGAATTTCTGGTATTTGCCTCAACCCGGGAAGGACAAGAAACCGATGGCAGAACGGGACAAGCCTATTCTGAGTTGTATTACAGTTCTCACAATTCAGCAAGCGATCAGTGGGCAAATGTGAGGAAGATGAACGCAAAATTCCGATCCTCAGAAAATGATGGCGCTTTTAGTTTTGACAGCAAGCACCAAATAGCCTACTGGACCAGATGTACCGGGAAAACAAAAGCTTGTAAGATTTATCAGTCGCAATATTCACTTTCCAAGAAACAATGGTTGAAAGCTGAAGCCGCTTCATTCATGAACGAAAGTTATCACTACGGCCATCCCTATCCTTCTGCCGATGGTCAAACACTTTATTTCACATCCAATATGCCTGGTGGTTTTGGAAATAACGATATCTGGAAAATTAGCCGGAAATCTGATGGACAATGGGGAATTCCTGTCAATTTAGGTGAAAATATCAACTCCGCTGCCAACGAAGTTTTTCCATCACAATCGGGAGATAGTTTGCTCTTCTTCTCATCGGATAAAGATGGCGGCTTGGGCCGCTTGGATATATATATCAGCATGCAATCAAGTATTTCCTTTAGTCCTGCAATAAATCTCGGTTATCCGTTAAATGGTGCCGCCGATGATTTTAGTTTGTTGATGAATCAAATGGGAGATGGCGGATACTTTTGCTCCAACCGGAATACTGAAACCAGTGATGGCATCTATACTTTTGAAGGATTCCCTGTAAAACTGGTATTGGAAGGAGACATAAAACACAGCCTTGATGATCAGCCGCTGGAAGATGTATTGATAAGTTTTACCAACAAAGAAGAGATAGTAAGGCATACACTAAGCAATGATTTGGGTCGCTATGTGCATTTCTTAAATGCCTTTGATTCTTACAGAATTACTGTAAGCAAGGCAGGTTACCACAAAGAAGAAAGGCTTCTCAATACTGCTGATGTTAGTACTTTTGGAACAAGTCCCCCACAATTTGTTATCAATTTTGAACTCAGCAAAACCCTATATCCATGCGCCATAAGTGGAGTGGTTGTTAATCGTGATGGAAAACAAGTCATGGAAGGGGTGACTATTGAAATATGGAATGATGCAGGCTATGCTACCTATCGTTCGACTGATGCAGATGGAAATTATCATTTTGATGACCTGAAGCCCAATACTATTTACCATATCAGAAGTAGTTTCCCGGGTTATTTTTCTGAATCAAGAGATATCAGATTACCAAAAGTGGATCATGCCAGTGTATTTTCAAAATCCACTGGTTATGATATGGATTTCGAACTTACCAAAATCCAAACCCAATATGAGGTCATTCTGAGCAATATTTATTATGACTTAAACAAGGCCAGCTTGCGTACCTCCTCAAAGGTTGAACTTCAAAAACTGGCATCCATGCTAAAGGAAACTCCGGAAGTGGTCATTCAGGTTAATGCCCATACCGATTCGAGGGGGAAACCAAGCTATAATTTGAAATTATCAGCCAGAAGAGCTCAAGCAGTAATTGATTATTTGGTAGAGTTAGGCATTGAACGGGAACGCTTAATTGCTAAGGGCTATGGAGAAAGCCAGCCATTGATCACAGATGCGCAGACAGAGGAAGAGCATCAGGCCAACCGCAGAACATCCTTCAAGGTGGTAGAATTTGTAGAGCAGGAAGATATTCTAAAAGCTGAGCCAAGCCATTTTCCTGCCGGTCCCTCCTACCGACTTCAGTTGTTATCGACTTCCAAACGCAGGCAAATTGAGAAAGATTTTAATGATATTCATTCGAGCATTCCAGGCTTGCAGATCTATGAACACAAAACTGCTGCCATTTATAAATATGAAGTGGGTAACCGAAAAACTCTTGCAGCGGCTAAAAAACTACAATTAAAACTGGAAGATTTGGGTTATTCCGATTGTTTTGTGGTGAGCTATCTGGGTGAGAAAAAAATAAGTATCGAAAAGGCGAAAAAACTAGAGGCAGAGGTACATTAATGAAAATGAAGTATACATATGGCTTAATTATTGTCTTTTGCGGTCTGCTGACCACGGCAAGCGCACAAACTGATTTGCTTTATAGCAATCTGAATGTGAATGCCCAGGCTTTTAATCCTGCCGCCATTGAAGATAACCAGTCAATAAATGCCCGAATACTAATGCGTCAGCAGTGGGTTGGCTTCGATGATGCACCCAGTTCCCAATGGCTCAATCTGTCTCACTTCTTTAATAAGTATAATTCAGGTTTGGGCATTAATATTTTCAATCAAAGTGCCGGAGCTGAAAAAACTCAGGTCCTAAAACTTAACTACACGTATAAGTTCTATGTGGCTCAGGACCACCGACTGGCCTTCGGTGTGGGTGCCGGTGTTTATTTCAGGAAGTTGGATTTTTCAAAGTTGACATTTGAAGAATCAGAAGAACAAATTCCGGTATCTGATGACCGACAAACGCATGCCGACTTCGATTTTGGAGTTGAGTACAACTTCAAAAAACTTACTATAGGCCTGAGTAGCAACCACTTGACCACAAGTAACAATAATGCTACTGTATTTAAAATTCCCATTCATAACCATCTGTATGCCAGTTATTACGTAAGTATAATGGATCAGTTGGATTTTATCCCTGGTGTTGCCTACCACAGAAGTGCAGGCATCAATGTGTTTGATGTTTCGGCCGATTTCATTATCATGGACCGTATCAATGTGGGCATGAATTACAGAATGGAAAGCGCCTTTATCATACGGGCAGGGATTCAGTTGAATTCAATCTTTGAGATACACTATGCTTACGATCTGGGTGCAGGTGAATTGCGAAATTACAATTCAGGATCCCATGAATTCATGCTTATTGCAAGGTTTAAAAAGAAACAAGCAGCTCATCACTCACCCCGTTTCTTTTAGTGAAAAAAGGCAGTCTCCTATCTAAATTCCAGAAAAGCAGTTTTATCAGCCATGGTTTCCAAGGCTTTGGAAATCTCGCGGTCCATGGGTGCCAAGACTTCAAAATAAGTTGATGTTTCAAATATGTTTCTGGATATGAGGGCTTTGATTTGAAGCTTGATAAAATCACCATTGGAAGCCAACTCCTCCTCAGATAGTTCAATTTCTTCGTCCCTGGCATCATCTAGAAAGCTGTTGAAATCCTTATCACTGATGGCGAAGGAATTGTTAAAGCTATCGAAATCAGCATAATCTTTGGCCAATTGTTTGCGGTTATCATCAAGATATTCATTCACAAACCCATTAAGCACACCTTTACGTACCAGCGCAGAAAAGTTTTTATTATATCTCACAGAATCAAATGGCATGAAGATATCAGGCATCACACCACCGCCTCCGTAAACCATTCTACCATTGGCTGTTTCATATTTAAGGGAATCGGGAAAATGAATACTGTCGGCATTGACCAATTCTCCGTTTTCATAACGGTGAACAAAATCTTTGAAATACTCTTCCACACCATCATCATAGGGTTTTTGAATACATCTACCCGACGGAGTATAATAGCGGGCAATGGTTAAGCGTACTTCGGCTCCATCGGTCAGCTTAAAGGGTCGTTGGACCAATCCTTTTCCAAAAGACCTCCTGCCAATAATAAGTCCACGGTCCTGATCTTGAACAGCTCCGGATACGATTTCACTGGCCGAAGCAGAGCCTTCATTGATTAAGACCACCAGTTTGCCCTTCTCGAAATCCCCCTTGGGTGTGGCGTTCAAATCTTGTCTGGGTTGGTGAATGCCTTCTGTATAAACAATTAACTGCCCGGCTTTCAAAAACTCATCTGTAATGGTCATGGCAGTTCCAAGGTAACCTCCAGTATTCCCTCTTAAATCAAAAACAAGGTTCTCCATGCCTTCTTCCTTAAGCTGAGTCATGGCATCTGTAAACTCAGATTGAGAGTTCTTTGCAAAACGGTTGAGTTTGATATAACCAGTTTTATCATCCAGCATAAAGGCAGCATCCATACTATTGATGGGTATTTTATCGCGGATAATGGTAAAATCTATCAATTCATCATTTCCCTTTCTGTAAACGCCAATTGTAACTTTTGTGCCTTTATCACCCCTCAGATGATCCATTACCCATTGGTTAGTAATATCTTCACCATGTGCCACTTCGTCATCAACAGTTATGATTTTATCACCTGCCAGCACACCTACCTTATCAGAGGGGCCACCTGGAATGGGCGCAATCACCAGAATGGTATCCTTAAACAGCTGGAAGGTTAAACCAACACCTTCGAAACTCCCTTTCAAAGATTCATTGGCTCTTTCTACTTGTTTTTTAGGAATATAGGCCGAGTGAGGATCAAGTTCTTTCAGGGTATTGATCACAGCCTTCTCTGTTAAGGCAGCCATATCAATGGTATCCACATAAAAGTTATTGATCATGTGCAGCAGAGTGCCATACTTCTTGACCGTTTCGTTGTTGTCCATGGGTTGCACATTCACCTGGGCAATGGAAATGGAGACAAATAAACACAGCAATAAGGGTATGGAATATATTCTGAAATTCTTCATGAGGTTGCGATTCAATACATTAATTATGCTCAAAAATATAACAAAAGTCAGACCAATCATTATAATACGGTTTAGCTCGCTGTTAAATATTGTTAACTTTATGAGGTCATTGGGTGCTTTTATCCATCTTTATCCACTTAATACAGTTTTCCCATGAATAGAATCCCTTTCTCACCTGTATCCATGATCATGGTCATATTTATACTCCTTGCCAGTGTTAGTGAGTCTGATGCCATTACGCCAAAAGCAAAGAAAAAGAAAGAAACACTGGTGCATGTGGTTCTTGTTAACTTCAAATTGGGCACCACTGCAGCACAAATGGCCAGGATTGACTCCCTGGTGAGAAATATGCCTTCACATATCAAAGAAATCAAGTCGCTGACCTGGGAAAAACAGATTGGTCTGGCCAATGAAACCAATGAATACTCCCATATATTGATGGTTACTTTCAAGAGTATCGATGACCTCAGGGCCTATGACAACCACCCGGAGCACTTGAGGGTTCTTGGGGCTGTGTTGCCATTTAAAGACAAATTATTGCGTTTTAATTATTATAAGTAGCCTCCTCATGACGGATGATTTGGCGTTTTTCCTATTTTTGGTAAGAAACCACCACACATCCCAACATGAAAAAATCTACAATTGTCCTATTGGTTTTTACCTTTTTATTTGCTGGATTTGCACAGGCACATGCCACAGTAGCAGACAGTACCAAAGAAAAAAAGAACAGGTACCGTAAATCACTTCGATTGTTCTACCAGGCAGGTAGTGTGCTGCCTACCAACGATTTCCTTAAAGGAGAAAATGAAAGCGGTCAGGTTATTGATTATTTCCAAGCCCTTTCTTTTCAATACGGAATTGAGACTGATGGTAGAAAACTATGGCAGCAATTGTACAACTATCCCACCTGGGGTTTTGGGTTCTATGGTGTCAATTTCTTCAATGATGACGAATTGGGAAGCCCATCGGCCATTTATGCCTTTATTAATGCTCCCTTTGTCAGGTTTAAAAAATGGAGTATCAATTATGAAGTGGGATTTGGGCTCACCTATAACTGGGTTCCTTTTGATCAGGAGACCAATCCGTATCAGTATGCCATTGGTTCTAAAAGAACTGTATTTATAGATGTAGGCGCCAACGCGGATATTAATTTGGGTAAAAACTTTAACCTGACAGCTGGATTTACTTTTACTCACTTCTCCAATGGAGCCACTAAGGTCCCCAATTTTGGTATTAATATGTTCGCTCCCCGTATTGGGCTTAAATACATCTTCAAGGAAAGACCAGAATTCATAAGACAGGAGAAGCCTAAGTATATGAAGGAATGGGAATTTGCAGGTGTTTTCTCACCAGCTGTTAAAGAACTTGGTTTTATGCTTACAGAAAGTGGAGACACTTCCTATGTGTCTGAAACTTACGGAATATTCACTGTTTCTGCTGGTATTCAAAGGCAAGTATCCCACAAAACAAAGTTTGGCGCTGGAATAGATATTGGTTGGGACGATTCATATAACTCATATATCCATTATGACCAGGGGCAAGCCATAGCAAGGATTGATGCTGGTACAGGCAATAAATTGGCTGTGGGTTTTTTCGGCTCTTTTGAGTTGGTGGTACATCGTCTGAGTGTGGTTATTCAACCAGGATGGTACATCTATCGTGAAGATTGGCAGGTGCCTGATGAAATGTATGAAGCCACCCAACCGGGCGAAACCAGCATTGCTATTCCCAGACGCATACCTGGATCCAGCTACCAACGCTTGGGCCTGAAATACCACGTATTTGAAAATGTATTCTTGGGTATCAATATCAGAGCCTATGACTTTTCCATAGCCGACTATATTGAATGGACCCTTGGCTACAGAGTCAAATGGCAGAAATCCTACAGAAAATAAAACTACTAAGTTCAGCTCATTAGAATTCCAAGACTTCCTTTATACCAGTCACAATTCTATCAGTGTCGGGGAGTATGGCTGTTTCCAGAATACGGTTAAATCCAACGGGAGTAAAGGTTGAACCTATTCTTTTAACAGGTGCATACAGGTG
>JAERTJ010000013.1 GCA_016844945.1 Fidelibacterota bacterium | reverse complement strand
AAATGCTTTTTACTGGACAGAGGAAACCGGTGATGATGGTGCACCTAACCCATCAGGTGACAGACGTTTTATGCAGTCAGCTGGTCCTTTTACCTTGAAACCAGGTGCCGTTAACTATATTACTGTAGGTATTCCATGGGCAAGAGCCACTGCAGGTGGACCATTTGCCTCAGTTGAATTGCTTAGAGTAGTTGATGATAAATGTCAGGCTTTGTTTGATAACTGTTTTAAAGTTATTGACGGACCAAGTGCTCCAGACCTCGCTTTCCGTGAGCTCGATCAGCGCGTAATTGTTTATATCTCCAACTCTCCTTCTTCCAATAACTACAGAGAGAAGTATAAAGAATATGACAATACCATTATTCAACCAAACCCAGCCAGTCTGGAAGGTGACAGTAGTGACCCATGGTATCGTTTCGAAGGTTATCAGATTTTCCAATTGAAAGATCCTACCGTTAGTATCGAAAGTGTACATGATCCTGACCAAATGCGTTTGGTGGCTCAGTTTGATGTGAAAAATGGCGTTGGTAAACTGGTTAACTATTATTACGATGAGTTTATCGGTGGTAATGTACCAGTGGTAGAAGTTGTTGGTGGAGACAATGGTATCCAACACTCCTTCGAACTCACACAGGATGCTTTTGCAACAGGTGAAGTTAGCCTAATCAATAACAAACAGTATTATTACACCGCCCTGGCCTATGCTTATAATGAGTATCTGCCTTACAGCGATGGTCCTGTTTCTTATCTTGGACAGAAAGAGCCTTACCTTTCAGGCAGACGCAATATTAAAACATATGTAGCCATGCCTCACAAAACCGTAAATGGAACTGTGATCAATGGTGAATATGGTACAACCCCACAAATTACCCGATTGAATGGTAATGGTAATGGTGGTTTGGTTCTGGAACTGACTGATGAAACTATTGACGAAATCATGTCAAAACCACCAGCAGGACCTGATAACATCTTTGGTGATCCTGACTATCCAATTGCTTATAATCCTGTGTATAAAGAAAATGCAGGCCCACTGAATATTCAGATCATTGATCCATTGAATGTAGTGGGAGCTGAATATGTACTATGGATGGATACCCTAACCCACCATTTGCTACATGATGTTACAGGCCGTCCTGAATTGGAAGGTGATACAACTTCTAAAATGGTTGCCAACTGGACCATCAGAAATATGGAAACCGGCGAAGAGATTAAAGGTGACACCACCATCGTTACTGAGAGTGAGCGTCTATTCCTTGATCTTGGTATTTCAGTAAACATCACCCAGCCATTTAACCCAGGTCCTATTCCTGTGGGTCGCGTGGATGTTGACGGAACACTTAAAACATCTCATAGTATTCTTGCACCTAACAATGGTCTGCTGGAATCCAGCATCGAATATGCTGACAGTTCAAGCCGTTGGTTAAGTGGTGTGGAAGACAATGACGTACCTGGTGACCCATTTAACTGGATCCGTTCAGGTAACCGTCGTGATGATGCTGACCCAGCAAACAATGACTGGTATATGAGTGCATCACCACCAAATCCATGGGATGATGATGAAGTATACGAAAGACTTCTTAATGGTACCTGGGCTCCTGCCGGATTAACATCTGCAGCCAATAACTACAAGCCAGGTAATAACGAAAACGATCAGATTGGACCAATGTTTAGTGTGGATGCCAAGGTGTATAACACCATGGAAAAACTAGCCAGTGTAGACATTGTGATGACTCCTGATAAATCCAAATGGACCCGTTGTCCTGTAATTGAGATGAGCTATGACCAGGAGCTGGCTGAAGGTAATGCCTTTATGCATGGCCTGCGTGCTTCTCCATCCGTTGACAAAGACGGTAACTTCGCCACCCTCGGATCAGGTCCTAGTGATAATCCTGAAGATCCTAACTATATCAGTGAACATGGTATGGGTTGGTTCCCAGGTTATGCCATCAATATTGAAACAGGTGAACGTTTGAATATGATGTTCTCAGAGGATTCATATCTGGTTGGATTTAACGGTCGCGATATGTTGTTTAACCCAACTGCCCGTAACCTATCCATCTAAGACCAAGAGGATGATCCAAATGTGTTGAGTGGAGTGGGATTCCCATTGCTTAAACAACCCGTATTTGGTGGTAAACACTTTGTATATGTTCTTGGACATAACACTACCAAAGAGGTCTTACAAGGCGTAGAATTCAAATATGAATTCCCTGCATATGATGCTGGCCGTACCATGCACACCATGCTGGATACCGTATTTGATGCCTTCTTCGATTTCAGTACCCACTATGTATACAGTAATATTATGTATATCGGTATGCCTATGGCTGTTGAGGGTCAGGATTGGTTATCCAATGAAGCTAAAATTCGTTTCCGTGTTTCCAAGCCGTTCAAGCCTCATTACGCTGAACTTCCACTGGATACAGTTTATCCAGGTATGGATGTGAATGGAAACCAACCTATGTATGCTTTCTCAACAGAAGGACTGGCTACTCAGCATGAAGTAGTTGAAAAAATTGACACGGATCTTGACAAGATACGAGTAGTTCCCAACCCATATTATGCATACTCGGCCTACGAGAATAACGCTTTGGATAACAGGGTAAGGATTACCAATATCCCTAAGAGCTGTGTGATTACCATCTTTGATGTGAGTGGTATTAAGGTTCGTCAGTTTAGCTATGATGTGAATACTGTTTCAGAAGTACAGTATAACAATTCCTACGAGAAGGAAGACTATGCTCAGGAAACCACAAGTATTGAGTGGGACTTGAAAAACTTTGCCGGTGTGCCAATCTCAGGAGGTATTTATTATATTCATATTAAATCTCCTCAAGGTGAGCGCGTAATTAAGTGGTTCGGAATGCTTAGGGTACCTGACCTTAACACATTCTAAAAAAATAAGAAAATCAATCAGATAACGATAAATATGCTGAATATGAAAACTCTTTATAAATATTTAACGGTTGTTTTAGTTACTGTTATTGTTTTCCCGCTTG
>JAERTJ010000012.1 GCA_016844945.1 Fidelibacterota bacterium | reverse complement strand
GCGCGACCATGAGCGGAGGGCGGGGTGGCGGCTTTGGGGGTGGTTTTGGCGGAGGCGGTGGGTGTTCAGGCGGGGGTGGTTTGGGCGGAGGTGGAGGCGCTTCTGGGGGCTGGTAGGCTGCACCCAGGCGAGGACTCGAATCCTCGCCTAGTTCACATATGCTTTAATCTTCTCCGCCCAGATATCATAGCCAGCCGCATTGGGGTGTAAACCATCACGGGTAAGGTCTGGATTCAGGTAATTCATATCAGCGAGGAAGTAGGGGTAAAGGTTGACGTATACCAAATCCCTCTCAAGTGCCATTAACTCTAAAAAGGAATTGATCCGTTTGATCTGAGCCGGAGGGCAGCGAGACCATCTTGGAGATGTAGGCAATATGGAATGTAGGATGATCTCCGTTTTCGGTAGTTCTTCCATGAGTGTATCAATCAGGGTGGTGTACATGGATTTGAGATATTCATCATCACGCTGATCACCAATATCATTAATACCAATCATTAAAAAGATTTTCCTGGGTTCCAAACCCACAGCAGAATTATGCAAGCGCTCGATTAGCCCATCCAGATGATCTGCGACGATACCACGGTTAATGGTTGAAACTTCAGGGAAGTATTTATCCAGTTTGAACCCCTCGGTGATGGAATTACCCAGAAAAACAATACCATGCTTGGGAATTGAATCCAACTCACTGTCAAACTGATCATTCCGTAGATGCCAGTGATCAGTGCGTTCTCGAGCTAGTCCATTAAGAGAGATAACCAGAAGAATGAAAGGTATGAGTGTCTTGGTCCAGCGAGAAGTCATCATCCTATGTCCTAACTATTTGTGGTTTAATCGTCAGTAACAATCCGTAGGTATTTATCTGGAATGCGTTCTACCAGCCTGGAAACCATGTTTCGGGCGCTAAAAAAGCTAAACCCCAGTCCCACACATGCTACCAGAAATCCAGACAACTCCCGCGGGAGAAACGCCTGAAGGGGAAAAAAATATCCGATCAATAGTCCGGTGATAAACAGTAACATAGGGTAGCCAAATTGGATAAGGGACAGATGGAGTTCCAGATTGGATAGCTCCTCTATGCGAACGGATTGACCAATATGATATTCACCTGCATGGGGGAGGGATAAAATGCGTTCAGATTCTTTCCCGGGGGCACAAACCACCTTTAATCCACAGGTGTCACAAGCATCTTTCTTTGAAAACAGGATAGTTACTCGTGAATCACCAACTGATTGAATTACCCCGGTTTCACCATTAAACATCATCAGGCGCTAAGCGATTCTTCCGCAGGGACCTTCTCTAGAACAATGAGGGCATTCGTGGAGCACTTAGCCGTAGGAAGCTCTTTCCCCTGACCAAATAGTTGATAGTCAATGCGAGCCAGGTTGTTTTCCATGGTCATCATACCTTCTTCAACACCACGGACACACAAGCTGCAACCCACACAAGCCTTGATGCAGACCTTGCGGGAGTCTTTGGGTGTATCAGTATTTCGACAAGCCACGAAGATGGTGTCAGCTTCGGGATGCAGCTCTATGATATTGCGGGGACAGGCTTCCACACAATTTCCACAGCCCGTGCACTTCTCTTCGTCAATGATGGGTAAGCCATTCTCGCTCATTTCCATGGCATCAAAGGGGCAGGAAGCGACACACTCTCCATAACCTAAACATCCATGCAGACAGAGCTTATCTCCACCACCCGTAATATTGGCGGCTGTACAATTTTCAATGCCAAGATATTCACCTTTGTGGGCAGACTCATAATCGCCACCCTGGCACATGACCCGGGCAATGATTTTCTCCCCCTTGCCAGCTTCAAGACCCATGACATCGGCTATGGCTTTACGAGCATCATCATTACAAACGGGGCATCCGTTTAAATCGATTTTACCATGTACGAGGCTATCTGCAAAACTACCACAACCAGGGAGTCCACACCCCCCACAGTTGGCTCCTGGAAGATTGTCCATCACCAGAGCGATGCGCGGATCTTCCTCCACGTGGAATTTTTTGTTAGCAATAGCCAGTCCGGCGGCAAAAAGCGCACCCAGACCTCCCATACTCACCATTGAGACTGCAACTGAAGCTAGATCCATTATGAAAAACCCTTTAAAATATTTCTGGTTGTGTCATCCTGAGCCTGTCCGCCGTAGCAAATCACTTGCGGAAGACGGGGTTCTCGAAGGATAAACACAATCAAACTCAATACAATTATCGTAAACCAACTCGATCTCTTAAATCATTCCTGCAAAACCCATGAACGCCAACGCTAACCCACCTGCAACGATCATGGTGATACCTGCACCCTGGAAATATTTTGGGACGGGTGCCAGTTCAAGTTCTTCGCGAATTCCAGCCATGATGACCAAGGCCAGTGTAAAACCAGCGCCAGCACCCAGACCAAAGACCACGCTCTCCATAAAGGAATAATCACGCAACACCGAAAATAGTGCCAGTCCAAGAATTGCACAATTGGTTGTGATCAGCGGAAGAAAAATACCCAGGGTATCATAGAGCGGTTTACTCACTTTGCGGATAAACATCTCAACCAGTTGAACCAGTGAGGCAATGACCAGAATAAAGCTTACATACTGGAGAATCACCACATCAAATGGGACCAGAATCAGATGGTAAATAAGCCAGGTGACAACGGCGGTGATGAGCATGACAAAGGTAACGGCCATCCCCATAGAGACTGCAGATGATACTTTCTTTGAAACACCTACAAAGGGGCAGATCCCCAGGAAGTAAGCCAGGACAAAATTGTTAACAATGGCTGCTGAAAAGAAGAGTAGGAATAAACTCATGATACAGCCTCCTTCTTTTTAGACCGGGAAGATGCATCATTATACCAGTTGGCCAGTGCAATGAGAATACCCAGAGTAAGAAAAGCACCCGGAGGCAATATCATGACCATCCAGGGGGTGAATGAATCGCCCATCACGGCAAAACCAAAGATGCTGCCGGATCCCAGAATCTCACGGATAATACCCAGGACTACCAGAACGAGTATAAACCCTATGCCCATTCCTAAGCTGTCCAGGAGCGATCGCCCTATTCCATTGCGGGAAGAAAAGGCTTCCTGTCTACCCAGGATGAGACAATTCACAACTATTAATGGGATGTAGGGTCCAAGTGAGGCTGATATTGCAGGTAGGTAAGCTGCCAGAAAACGATCTGCCACCGTTACGAAGGTAGCGATGATCACGATATAACCTGCTATGCGAACCTGGTGAGGAATAAAGTTGCGCAGTGCAGAGATCATCAGGCTTGAGCTAAGCAGAACAAACGTGGTTGCCAGGCCCATAGCCAGGCCATTCATGGCTGCATTGGTTACTGCCAGCGTGGGACATAAACCCAGGAGGCTGGCCATGACAGGATTCTCTTTCCAGATACCCTTTACAAATTCTGTTGTCATTGATGTTGTGCTCATGACTCTACTCCTCCTTTTGCCAACCAGGCTGTCTTGATACCAATGATCTGGTCATTGATTATTGAGGCAACAGCCTTGGAGGAAATAGTGGCTCCCGTGATTCCAGCCACTTCATTGTTTTTGGTGGGTGCTGCATTTTTTAAAACCACAATCTCAGGTGAGACGGTGATACCTTTAAACTGAGCGGGAAACCAGAAAGGATCCTGTTTGTTGGAGGGGTCTTCTACAATCTTTGTTCCCAGTCCAGGTGTTTCTATCTGTTCCAGAACTTTGATACCTGTCAATTGTGTCATGTCAGGGGTCATCCCCACCATGATACGCACTTCACCCTGAAAGCCGCTTCCTGCTGCCATGAAGGCGACACCCACAGGTTGATCAGAATTTTCATTCATGCCAACATACAGCTTGCCATAATCAGTTTCAACCGTCTCATAACTATCATGCATTGGTAAGACATCACCAATGGCCGCCTTGAGTGCCTCCAGGCGGTGAAAAGCGATCTTGGGTCGGGTGACAGAATCCCAGCCAGCCAGAATGGCTCCGGAGAGAATGGTTATTAGCGTCAACACCAGTATCATACGTGTAGAAAGGTTTAGCTTGCTCATGCACTCACCTCCCCGAAAAATTTGGGTCGGGTGTAACGGTTAATCAGCGGTGTAAAAGCATTCATCAAGAGAATGGAATACATAACACCTTCGGGTAATCCACCAAACAGGCGGATAATCACCAGAACAAATCCTGCGCAAGCACCAAATATCCAGGTCCCTTTGGCAGTGACTGGCGAGGTTACCATATCTGTTGCCATAAAGAAGGCGCCCAGCATAAGACCACCACTCAAAAGTTGAAAAACAGGTGTGGGATAGGATTCTGGAGAAATAAGCCAGAATATTCCACTGATGAGAAAAACAGATAGCAGGAAACTGGTTGGGATTCTCCAGTCAGCATATTTCCGTATCAACAGATAGATACCACCAATAAAAATGGCAATTGCTGAGGTCTCGCCCAGAGATCCACTGATGTTTCCAGTAAGCAGTCCACCGATTTCACTGGTGACTTGTTCAAACTTGAAAAGCCCCAAGGGGGTAGCAGCAGTTACACCATCTACATCGGAATATCGGGCTGTCAAGGGCCACGTCCAGGTGGTCATTGGAACAGGAAAACTTGCCTGGAGAAAGGCTCGACCCAGGAGGGCGGGGTTGAAAATATTGTAACCCAATCCTCCAAAAAAGTGTTTACCTACGACGATAGCAAAGACAGAACCAAGGACAGCACCACCGATTGAGAACGAAGGTGGTAGTGTCAAAGCAAGCAACAAGCCAGTGATAAGGGCCGATCCATCGGGGATGGTAAAGGATTCATTTTTAATACGATTTACAACAGCCTCTGCTGCAAGAGCTGAAACAACACTGGCGAGTATGATGCCCACAGCTGCCCATTGGAAGTAAACCACAGCTAGAACTGTGGCTGGAACAAGAGCTGCCACTACATTCCACATGATCCTCGGGACGGAGGTCTGCCCATGAAAGTGGGGCGAAGATGCCAGGATGAGGGGTGTATCAGGTTTATACAGTTTTGCCCTCGGATCCTTCTTTGGCTTCTTTTTGGGAGCCGGCTTCTTAGGTGCTTCGGGCTGTTCAGGCTGGGCTTGAGGTAGGTTTTCTTCAGTCATAGGAACTCCACTAGGCCTGGGCTTTTAATTTTTGTTGCTGTTCGTTGGACTTGACTTTTCCGACCCGAATCCATTGTACAAGAGGAATGCTCGATGGACACACAAAGGCACAAGATCCACATTCAATACAGTTAAAGACACCCCACTCTTTACAGTCCTCGTATTTTCCAGTCTCAGCCAGTCTGGAGAGACGTGTCGGGACAAGATTCATGGGGCAAACGTCGACGCAGGTACCACATTGAATACAGGGATAATGCCGGGCATTTTTAAGGTGGGTTGACTGCATACAGACAATCCCGGATGTGGCCTTAAGCGTGGGTACCTGGAGATCATATTGAACCAATCCCATCATGGGCCCTCCCATAAACACCTGGGATGTATCATCCTTAAGACCTCCACAGGCATCAACACAGGCCTGAAATGGGGTTCCAATGCGTGTGATGATGTTACCGGGATTTTCAATAGCATCCCCAGTCACGGTTAACATACGCTGAATAAGTGGTTTGCCATCCACAACAGCCTCATAGACAGCCAGGGCTGTGGCGATATTGTTGACCACAACACCGACATCCATAGGAAGTCCACCTGCTGGAACCTTACGCCCTAACGCAGCATCAATGAGCATTTTCTCTGCTCCCTGCGGGTATTTCACCTTCAGGGGTTGTACTTTAAACTTGAGGTTTAAAGCCTCTATTCTTGCTTCCATTATGGCGATGGCGTCAGCTTTATTGGATTCGATTCCGATTATCCCCTGGTCAATCCTCATCATTTTCATCATGATGGCCATACCGGTGAGGATGCGATCTGTATCTTCCAACATGCTGCGATGATCACAGGTCAAAAAGGGTTCACATTCGCAACCATTCAATATGAAATGATCAACCGGTTTATCTGATGGTGGAGACATTTTTACGTGGGTTGGGAATGCCGCGCCTCCCAATCCAACAATACCAGCCTCACGAACAAGTTTTTGTAAGTTTTCTGGAGCAGCCGATTCCCAGCTCTCAGGAACTGACAAGAGCTCCCACTGCTCTTCACCCTCAGCCTTGATGTGGATCATGGGAAGTTTTGAACCTAAAGGGTGTGGAAAGGAAGTGACAGCGGCAACAACACCAGTGATAGAGGCATGGATCGGGCTGGAAACGAAAGCAGGTGAATCTGCTATCTTTTGTCCGGTCTTAACCAGATCACCCTTTTGTACCAGCGGTTCACAGGGAGCACCAATGTGTTGTTGGAGGGGAATATAAACTTCACCGGGCAGTGACAGATCCTGCGAAGGCAGGTGACACGTCAAGTTTTTATATTCATCGGGGTGAACGCCACGACGAAAAGTGCTTACTTTAAGCGAGGGTGATTCAGACATACGTTGATTGTCTCCTCATACATAGATTGAGTCTCAACAGAAATAAATATGTTTTTATGGATCCAAAACTTTCCATGCAGGAGAGCAGGGCAAAAATAAGACCACCCCACCCTGTTTTTTGCCTCAGGGTTAGATAAAAATGAGATTATCTAAGATATTGTGATTCGTGTATGTAGGTTAAAAGTATTGCGTAAGTAATTAGTTGTTTAGCGCAAGGAGGCAAGGTGAACAATTCAGGTGGCTCTTGCGATATATGCTTCGAGAACCTCAGCAAGACCCGCTAGGAAGACTTTTAGGAGCACAGCAAAAATTCAATTTGCATACAATCAAAAGCCCTCGTCATCCTGAGGCTCTCGAAGGATATGAATTTGTAGAGAAAGTATTACTCTCCAGCTTGCTTATCTCTATACGCGATAGAGAGTTCTACCAGTTCTTCAATTTCACCGTTGATAAACGCTTCTTTCTTTGCTCTGCTCCACCCCTTGATTTGTTTCTCCAACAAAATTGCATCTCGAATATCCATTTGATCTGAGTTCCAGATCAAATGTGCGGGTCTCCTTGAATGTGTATATCCTGGAAGGAGTCCTTCATGATGGAGGTAAAGCCGCTGCTCAAGATTGCTTGTAATACCGGTGTAATAAGAGTTATCAGAACACAGTAACATATAAAGCACTCCTGATTTCATATATCTCCAATTGTATTAGGTTTGAGAAAATGTATTCGGGGTATGACCTCTAAACAAGATATAATGGGGTTACTGAAATGAAATATGCTTCGAGACCCTCAGCAAGACCCACATGAGAGAGCGTCGTAACTTCAGTTATATGACCCTCATCCAAGTAAATATCCTTGTCATCCTGAGCCTGTCTGGTGTAGCAAGCTACTTGCGGAAGGCAGGGCTCTTGAAGGATAATAAATCTATAGATAGAGAGATGTTCTTCCAATAGAGGAGGAATTGACTCTCTAAGTGTTACCTGTGGTTAAACTTGCCTGCCATGTTGTAGCTGAAGGCGTAGACTGGTCGAAACCGGCATCGTATTCTAATGACATTTCGGCAAGATCAAGGTCCACATCATTGAGTTCACTCCAGAAACTATCTCAAGTTTTGATGGGTTGTATAGCTTATGCTTACTTCAGAATCTGCAGGAACAGGTACGACAAACAAAACGCGTCGTGCATCAAGTTTTGAATAGGGCATAGATTCGTTCATGATTTTCCAGTTTTGATATCCACCTGCCTGGATCACATCGACTTCAATCGCAATATCCTTGCGGTTGGCTATTGTGACCTTGATGTCCTCTTCCTGGTACTTATCCTTTTTCGATCGCCGATCCAAAACCTCACGCTTTCCCTTTACATCGAAAGCCTTCCCAACATCAAGAGAGACCCACTCTTTTTTGGATTTGTGGTTGATGCGATCTTCTCCAATAAGCTCTAGAGCTTCATCTGCATCCTTCATAAATAGACGTACAATGCCTGCAGGTAGAGGAATGCCAAGCCCACTCTCTTTATCATTTCTAAACTGAATTTTTACAGGAAGGCTTGATAAATTTGGCCCCCCCCGTTCAAAGGTATAGCGTTTGCGGCCTTTTACTTTGGTAGGATTAAGCCATTGAATTTGCTTTTCCTCTCGATTATGTACACTGACGGGAAATCCAATCTCATATAAATGATATTCAAAAAAGCTTCGTTCTTCTACCACAGAAATTGCTTCAGCTCGTAACATGACCGCATTTTCCTGATAGCGTGAACGACCTTTGGGTTGGGCTCGATTTAAATTACCTGCAACCAGTTTCAGTTTCGCATCATTAAAGTTTTTCCCAGATCTATTGTCCAGGTTTATCCAGGAGCTTAGTTCGAGTTCAACATCTTCCTCACTGAAGACAGCAACGTACTCAGCTTTCCATTCGATACCTCCTGTCAGGTAGGATAAATCCAGGGTTTTGTTCTCGGCTACTGAAGAATTGACCCTCCAGGAAAGCGTAGGACGAACATATAGGCGTTCTGCTGGTATGGGGCAATTAATGGACCCGACATGACCGCGCTGGATGATATCAATGCCTTTTTTGTTCCTGATAACAAGAACCAAATTATCAAAACTTAAAAGTTTGCCGGTCATTTTATCGTTATTTCTTAAAATAACTGAGACTTGGGAGTCCAGATACTTCTTTAAAAGCTTGTCCTGGTCAACCAGGTCATAGCGGTAGTTTTGCTCCAAAATCTGAAGGTCTTGCTTTGCACTTAATTTTACTGATGATGGGTTCAAGGTTTCAGCTACATCCTCGATTTCAATCTCAGAAATGCCTTTGGCAACTTGCTTGGCAAACTGTTCCTTGACCAGAGCTTCTCCATGATTATAGACTGTGAGCTGGGTTTGTGAGAACAGGGGGCTCGTGATGAATATGAATAATAATGTGAGTTTCAGTTGCTTCATATTAGCTCCATATGGTGGGATTATAGTTTGGTTCCGCAGTGTTTGCAGTATTCGGCATCTTCCTCGTGGTCATCGGCGCCACAGCTTTGACAGGCACGGATACCATATCCTCGCGAACGAAAGGTAGTGGTCATTTCAGCGGTGACAATCCCTGTTGGTACAGCAATGATCCCATAACCCATGATCATAATGATCACAGAGACCATTTGACCGAAGGTGGTTTGCGGTGTGATATCTCCATATCCTACTGTGGTAAGGGTAACCACAGCCCAGTAGATACTTCTGGGGATGCTGGTAAACCCGTTGTCACGACCCTCAATGAGATACATGATTGACCCAAGGATGGTTACCAGTGTGAGCACTGCAAATATAAATATGGTAATCTTCCGCCGACTGGCAACCAGGGCCCGCATAAGAAGTCTGCTTTCTCCGATGTACTGAACCAGTTTGAGGACACGAAAAACCCTCAGGATACGTAGGAGACGAATTACCAGGAGATAGTGACTGCCTGGGAATATCAGGCTGACATAAGTGGGCAGGATGGCAAGCAAATCCACGACACCAAAAAAGCTTTTAGCATAGGCTATGGGTCGGGTAACGGACATGAGTCGCAAGACATATTCAATGGAAAAGAGAATGGTGAAGAACCATTCGAGATAGTAAAGTAGGGTTCCATATCGAGCCTGCATCTCCTCCACGCTATCCAACATGACGGTAGCAACGCTGAGACAGATGGTGACGATGAGAAGGATATCAAACCATTTGCCCATAGGGGTATCTGCTTCAAAGATGATCTCATGGAGCCGTTGCCTTCTGGTGGCGGGATCTGGAACATTGAAGTTTTGTGGTGACACGATTACTTATCTCCTGATAGCAAAGACTTAGATCTTTTGCTTGGCGATACTGTCATGGATCTCGCTTACGGCCATGAGGGCAGCCGATCCATACCACTTTTTTAGTTCCATGACCAAAATGCCCGCTTGAACTGCAGGATCCGTATTGGTCAGTTCTTCAGCCTCTTCCAGGGTTTCCACGTTAAAGATGTATAGACCACGCCATTCTCCTTCATCCCAGAAAGGTCCTGCTAGGGCCAGCATGCCTGCATCGGCCATGGCACCAATGTTTTTCATATGAGCCGCCTGAAGTTCATTCGCCTTTTCTGGCGATAGGTCGCGGTTGGGTCCTTCTTTCAGGAAAGCGATGACATACTTCCGCATTCCATAGTCATCAGCACCATATTCCTTAGCCTTCAAGGAGTCATAACTTGTTGTCGAAAGGGCGGCTTCCTTTGAATCTGTTGCGGGTTGACAGTTTGCAATAAGCATCATGCCCACAAATAATATGATGGAGAATAAATAGTTGTTCTTCATGCAGCGACCTCATTCTCGGCAAAGGCTTTAAAGGCCTTCATGTGAAGCAGGGTTTGCTTTTTGAAAGCACCAGGCATGAAAAGAGCCATCAATTTCATAAATCCAGTAAATTGAAACTCCTGATCCGTGCTATATCTGGTTTTGTTCTCTCCTTCAGCCTGAAAATGATTACTAACCAGATTGCAGACGCCCTTTGTTTCATAAGTTGCAGAAAATTCTCGCGGTAAGTCCTTTTCAGTGATGGTTTCAATCATTTCAATCTCCCGCTTACCTGAGAGAAAGTTCATTTTTGATTTTGCACCAACCTGGCCTGGGGTTCCTTCAATCGCTTCGAAACTTTGCAAGCCCTCCATCCACTTATACATATTATCTGTATTGTCGAATAGAGGTAGGATTTTATCAATACCTACATTGATCAATATATCAACAGTGTATTTCATAGACTCTCCTTACGAATTACCCCGCCCCTTTTTTTGGATTCCGTAATAACCTTACACCTGAAGTGCATAGAAGATAATCTGCTAAAAAATAATACAGACGGGTGTAGGTGCCTCTATTTGTGAAACATACTTCAGGAGTCCGGTTGTCTCATTGCGTTTTAATGAGACAATATTATTGGTATGCTGATTGGCGACCAGAATGTACTTCTCATCAGGTGAGAGACTGAAATTACGCGGTCCATCACCGCCACAGCCTTTGTTCCCGAGCAGCTTCAGAGTGCCATCAGCAGGATCAACTTTTAGTACAGCGATACTGTTGTGCCCACGGTTTGAGGCATACACAAAATTTCCATCAGATGAGATATGAATATCTGCACAGGTATTGGGTTCAGAAAAATGGGCAGGCAAGGTAGATACTGATTTGCCCTTGGTGTAACTCCCATCAGGCTGTTGAAAAACCTGAGTTACAGTGCTTGTCAGTTCGTTGACCACATATAACCATTTCCCATTGGGGTGAAAAGTCAGGTGTCTGGGTCCATCACCAGGATCCATTGCTAGTTTAGCCTTGTCAGCAGGTAGGAGCTTTTGTTCATCTGGATCAATGGTGGAAAACCAGAGTTCATTGGTTCCCAAATCTACAGCGATTATGTTGCCATCCACCGGGTTAAACCAGGCGGAATGGGCATGTGGTGCAGTCTGACGTTCAGTGGTTCCTTTTCCAGTATGCTGTTGAACATCCAAAAGCTCACTGAGGCGACCTGTTGAATCCAACTGAAGATAACCAACATTACCACCAGTGTAATTTGCAGCCAGAACAGATCCTGTTTTATTGATAGCTACAAAACAGGGGTGAGCACCACCAGAGGACCTGCGATTCAGAAGCTTCAAGGTATCATCAGAAATCAAATATGATTCTACAGTACCAACATTGTCATCATTTTTTATCTCATTGACAGCAACCAGGTACTTTCCATCCAGGCTTCGGGTGAGGAAGGAGGGATTGTTTGATTTTGCGGCTAATCCGATTTTTTTCAGGGTGCCATCATGTTGGAGCGCATATTTGTAAATACCCTGGCTTTCGCCCTGGGTATAGGTGCCCACATAGAATGGTTTGGGGTCATTGGAATTCATGGTTTCTTTCTTGGTTGTCTGGCAGCCCGATAGCATAATCAGGGCTGAGAACATCAGGGTTGTTATAAGTTTTTTCATGGTTTTCCAATATAGTCGTAAAAAGCTAGGTGCCATCCAATATTGACCAGAAGATTGGTGTGGGTTTTGTCATACTAGAAATATGATATGATGTTAATTTAGTATCACAATTTAACCTTTTTCAATAAACATCGTTTCACAATACAGTATGACATGTAAAGACCAACAACGAACTGATATTGAACTCCTCCAGGCTTGTCAGTCCCACGACCAGCATGCGTTTCGTTATTTGGTTGAACGTTATCAACCCATTGCCTTCCGTTTTGCTTTTCGTTTATCCTGCGAGTCGACAGAAGCCGAAGATCTTTGCCAGAAAGCCTTTCTACGTATCTGGAATTATAGACTAAAACTCAAACCAGAAGCCCGGTTCTCAACCCTGTTGTATACCATCGTCAGTCGACTCTGGATAGATGAAAATCGCTCTAAAAGAAAACGTCTATTTTTGAAAGATTTAGAGACGCTTACAGATGGGATCATCAGTGATGGACCTTCCATTGAAACGATAAGTGTTAATCGGGACCTGGCAGATCGAATTGAAAGACTTAGTCACAAGCTTCCTCCCAAACAGAGACTTGTTTTCACATTAAGGGATCTTGAAGATTTATCCATTGCAGAAGTGGTTCAGGTTACTGGCATATCAACAGGAGGTGTCAAAACCAACCTCAGTTTAGCACGCAAAAAACTCCGTCAACAAATGCAGGCGATTACAGGAATAAAATCATGAAGCACAAAAAATGGGTTGATCATATTCACCTCTTGAGACATGGTGAACTGAATTCCAGAGAACAAAAAGCATTAAACAATCATCTAAATGACTGTCCAGATTGTCGAGTCGTTTATGAACAACTCCAACTGGATTGGGTCAGTGTTATCGGTGAGCTGAGTGGAGATCCTGAAATCTCTGCCCCAGAAGCCTTGACAGATAGTATTATGGACAACATTGAGCTTCAACCTACTCGAGTGGTACCAGGTAAGCCATCGGTTCTTCTAGATAAGCTCAGCTTTGTTTATAGTGGGAATGTAAAATTGGGATTGCAAGTTGCGACACTAGCGCTCCTCGCCATTTTTCTTATTGAACAATATGAGGTTACCAATTCAGTCCGTATCCTGGAAAACCGGCTTCAAAAACAGGGGCGTTCTTCCACCCAGGCTCGCATGAGCATATTGCCAGAACGTTTTAAGACCAGATTGTTGGAGGGATTGAAAAACCAGCTCAATCAGAGGGGGTTACCATCAAAAAGAATTGAGGTGGTGCTCAATAATCTGGAGATGGAACACCCTGTTCTGGAATTCTGGAATAAGGAGTTGAGTGTACGGCGACAGGATCAAGAATTATCAATTATTAAGCGAATGCAAAAAAAATGGAGGCAACCATGAAGCGAGTAAACCTTTGGCCTGTCTTGTTATCTGTGTTGATGGTGGGTTGTCTTGAGATTAACACGATGACTCAAGTTAATCCTGACGGGAGTGTAGAACGAACCATTGATTTAAAAGGGTCAGCCAGATCCATATCTGAAACCAGCTTCAATATCCCCCGGGTGGATGTTGCAATGTGGGAAATTACTCAAGATTCAATCGGAGATGATAAATATCATTATCAAGCCAGAAGGAACTTTAATTTAGTAGATGATATGAACGCAAGTTTTGAAGCCAATACCAATGCAGTTCGTATCAAGATTAAATCGGACCTGACGTTGTCGCAGGGTTTGTTTTTTACACGATATTACTATGAGGAAAAACTCTGGGCTGATATTCCAGGTCCCGATCTTCCCATGGAAGACTACTTGAGTGATGATGAATTACAGAGCCTGATTCTGAATGACACAGATGAAGGCGCCGGTACCCTGGACAGTGTAGAAGCCGAGCGTCTGGAAAGGCAACTAGACCTTTATTTTCAACACCGAATTTATGAGGATTTCGCAAACGCTTTGAGAGAGGGTGCCCGAAGAATAGATGTGTTGGAGCAGGCTGATGAAATCCTGAATGCAAATTTAGATTCAATTAAATTTAAGCTTAATACAACCAATTACTATGACGGTAATGATGTATGGGAATCAATTCTGGAAGGGTATATGAATGAAGACCTTCTTGATGCAATTCATGAAAGCAACCCAGAGGGCTTTGAGCAATTCTATAATAATTGGCAATTCTTTGAGGATGTTCTGTTGAATGATTATAGCTATAGCATAGAACTACCAGGTGTAATCAGAGAGACTTCTGCACTTGATGTCCGTGGAAATCGTATGTCATGGGAGCCGGAGGCTATACTGCTTTTCTTTGGCGGTGTCACATTATCAGCAGAGTCATCTATTGTGAATATCTGGTCAGTAGTGATAACAGCCATCCTGTTCTTCCTGACCCTGATCGTAACCGTTATAAGCTTCGCCCGACAGAGAAAACCATAAATCCTTTAACAAACAACGAAAAGTACGTTAATTACCCCGCCTTTCAAGGCGGGGGAGCAAGAACACTATTGGTTGGCAGGGCGTAAGCCCAAACACCTAACTCCCAACCCCTAACTTCTAACACAGAAAGGGGCAGTTTAAGGTCATGCCCGGGACCCAACAGTTTTGCGTCATGCCGAGGACAGGTTTATGCAACCGGCTGAGCAATGAGCGGTTCTAGGTATTTTAAAACGGGTCATTTTGAACTCCTTCCAGATGTTTTTGATTGGTTAAACCATCAGTCCATGGGCTGACTGGTTGACGTAGTAAAGACCGGGACCTGCAGAATCCACGGTGGATTGAAAGTTGGATGACTCGGTTATGCTGTTAGTGGTAAAGCTTTCAACGTGGTCAAAGCGCCAGCTTTTAGAGGGTCCCTGACCTGTTTGTGAAAATGTCAGGCAGTCCTGACCATTACGTGCATCTATACAAATCTGAGTTGTCATATCGACTCCATTCTATTTGGTGTGTTGTTATATACATGAATAGATATATATCTATATGTAAAACTAAAAAAAATCACTTAAGCTTATCAACCTCCACAAACTGTTCTTGAAAACCATTACAGCAATTCACGATACAAATGGAGTCGAGGTGATAGTAGACCTCTTTACCACGTTTTGTACCACTGACAATATCAGCATGCTTTAAAACGTTCAGGTGGTGTGAAACCGAGGGTTGTTGCATGTCAAAGTGCTGACAGATCTCACTCACATTCAGTTCTTTGTCTTTGAGTAGTTCCATGATCTTCACTCGGTTTGGATCCGAGATGGCTTTAAAGAATTTATTTAGATCATAACTCATATCATTATCTCATTTACGTATAGAAATATATCTATATAATACCCAAGAGCAAGACCTTTTATCAATTTGGTGAAAGTAAGGAGGGTTACAACGAATAGACGAAATCAACGAAGTTACTGATTCAATTACCCCGCCTTTTGAGGCGGGGATATCACACACTCATAAAAGAAGGGCTTTAGCCCAAACCTGAAGGGCTACTGCGTTGCTCCTAAACAACGAAGCTGTCTTACAATTGGGCTGGGGTTTCGATGCGTTCGTATGATTCGTTGTTCTTAGAATAAACACTAGACCTGTTTGATCTCGCTGTGCTCGATTGAAAACAGGTCTAGTGAATAGAAAAAGTGTAAGGGAAAATTTCTAAAGTGAGGAAATGACCCGACGTAATTTGTTCTGAACTTCCAGGCTCATTTCGGCAAGTTGGTCGTTCTCGACAGATGCCATGGAAGCTACAGGATCTACTGCGGCGACTTCAATGACTCCAGGACCTTGTTCAATGACTACAATATTGCAGGGTAGAAATACGCCAATTTTGTCTTCATTTTGAATGGCATGATAGGCATAGTTCGGGTTGCAGGCTCCCAGGATGGTGTATTTTTTAAAGTCTACATCAAGTTTGTTTTTCAGTGTATCAGAGACATTAATCTCACTAATTATTCCAAAACCTTCTTCACCGAGATTTTGAGTGACCTTTTCGATGGCAGATTCAAAGCTGGTTTCGTTTAAGGTGGTGTTAAAATAATAACTCATATGGATTCCTCTTTTCAATCGTATGTATCAAAATTTATTATCATCAATCGTCTTTGTTAAGACGATCTACAGCGTAATACGTTACAATAAAACTAGGTGTTTTTAGGGCTCAGCTGTAGTGGCTTCAGCAGCAGCTTGGAGTGCCTGGAGGATCAAACTTTCTGATGGCATGCCCGATGCCCCATAATTTCGTCACGTCAACCCAACAGGAGCCGACCTACGGACTCTTGGGTCAATATCCAACCCATTGATCCGTACAGAAGGACTGCCAATAAAACTATACTCGATTGCAGTATCCCAATCATCGATGAGAATTTTTTTAATTTCCACATCAAGCTTTAGGTCAGAACTAAACTTCAATATTGTTTCAACAGTCTCTTCAAAGAAAGGACAACAGCTTGAGTACAATACTTCTACCATCACACTCAAGTGATATCCTCCAACTTGACTGTATCAATATCCCCAACAGGCAGCCAGTCATCCATATTGCCGTATCCAGATCGATCGATTTCAAATGGATTGACCTGCTCGAAATTGTGAATGCTGATCAGGACCAAATAACGCTTACCTGAGAATCGTTTTTCCATTCGCTTATCAAGACATAAAGCAGTGAGATGTTTTTGTAATAGATTTATGGATGTATCTGGATCCATTTTTTCTGAATGCAGGACATCCTTGACCTGGGCTTTTGCCTGGATAAGACCTTCACCATTATTGCGGATAAAAAAGAGTCGATCACCAACATCCACTCGTCCATGGGGTAGTTTTCTACCCATAGCTCCACGGATAATCGTGGTTTTTATGCCCGATATAAGGTTTTCTAACTCTTTGGCTTTGTGATCAAGATAGACGACATGATCCATTAAACACTTCTCCCCTGATAGATTGAAAAGATACCACATATTTGCTTAAATCAAACAATATTTGGCTTGACAACGTTCTATCGTACCGATACAATGACACCATGAAACACAACAGCCCTTTTATAGCAGCTCGCTCAACAGAATTCCCCCTCCTGAGTTGGTGGCGATTAGCCAGCTAATCTGAATATTTCTAACGAATTTTCCCAAACATCAGTCAAACCCCTGGAAAGAAATCAATGCTAAGAATTGAACATATATCTAAACCATCCCTTCTCGTTGAAAAAGATGGTGTTATCAAACTGCTCTCGGGAAACCTGAAAAAACTAAACAGTTTTGACGAACTGGAAGCATTAAGGAGCAACCATAAAGAGGATATTGCTTTTGTGATCCCCTTTGCAGCAGCACGTGAGAATGGAATGGAAACCAGGGGTGATGAGAAAATTTTAGCCATCAATGTACAAGAAACCGAATTCATTCAGTCCAATGAGATTGATGTACTCACCCATCCATATCAGCTCACATTTGAATCGGATTTTAAACCGTTGATTAGTGATGAGGATTTTGCAGCCGAAGTATCCCGCATTCAAAGCGAAGAAATTGCCAGGGGTAACGCCTGCCAGGTGATTTATTCCAGAAAGTTTGAGGCTATGTTCCCTGAGATGTCCCCCATGGTCCCTCTGGTTCTGTTTTCCCGACTGCTTAAACAACAAGGGCAATATCTGACATTCCTTTTCTCAGATGGAGAAGGAAGATATTTTGTTGGGGCATCCCCGGAGAGACAATTAGAGATTCACGATGAAACCGTCATAAAGAATCCTATTTCAGGGACCATGCCCAAAGGTGAGCTCCAGGACTTTCCTGAACGACTTCAAGCATTTCTCGAGGACCAGAAAGAAATCAATGAACTCTCACAGATTTTGGATGAAGAGCTCAAAATCATGTCACAGATTTGTCCCAGGGGTGGGAAGATTACGGGACCTTTTCTCCGTGAGTCCGGTGCAGTCATCCATACTGAATATCATTTACTCGGTCATTCCAAAAAACCAGCGACTTTTGCTCTACGTATTTCTCTTCATGCCCCGACTCTGGTTGGTAGCCCTTTGGAAAGTGCTTTTAGAATCATTGCCAGAAGAGAGTTGGAGTCCAGACGCTATTATGGTGGTGAAATTGGTATTCTCGAAAAAAGTGGAGATATGTACAGCGCCATCATGATTCGAACAGCAGAGATTTTTGGAGATGGACGTATTGCGATTCAGGCAGGTGCAGGGATTGTAAGAGATTCAAACCCCATAAAAGAAGCAAAGGAAACCACCGCTAAGGCAGCCGGTCTGATTCATGCATTGACAGGTGAAACTACAGCAACTGAAAAGTATGTCTCAGATGAAATGATAGAGCAGTTGGATGATGCGCTCAAAGCACGCAATGCAACTTTTTCAAGATTTCACCTTGATGATCAGATCGGACACCGGGACATGAGCAACCTGCACCAGGAGAGCATTACCATTGTTAACAATGAGGATAATTTTGCTTTTGTCTTGAGCCATATCACACGTTATCTGGGTTATGACACCAGGATTGTTGATACCTTTGAATATGATATTAGTAATGATGTTTCAGACCTGGTTGTTCTCGGACCAGGACCTGGAGATATCAATGATGAGGACAATCCACGCATGCAACGTTTGCTGGAAATCACCAGAGAGCTTGCTGTGAGGAATATCCCAACCCTAGGAATTTGTCTGGGAATTCAAGCCATGGCTAAACAAATGGGCATGCCCGTTGAGAGACAAGCCATTCCTACCCAGGGACTCCAACAGGAAATAGACCTGTTTGGTGCTCAGGAACGTGTCGGAATGTACAACTCATTCTCACCAGTCGCTGAAAACGTCCCCGACAATTTCGAGATTAGTGTGGATGCTGAAAATCGAGTCATGGCATTGAGAAGCGAAAACATCTATGGTTTTCAATTTCATGTTGAATCTGCCATGACAGAGAATGGATTGGAAATACTTACCAATGCATTAACCACCCTCATGGGTGTAAGGGAACGTAGGATGTTGAGTTTTGAAAGCTTTGTTGAAAAAAGCATTTCCGGAAAACTAAACCTGGAAGCCCAGAAACAATTCCTGCTTGAACTCAACCAGCATGGATACTCTGGAAACGATATTGCCGACCTGGTAAACGTCTTCTACAAACAAATGCCTACCCAACTAAAATTGCCAGGCGCTATTGATTTATGTGGAACGGGAGGGTCAGGTCTCTCCCGCATCAACACCTCAACATTGACAGCCATTATTGTTGCAGCAGGTGGTATCCCTGTGGCAAAACATGGCAACAAAGCAGCCAGCGGGCGTTTTGGAAGTTTCGATCTCCTGGAGTCTCTGGGGCTCAACATTATGGCAGAGAAACCACGACTCGAATCAATCTATCAAGACCTTGGATTGGCTTTCATCTTTGCTCGAAGCTACCATCCAGTTTTCAAGCATTTTGCCCAGGTTCGACAGGAACTAAAAACCAAAACCATTTTTAACATCCTGGGACCGCTACTCAATCCTGCCAACCCACAATACCAGATTATAGGGACCTCGAATCGAGAAGATATGAAGCTGATGATTGAAGCCGCCAGAACCCTGGGAAAAGAAAGAGTTCTGGTTCTAAATGGCGCAGATGGTCTGGATGAATTGACCCTCACGGGAGAGACCAGGGTCATGGAATTAGAGGATGGGGTGATTAAGCATTACACCCTCACACCAGAAGATTTTGGGCTGAAGCGTGTCGCCTTTTCAGAGATATCTGGAGGCGATAAAGATTTTAATGTTCAAATCACCCAGGATATTCTGAATAACAACTGTACTACACCTCATCTGGATCTTGTTCTGGCCAATGTTGCCCTGACCCTGAAATTTATGGGACAGGTTAGCTCCTATAAATCAGGCGTTGATCGTGCCAGGGAAATCATTCAGGAAAGCCTGGCTGGACCCCTGCTAAAGCGTTATAGCCAGCTCAGCCATGCGCCTGATATTCTCCTGGAAATTGCAGCACACAAACAAGTGGAGGTTGAAGGCTTAAAATCCCGACTCCCACTCTCGAAAATCCAGAATGATCTGGAGCAATCAGACAGAGATTTTAAGGCTGCTTTGGGTGACCGAAAACAGTTGAGCCTAATCGCAGAAATCAAACGCAGATCTCCTTCTGAAAAGGAGATATTTTCAGGCGATTTTTCTGCAGAAGCGATTGCTAAGACCTATGAACAAAGTGGTGCTGATGCCATATCGGTGCTGACGGATGAAAAATACTTCAACGGATCTCTGGAAAACTTACGGCTTGCACGAGGAGCAACGAAAACGACCCCTCTGTTGTTTAAAGATTTTATTGTGGACGAATACCAGGTGTACCTCGCCCGGTATTATGGCGCTGATGCCATTTTACTGATTGCCGCGATACTTACCCGGGAGCAGATAGAAAAGTATACACTTTTAGCGGAGTCCCTTGGTATGAACGTTTTGCTGGAAGTGCATAACACCGACGAGTTGGAAGTTGCCCTCCGTTCAAAAACAGACATTATTGGGATAAACAATCGTGACTTGCATACTTTCCAGACCAACACTAAAACTTTTCTAAGTCTTTATCATGCCATTCCCAGAGAGGTGCGGGTGGTGGCAGAAAGTGGATATACCCAATCCAACATCAATTCAATTCAGGGTCAGGCTAATGCAGCCCTGGTTGGAACCTCAATCATGAGGAGTGGAGACATTTCTGCCTCAATAAGCAACATGAGAAGTGCCGGGAAGAAATTCAAAGCCTGCGGAATCAGGACGGTGGAAGATGCTATGTATTGTGATGAACATGGGATTGAGTTTGTCGGGCTCAATTTTGTACCGACCAGCAAAAGATTGGTTGATATTGAAACAGCTGGCCAGATCATAAGCGTTCTATCCACTAGTGTCAGTGTAGGTGTGTTTCAAAATCAAAAACTGGAGGATATCCACTCAATCTCTGAATCAGTTGGGCTTGACTACGTTCAACTCTCTGGTGATGAATCTCCTGACTTTTGTGCCGGAGTCAATTACCCCGTCATCAAAACATTAAAACAGGGATCGCTTGATCAATTGGAAAATTATGCAGATGTGGTTGAGATGCTCATCATAGATGGTACCACACCTGGTTCAGGGGAAAGCTATGATTACACTCAACTCAAAAAGTTGAGTTCCACTGTTCCCATCTTGATTGCAGGGGGTATAAATCAGGATAATGTGGGAGATGTGTTGCAGGGGTTGCCTATGGCTGCAGGTGTGGATGCTGCCACAGGCATAGAAACTGATGGTGTAGTGGATCAATCAAAAATTCAGAGTATTGCAGATCAGGTTTCAAGGGGGTAATGATGGGATATCGTGATGTGTTAATCAACCGGGATGGACACTTTGGTAAGTTTGGTGGACGTTATGTACCAGAAGTTCTGGTACCTATCATGGATGACCTCCGAGATGAATTTTTTAGCGCGATCAAGGATGATGACTTTGTCAGTGAGTTAAGGTCTCTCTATAGACACTACATTGGAAGACCAACACCCCTCTATCATTGTAAAAATCTTTCTGATACGTTGGGTGGAGCCCAGATCTACATGAAAAATGAAGGCCTGCTTCACACAGGTGCTCATAAGATCAATCACTGTCTGGGTCAGGCTCTAATCGCAAAACGCATGGGAAAGAAACGTGTGATTGCTGAAACAGGAGCGGGTCAGCATGGTTTGGCAACAGCCACTGTTTGCGCCAAATTTGGGTTGGACTGTATCGTGTATATGGGAGCCAAAGATTATAGCCGCCAACGCCCAAATGTATTCTGGATGGAGCAGTTGGGAGTTACGGTAATCCCTGTGACCGATGGCGATCAAACCTTGAGGGATGCCATCAATGCTGCTTTGAGAGATCTCATTTCGCACCCGGAAGAAACCCATTATTTATTGGGGACGGTCTGTGGTCCAAATCCTTATCCCGCCATGAATACATACTTCCAGAAAATCATCGGTGAAGAAGTCAGGGATCAAATCCTGGCACAAACCAAAACCCAGCCTGATTATCTGGTAGCCTGTGTGGGTGGAGGGAGTAATGCCCTGGGGTTGTTTTATGATTTTCTCGATGATGACCAGGTCAACATGATCGGTGTGGAAGCCGGTGGAAAAGGTGTTTCAGGGGATGAGCATGCCGCACGATTTGAAGGGGGTTCTGTAGGTGTTGCTGAGGGATTTAAATCTTACTTTTTGCAGGATGCCGATGGTCAACTCGCCAGTACGCACAGTATTTCAGCCGGTCTGGATTATGCGGGTGTAGGTCCCCAGATTGCCCATTTGAAAGAATCAGGGCGGGTCAAGTTTTCCTTTGCCGTTGATGAGGATGTGATTAAATCCTACCAATTGTTAGCTCAATCAGAGGGCATTTTTGCTGCCATGGAATCCAGTCATGCTGTCGCTGAAGTTATCAAGCTGGCACCTACCTTGAATCCAGACCAGATAATTGTGTTTAACTGCTCTGGACGTGGTGATAAGGATCTTTTTATTGTGACCAGAGAGCTGGAAGATGAGGGATTTAAGAATTTTCTATCAGAACAGGTAAGTTCTCAATCATGAAAAAAATAAATCGACAACTAGCAGCCATCAAGCATTCTAACCGTCCTGGATTTATGATGCATATCGTAGCCGGGTATCCTGACATGGGAAGCAGTGAACGCATAGCCGCTCAGATATTTGAGTCTGGTGCTGATTTTCTGGAGATTCAGATTCCCTTTTCCGACCCAGTTGCTGATGGACCTGTCATTGCATCAGCCAATGAGATCTCGCTAAAAAATGGTACGACGGTTCAAAGCAGCCTGGACATGATTCAGCGCATTTGTGATTCAACACAGAAACCTGTCCTGATTATGACCTATTTCAATATCGTGCATCATTATGGTGTGGAGAGATTTTGTGAAAAGGTGCGAACAATTGGCGTTCAAGGACTTATTGTACCTGATTATCCTTTTGATGAAGATGCTGACAATGGGCTCATTGAGCGGTGTCGAAGAAATAACCTGGCTTTAATTCAAGTGATTGCCTCCACCACGCGACCTCATCGCTTGGATGAAATTGTCAGTCAATCCAGCGGTTTTGTGTATTGTGTGGCCCGAACAGGAATAACGGGTCGGAAAACCAGCATTGACAACCAAACCATCAAACATTTACAATCTGTAAGAGCAAAATGTGATCTACCCATATCTGTAGGCTTCGGACTTTCGGAGAAAAGCCAGATTCAAGCCCTGGAGCCGTATGCTGATATAATGATTGTGGGAAGCGCACTAATTCGCGAGTATGCGGATAAATCCCTTGATGAGGGATTAAAGTCCGTCGATGGTTTTATTCAAAAACTTATCACCAGTTGATGGCTCAAGTCATTCTGAACACAGTGAAGAATCTTGATCCCCAAGTCAGGAGTTTTTTAAAGGTATGTCATTAGCCTCTTTCACGCGACTTAACTTTAGAGACTCTTCGTTACACTCAGAAAGATAGGCAATAATATGTCAGATTGTACTATCGGATTTTCGCCTCAAGAAGCAAGCAAGATTCATCACCAGGGAAAGCCCCAGAAAGAGACCTGTAAAAAAGGAAATGACCGGTAGATGGTCATAGAGAAAAGTATTGGCCATAAATCCGAGAAGACCCAACACCATAGATAATTGTCCCAAAGTAAAAAACGGTTCAGCTTTTTTCATTAGAGTTTTCCTTTTTGCATCTCGTAAGCTATTGGGATCGTATAAATCAACAAACCATAATCTTTGAAGAGCGTCTACTATAATATGAGGCGTGGAGTTCTCGTTGGGATAGTCCTGAAACCACAATTTCAAAATAGTTTTTCCTTATTCCATCACCAACAGGGGTTATTTTCCAGGCCATGAGTCTTTTCAATAATGCCGAAAATCCACGTACGCTACCACCCCTGGCGGAGCGTATGCGCCCAGACACACTTGAGGCATTTCTCGGGCAAAATCACCTCGTTGCAGATGATCGTCTTTTATCAAAAGCCCTGAAATCTGAGCGGCTTTTTTCCATTATTTTATGGGGTCCCCCCGGTTGTGGAAAAACCACTCTGGCAAAGATTATTGCAGGTCAGAGTGACTCCCATTTTTATGAACTCTCAGCCGTTTCAGCAGGCGTGAAGGATGTCCGCGAGGCCATGGCTAAAGCTCGGGCGAATCGTGAATTGGGTCGGCCCAGTATTTTGTTTATTGATGAAATACATCGGTTTAATAAAGCCCAGCAGGATGCTTTGCTCCAGGCCGTTGAAAATGGCGAGATTACACTCATAGGCGCCACAACTGAAAATCCCAGTTTTGAAGTCATTTCTCCACTTCTGAGTCGCTGTCAGGTTCTCAAATTAAAACCCCACACCAGGAATGATTTAGAGCAGATACTGAAACACGCTGTCTCAGAGGATCTGTTCCTAAGCACTCAGGATATTCAATTCGAAGAAGATGCCAGGGACTTGTTGCTGGAGTCAGTATCAGGTGATGCACGCCGGCTGCTAAATGCACTTGAAATCAGCATTTCAGTCGCAACACCTGATCGAGATGAAAATCAGATCATCAATGTTACTGAAGCACATGTGGGTGAGGCGCTCCAGAACAAACATCAGCTCTATGATAAAACCGGTGACTATCATTACGATACCATTTCCGCATTTATCAAAAGTGTGCGGGGTAGCGACCCGGATGCTTCGCTTTATTGGCTGTCAGTTATGTTGGAAGGGGGAGAAGACCCAATCTTTATAGCTCGGCGTCTGATCATATTAGCTTCAGAGGATGTGGGTAATGCAGATCCCCAGGCACTAACTCTGGCTACCTCAGGTCTACAGGCAGTGCATGCTATTGGTATGCCTGAAGGAGCAATCGTCCTTTCCCAGGTTACAACCTACCTGGCTTCCACCACCAAGAGCAACGCCAGTTACATGGCACTCAGAACAGCTCAGGCTACTGTGAGGGATGAGGGCGCCAAGTCAGTACCCCTACATCTGCGGAACGCTCCCACCAGCCTCATGAAAGATGAAGGTTATGGAAAAGGTTATAGTTATCCTCATAACTCACCCGGCCATTTTGCTGATCAGAATTATTTCCCTGAAGATCTTAAAACCAAGCAGTTTTATCATCCAAGTACAGAAGGTATTGAGAAGCGGATCTATGAACGTCTTGTTACCCTGTGGGCAGAACGCTATGAGGAACCTTCCGGTTCATAAACCATTCAAACCCTGATGCCCTTAATCAAAACATCATCTATGCTTCGATCCTTGACCACTTTTCTAGTCGTGCTTCTTGGTCTATCAGGTGGTTTATTTGCCAGAAGTGAGAAGCTAGAACTCCTCCAGGCTGATAAAATGCGGTCATTTAATCGTGATGGGGTGACCTTCAGACGCCTCATCGGAGATGTCAAATTTCGCCGCGGTGATGCAGTCCTGAGTTGTGACCTGGCTGAATTTCAGATGGAAAAGGATGATGCACTGCTCAGTGGAAACGTCCTCATTGTTACTGAAACATCCAGGTTGAGTGGTAAAGTGGCAACCTACACCGGTAAAAAAGAATATGTAGAAATGGTGGGGGATGCCCGGTTTGAAGATGACCCATTTATTGTCACAGCTGAAAAGCTGGGTTATTACATAGATCAAAAAAGAGTCTTAGCCACCGATGAGCCTGCCCTCCAGGATAGTGGTTCCACACTTGAAGCAGATACCATCTACTATTATGAGAATAGTCAATTGGGAGATGCCCGCGGATCTGCATCTATGGTCAATAATACGGATAGTCTCAGTGTGAGTGGAGATCACCTGCTCTATTTTTCAGGTAAGGATTCACTCCTCAGTTATGGGAATGCAAAATTTAGAAAATGGTCACCAGATGACACCACCCTACGCATAAATTCCGATAGTCTTAGCCTGGAAGAGGGCTATTTCTTTGCCTGGCAAAATGTCAATCTTCGCAACGGGGATGCCCTTGGAACCTGCGGTCAAGCGGTCTATATGCAGGAAGATGATGTTGCTATCATGCGAGATGAACCCATGTTGAAGGAAGACGATTACATTCTGACAGGAGATGTCTTCAACCTTCACATGGAGGATGGAGAACTGGCCTCTGTCTATGTGCCTGAAAATCCTCATTTCACCCAGGAGAAGGCAGATTTAGACACAACCTTTACTGACTGGCTGGACGGAAAAGTCATGGCGGTCGAGTTTGATGAGGGCCAGCCCCAAACCGTCACGCTAATTGAGATGGCAACCTCCTATTTTAATGTCATTGAGGAAGGTCGCTATAAAGGATCCAACAAGGTCAGCGGAGATACACTTTTCATTCTCCTGTCTGACTCAAGCATCTCGGATATAACAGTGACTGGTGGGGCGGAAGGTGAGTTTACACCAGCCAAAGGCAGTGCCGATATTGAAACCGCGATTAAATACTGGGCTGAGGATATATCGTATAGCATGCAGTATGAAACAACCCTGTTAAAAAAGAAAGCCATCATTGACTATGGCGATATGAAGCTGCAGGCAGGTCAGGTCGGGGTTTACTGGCGTCAGAACCTCCTTCGCGCACGTAGCCAGGTAGATACTCTTGGGGCAGATGATTTTCCGATTCTCCAGCAGGAGGGTCAGGAAGATTTTAATGGCAAAAGCATGATCTATGACCTGAAAACACAACGAGGTAAAGTAGCTGCCGGTCGCACCAAAATGGATGAAGGAAACTATTTTGGAGAGGAACTGACTCGTATCAATGAAGATATCTATCTCATGGAAGATGGTTACTATACAACCTGTAGCCTGGAAGAACATCCCCACTTTTACTTTTACAGCAATAGAATGAAGCTTTTTACTGACAAAATTATCATTGCCAAACCAGTGGTTTTGTATATCGCTGAGATTCCACTCCTGGCACTACCATTTGCCGTTTTCCCTCAACAAAAAGGGCGCAGATCAGGGTTTATTTTACCCTCCTATGATTATCGACCCTCTGGTGGTGGACGTGCCATTAAGGGCTTTGGATACTATTGGGCAATTAATGAATATTCAGATTATAAGATGACCGGAACCTTCTGGGATCAATATGAAGAATTTGATTTACGGAGTGTTCTAATCTATAAAAAACGTTACTCCTACAACGGTCGTATTGATGCCTCCATGGTTTCTGAACGCGGTGCCCTTGATGATCCTGCAACCTGGAAATGGAGACTCAAATTTAATCACACCCAAACGATTGATCCCAGTTTCACCATTCGGGCTGATGGAAACCTCTCCGGTTCAGCTGATTTTGATAGACGCTACAGCCACGAGCAGAGTCAGAGAACAGACACTAAACTTCACTCTGGTCTCTCAATTAATAAGCGTTTTGAGGAAATCAGCAGTACTGCCTCTCTTAGTGGAACTTACGATGAGAACCTCCAGGTTACGAGACGGGTGGAGGAGATGCCTGAGTCAGCGGGTATAAATTTAGCGGGTCCAACCTTGTCTTTTCCTTCTTTCCGCTTCAGTCGTGCATCATCTCCACTTTTTGAAGTGAAGGGGAGTCAGGAACAATGGTATAACAACTTTCGCTGGGGGTACAGTAACACGTTTAGCAATCGTCGAAAATGGAGTTACTCATCTTATGAAAACCCCGATTCCCTGGCTGCAGACACACTTTTATGGGAAGAGGAAGTGGATGATACCCGGCTCTGGAATCACAGTATCAACTTTTCTGGCAATACTCAGGCACTAAAAGTGCTAAAACTGGTAGGTAACATTAATTATAAAGATGCCTGGGGTTTTGAATATCTGACTCCCAACCTTGATAACAATGGGTTTGTCATGGTAGATACAAGTACGGGAGCTATACAAACGACAGAAATTAAAGGTTTTATACGACGAGGTACCTTTAGTACAAGTGCCAGCTTGAATACTAAACTATATGGAATCTTCCCCCTGAAGATTGGACCTCTTCAGGCTATCAGGCACACGTTGACACCCTCTGTTTCTCTACGATATACGCCTGATTTTTCTACTGACTTCTGGGGTTATGTAGAAACATTGACCGATACAACTGGTGAAACCCACAGATTTGACAGATTTGCTGGAAGTGATATAGGTGGAACGCCGAGCAGAGATGCCTTGAGCATGAATTACAGTCTTAATAATGTGTTCGATTACAAGCTGTTCAGAAATGATGAAGAGAGTAAATCTCAATTTTTAACATGGAGTATGAATGGCTCTTACGATTTCAAAAAGGATTCCCTCAATGCCTCAGATATAAGCAGCAACATGAAAATCAACTTGGGGAAAAGTTTCAAACTAAGCCCACGAATGACATATGAGATTTACGAACGGGATACAACTGGAACCCAACAGATCAATACTTTTAGAACCCCGCGTATGACCAAGGCCAGCTTAAGTTTTGGCTTCAGGCTACAGGGCAATACCCCTGGCGGTTTGAGAGAGGTACATCGAGACATTGCATTAAATGATAGTCTGGATGCTGACACAACTGAGGAGTTTTCAGTTGGAAAATTTACGGCACCCACCTTAAGCCGAGGTAAAAATGTTGCGGCCTGGACAGCAAGTTTCAATTTTAGTTACTCCTATAGTCATCACAACCCCTACGAAAAATCACGCCAGACCTTTAACATGTCAACGAACCTTAAATTTAATCTATCGGAAAACTGGGCGATTACCTATAATCCCAGATTTAATCTCATGGAGAAAAAACTGGTAGGTGGTTCAGTTGGCGTCACTCGAGATCTGCATTGCTGGAAATTGACAGTATCATGGACACCTATGGGGTATGGAGGGGGCTTCAATTTGATGATTCGTCCAAAAGCCAACCAGCTACAGGATTTGAAACTGGAGCATACAGCCCACCGAAGATATTAATTGTCTGGAAGTTAAGTCCTGCCCATGAAGAAGGGGAGCTTCAGATTGGGATTCTCAAGATCGAAAAAAACATTCTCAGACCAGAAGAGAATAGGCGTAGACTTTTTTTTATTCGGGATTACTTTTAGAACAAGCAGTTCAAAACCATAAGCTCGGAGTCTCTGTTGTCCCAAGTAATTGAGTTGAAATCTCATCCACTCGTCTCACACAACTTAGTCATTCTTAGAAGCAAAGATACTGATAGTCAGCGATTTAGAGAAGCAGCACAACGACTGAGTAATATGGTTCTGGTGGCAGCCACCGAATCTTTAAATGCGGTTGAACAAGCTGTTGAGACTCCTATGAAAACCACAACCGAGATGGTAGTGGCTGAGGATATCTGGTTTATTCCTATCCTACGAGCCGGCCTTGCCATGGTGGATGAGGGGTTAAGACTTATACCAGAGGCACACGTTGGGATTGTGGGTCTTTATAGAGATGAAGAGACCCTTCAACCGCAAACATACTATAAAAATCTACCAGATTTCACTCGATCAGCACACAGCTGTTTTATTGTAGACCCCATGTTGGCAACCGGTGGAAGTGCATGCGCGGCCATAGACATTCTTAAAGAATACGGCGCAACTGACCTGAGTCTACTGACATTGATTTCCGCACCTGAAGGCATCAAAGAAGTTTTTTCAAAGCATCCTGATATCTCCATTTTTACAGCTTCTGTAGATGAAGGTTTAAATGATATTGGATATATCATCCCTGGTCTCGGGGATGCTGGCGACCGATATTTTGGTACCTGAGTCTTAGTCGGCTCAGCCCAAAAACGGCGGAAGGGAGGACAGTCCGGGCGGACTGCCTCCCCTCCTATCTCGCTAGTGCAGGACAGCGGAGATATCTTCTTATCAACAGCTATTCGATAAAGTCGGCTTCAGCGAACTCCTCGATACTGAAATTATTTTCAGGGTCTGCATCCATTAAAAGGATTTGTTCTACGACCTTCTTCTGTGCTGCCTCTACCTGCTTGCGAGCGACTGGTTTTTCTAGTGGCTCATACATCGCCTGTCTTCTCTGAGCCATGGTACCGACCACTCTGTCACACAACTCCTGGGATTGTCCTTTCAGGGCTATAGCAACCTGGTCAACATCAAGCTCGGCGAAAACTTCTTTTATTATGTCATCAGGAAGAGCGGGAATACCGTCAAAAGTAAAGTGGTGTTTCTTTACTTCCTTTGCCAGTTCCGGATCTTCTTGAGAGAGGTATTCAAGAAATTGTTTTTGTTCTTTGGTGTCCATGGTGCTCAACAAACCTGCCATAGCTTTACCGCCACCTTCAGAATACTCTGCTTGAGATGGGATTTGCTTGGCTTTTTCACGGTATTCTGCAGCGACTTCAAGGACAGCTTCCAGCGGTACGTCTTTAATTTTTCCCAGATCAACCATGGCATTCGTCCGAACTTCAGTTGGTAATCTCTGTAGGAGTCGACCTTGCATTTCAATGGGAAGTTGAGCTAGAAGTATTGAGACTGAACGGGTTGGTTCTGAACGAATGAGATAGGCAAGTTGAACTTCTGTCATGCCATCCAGAAAAGAAAAAGGTTGGGAGGTCGCCTCTTTGGCTTCAGCGGCAAACTTTTTGGACATAAAGGAAAAATAGAATTCCTCTAGGACCATTTTCTTGTATTCAAAATGAACATCTTTGATCTCTGGAACCCGCTGACGAACAGCGATGATTTCCTCATCGGTGAGATTGGGGAACAACTGTCCTGCAAGACGTGCTCCCAAAATATCAAAAAGGACTGCGGCTTTATCAATACCGGCTAATTTTTTTGGAGTAGCCATTATTTTTGCCCCTTCTTTTTCTTTTTGCCCTTGGTCTCTTCCTCAACAGGCTCTGCTTCCTCTTCTTCAACTTCGCCAGTATCCTGGAGCCAGTCTTTGACAATACTGGATGCAGATCCTGGTTTGCTTACGGCGAGCGAAACAACGGATTTCTTAATACTATCTACTTCATCAACCAATTCTGGGTCAACATCAGGTTTGGGGAGTTCCTCTTCTTCAGGCTCAGGTGTTGGTTCAGGTTCAGGTTCTTCCTCAATTTCAGCTGGTGGGGAGGTTGCATCATATGGGGGTGCCATATCAGGACCACGACGACGCCCACCCATTAAAGCGCCAATGATAATTGCTAAACCAACCAGGACGGCCGCTCCTAAAATGAGAATCCAGAGTGAATTATCTTCTTCTTCAGGAATCATAGATGCCTGGAGGCGTTGACTTTCCAACTCATCCATCTGTTGTTTTAGTTTATCTTCACGCTCTCTAATGGCTGACTTTTCAGCTTCACGTCTTTTCTGTTCAAGCTCTAGTTTCAGGCGCTGTTCTTCTTCAATATCTACGGCGGACAGTTGAAGCTTTATATCGTTCAGCTTCTCTTTTAGCAATTCAACTTCTATGGAATCCCGCTCCTGTTGAGCGCGCAATTGTTGGAGCTGAGTTTGTCGCAGATCCTCACGCTCCTGGGCCAGTTGGTCTTCTCTTTCCTGGCGAATTCGTTCTAGCTCGGCTTCATGCTCTCTCTGTTTTTGTAGCTCTTCATTGCGAATACGAGCCATTGCGGCTTCATGTTCTTTTTGCTTCTGAAGTTCTTCATTCCGAATACGAGCCATCTCAGCATCTTGGGCTTCTTTGTTAGCTTGCTCCTGTTTCATCCGCTCTTGTTCGGCTTCTAAATCTTTGATGCGTTTGTTCTCAGCCTCTTCTTTTTGACGCGCTTCAATGGCTGACATTTTTTCAGCTATTGATTTGAGTAGAAGTTGCTCAGTATCTGGCTTGTCCTTGTTTGTACCTTCAAAATCAGCTGTCATAACCTGTAATTTGTCACCACGCTCACGGTTGAAATGCGCAGCAACCATGGTCACGGTTCGGATGTTTTCAATAATTTGGGGTGAGATAGGATCTTCAAGAATTACCGTAAGCTCCATCTTCTTTACACGGAGAGATGGACCACTTATACTGGCTACGGTATGTCTTGAAAGTCGTGGAGATTTGGAGTCAGCATATTCAACCAGTGCTTGATCGGCGTCCTGCTCTTTTACGGATTGGAGGTCTTCTTCAAGAATGACCTCGTTTTCATCCAGTGAGAGACTGGCTTCAGCCGCTATTTCAGATTGTGTGGTATCGGTAATTTGGGCAACGCGACTCAATTCTTCATCAGCGGCGTAGACAACGTCTTCGTTGGTGTCAGTTTCAACAGGGACTTCTTCTTCGTATAGTTCAAAGCCAGGGGACTGGATGCCAGGGAAACCTGGTATATCAGAAGGAATATCTGTTTTGATAGGACGCTTCTTAAGGACGGTCCGTGTCTTTTTTACGCCAGGTTCGTCTGATGCCTTGGTAGTTGATGAAGACATCCCAGGGGTATTACGAAGGGATTGCTTAAAGATTTCCTGTTCTGGGCTTACTTTTCCTTTGGTGTCAGGTGATTCATAAACAGTTGTATATTGTTGAGTTGGTGTTGCTTCCATGACTACATTTACGTTTACAATAAAATTTTCGTGACGTAATATCCGATAGACCGCATCGCTGACCCGTTGATGAATGGTATTTTCCAACAGGATCTTTTGAGACAGCACCTCTTTATTGGTGTCTGGAAGGGCAAACACCTGCGAGAGCAACATCAGAGAGGTGATAACTACGCCTGTTTTGATGTGTTTAAATGCTGGATACTTCATAAGCTTCTCCTCGTTTCTAGCGATTGTTCTGTTTACCCAACCGTTAGAAATGTTATATCAACGCGTCTATTCTTAGCCTGGTTTTCTCTTGTATCATTTGGGAACTTTGGTTGAGTATCACCAAAACCAATTGCTCTAAACTTTTGAGGAGATACTCCTTCAGAGATTAGATACCGGACAACTGCAGAGGCTCGAGATGCAGAAAGCTCCCAATTGGATTTAAAAATAGCTGAGCGCATCGGCACGTTATCCGTATGGCCCTCTACTGCTATAGCATATGTGGCTGATTTCATGGTGGGTACCATTTTGATCAACAAGGTTTTTATTTCTCTAGATACATTTGCGGTACCAGACGGGAAGGCAAAATCGCCAGGAATTTTCATGGTAACACCGCGAGCATTCTTGGTGACTTCAATCATATCCTCTAGCTGTTCTTCTTTTAAAAGTTTCTTTACTTCCTTCTTGACTGTGGTCAGACTGACCTGTGGTTTTGCGTTATCATCTGCCATACCATTCATCATGTTATTGATTTTAACAGGATCAAGAGTGGACATTGAAAACAACAACACAAAGAAGGTCATGAGCAACGTAGCCATATCCGCGTAGGTGGTTAACCAATCGTTGGAATCTGTATCGCGATTTTTATCTGGCGTATTGACCATGATTATTAATCCTCACGAACCCAATCGCGTGGTGATAGGTAAGAGTTGAGAAATTCCCGAACCAACATGGGGTGCTTTCTGTTTTTCAGCATGATGACCCCATCAATGACCATATTCTGCGTAATATTTCGTTTCTCAATTTGTGAACGCAATTTGGCGGCAATAGGTATAAAAAACATATTGGCGAACAGAGCGCCATAAAAAGTAGTAATCAAAGCAACACCCATTGATGAACCCAACTGTGCGGCCATTTCATCGGCTTCTGTCTCAGAAGCTCCCATACCAAGAAGCATGGCGACAAGACCAACCAGGGTTCCAACCATACCAAAGGCAGGGGAGAGGGACCCCATGGTCTTAAATACATTTGCTTGGGCATCTTCTCTAAGCTCACGGTTGACAACACGAGTTTCCAGAATTTTTCGGATGTCATCCTCAGCATGACCATCAACAATCAATTGGATACCATCTTTTAGGAAAAAATTCTTCGTGCCACCCAACGCTTTTTCAAGGTCACTTGTACCTTTCCGGGCAACGGCAGCCAGTTCAACCAATTCTTTCAGGGTATCAGAATCTTTATGCTTATCTCCTTTAAAAACTGCACCCAGGTTGGTGTACAGAGATAATACTTCTTTAACAGGGAAGGCTACTGCTGTTGCGGCAATGGTTCCACCCAGCACAATCATTAACGACTTTCCGTCAACAAATGCCATTGGTCCACCGGGTAAATCAAGACTTACTCCGAAAATAGCGTACCCGATTAATCCAGATCCGAGTAAAAATCCTATAATGGTTGCAAAATCCATATGCGAATCCTTTTCCTGTTAATCCCTTGCTGAGACAGCTGAACGAAGCCTGTTCTCGTTTAAAGCACGTAAGATGTTACGTACCTCATCATATCCAGGGTCGATCTGCAGGGCAATATTCCAATTAATGGTTGCTCTGTCGATCTGATTAAGCTTGTAGTAAATGGAGCCTCGTCTGGCGTATGCCAGGGCCAAATTGGGGTTGTACTCCAGGGCTTCATTGATTTCTATCAGCGCGTCATCGTATTCTTCATTATAGAACAGTCGTAGCGAGCGGGATAAATGCTTAAGGGCTTGATTGATCTGTGCATCCGATACGTGGCGAGCCAGTTGGAGTGAAGCAACAGAATCTTCCAGAACCTGATTGCGTTGCTCAAGATGTTCTACCATGCGATTCAAATGTTCAATTTCTGAGCTGGACATTCTGAGAGAATCTCTAAGAATCAGTAATTGACGTTCCTGAGCTTTGTGCCAGCTTGAGTCAATCACCGTGCGCATGGGTAAACCTTCTTCAGTGACCACGCCAGCCACTTTGATGCCGCTGCGTTGTTTACTGGCAGCTGATTTGACACGGGGGAGGAAATAATCCAGCCCAAATCCGATGCCTGGGGGGTTTTCACGATCTTCACCCATGTAGGGTAAGTTTTGCAAGTTGGAAAATCCGAAATTGATGTGGTATTCATGGGTCAAGGGTACTTTTATACCCGCATTGATTCCCACACCGTCCCATTCCAGAATGAAATCTAGACCACCACGATCAGCCATAATATTGGTGTTTAGCAAGAGCCCCAGGAAAAAGCCAATACTATTTTCTTTCAGGGTCTTTGTTGTATCAAATACGGAAGCACCATCAACAACTGATGTGTCTATTGCGAGATCATACTTACCAAAATTGGATCCATAGCGACCAGAACCAATTCCGAGATAAGTTTTCAAATTATAATCTGAAAAACTGTTCTCACGGCTGAGTAGCATATAGTAGGATAAATTCTTAACACGCTCTTCAATATCGGATGAATCAGAAGTTGTCGAGGTGACACTGATATCATTAACACCAATCCCTACTGCTGTTTCGCCATAGGTCAACAGACGGTTCTGAATATGCAGGGCAATATCATTTTCATTGGCATTTTCGCCTGATTGTATGGCTGATAGCCCCAGGCGAAAATCCCGTGTAATATCAGTTTCCAGAAAAGCACCCTTATTCCAGAACTCAGTATCAAAAGCACCTCGTGTAGATTGTCCTGCCACTCCAATACGCAGTAAATAAGATTCATTATACAAGCTTGATGTAGGAATATGCATCATGGGACCTGGGCGTGAATAATTCAGGGAGGTCTGGGCGTATAGTGATATGCCTGAAGCCACAATAGCAAGGGTCAATATAAATTTTATAGTCTTCATTTGATGATCTCCAGGATCAGCCTCTCATCTCGTATCATTCCTGCACAAACCGTCTGGCTAACGTGAGATATTCACTACCCGGATGGCGGGTTACCAATTCTTGAAAAGCCAGCTTGGCTTCTGGAAGTCGATCTTTGTTTTTAAATGCCAGACCGATCATTACCAGCGCATCATCCAGTTTGTCCGATTGTTCAAAACGTTGAACCTGTTCCAGGGCACTGATGGCTTCATCGTAAAGCCCTTTTTCATAATAGCAGCGTCCAACCCAATATTGGGCATTGGCACGCATGGTTATGTCAACACCGTGCAATACGATATTGTTAAATTCATCGATGGCCTGGTAGTAAAATTGTTGATGAAATTTTGTCAAACCATTGCGGTAGGACATTTGCTCTTCCGCTGAAGTGAGTTTAGGTGTATTCGGTCTGATAATGGCTGCCTGTGTCTTAACATTTTTCCAGGGGGTGTTCAGTTCTGCAAATACACTGTCAGAAGTGGTTGATTCTCCAGGGACAAATGTCGGTCTCTTTGCAGCATTCTCTTGCTGACCCACCAAACTGGTAATTCTTGTTGACAACAGCGCCCGGTCTGTCTCGCTAGCTGCTTTGATCTGGGCAATTTCTGTCTGAAGACTGTCAATGACCTGAGTCTGGTATCTTAACCTGACTTCTGTCTCAGCCAGTTTCTGCTGATAGCGGTTTAATTCTTCTTCCAGAGCAGCTTCTTCTTGATCTAGGATGGGAGTCTCACCCTCCAATGACTCAGGTTCAGGAGCAACTTTTGCACTGCCCTCAATCATCAATCCAATATCATAAAATAAACTACCCGGGTTGGTCTGGCCGTGAACAGCCATTCCACACAGGAGGAGAATAAGGGTGATATTTAGAAGATGGCGAGGCATGATTCTAATTCCGGCTGTTTCCCCTGAGAAAATCCCTGGCTTGAGAAACAAGTTCACTGTCTGGAAACTCTCGAATAAATCGTTCCATGTGTTCCTGGGCTTTTAGATAGCGACCCAGCTGTTGATAGCTGATGGCAATCTTAAAAAGGGCATGGTCGCTTTTATTGTTTTCAGTGAAGGCAAAGACCTTTTCAAATTCCGTTATGGCTGATTCAAAATCCTCCAGAGAATAGTAGCATTCGCCGATCCAGTATTGAGCATTATCAGCATAAGCACCAGATGGTTCGCGTTCGATGAGCACGCGGAATTCTTGAATGGCTTCCAGAAAATCGTTGTTGAAATAATTATTCAGGGCATCGTTATATGCCAGGCGGTAATCAGCATTAAAGGTGTAACCACGAGCTGGGGCAGTCTTCACAACCACAGGCTCTTCCATCAGTGTAGGAGTAGTCTGTACAACAGGCTTTTCTTCTTTCACCACTGGTTGGAGGGTGACAGCCTCAACCACGGGTTCAGCCATGACAATTTCAAGGTCAGATTCTGTATGCGTTTCCACAGCAAGTTGCTCGATTTGCATTTCAAGCGAATCGTTCATTTTTTCAAGGTTTTTCATGCCCTCTTTAAGGGAGTCAATTTCCCGAATCAAAACATAGATATTGCCACGTAGATTGATGATATCTGGATCTCGAGGTGTGGCTACCACTTCAATTACAGGTTCTTCTACCTTTTCATCCAGCTTGCTCTGATAGATGGCAATCTGGGTATCCATAGCTGCGATGTTGGCTCTTAAGAGTTCAACTTCCTGTCTGGATTCGCGCAACTTCACCACCTCTGCCGACAATGCTTTCATCTGGGATTGCATCTTCAGTTGCTCAATACTTGGAGCAGGCGTGGCGGGTTCTTTGGGTGTACAAGACAGCAGACCCACAAGACTTACCAGCGTAAGTGTTAATATGAGTGAGGGTCTAGATATCATGTTCTTCCCAGTCAATGGAATAACTATAACCTATAAAGGAACCAAAGGAGTTGGGAACATAGAGCTCAAATTCACCACTGGCTCCGGGAAACAGGGAGGTGTCAGTATTGACGCCACTTGAAAAGACGTGATGTGAACCCTTTACAAAAGCTGTGAGCTCTCGAGTATCACCACTCCAATTGATTCTGAATAGAAAATTTACTTTGACAAAATCAGCTCGGCGACCGCCAATGTTTTTGACCACGCCCGATAAAATGGTATTGCCACTACGGTCCTTGCGTTCCTTGATACTGCCAGACAGTACAACATTGCCCGTATACTTACTCTGACGTGAATCACCCTTGACATCCTGAGTGGTAGCCATGGCAGCACGATCATTGTTCATATTCATGGGAGCACCACCGCGACCTGATTGGTCTGCTTCGGTTACTGCAGCGGCATCTTCTGTGGTTGGAATATTATCGACAATCCTCAAGACCTGATCACGGGAGACCGAAAGAACACCAATCAGTGTTTTGACCTGAATATTGTCCTTGTCCTGATCAATCACATCCCCGAAAAGTTTGGTGCCATTTTCTAAATGTACTTCTTTACTATATATGCTGAGAGGATTTGTCCAGACTTCACTCTGTGTTTGAAGTTCGGTTAATTTCTTTTTGACATATTTTAACTCAGCCGCTAATCGCTTGACTTCATAATTGATTTCGCTGGTAACAAAATCAGCAGATTCGCCATCAGCTGGTTTCTTATTTCTGAGCTGATCCAGGTTGTAGATCAGGTTGTCAGCTTGTTCACCACTTTGCCAGGCTGATTCATCAGTCCCTTCAGCATCGACCCCAGCAGATTCAGCACGATTCAGTGAATCTTGTTGAGCCCCGTTCTTGTCCCAGGATTCTTCTTCGGGTTTTGATTTTCCACCGAACATTGAACACTGTACAAACGTCAGGGTTAGAGCCAATACCAGTACTTGTAAGCTGTATCGCTTCATACGCAGCCTCTTCCGACTTTACATCGCTTCCAATTGTTATGCGGAGTGTAACCTG
>JAERTJ010000011.1 GCA_016844945.1 Fidelibacterota bacterium | reverse complement strand
GTGATTTCCTGCTTATTCAATCGAGCATAAAGACGATATCCTAGCGCTCGCTTTAATCCAGCCAGGCCAGAATTTTTCCTAATTCCATGACGCTTCATAATCCGCTTTGCTTCCAGAACGGTGAAGGTTTTCCAGGCTTCGGTGTCGCACCGAGTGGCTTCCTCTATTCCGAATGAATTTTCAACAGCCTGAAACCACAACCCATCATGAGCCAACCAATTCTTGGCAAAATCGTCCAGCATCCCAAGAAGCTCTTCACGACTCAGTTCCGCAAGATTAGACATAGCATCCCCTCCGTATTAAATATATAGCCTAATGCACACAGCCCTTTTCAGGATTGTCCTTCAGTGTCCCCGCAAGGTATGCATCTATTGCCACATCGACCTCGGCGTGATCTGTAATGACTGCTTGAATACCAGCTCTGTTTAAATCGTCATAAATACGGCGACCCATACCACGTGCAAGGACAACTGAGCAATCAGCTAGCGCATCTAAGATGGCACCATGGGAATGACCATGTTCACCGTGTGTATGTGAGCCTGGTTGCATATGCATAGAAAATGTGTTTCTACGAAAATTCTTGGCCACCACTTTACCATTATCGATTTCTGCTATCACAAACCCTTTGGCTCTACCAAAATGTTGCGCAATACTCAACTCATCATTTGAAGCAATTCCAATCCTCATGTTTCCCTCATTATCTAGTTTTCAAGTTCACCAAAAGAATGTAATAATTTTAAAGATTAATTACATGCTTTTTCACATGTGTTGTCTTTTTCATTTACTTTGTCATCTGTTGATTATTACACCCTGTGCGCTAATTCACTGTACATAACATTCATTATTTATTGTTGCAAAAGTTAGGGCTATCACCCATAAACCGTTTATTTTTAACATTCTTTTTTCTATATTTGACCCTTCTTAAGATATGCACAATATCCACTCTGTGGATCGATTGGTTGGCACATTATTTGTTTAAATTAAGTTTGCCTTTAATCATGTATTAAGGAAAAGGGGAAATAAGTAGTGCATGCAATTCATGATCTCTTTAATCAATTAAAAACTATAAATCTGGTTTACTGAAAGGAATTTAACATGAAAAAGTTATTGGTGCTGTTTCTAGTCCTGGTCACATCGGTTGTTTTCGCAGGGGACAAGTCTGCAGAATATGTAGGCTCAAAAAAATGTAAAATCTGTCATAGCAAAGCTGAGGTCGGTAGTCAGTATGGTATATGGTCGAAAGGACCTCACGCAAAATCTCTAGAAACTTTAAAAACTGATGCCTCCAAAGCCATCGCCAAAAAGATGGGAATCAAAGTCGCTCCCGAAAAAGCTCCTGAATGTCTGGTATGTCATGTCACCGGTTGGGGTAGCGCCTCAGGTTATCAAATAGAAGTTGATCCATTGGACAAAAAAGCTGTCAAAAAGAACAAGGCTCTGGCCGGCGTCGGTTGTGAGTCCTGCCATGGTGCTGGTAGTCTTTACAAATCCAAGAAGAAAATGATAGCAATCACTGCAGGTGAGATCAAAGGTGAGACTCTCGGGTTAACTACCATTAAGGCAGAAACTTGTACAGTCTGTCACAACCCTGACTCTCCAACATACAAACCTTTTGACTATGCAGTACGCGTAAAAGAAGTTGCTCATCCTGCGCCAAAAAAATAAGCGAAAAAAGCGATATAAATTATGAAAAAGTCCCTTGCCCTACTTGTACTCCTCATTGGAATAAGTGTCTGTTTTTCACAAACGGCTGAAACCAAAGTTGAAGCGCCTGATAAGATTGAAATCGGGTTACTGGAAAACATTTTTGAGCCAGTTCATTTTGATCACAAGCTGCATGCAGACATGACCAAGATGGGCGAGGGATGTAACACTTGCCACCACCATGGCTCTGAGGGAGTCTTTGAGCCCTGCGCTGATTGCCATACATCTGATGAAGAGAACGCTTCGATTTCCATGCCAACTATAAATGGTGCCTACCATCGGAACTGTCTGAATTGCCATCAGGACTGGAAGGGTGATGAAGTCTGTAAAACTTGCCACGTTCAGAAAAAATTTCGTTTCAACATTCGCAAAAAACTCGATGCCACAGATATTCTGGCACATGATCACAAAGAAATTGTCGTTCCTGAAATCTTCCATTTTGTTTCACCTGGAAGCAAACAAGATCCAGTGGCTTTCCGGCATAAAGAGCATGTGGATTTATATAGATTCAAATGCGAACATTGCCACAGACAAACCGATTGTTCGACGTGTCATAATTACACACCTGCTATGGCTGATGAGGTGAAGACCCTACCCGTTCACCACAACCCTTGCAGCAGCTGTCATGAAACAAAAGCAGAAGATACATGTGGTGATTGTCATAGAAGTACACCATCAGAAGGTTTCGCTCATATTAATACCGGTTGGGAACTTAATCGATTCCATACCACCTTGAGTTGTAATCAATGCCATCTTGGTAGTGATCCTGTATCTGCACTTGATCCTGATTGCGCATCTTGCCATACCAACTTTGAGGTAGGTGAGTTTGACCATGGAATAACAGGTATTCAATTGAATGAAGACCACGAAGAGATTGATTGCTATGAATGTCATGTGGATGATCGATATGATGTAGCACCCTCGTGCGTGGAATGTCATGATGAAGACCTGAGCTACCCCACAGACATCCCCGGAATAAAGATTAACCGAAAATAATTTGTTAGAGATAGAGAGGCCCGATACCCCTATGCGACACACACTTAAACACATGTTCATCCTCCTCTTGCTTGCCATGTTTACCATTGTTCCTGTTGTGGCTCAGGACGATGAAGACTATGAACCCCTTGACAGTGATCAGTGTGTTGACTGTCACGAGGAAAGTGCCATGGAAACCATCATCCAGGATGACCTGGATGGTTCAATCCACGAAGGCATGGAGTGCTTGGACTGTCATATTTACCATGACACCAGCCCCCACACCGAAGAAGCGGAAGACTTTGTAGCAGGTTGTGAAGGTTGTCGTTCCTGTCATGAAGATGCATCTGATGAATATCAGGCACATGGTCGATCTGAAAAAGGTGAATGTGCAGATATGCCCACCTGTTCTGCCTGTCATGGTGATCACAATATACTTCCCAGCTCCATGCTGAACTCTACGGTGAACCCATCAAATCTGGCAAATACTTGTGGTGTTTGTCATGAGAATATTGATCTGGTTAATCGCTATGATATCCTGGTTGATCACCCTGTGGAAGTCTACAACAGCAGTGTTCACGGAAAAGCTACCGGGGAAGGTAATTCCAAGGCAGCCTCTTGTGATGATTGTCATTCTTCAGGGGGAACTTCTCACCAAATTTTTCCACCGACAAACCCTGAATCTTCCATCTACCATCTGAATATTCCCAAGACTTGTGGGAAGTGTCACCCAGAAGCTGAAAAAGATTACTGGGATGGTATCCACGGAAAACTCGCTGCACGCGGCATGGCCAATGCACCAGTATGTACAGATTGTCATGGTGAACATGGAATTATTGCACCTGATGATCCACGTTCACCTGTTTCTAAACTGAGAGTGGCCGCTGCAACCTGTGAACCCTGTCATGAATCAACCGCTCTGAATGAGCGTCTTGGAACAAAACTTGGTGAATCCAGCAATTATGTGGATAGTTACCATGGTCTCAAAAGTATGGCCGGTGACCTTCATGTTGCCAATTGTGAGTCCTGCCATGGTTCTCACAGAATTCTACCCAGCACGGATTCCACTTCATCTATTCACCCCACAAACCTCGCAACAACGTGTGGTGAATGTCATCCTGGCATAAGTGATGAACTTGCAGCCGTTACTATTCATGGCATTGGGGATGTTGATCCTCGAACCCCCCTAGCTGTACTCATTGAAAAGATTTACATCATCCTCATTGCAGTGGTTATTGGAGGCATGTTTCTCCATACACTTCTTGATTATTTGAAGCAACTCCGTATGACTATGAAAGCACCTTCAGTCCGACGTATGCGCGGTCTTGAAGTAGCCCAACATACAGCCCTGCTGGTATCATTTTTTACTCTGGTGATCTCTGGGTTCTCGCTGCGTTTTGGTGATTCATGGATGGCTCAACTCTTCTTTGGTTGGGAAGGTGGATTTGAATTTAGAGGTGTCCTCCATCGGTATGCCGCAGTATTCATGATCGTCACGTCTATCTGGCATCTGCTTTTCCTATTCACCAAACGCGGGAAACAGTTTGTCAAAGATATGATCCCAGGTATCCGAGATTTCAGAGAATTCTGGGAGATGCTGTTATACTTCTTTGACTTCAGAAACCACGAACCAAAATATGGTCGATTCGCTTATCCAGAAAAACTGGAATACTGGGCGGGTGTCTGGGGCAATATCGTCATGATAGTTACAGGTCTGATTCTGTGGTTTGACAATTTCTTCATCCAGAAATTTTCAAGTGCCTTAATTGATGTTTCTCTTGTACTACACTATTGGGAAGCATGGTTAGCCACTCTGGCTATTCTAATCTGGCACCTTTACAATACAGTTTTTCGTCCCAGTGTTGGCCCCATGAACACGAGTTGGTTATCAGGTAAAATGCCGCGCCAGATGTTCGAACACGAGCATGGTGGTGCTGAGCCCGATCCAGAACTCAACCCAACTGAAGAGCCATTTGTCAAATCCGAGGAAGAATAACTCAGAATGACAATATAGCTTAGATCATCTAAGCTCAGACCTTACTACTCACGCCCCTGTTGAAATTCGCTTTCAGCAGGGGCGCTTCCTTTTAGACGGTCAAGGTTTATTCTCCCTAACAATTAAGTAAGAGTAAAATAGTTCTGTTCACCTTACGCGAAGGATGGAACCCAGAACAGTTTGACTACTGACCAGGAGATTATATCTCAATCTTAAACAGTTATTACACTATCAACACTGCTTTGAGCACATGCTATCTACTTGCACTGTAGGATACGCTTCCTCCACCTAGCCCTGGAGGTCTATCATAGTCTGATTTGACTTACCTGGTACCGTTATAGGACAATCGCACGAGTTCACCCTGTGTCATCAACCACCACTCTTGCATGTGTCTTGTATTTGAGAGTCACACTCCAAGGGCTACAACTGGCATGAACTATATTATCCGGGGGTAAACTGTTAGAGGGAAAAGAAAAAGGCTGCGGTCCTCAGTGGGCTACAGCCTTTTGTAAATGCTTGTGATTACGAGAGTAGAGTCGGTTTAATAATACTCTTTGACATGTTTGTACTCATGACATTGAAAAGTACAGGTACCATGCCGAGGATCAAGTTCCTCAATTTCCTTCTTTCCATCATAAGCAGTGATATAAGGTTTGTCCAGATCTAAAAGACCTGGCAAATCCATACTTCCATGGGGATTGTGACAGGCTGAACAACTATAACCTGCACGCTGGATATGAAGGTTATGAAATTTGAAACCATCATTGCCTAGAATAACGCGTTGATCATGACATTGAAGACAAAGCTCTTCTTCAGCTATATCACCATAAGGGAAATCACTGTAAGCCGCTTTTAATATATGAGGAATGCTTGACCCGTGGGGTCCCTGAGGACCGTACTTATCATCGTTTCCGTGACAATCAGAACAGGTGATCAGAGATTGCTCACTCCAGCCTTGCTTCAAGCTGGGGACAGTCATTGCCATGCCTACGTTCTCAACGGGATGGAAACTACGATTCCCCTCACTAAACAGACGAGCTACATCATTGATTGGATTTAAATTCTGATTTTGTCCATGACATTTGTAACAAACTTCATATTCATAATCTGCTTGATCTTTATTGAAACCAACAGCATCAACACCTCTTACAAAGGCCAGACTACCATCCAGAACTGGAGAAATCGATTCCTGAGTCACAGCATGTGGATTGTGACAGTCACCACAGCGCACATATCGGTCATCAGCCAATCCAAAATTCCAGGGTGATTCCGTATCAGAAGCGTATCCAACACCTGTCACATTAGGATTAATCCGAATGGGGTGGGTAAATGGTTTTTCAAAGACTTCTTCTAAATTTTTGACACTGGCTACTTCTGTAGACTCATCTACTCTTCCATCGTGACAGCTGAGACACAAGGTATTCTCATCGGCCCTCAGTAGCTTCGCGTTTGTGGGTAAGGTGTGAATCTCGTGGCACTGCAGACAGGCAATCTCTTCCAAATCGGCATGTAGCGGATTCTGAGGATTACCATGGGTTGAAAGATCCCAATTCTGCATGTGATGACATTCCAGACAAATTTCCGATTTCTCATTTGAAACTCTCAGGAACTGGCCCTTCTCATTGTTATGCGGGTCATGACAGGTGATACAACCCACCTGGTTCTGACTGGTCATAATCAATGGAGAAGATTCATCAGGTCTGCTAATCTCTCTACCAGATGGTGGGAAATTAAACAAATGCATATTGTAATTGGCAGGTGCTTGTGCTTCAGGAGCCGTAAGATTCACCTGGGGATGTTTCTGTTCACCTCGATGAGGAAAAGTTCTAGCCATGCTACCATCATGGCAGGATAGACAATTCCGACTTCCTGGATCCAGGGGATGAACATGAGAATCCGAAAGTTCGATTTCTTTGTTTAAATCAAAAGTTGAAATTGATCCCTTCCGATACCAGAGGGGTTCTACAGCAGTTGCTTTATTGGGTACATGACAGGAACGGCATAGTGAGTAGTCAGTAAGAATATTAGCTTCTGCAGCAGACTCCCTATTGGCACTCAAATTATGGGGGGTTGAAGCTATTTTGCTCTTTGATTGCATATCATCAAAGCTTTGCCCCATCACCAGAGATGCAAAGACAAAGAAAGCGGGGACCAGGGTAGATTTAATCATAACTGCCTCATGAAACGCATCCACACGGAAAAATTCTCTTCAAACAAAGTATCGGGACTCCCTTGTGCCTGTACTTCCACTGCCCAGTCAAAATAGGGCATATTCAATTTCAGGAAGGAACTCAACCATACATAATCAGGGTACATCTCGGACTGGTAGCGATACATGCTGACCAGGTTCAAACTGCTCCTGTTGGTCATCCGATAAGTAAAACGAGTATTGAGATGCAGGCGAGTATCGCTACTATCTCCCAGATCGTTAATTGTCAGATGATCCAGGGAAGCTCTAAATTTTCTTTGGATATATTTGAGCTGAACATTATGCGTAACTGCATTGCGGAGTGTGTCTTCTGAAAAATCCAGATCTGTTCCCCAATGGTTAATGAGTCTGAATGTATTGCCCAACTGAATTTTTTGACCGGGCCATAAATCCAGAGTCAGGTCTAAGTTGTGATCGATATCGTAGCGTGGATCTTCTTCAACATCATCTGATCGGGTAAAATATTCACCTGCTGCATAATCCCTTACTGCAATACGCAGGAGACGTGACTCTAGCAACGGTAAGCGCTCTTCTAGCTCAAATTTCACATTATTGCCTGAACCGAAACGATAAGACTCCTTGTAACCAAACTGCAATACACCCAGGGCAGAGGTTCTCTCGCCTACTCGCCAGTGGACACCCCCTAAATAGGATCGCCAGTGATACATAGGATCACCTGAGAGTGGTTTGACCTTGCTGCCTTCGATGAGAGTCTGAAAGGCGAACATGTCATTCAATTTCCACCGATAATCAAAATCAAAAGCCTGAGTATTGAGATAACTTCCACGATACGCTACCTGTTCGTTTTTAACATGTGCCCAGACAGTGGAACGGTTGGTAACTTGATAATTTGCGCGTTGGTAAATTCTCCAGTAAGCTTCACCGTCATAGTAATGAACAGAGTTTAAAGCCGACCAATTCAAGCCCCTGATAGGACTCCCGTACCACTGAATGGACATGTTGGATCTGTCGTTGTCCCCGCTCGTAAAATTGTAACTGTATAAATCTTTTTCCCCTCGAATACGAAACTGTAAACCCAGTAATTTCTGTTCGAGTTGCAGTTTCATAAACTGATGATCAACCTCATTGGTGTCTCTACTTGATTTCCTAAGCCCATAAGCAACCAGAAATCTACCATTTCCAGGTAAACCGGTGCTGAATTGAACGCCGCTGACCTGTTCGTGATGTTGTAGTGAATCCTGTGCAATTTGCATGGGGTTCCGTAATTGTGAATAACTGAACATCTCCAGAGACACTTGACGAAATGGTGTAATTCGAGCCTTGGCTTGAAATTCTGGGATAAGTTTGTTATCATCATACAGACTTGAGCCTCTGATGATACCTCCACCGCTTACACTATATTGAAGTCCCAAAAGATTGAATTGCTGTTGAATACCCCAATTGATTCGCTCCATATGAACGAGATTGTTTCCATCCAGATCATCCCCAGTTGGGAGTAAACCTACCCGACTTTCAATTCGACCAATGGATTCGATATCCACTGCAAAAGCCTGGCTGAAAAACAGAATGAAAAAAACCACCGATGTTGCAACTATCCGAAAAGGAGAACGCATCTTGTCGTCATTTATCATATTCATTTCACGCTCATTATTGTGCGTAGTATTTAAATACTTGGACACGATTATTATAGGGATCAGCCACATAAAGATACTGATTGTTATCCATGAATAGATTTCGCGGCATTAAAAATTCGCCCTGGCCAGTACCCGTTTCTCCAAAAAAGTACAGAAGGGCACCTGAAGGATCGAACAGTTGGATATTTCCAAATGCCGCATCACTAATAAAAAGAATCTTGTCAGATGAGAGAGCGATTCCTTTGGGAAAGGCAAAACTACCAGGGACTTGATCGTATTCACCAAAACTACTCACAAAGTTTAGCTCACTGTCATAGTGTTTGACTTTGCGTGCGATCCCATCCAGAACAAAAATATCTCCATCCTCTTGATCAACCGTCAATGAGATGGGTCTTTGAAGGTTACTTTGATTCGCACTTGCGTCGCCAATTTGATTAATCAATTCTCCAGTTCTAGAAAAAACGAAAACACGATTTGAAGGGGAATCCACAACCAGCAGGCGATCTCCATGAACATCAAATACCAACCCGCTGGGCTGATTCATTCCAACATGTTCTATTTCACCCACTACTTTGAAATCATAATCCAGGATGTGAACCACTCCGCTGCTCAAGTCACTTATGTACAAACGATCTGATGCAGCAGCTATACTCATGGGGTGCTGAATACCGCTCACCCGATGCTGATTACTGGTAATCCAGTAATTGCCTTCTTTGATAAACGCTGCAATAACACCGGCTTCAGAATCCACAATTAATAACCTGTTCTGATCATCTACAATCATATCTGTTGGTTTATTCAACCGATACGTGCTCCCGGGACCAGCCAGAATATTTCTAATCGAGTGCCACAGGTTAAAAGCGCTATCTGTTTCACCATCAATGATTTGTTGTAAGGTTAAAAAGGGTTGAGAAACATCATCCGGAAAATTTATTTCCTCACGAACTTTATTGCTGGAAGCACATCCCATGAGACCAACGATTAACAGTCCTACCAGTGGGGTAAGTATTCTTAGTCGGATAACAGACATATTAATATCTCTTCCTCTTGACCGGGTCGTGATAGTAGTTGTATTTCCACAAAGTACTCTCCCCATGGCAATCTGAACATAGGGTCAATTGACTTGGATTCCGGAGAAATGAAGTCAGGTCGTTTCCTTCTTCATTGTCACTGCTTACCTTTTGGAAATCAGATTTATAGGACCATGAATGTGGATCATGGCAGGTAAAACAATCGATATGACCAACATTATCGCTGGGTCCATCTTCAGTGAATAATGGGAATTCCAACCAGGAACCAGTGCCACGCGCTGGCGGTGTAAGGATTCCAAACTCACGAGGATGCGTATATCCTTCAACCAACTTTTTGGAAGCCGAGCCCTGAGGGTTGTGACAGCTAAAACAATGTTTCTCGTTGAAACTTTCTCCAGGAGCACCGCCCCATTTTGCCAGAATGCCATACTCAGTTTCGGCATTGTGAGAAACGTGACACATGCTACAGGCACTTTTATCGGGTTCAGTTAAATCATGGTCTGTATTGAGTAAAGATTCCTGTTCTGGATGACAATCAAGACAAAGCTTGGGCTCAGGCCAGTTGGACAGGGTTAGGAAGGAGTTGCGATCATCGCCATTCAAATCCACAGTCCCTGAACTTTCAACACTCTTTCCCCACTTATGAGGATCATGACAGGTATTACAACTCAGGAGTGTCTGCCCATTTTTCTCATATCCGTCCAGCTTACTGGAGGAATTGAATGGGACACCCATTGGGTGGTTGTTGTGAACCACGGAGGTTGGAAAATGCTGATCAGAGTGACAATCCAGACATAACGCAGCATACGGATCTTCCTCTGCAGAAGCATCAAAGCTTTCAGTATGTGTCCCATGACAAACTGTACACTGTCCATGTAGCTTATTTGATTCTCTAAAGTATTGCTGGAACCCTTCTCTGGCTACACTATGGTCAGATTTGAACATACTGGACTGGTTGGTATGACAGGCGACACACAGTTGCCCCTGTGCATCGTCAGGCAATCTCAGAAATGATGTGTATTCCGTGCCTTCTTCATTGGCTGCAGTGACACCATGTTTGCTTGAAAACTCCCAGTTATGTGGATCGTGACAGGTCTTACACAACAGTTTATCTCCAGCTTTAATCCCCAGAGTAGGAATATCCTTCCTCATGGTTTTACCAGAAACCGGGTGTCCTACATGACTAAAAACTTTTTGTTGACCCAGCCCACCATCACTATGACAACCAATACAGTAGGCATTTTCGCCTTCAGTCTCATCAACGGCCATTGACCACATATGTTTTCCACGGGCACCATGACTGATATGGCACGCAGAGCAGGCATCGTGACTGCCAAAATCAGGACCTACCCCACCTGCTTTGACCATCAAGGAACTGGACATATCATGATCAGTAAGTTTGATACTGAAATAAGCTTCATGGCAGGACGAACACAACTCACTACGATCGTCACCATTAACACCTACCACTGATTGCTCCCCGTGTATGGGGTGACAGGTCATACATTCCATCGTGCCATCTTTGCCCCAGAAGCTATTCTCGGGCATGGTGTGTCCAGCAGCGACTTTGACCTTGATAGGATGGTTGGTATGATCTTTTGCCTGATTTGAATGGCAATCCAGACATAAATCTGAATTGACTTTATCCATCCGTAGAAATGGAGCCAGCCCACCCTGTTCCTCAGGTTTTAGGCTATGAGGTGTATGACAGGTGCCACAATAAATATCACCATGTTTATCCAGGGGTAACTCCTGAACATCAGAACGTGTAACATCCATACCAATCTGGTGGTTTTTAGATGAAAACATCTGGCGTGAATCTTTGATGGTACCATCATGACATGAAAAGCACATGGCAGCGGTAGGAATACGTGCAGGAAGACCCTGTAACTGAATGGGGGCATCAATTTCAGGCATCAAGGACAGTTCTAAATCAATATCATCATGCCAGCTAATATGACAGGTAACACAATCCAGGCTGACCTTTCTGCCATCGGGATTATGTTGAGCAAAGGTGGCACTACCTAAAAGAGCTAGAAGGAGTAGGAAGAGCAGGGCTTTATATTTCGAATAAATCATCATGGAGTCCGCCAGACACTGACTTTGTTGGAAAATGATTCCACCACCCACAATTGATCCTTCGCATCTACCCAAAGACCAGTAGGAGCTGACAGTTCAAGTGATTTCCCATCACGTGTGGCGACCCCCTGAAACTTTCCTGATACAGAAAATGCCTGAAGTGACCCTGTATAACCATCTGCAATCCAGATACGATTTTGTGAATCAAGGGCGACACCTTTGGGTCTGAATGTTTGACCCCTTTCGACACCGGGCCTGGCAATAATTTGTGGATATCGACCGCTCTGAGAGTACGACATGACACGTCGGTTTAGAATATCACCAATGATAAGGCGATTCTCTGGTGCTGCAGCCAAAAAGCCGGGATTTATAAACTCACCCACTTTTTCGCCCCGTTTGCCCCAGTAATACTTCTCCCTGTTATTTTCATCAAGAACAGTGATCGTATGGTTCAAGCGATCTGTAACCACTTTGTTTTTGCCCACACTAATGAGATCAACGGGCTCAGTTCCATGATCCAATTTGACCACCTGACTGATACGGCCGTCCAGTCTCATTTTCAATAGTCGGGATCGGGGAGTATCAGCTATCCATATTTCATCATCAATAATAGCGATGCCCACAGCTTTGTAAAAACTGTCACGCTGGGGTTTAATTTCTGAAACTGCTCCATTCTTGTTCAGGAGAACCACCCGATCATTCATGGCATCCAGGACAAAGACGTCTCCCCGTGCATTACCCGTGATATCCGTTGGGAAATTGAAGCCAGACTCAAACTCCTGAACTTGGGATAATACAATTTCCTGTCCAATCGCTCCCTGGCTAAAAATGGCGAGGACAAGGGAAAGAACGCCGAAAAAGGTTTTAATTTGCATTAAATATCTCAGGTAATTTTCTTATTCAAACACGGGAGGGAAATAGAATGATTCGTATTTCTCAACCATGCCGACAACGGCTGAATGTTGCATTTCATTTAATCGATCGCCAGTAAATCCCAGAATTTCCCAGGGAAAACTGGATGACTCTGAATGACACTGACTACAGGTGATTGCCTGCTCACCAACTAAAGATTCTGCTTCGGTTCGAACTTTCACTTCATCTACAAATTTCCCAGCATCAACAGCTTCTCGGTAGTCAACGAATTGTGGCGTATTGTAAGCCGTAAAAAGCCTGGTATCGATATTACCATCTGTAATTACCGGAATAATTTTGCTGATGAAATTGTCCTCAGCAGATAAGCTACCATCAGCCAGGCGATGAACACCAAATGGACCCTGTCGGGTAATGGAGTTATCAACGCCAAAGTCATACCACTCGTACTTCACTGGACGTCCGGGTTGCTCGTCAATATGACAGACCATACAGGACATATACCGGGAATGCTGATTATTAAACGATCGGGTACGCAGATCTTTTGTGTGCGGCCAAATTGAATGACAGCTCAGACAATTTTCCTGTTCATCCATGGGTAGCAGATAGCGTTCCTTGGTCTGATGAAAGTGGTCCTTACGATTTTCATAACTATCGTAGTAGGTATTTAATTGTTGGACGTAATCTGGAAATCTTGAATCAGATAGTACTTCAGTCTCAAGCTCAACATCGTGAGAAACGGCTATGCCAACCAGCCAAACAGAGATTGCAACTCCAGCGGCCAAAAGGGTTAATCCATAAAGGACTCTGAGCAATTTTTTCATTTTGCAGTCCTTTCTTTGGCCTTGATTTCTTCCAGCTCCAGTGGATGCTCGTGCTCCATCTCTTCCTCTGTCAATGTACCTTTGAACCAGACATTGTTAGCTGGCCAGATTCTTGGGTTAAAATGGACATTATAAAAATGCCAGATGATGATTGCGAGGAAGGCCAGGAGGGCTTCATCACTATGAGCAACATATGCTATTTGAATCACAACACCCGGGAGGAATTTACTCACTTCAACAGGGAACCAGAGAACCAGTCCACTACCTGCCATGATAAACATACCCCAGAAGACAGCCCAGTAGTCAAATTTTTCAATATAGGAAAACTTATGAAACTGTGGTCTTTCATCCGTTAGGAATAGAAAATATTTCAAGTTTTGGATGATATCTTGTCCATCCTTCTTGTTAGGGACGAGACGCATTTCAGACAGTGATGGGCGATTTTTTATCAGATTATAAAACACATATATGATATGAAAACCGAAATCAATAATCATGACAGCTGCGGCAAAACGATGAATGCTCCGTGCCATTTCAATACCACCAATAGCAGCCATGACCATGCCCCAAAAATCACTGTCAGGAAACTTGATAGGGAAACCGGTGAGAACCAGTATGATAAAGGGGACAAACATAAATATATGCTGTAAACGTTGGTTTAGAGTGAAGCGTGTATAGTCTCTACTCATCTTTTTTTCCTCCGCATCCAGGCATCAATGCCCCAGCGACCAAAATCCAGTAGGATATGTGCAAAGAGGAGTGCCATTGTTCCTGCGGTTAGCAGAATGAAGCCCCATTCAGTAAAGAAAATGATGGGATTATTTTGTGTGGTCGGTTCTGAATGAATTGCAGATGTAGCAAATTTTGCGTTAGCGTCTGAATGACAGTAGGCATTTGAGCTACAAGTCTGCTGAATATTGTTTGGGTGGATACTGGAGTTCGGATCATCAGCCGGCAAGTTGAGGTGATTGCGATGGCAATCCATGCAATTCGCCACTTCGTCTAAACCTTTTTTGAGTGCCTTCCCATGAAAGTGTCTTTCATAGCCTGAAACCTGGGTAAGGTTTACATCAAATTGATTCATGCGACTCTCATCACTGTGACAGGAAGAGCATAGTTCAACCACATCGATAGATGCTTCAGTCGTTCTATGTCCTGAGTGGGAGTTTACATGGAGAATAACACCAGCTAAACCATCACCTTCATGGCACCGGACGCAGTGTTTACTGCTCTCTGAAAGTTTATCATCTTCAATGATGTTTCTGAATGTATTATTGTGACAATATTTACACCCGGGTTTGGCATCATTCTTCTCATCGGAGTATTTCGGATTCTGTCCATGAGCACTGATGGCGTGGGCTTCAGCCTGATCGATATGTGAATAGCCCGTTAGAGCAAATGGTTTTGTGATATGACAGGCTTTTGAGCATTCAACTTTTTCTACTTGTTCAGGATGAGGGAATACGTTGATATCCGTATGGCAATCCCGGCAAATGACATTACGGTGTGTTGAGTGGCTGTATCCATCTGATGTGATTTCAAAACTTCTCAGACTATTACCTGGTCCACTAACACCAATCATGGCTAGATCATGACACAGGTTACAGTTTTCAGAATCAGCCTGTTGTCCCAACGCGGGGAGTGTTGTAAGCAACAGGGTTGCCAGCAACAGGAGCAGGGAACGCTTATAGATCATGACATGCATAACATAAGTTCTCTTTTGATAGGCGTAAGAAACGCTGGTTTTCACCGTCACCCTCGTAGACGACCTGATCGACTGCTAGGGTCCCGCGGTTATGGGTATAATGACAGGTATTACACTGAATGAGGTTATCCTCGGAAAGGGGTAAGGTTACCCCAAATCTTTGTTGTGTCTGTTTAAAGCGTTTTACCGTCGCTTTTTTGGACAACTCAATATTTTTACCCTGATGATTCTGTTCGTGGGAATGGAGAGAATGGCATTTATTGCACGTGGCTGCCATGTCCAGCTGCATTTCATTTGCAATCGTTGGGTGATCATCTTTTTTGGGTTGTTTTACATGGCACTGTAAGCAGGTCGATTCATTCACACTGCCATCTTCCAGCACCTGAATATGGGGATTCATTTTGCTATAATTTTTCTTACTATGACAATTATAGCAGAAATCTAATTCTTTTCGGTATGGCCCGCCTCTTAAGAATGCACGGTTTGACCGATTGACTTTACAGGCAACCTGATGACAGGTCAGGCACCCCAGGCTCCCATCTGATTCCAATTTAAAACTGGAAGGGATAGAAATTCTTTCTGAATGGGTATTCACACCATCAATGGGGTGAATGAGTGCATTAATGGCAGCTGCTGAGTGGCATTGGGTACATACATCTTTTTTCAAGTTCGCTGCAGTAGCGTCACTGGATTCTGTATGACACAGACCACAATCTTCACTGCCGTGGGGGTTCGCAACATTATCTAGTGTCAACTGCCCGAAAAGCGCAGAAGACAGCAAGAGGGAGCCGAATAAAATTCGACTCCCCCTCATAAATCCATATGAATAATTTTTATTCAATTATTACACTGAACTCTTATTGTTCCATTGGGTAGTCAGCAGTTAGTGCAGACCACTTGTGGCTTTCAAGTTCTGAATAAATCATGCTGTTAGCACCATTCTTCAGGCTCTTTGCCTCATAACCTAAAGCAGTTAACCAGGCTGTCATCATTGAAGATGTCTGACCAGTCCAGCAATAAGTAACGATTGTCATTTCAGGATCAAGAATATCAAGTCCATCATTAGCAATTGTCAATGTGCCAGGAGCAACCTGATAGGCACCTGCGATATGACCGTAATGTTCCCAATCTGTAAGCGCCCAATAGTTGTTAACCTGATATGATTCTGGGGCTGCAATAACATCAACTGAGGCAATTCCCTTGAATCCAGCAAGGATAGCGTCAACACGTTCGGCTAAAATAGCTGCACCATCAGTGAGGTCAGTTGTAATTACAGGATCGTCATTGTCTGAAAGCAGAGCAGGAGGAGCATCTGTTGACCAATTAGCATGGCCGACAGCATGGCTACTTATAGCACCTGACCAGCTATCAAACTGCATGGCCCAGCCACTCATTCCCCACTTCAAAGTTTTTGCATCTGTGTAACCGCTAAGGCGCAGCGCAACAACAGCATGTGCTGCTGACTGACCGGAATAGCAAGCTACCAGAACAGGAAGGTCAGATGTGTTCTGAGCTTCAACTGTTGTTACAACATCTGCATATGCACTGTTCACAGCACCTGGGATGTGACCTTCAGCATATTTATCAGCTGAGCGGATATCCAGAATGAAGTAATTTGCTTCATTGCCAGAAATATTGGCAGCTGTAGTAATCCAATCAGCGATTACTGCATCAGCATCCATACCATTGTCAGCCATGTACTCGGTCAAAATTTCAAAAGCTGTCGCTTCTACAACCGGTGGCTCGACGATAGGATCATCATCATCGTCCTTTTCACAGCCTACCATCAGGCCCAGTGAAAGCACCATTACTAAAACTAGTCTCCAATCAAGTTTCATTTTACCTCCTTGTGGCGTTTGAACTTGTTTATCTTATCTATTTTTATCAATGACATACTTGACAATCTTGTATGCCATCTACTAAAACTTCTTCGTTCGCAAGACGTTCATCCGATAGATCATCGCCTGTTATATCTGATACAAAATCTGATTCCATCACAAAGATATCTGTGTTGACGATGGGATGACCTGAAACGTTCCTCGCATGACAATTAATAAAGCAATATCCATTGTCATCATTCAGAGGATAGCTAGCCCCTGCCCCACGAGCACTATCTGCAGCTGTCACAGTTGTCCGGGCAGTCCAGCGTTGGATATTATGTGGACTGGTATATTTCCAGGTTTCCATACCTTCATAATTTTCCATGGTGGGTATACCCCAATTCAGAAAAGCGTCTGGAGAAACAGGGATATGACGGACTGCTACGTACTCTGCATTGGTATGTGGGTGACCCGCATCACCATAGTATGGGTTTTTACCGATTTTAAACTGGTCATACACCCGATACTGGCCAGAATTGTCAGATTCGTATTCGTCTTTCCAGGTTCCTGCATGGCAGGTGTTACAATTATTATATTTCTGAGAGTGACAGGCAAAGCAAGCCAGATCGGTCCCATCTGAAGCATTTGCATTTGGCCAATGCTGCACGTGATAAACATTATCATCACGGTCAATCTCATGACAATCGATACACTTAGGTAAGTCTTTTACCTGATATCTAGAGGTATACGCTGCATCGGATTCACCTTCACCATGAAGATCTTCTTCATGACAGTCAAAACAGGTGTAGCCATAATCGTTATGGACATCAGGTACATTTCCAGGTACGCGTTCCTGGTTTGCATTCCAGTCGTCACCAACCCGCGATCCATGACAGGCTGTACATACATTTGCTTCATCTGGTGTTTTAATAAATTTATGACTGTAGCCCACGCGCTGTTCTAAAAAACCACCGCCTGCTGCATGGGGACGACTCACATGACATTGTCCGCAGGTCGTGTGACAACTATTACAATCCTTTGCAAACCCATCTTGAATATTTGAAGGGCAACTTTCGAATGAATCTACACCATTCCTCAGCGCAACATGGGCTTTTTCACCCCAGAGATTGCTATGCATACTTGTTTCGTTGCGTCGGACAATATCGGCGTGACAACTACTGCCACTGCAACCGGATTCACCAATAGCAGATGGATCTCTCAGCATTCCAACGTGTGCCATGCGATAGGCTGTTGTATCGTCGGCGGCATCAACAGTTGAAGAACCACCATGACACCCGACACAACCAATGGCAGCGTGTACAGAGTCGATATCAGAAAATGTTGTAATGTTTCGGGTTTTGTTTGTTCTGATTAATACTTTGTCCTTTAGTACCAACGGTACTGCTCCGCCACCTCAGCCAGGCGCTTCGTGATCGCCTTCATCAGGCTCCAGGTCAAGTGATTCAATCACATGTTTCAGAGTGGTACTACTTGTATGACAACCCTCACAGGTAAAGTCTGGAGATTCACCCTCAACAACAGGGTCTATTGTATCACAACTCCACATCGATAGGCTCAGAAGGAGTAAAGCCACTATCCATAGTTTTTGTATTAATCGCATTTGAATTTCACCGATAATATTTGTTTAAGGTTATCAATATTCAATACCTGCTGATAGACAACACAGCTTCTACAGTTTTCACCACGCTCTCGACAGGGTGTATCTTCAAAATCCCAACATGGCCGGCATGCTTTATTGCCTGCAGGGCAAACCGCATGATCCTCAAGACAGCAAGGCTTCATTTCATGACAGGGTAGCATGGAGAGTAAATATCTAATGCCGGCAAAATTCAGTTTATTCTCATGGATCTGTCTCTGGATACATACGATCCACTCAATATCCTGCTCGGTAAACCGTCTGTGACCGGAAGAAAGCTTGTAGGGAACGAATAAACCTTCACGTTCGTAAAGACGTAAAGTTTCAACCGAGAGATCCAGCTTATGCGCAACTTCTCTAGGAGTATATAACTTTTCTCCAGATTGAGTTTCTGATGGATCAACACTTTGTAAATTAATATTCATTCATTTTCCGTATTCTGAAATACGGTATTTACAAAGTGTATGCCAAAAATACACTACCAGCCTCATAATCAACGAGAAGTGGTATATGTGGACTCCCGCTTGACCTCACACCCATCATCTTGGCAAAACACGCTTGAGGCACTATCTGATAAAGTTATGCATTAATAGCCCAAATAGGTCATTCAGGCTAAATCCTCTGAGTTTCGAGAAATGATTCTCGCATCTGAGAGTGACAATAATGGTAATAATTCCCCTGCAGATAAGTCCTACTTCAATTCCCTCCTTCCCGGTTCAACACAATTTCCAGGTAAAATGATCTACTTTTGAATCTTTTGTATACCTATAAACTTGCATATCTTAATAAATGGAATTCACAGCTCACAATACCCTCTCTCTTATTGATCCTGACTTTTTCGACCAGGAGGCTGACATACTGGCGCAGCAACTTCTTGGAAAAATACTAGCCGTCAAGCAAGGAGAGCACCTGCTCAGAGCGAGGGTTATTGAGACCGAAGCCTATTATCGATCTGAGAAAGCCAGTCATTCCTCCCTGGGGTACACGCACAAGCGCCGAGCTCTGTTCATGTCTCCGGGTACTATATATATGTATTATGCTCATGGCGGTGACTCTCTCAATTTTTCAGCCCGAGGATGTGGAAATGCTGTACTGATTAAGTCCGCTTGCCCGACAATTGCTACAAATGAGAACCAGGACACATTGCGAGAAATGCAGAAGAACAACCCCCAAAAGGATGGGACATCTCGGCCAATGGGAAAATTGTGCTCCGGTCAGACCCTACTATGTAAATCTCTGGGTCTCAAAGTCCCAGATTGGGATGGCCAACAGCTAAAAGCCGGAATATTTGAGCTGCTTGAGGATGATTACACTCCGGAGAAAATCATTAAAACCACCCGATTAGGTATCCCACCGGGCAGGGACGAGAACCTTCCACTAAGGTTTATCGATGAACGCTTTAGTCAGAATTGCACAAAAAATCCCTTACGCGTTCGAAACTGGCAGAACGGTACTCATTACACTATCTTGCGCCCATGAAAAAATTATTCCTCTCCGTATTCACATCAGGTCTAATGATCGTATCGAGCCTATTTGCACTCCCTTCTCAGGGTGAAGCCAGTCTTGAAGTAAGACTTAAGCAACAAGGTCTAGTTGACATCCAGACACTCGCGCCTGATATACTGGTGGAGTTAAAATATTCAACTGAAGACAACTTTCTTGGCGCAGACACCTATGGTGACCTCGAAGATTGCTATCTTCAAATCAAAGCTGCCAGGATGCTTAGCAAGGCTCAGAAACTTCTTAAGAAATCACATCCCGAACTTAGCTTGCTCGTTTATGATGGTGCAAGACCACGATCTATCCAGCGTAAAATGTGGGCGCTTGTGGTAGACACACCGTCACAAAAATATGTAGCTAACCCTGATAGAGGCTCTGTTCACAATTTTGGCTCTGCTGTTGATCTAACTATCGCCACCGCTGAAGGTGAGCCCCTTGACATGGGGACACCCTTTGATTACTTCGGTAAACTGGCTCAACCCAGACACGAAAAACAATTTCTTAAAGAGAAGAAACTCAACCAGGAACAAATTGAGAATCGCGAATTACTTCGAGATGTGATGACCTCGGCTGGGTTTCAATCTATCAATATTGAGTGGTGGCATTTCAATGCTGTACCTGTAAAAGTAGCACGCTCATTATACCAGATTATTGAATAAGGACCATCCATGACCCCTAAAACACTACTACTCCTGATTCTCCTTGTGCTTTTTCAGACGCTTGGATTTGGGATGTCCAAATCAGTAGATTTACCTGAAGATGAATTCGCACGAAGACGGGCGATCTTCACTGAGGAGTTGAGAGAGCTCAATGCTTGCGCCATCCTCCACGCCGCCCCTGTATATGAACGGAATCATGATATTGAATACCAATACCGCCAGGATTCAGATTTTTTCTATCTCACTGGATGGGATCACCCGGGAGCCATCCTCCTCATTACACCCCAGAGCACAGACGAAAGCAAGGCCGAGGTAAGTTTTTTTGTTACACCCAGAGATCCAAAGCGTGAAATCTGGACGGGTCCCAAACCAGGGTTGGGAGAAGCCAGACTGCTTCCTGGAGTTGACCAGTCTGTTTCCTATGATGAGTTTTATAAATACATCGCTAAACTCATTACCGGCTATGAACGATTGGTTATTTCATACGGGAACAATTCGGGTTTTGAGCAGGAGTTCAAAGATAAATATGCATCCATACGGAACCATCCAGTCCTTGTGCAGGAGGCTTCATCTCTGCTAAAGTCATACCGTCTTATCAAATCAGATAAAGAAGTCAAATCACTGGAACAAGCCATCAGCATAACATCGCAATCGTTACAGGATGTCCTGCCTCTGATTCCTTCCTTGAATTATGAGTATGAGGTGGAGGCAGAAATTGAGTATGGTTTTGCAAAACGAGGAAGCGTTCGTCTAGGATTTCCATCCATCATTGGTGCTGGCAAGAATTCCACTTATCTGCACTATGAAGAGAATCATGGCAAACTGGAAGACGGGGATGTTCTGTTATTGGACATAGGTGCCGAATGGGATTATTATTCAGCCGATATCACACGCACAGTGCCCATTTCCGGGAAATTCAGCCCAGAGCAAACCGCTATCTATGAATTAGTTTTAAAAGCTCAAACAGCAGCCATTGATGCTGTAAAACCAGGTATCACCTCCAGAAAAACTCATGATATAGCAGCTGAAGTCATCACCCTGGGACTCATCGAGCTCGGTCTTTTAGAAGGAAATGTAAAGGAATTGATAAAAGAAAGGGCATATCGCAAATATTTCATGCATGGTACCTCCCACTGGCTGGGATTGGATGTGCATGACGTGGGTGGGAGCTACAAGTCAGATGGAAAAAAACACATTCTCCAGGCTGGCATGGTGATCACCGTCGAACCCGGTATTTATATCAGTGAATCTGATGATGTGGAATCTCGCTGGTGGAATCTTGGAATTCGTATTGAGGATGATGTCCTCGTAACCCCTAAGGGACACCGGGTTCTAAGTGCCTCTGTCCCAAAAACAATCACAGAGATTGAGGCTCTCATGCAGCCCTGACAGGTTGCTGATTTCTCAATAAGTTAAACGTTTGACATGCGAATAACTCCCAACTATATTGCGCGGCTTTGACAATGAAGTTAGTACTGAACACATTGCCGAGAGGCAAATCAGAACAGGTCTTTGACAGCGTAGCACAGCTACAACACGATGAAAGTATAGAGTGGAAACCACTCCGTCTGGAATTGAAGTTAGGTATCGACCGCCAGGGTCAAAATTTTTATCTGAATGGGAAAATATCCTGTACAGGTCTTTTTATTTGTCAGTCTGGAATGGAAGAGTTTGAGGATACCCTGGAAAGCAATTTGGAAGTCATGTTAACCTTTGATTCCAAGTACACAGAGGAGTATGAAGGTGATGAGATTATTCACATTCCAGCCCACAAAGCAGAATTTGACCTCTACCCTCTCGTACACGACGCCGTGTTGCTAACCATCCCCATATCACACCGATGCGGGTCTGAATGTAAAGCCGGTGAGGCTCTTCAAAAAAAAATTCAGGCTGATGTGGAACCAGATGAACGCTGGGCTAAGCTTAAAGATATGTTCAATGAATAGGAGAATATAACTCGTGGCTGTACCAAGAAGAAAAACATCACGGGCCAGAAGAGACAAACGTCGCACCCATTGGAAAGCGACACTTGCAGGTCTGATCACATGCTCAAATTGTAGTGAGCCAAAATTACCACACCGCGTATGTCCCCACTGTGGATATTACAAGGGAAAACAGGTTATCATTCCAAAAGAAGTCTGATTACATCAATGAAAATCGTGGTTGATATTATGGGGGGCGATAACGCCCCTTTTATCAATATTGAAGGCGCTATTCAATACCTGAATGACCCTGAAAGTACTGCTGATGTCATCCTGGTTGGCAAAGAAGACTTAATCCACCAGGAACTTCAATCACGATCTTTTGACAGTTCACGCATCCATATCCAACATGCTTCACAAGTCGTGAGCATGGAAGACTCCCCTACACGATCCTATAAAGAGAAAAAAGACTCATCCATGCGGGTGGGAATTGAGCTGGTTAAAACCGGTGCAGGGGATGCATTTATCTCTGCAGGTAGTACTGGAGCAACCATGACTTACTCTCTGCTTAGTCTGGGACGAATCAAAGGTGTGGATAGACCGGCAATTGGCGCCTTCATGCCTCATGAGGATGGTACAACCCTCCTTCTGGACGTAGGAGCCGTGGCAGAAGCAAAGCCCAAAAACTTACTCCAATTCGGCATCATGGGCAGCATCATCTACCGCAAAATAACGGGTGAAAAAGCACCCCGGGTTGCTCTCATGAGTATTGGTGAAGAGGCTGAAAAAGGGACACCCCTGGTCAAAGAGTCCAAACGTCTCCTGGAATCTGCAAATCTTAACTTTAAAGGTTACGCCGAAGGGCGAGATATATTTAATAACAAATTTGATGTCATCGTCACAGATGGCTTTACTGGCAATGTTTGCCTTAAACTGGCGGAGAGTACGTTTAAAACGCTCTTTACCATGATCAAAGGTCGACTGGATCGTCCCAGCCGATTGATAGGTGCCCGGTTGATCAAACCCGTTTTCACCGAATTGGTGGGCATCTTTGATCCAAATAATTATGGTGGCTCTCCCCTGCTTGGCATCAAGGGTATTTCCCTGATTGCTCATGGGAGTTCAAATGAAAAAGCCATCAAAAACGCGCTATTTGAAGCCCAGCGTCTGGTCAAGTCAAATGTCATCGACGCTATCGAACAGGAAATAACAGCATCCTTATCCAATATCACCTATACGGATTTGGATGAACAAGTCATCCACCATTAATCAATCAGGAATCATAATATGATCAGAGCTGCAATAACTGGAGTTGCCTCCTATGTACCCAAGAAAGTCCTTACCAACTTTGACCTTGAAAAACTAGTAGACACAAATGATGAGTGGATTGTCAGCCGTACTGGAATTAGAGAGCGACATATTGCCGCTGAAGGTGAAGCCAGCTCAGATATGAGTGTGGTTGCAGTCAAAAAGCTGCTGGCTGAAACAGGTACAGACCCTAATGAAATTGATGCTATCATTGTTGCTACAGTCACTCCTGATATGCTCTTTCCATCAACAGCAGCACTGGTTCAGGAAAAAATCGGAGCGAATAATGCCTGGGGCTATGATTTATCAGGTGCTTGCTCTGGTTTCCTCTTTGCCCTTAAATCAGGTGCTTCCCTGATCCAGACGGGTCATAAGAAAGTTGTTGTGATCGGTGTGGATACCATGAGCTCTATCCTTGATTACACAGAACGCAATACCTGCATACTTTTTGGGGATGGTGCAGGTGCCGTGTTGCTGGAGCCCACTGAGGATGAAAATTTTGGAATGGTTGATGATATCCTACGGATTGACGGAACTGGGGCTGATGCCTTGCACATGAAAGCAGGTGGTAGTCGAAAACCAGCAACGCACGAAACAGTAGATGCTCGTGAACATTATATCTATCAGGATGGACGCAGTGTTTTCAAACGGGCTTCAACAGATATGGCTGCAGTCAGTCTTGAAATCCTGGAAAAAAACAATTTGACAGCCGAGGATGTTGGGATTTTTATCCCACACCAGGCGAACAAGCGTATCATAGATGTAGCCGCTCGTAAAGCTGGCTTCAAAGATGAGCAAGTATTACTCAACATCGATAAGTATGGCAATACAACTGCTGCTACTTTACCTCTTGGATTGGATGAAGTTGTCCGTGAACAACGAATTAAAGAAGGTGATCTGGTTTTATTGGCAGCATTTGGTGCGGGATATACCTGGGGCAGTATCTTGCTCCGTTATGGTCCTGGCAAGAAAGGATAATCCATGAAACGTGCGTTAGTATTCCCAGGTCAAGCGTCCCAATTTGTTGGCATGGGTAAGGACATATTTGACAAACACCCATCGGTCCAGGCTCTGTATTCTCAGGCAAATGATATGCTGGGGTTCGATATTGCTAAGGTGACATTCAATGGTCCATTGGAAGACCTCACTGAAACCAAAGTTACCCAACCCGCCCTGTTTATCACGTCGGCAGCATTTTTCTCCCTGTTACCCAAATCATACAAGTTTCATATGGTAGCCGGTCATAGCCTGGGTGAATTCTCAGCCCTTTATGCCGCTGGAGTGCTCTCTTTTGAAGATGCATTGGCAATCGTAAAGATACGCTCAGAAGGCATGCAGGCAGCTGGAGAGGAAACTTCAGGAACCATGGCAGCCATATTAAACATGTCTCGAAAAGATGTTGAGAAAGTCTGTAAACACGGTTCTGTACGAGGTGTGGTACAAGCTGCTAATTATAATTCACCGGGACAAATCGTGATCTCAGGTGCCACAGATGCAGTTCACTATGCCATGGAGATTGCCAAAAACCTGGGGGCTCGTAAAGCAGTAGCACTGAACGTGAGCGGTGCCTTTCATTCTCCATTGATGGCATCCGCCAAGGATGATCTGAAAGCCGTTATTGGGAATACAAAATTTAAAAAAGGCAACGTACCGGTGGTAGCCAACGTAGATGCCACCCCGACAACCGACCCTGACATCATGCAATCCAACCTCATCGAGCAACTTGAAAATCCAGTTCTCTGGGAAGATACTGTGGTTAAAATGGCTGCCGAGGGTATCACTGAAATCACCGAAGTAGGTCCAGGTAGAGTTCTACAAGGTCTGGTGAAACGCATAGATAAAAACTTGGTGACCAATGGCGTTGCTAGTCAAGAGCAATTGGAGAAACTGTCATGATGAATTTTGAAGGTAAAGTTGCCGTTGTGACGGGATCTACGCGGGGAATCGGCCATCAGATCGCATTGAACCTGGCCAGGCTGGGCGCTAAAGTTGTTATCAGTAGTCGCAAAGCAGAGGACTGCGAACGGGTACAAGCAGAATTTACAGATCAGGGACACACCTGTTTGGGTCTTGCCGCTGATGTTTCATCCATGGATGATTGTAAAGCGTTGAGTGCAGCCGCCCTGGATACATTTGGACAGGTTGATATTCTTGTCAATAATGCTGGCATCACTAAAGACAACCTGATGATGCGCATGAAAGAAGATCAATGGGATGATATTATGAATATCAACTTAAAAAGTGTCTTCAATATGTCCCAGGCTTTGCTTAGAAATTTTCTCAAGTTGCGAGGAGGTCGCATTATCAACATAACCTCCATCGTGGGTCAAATGGGAAATGCGGGACAGTCTAATTATGCTGCATCAAAGGCTGGTATTATTGGATTTACGAAGTCTTTAGCCAGAGAAGTTGGTTCAAGAGGAATCACTGTGAATGCCGTTGCACCTGGTTATATTGCCACCGATATGACAGATGTGATCTCAGAGGATGCCAAGGAAAAATTGTTTACTCAGATCCCTCTCGGTCGTATAGGAGAGCCCCAGGATGTTGCAGATTTAGTTGCATTTCTCGGGTCTGAACAAGCTGGATATATCACAGGTCAGGTCTTCAATGTAGATGGCGGCCTGGTCATGCAAGGATAGAATTGAACGTTAGGAGGAAAGAATAGTATGTCAACTTTCGAAAAAGTAAAAGATGTCATCGTTGAAAAACTGGGTGTTGATGCTGCCAAAATCACTGAAGATGCTTCATTTATTGATGATTTAGGTGCAGATTCGCTCGATACTGTTGAACTCATTATGCAGTTTGAAGAAGTATTTGATATTGAAATTCCCGATGAAGATGCAGAAACCATCACTACAGTTGGGAAAGCAGTCCAGTACGTTGACAGTAAGCTTGGATAAGCTTTAGTCAAAATTTTTCTGCAATTAAACTGGGTTCACGATTGGTCTGGGGTTGTAACCTGGCTTTATAGTGAATCCAGTTTTTTTATATAAGGGATTATCATGAAGAAGCGTGTTGTAATTACGGGGATGGGGTTGGTATCACCACTCGGGAATGATGTGGATACATTCTGGAATAACCTGGTAGCAGGTAAAAACGGAGTTACCACACAGGATTGGCTGGTTGAAGCAGGGTATAATGCCACTGTTGCTGCTGCTACAAAAGAAGAAGTCAAAATAGATGATATTGTAGATTTCAAAGAAGCACGACGCATGGATCCTTTCACCCGCTACGCAGTACATTCAGCAAAACATGCATTGGCACAAAGTAAACTTGATATACCCAATGAGGATCCCGAAAGACTGGGTGTTATCATTGGTAGTGGTGTGGGTGGCTTATATACGTTTGAAGAGCAACACGCCATGCTTATAAAACGCGGTCACCGAAGAGTGAGCCCCTTCTTTATTCCCATGATGATCCCTGATATTGCAGCGGGTTATGTATCTATTATCTGGGGACTTAAAGGTCCAAATTTTTCAGTTAATTCTGCCTGTGCAACCGCTGCCCACGCCATCGGGCTTGGTATGCGGGCCATTCGATATGGTGATGCCGATGTCATGGTCTGCGGGGCTTCTGATGCTGCACTCACCCAAATGGGTTTCGCTGGTTTTGCAAATATGAAAGCCCTCACATTCAACCCTGATCCAGAAACAGCCAGTCGTCCTTTTGATAAGGCACGAGATGGCTTTGTTATGGGTGAAGGCGCAGGAGTCTTTGTTCTCGAGAGTCTGGAGCATGCACAAGCTCGAGGTGCCAATATCCTGGCGGAATTATCAGGCTTTGGAATGACTGCGGACGCCTATCATATCACCAGCCCGGCAGCTGAGGGTGAGGGTGCCAATCGTGCCATGAAAATGGCTCTGGCAGATGGTGGTTTACAACCCACAGATATTGATTATATCAATGCACACGGTACTTCGACACCAGCCAACGATAAAAATGAATCCATTGCCATTAAAAATGTATTTGGTGAGCATGCCTATAAGCTCAACGTCAGTTCGACCAAGTCAATGACCGGACACCTCTTGGGCGCATCTGGTGGAATAGAATTGGCTGCGCTGGTACAATCAGTTCAAACCAATACGATTGCACCCACCATCCATCATGAGAATCCTTGTGATGAATGCGACCTCAATTATACAGCCAATGTTGCAGTTCAACGTGAAGTTAGGGCTGGGATAAGCAACTCCTTCGGTTTTGGTGGACACAACGCTGTGCTGGCTGTGAAGGAATTCAAGGACTGATTTTATTCTAATGGGGTTCCTGGGGAAAATCTTTGGTAAGTCTGATCAGAAACCTATCGTTTCTGATCAATTTAAAAAAAATCGTTCGAAGATTGAAAAGGCACTGGGCTATTCATTCAAAGAACCCCACCTTCTTGAACGCGCGCTGACCCACAGCTCTTTTGCCAGCCAGAATAACATTCGCTACTCTTACGAACGGCTAGAGTTTCTCGGGGATGCAGTCCTCCAGCTCGTGGTCTCTGACTACCTATTTAAAACGCATTTACATCTCAATGAAGGTACTTTAACTAAATATAGAACTATCCTGGTTAATGGGAGTTATCTGTCAACCTGTGCCAACCGACTTGATCTGGGTCGGTGGATATTGTTAAGTGATTCCAGCCGGAGAGGTGGACAGCGGGACAATGATTCTATCATGGCAGATGTAATTGAGTCCCTGATTGCAGCCATCTATATGGACGGAGGATATGAGCCTGCAGCGAAATGGGTCAAACAGCACGTAATTGCTGAAAAACCTGATTACGCAGGCGAATTACAATCATTCAACCACAAAGGTCAATTAGCAGAAAAGTGCCAGCGCCTTAAAATGGGAAATCCAGTTTTTGAAGTCACCAAAACAACTGGACCAGATCACGACCCAGTATATATGATTCAAGTTTCCATCGATGGAACCATTGTTGGTTTTGGTGAAGGCAGGAATAAAAAAGAAGCGAGTCAACACGCCTCAGAAGATACCCTGAAGAATTGGGATGTTCACTTCCCCAGCTGACAATATCATCAGTAAACTCGTAGTCTTTTCTGCACATCCTATTGCCTGATTCGAAATTCAAGTAAACCGGTATAACCCCACTAAATTCATGGGGCTTTCCCAACTCAACAACTCAGAGCACAGACAGGCTTGTAGCCATCGTTCTATTGCAGCATCTCAAATTTGCACTATATTTCTGCAATTCCTCACATGGACGAACGAATTGCTCGTGTGTCTTTTATGAAAACGACTTTTTTACAGACGAGAATAGCATTAACAATTTAGCAAAACTCCTATATTCATTTTTATTTTTTACACTTGTTTTGGTGGGTCCTGCGACTGGGACATCACAAGAATATTTGTTTGAGACCATTGATATTTCCGATGGATTAGCCCAAAGTAGTGTCTCAAGTGTAGCCAAGGACAAGGATGGTTTCATCTGGTTTGGTACCGAGGATGGGTTAGATCGATATGATGGAATTTCATTTAAAAGTTTCAGGTATGATCCCCACGATTCAACTTCTATAAATTCAAGCTCCATCATGGCATTACTGGTTTCTAGCAAGGGAGACCTCTGGATTGGGACATACAATTCGGGTATCAGCCGCTACGATTATGAAACCGAGAATTTTATCCACTATCCGATCCAATTGAATGATAGTCTCATCATAAACTCAGGATCCACATATGCCTTATTGGAAGATCATGAGGGGTATATCTGGTTTGGCACTGAGGAAACTGGTTTGTACCGGTTGAATCCTGAAAATAGTAAGATTCAAGCAGTAAGCTCCCTCATCACTAATGATACCGAATTGAGTTATCCTCAGGTTGTTGGCTTAACTGAAGATCATCAGAACAGACTCTGGATTTCCACATCCTATGGCTTGAATATGCTAGATCTAAAGACCTATGAGTTGAAATCATACATGTATAACAAGGATGATCCAACATCACTATTCGATGATGCTGTAAATGCAGTTTATGAGACTTTCGATGGGCTTAATTATCAAATTTGGATAGGTACGAGCTGGGGTGGTTTAGATCGGTATAATCCTGCTGATGATAATTTTGTACATCATGGCTTTCAATCAGGGATAAATCCTGATTATCCTGAGACAGGTGCAGTTACAATAATTCAAGCAAGCGAAAATCGTTTCTGGGTGGGAACAGATTCTGAGGGTATTCTCATTCTGAATACCCATGGTGAATTAATCGACCAAGCTCGCCGGAGCAGTAACAACGACACCTCTCTTCCCGATAATATTATTCAAACACTTTATGACGATAATGATATTATTTGGATTGGTACATCGGGTGGCGGGGCAAGCAAATATCTGAGGAATAGGAAAAAGTTTAGCAATATTAGCTATTCCCCCCAGGTCCCATCAGGTCTTCACGATGACCGAATTCTTAGAATCAAACCTGATAAACTTGGCAATTTCTGGATTGCCACTTGGTCTGAGGGTTTATCTTACTATAATCCTTCTGAGAATAGTTTTAGAACCTTTCAGCATGATCCCAATGATGAATCCAGTTTGAGTGACAATACCCTTCAGGATATTCTCGTTGACAAGGACAATAATCTGTGGGTTGTCTCTGCGAGTACATCAATTGACTTGCTCAGATCTGGCTCTACAAAATTTGAGCACTTCAAACCAGGAAAACCAGATGACCCCAGCTGGTTCCAAAGTGAATACATCCTGTCCCTTTATGAGGATCGGGATGGATACATATGGCTGGGAACCTGGGATGGAGGCTTCATCCGACTGGATCCTGAAACGATGGCGTTTAAAACCTTCACCACACCGAGCGTCAATGACGTAAACCTCGGTAATCTTGCCTTCCTTTCCACGTTCCAAGACTCCAAAGGGGTATTCTGGTTGGGAGCGGAAAATGAAGGTCTTCTGGCTTTTAATCCTGATGATCAGTCACTCAGGCAGTTTAAAACTTCACCAGGCACCCAAAACTCTCTTCCCAATGATGATGTCATGTATATCTATGAGGATCGAGACGGCTTCTTCTGGATCGCTACTTATGGTGGAGGGCTGAGTAAATTTAATCCTGTTGCCAATACTTTCGAAAACTTTGATAGCGACCAGGGGTTATCCAGTGAATCCATCTATGCAATCTTTGAGGATAAAAATGGATTTCTATGGATGAGCACCAATAATGGCATTGCAAGATTTGATAAACAGACCGAGACATTCAAGAATTACCATACCGCCGACGGGGTACTAAGCAGAGAGTTTAATCCCGGAGCCTGTATGGATCAGAATGGCAGGATATATTTTGGCGGCATAAAGGGGATAACCCACTTTGATCCCCTGGAGATAGTCGACAACCAAAACGTGCCCCCAGTTCAATTCATCGGTCTCTCCATCATGAATCAGGAAGTCCAAGTCAACAAGCTGTTTAATGGACGATATATCCTCAGAAAATCCATCACTGAAATACCGGCGCTAACACTTTTACCTGGAGATTTGTTTTTCAGTATTCGTTTTGCAGCCCTGGATTATTACCATTCACCGAGCAACGAGTATATGTATTACCTGGAGGGGTTCGATAACTCGTGGCACTATAATGGTCACCAGAGAGAGGTCACCTTGACCAACCTTCCTTCCGGGGATTTCACGCTGCATGTTAAAGGGAGCAATAACGATGGCGTGTGGAACGAAGAGGGTGTTTCCATTCCCATTATGATACTACCCCAGTTTTACGAAACCTGGTGGTTCTTGTTAGGTATAGCGACCATTATTGGTTTAGCTATCATTATGGTTCATCGTCTTCGAACTTCTCATTTGATCCGTAGAAGTGAAGAGATGAAACGACACAACATTATGCTCAACACTGAAGTTGAGTCACAACAACAAGCCCATCGATTTGCCAAGGAACGAGCCGACTATTTTCATGCCGTGCTCTCACAATCCCCCATACCCATGGCAATCCATGATGTGGGAGGTGGGATCACCAATCTGAATGCAAGTTGGATTAAATGGTGGGGCGTGTCTGATAAAGATATGTTCATCAACAGTTATGATATTGAATCAGATGAATTTGCTCTACAGCTAGACCTTCCCAAACACTTTAAGCGAACCCTTGAAGGTCGTGTTGTCGAGCAAGCAGAGGTCCAATTTTCTGATGCTGATGGGGAGAAACGAATCCTCCACATACTGCTTTACCCTTTAAAGGGAGAAGATAATGAAGTCCATCATGTCATGATCTCACTCGATGATGTTACCATGGCTGTTAATCAACGTAATCTCATTGAAAAATCGCTAAAAGATAAAGAGTTGCTCATCAAAGAGGTTCATCATCGGGTTAAAAATAACCTCCAAATTATCGTCAGTCTGATTGCCTTGCAGAAGACGAGCGTTGACTATAGTAAAACACTTCAAACGCTGGAGGAGTTCAGGAACCGAGTGAATTCAATGGCTCTGGTTCATGACTCCCTTTATAAATCAGATAGTCTAGATAGAATTGGTATTCAGTCATACATCTCCAGCTTGATTGAGGAATTGAAAATTGCTTTCGGTGTCTCTGAAAAAGCCATAGAAATTGAAACCGACGTACATCATGCAAAACTTACAGCAGAAATGGCTGTACCCTGCGGCCTCATGATCAATGAGTTGGTGACCAATGCCTTAAAGTATGCTTTTCCTGATCCCGGACAGAACGACAAACTAATCTCAGTCAGTCTTATAAAACTTTCAAGTAATGATCTGGTTCTCACAGTAGCTGATAATGGTGTTGGTTTTGAACAAACCGCGGAATGGGATTCAGTAAGTTCACTTGGATTGTATCTGGTCAAAATTCTTGGTGAACAACAACTCCGTGGAAAAGTAAAATTTATCCAGGAGGGGGGATCAAAAATTAGCATTACATTTCCCCTTCCTGATTGATCCAGAAAGCAAACCCTTCATAAATCAGTCTGGGAATCCATAGTTCAGAACGTTCATTTGATCTAATTCCAGCGCGAATCTTTCCCCCAACTCATTCTCCTGCTTGTGACCTACATGATTGGTACTATATTTTCCGAATAAATCTTTAAACCAGATAGTCGTAACTGTGTCACAAGAAGTCGTACCATCACCAGTGAGGAAGTAGAAATGGTTCTGTCCGCATGAGAAATCCCCCCGTCATTCTCCTAGTGATCCTGCTGTCTTTTGGTTTCTTAATTGCAGAATCCCATCATTCCTACCAATTCCAGACTATCGACATCAATGATGGACTCTCCTTAAACAGCGTCATGACCATTGTTAAAGACCGTGAGGGGTTTATGTGGTTTGGAACTGAGGATGGTTTGAATCGCTATGATGGTGTATCTTTCAAACATTTCCGCCATGATCCTATGGACGCTTCGTCTCTGAATTCCAGTTCTATCATTTCCTCGATGATCGATAGCCGAGGTGATTTATGGATTGGTACCTATGCAGCTGGTTTAAACAAGTATGTAGCTGAGACAGAAAATTTTATCACTTATAAACCGGACCCTGCTGATAGTGTCACAGTTGGCAATGGTTCGGTGTGGGGCTTACATGAAGATCATGAGGGCTATTTCTGGATTGGTATGTCCGGTGCTGGAGTTTTTAGATTTGATCCAGAGACGGGGCTTTCTGTTCCTGTAGGCGAATTGATTTCAAATGACCAGACGCTGGTGGACTCTGTGGTATTTGGAATTTTTGAAGATCATGAGCACCAACTTTGGATAGCCACCCTGGGAGGGCTCAATGTTCTTGACCTAAAAACCTATGAAATGCGATCCTATCAACACGACAAGGACAACCCAAACTCACTTTATGACAACAATGTGACTAGAGTTTATGAAACCTTTGATGGAAGCAATTACCGAATCTGGGTCGGTACCAACTGGGGTGGTCTGGATCTATACAACCCTGAAATTGATGGCTTTATTCATCATGGTTTCAAGTCTACTATTAATCCTGATTTTCCAGAAAGCAATGTGAACTGGATGACCCAGGAGAGCGAGGACAGATTCTGGGTTGGTACAGACTCGAAAGGTATACTCATACTTGACCATCAGGGGAAACTGCAGGAGGTAGTGGGGCGCAAGGTCTATGACGAAACTGCCCTGAATGATGATATGATCCTGACCTTTTTTGATGATGGTGATATTATCTGGGTTGGGACTTCAGGTGGAGGTGTCGGAAAATATATCCGTAACCGTAAGAAGTTTTATAGTATGACCTATGACCCCCTGAATCCAGAGGGTCTGCATGACAACAGAATATTAAAAACGGTGCCTGACAGTGAGGGTAACCTTTGGATTGCCACCTGGTCAGCAGGTTTATCCTACTATAATCGACAGACTCAATCTTTTCAGGTGTACAGATATGATGCAAATGACACGGGGAGCCTGAGTGATGATGGAATTCAGGATATCCTGGTAGATAGCAATGACAATCTCTGGGTTGTTTCTGGTAGTACAACCCTCGATGTGCTAAGAAAGGGTTCCAAAACCTTCGAACGGATTGCAGCAGATCCAGACGATCCCGAGGGTCTGCATAGCGAATACATACTTTCTCTCATGGAAGATCGCGATGGATTTATCTGGCTTGGCAGCTGGTATGATGGGTTGTTCCGTTTGGATCCAACCACCATGAACTTTCAGAACTTCTCCACACCCCGAGTGAAAAATATTACCCTGGGGACCATTTCGTATTACACCATGTTTGAAGATTCCCGGGGTATGCTTTGGATTGGAGCTGAAAATGATGGTCTTGTCTCTTTTGACCGGGAAACAATGACAATAAAACAGTACAAATCATCTCCTGGAGATCCGTATACCCTACCCAATAATGATGTGATGTGTTTCCATGAGGATCGAGAAGGGTATTTGTGGTTGGGAACCTATGGGGGTGGACTGAGCAGGTTTAATCCACATAAAAGCACCTTTGAGAACTTTTCTATGGATATGGGCTTACCCAGCTCAACCATCTATCACATTTTTGAAGACAGCAAGCGGACCCTCTGGATGAGTACAAATAATGGGCTGACCAGATATAATCCTCGGCATAGAAAATTTGATAATTATGGAATTCCAGATGGTGTATTGAGTCGGGAGTTTAACCCTGCTGGTTGCGTGATGGATGATGGTTGGATGTTCTTTGGGGGTGTCAAGGGCATCACATATTTCCACCCTGACCAGATTCAAGACAATAAAAATATACCCACGGTCAAGTTTACAGAATTGTCCATCATGAATGTGCCTATCGCAATCAATCAATCGTTTAATGATCGCATCGTTCTAAATCAATCCATTGTCTCCACCCCCAGTATCGAGCTTTATCCTGATGATTTATTCTTCAGTCTCAAATTCGCCAGCCTGGACTACTACCACCCTGCCAGTAATAACTACGCGTATTATCTTGAAGGTTTTGACGATGAGTGGCGTGATTTAGGACATAAACAAAACATTACGTTTACCGGTATTCCACCTGGCGAATACCAACTTAAGATCAGAGGAAGCAACAATGATGGAGTCTGGAATAAAACACCAGAGACTCTGACAATTCACATTCACCCCAGGTTCTTTGAAACGTGGTGGTTTATATCCAGCACATTACTCTTTGTACTGCTTGTTGGAGTCGTTTTGTATCAATTGCGAACTCGATATCTTATCCGGCGAGGCAAGGAACTTGAGCTGCACAACATTCAATTGAATGCTCAAATTGAGTCTCGTCGAAAAGCTCATGTCAGGGCACGTGAAAGAGCAGACTATTTCCATGCTGTAATCGCCCAATCTCCAGTCCCAATGGCGATCCATAATCCAGAAGGGTTCATCACACATCTTAATCGCGGGTGGGTCGAACTGTGGGAGGCTGAGAATCCAGAAGCCATCATCCGTGACTATCATGTTGATGAAGATCTTTTAGCCCGACAATTGGATTTGGGTGCGAGCTTCAAGAAGGCTCTTGATGGTATCATCATAGAAATTCCAGAAGTCAGATTTGAAACACAGAACGGGACAACTCGCGTTGTTCAGATCTTATTGTATCCACTTAAGAATAAGGTGGGCATGATTAACCAGATCATGATTTCATTGGAGGATGTCACCGAAATTGTCGGTCAACGAAATCTTCTGGAAAAATCCATCAATGAGAAAGATCTTCTACTCAAGGAAGTTCATCACCGTGTAAAAAATAATTTGCAGGTTATCGCCAGTTTGCTAGGTCTACAAAAAGCTGGAATTGATGATGAATTAACGGCACAAACGTTGGAAGAATTCCGAAATCGGATCAACTCTATGGCGCTGGTCCATGATGCCCTTTATCGATCTCCTGAATTTGATAATGTGGACATATCCAATTATGTTGAGGATTTAACCAACACGTTAACCGCTGCATTCGGGATACAGGACGCGCCTGTTGAAATTAAAACCAGCATTCCAGAGATATCCCTGTCTGTGGATATTGCTGTCCCCTGTGGTCTAATTATTAATGAGTTGGTGACCAATTCTCTCAAGTACGCCTTCCCGGATAGCAATAAACAGGACAAGCAAATCATAATTCGGTTTACAGAATATGAAGATGATTGTATGCGTATGGAAATCATTGACAACGGGATTGGATTTCAGCAACCCGTGGTATGGGACTCCATACATTCACTGGGTTTATACCTGGTCAAGATTCTCTCAGACCATCAATTGATGGGATCAGTGAAACTTCAAGATGGTCGAGGTGCCCACTTCATTGTCGAATTCCCCATGCACCCTAATTTCGACGATTGATTCCTAAACCCAAACCTGTTCTCAATCGAGAGCAGCGAGGTCAAACAGGTTCCACCCCACTTTAGCACAAGGTACAAGCTCGGGTCATTTGCATATACAACGAAGCAAACGAATAGAACGAACTTTTTTCTCTAGAGCTTTTTAACTTTCCTGTCTTTTCGAGGAGCGAGCGACGAAGCAATCCCCAGAATCAAATGAACAAACTTGAGACAAACGCTCCACCCAATTTCGCTATCCCGAGCCTGTCCGCCGTACTTAGTACTTGAGGAAGGCGGGCGGAGTCGAGGGACACACTCAAACCTGAGTTCATCGCCTCTTGGTTGTGCTCAGTTTTGTAAATAAATGTTCTGAAGGGATTTAATTGGGTTCAAAGGACCAAAGCACAGGCCTATGATCTGAAATGACTGAGCTATAATCTTCAACCACGAGATCTAATCGAAGCGTCGCTACTCTTGATCCATCGTATTCATCAAACAATGAACGACTGATAAGAATGTTGTCCAGAAAGCTATTCCAACTGGGGTAGGAAGCGGTGCTGGTGGAATGATTTGCAGCAAGGGCTGATGTAACAAACTTATAGTTATCTCTGTCATTCAAAAATGCTTCAAAGCTATATAGCCCCGACTCGTCTGGATCAAAGATGTCGTCATTCCAATCCCCGAGGACTACATAATTACTATCACCATTTGCCCTGCTAGTCTGAAGATATTCATGGAGCATCCGACTGGCATTATGGCGGCGAACAACGTCTGAGGGTTCTGACTCACAACACTTCATATGTAGATCTATGATATTTAGGACCTGCTCTTCCCCATCCTGTTCATGTAGAAAACTGACCAGAAGAGGGGGTCGACCCGCAAAGTTGTAATCATCATCAGCAAATAAATTGTCCGTAAATACTGGGAGAAAAGTGTCCTGCTTATAAACAATGGCTAGATGCATCCACGATGTTTCACTTGAGAGGATGACCGAATACTGTGGCAAACTATCGACGATATTCCTTAGGTTCTGTCTCTCCATAATTTCCTGCAGGCAGTAAAAATCAGCATTTAATGAATCCATGATCAATTCGACAAGACCGAGGGTTTCATTACCACGTAAAGGGAATTGTTTAAGATTCCAAGTTACAAGACTGATGCTACTCGTATCATCAATAGAGGGAAGGTTAATCTCAACTGTATCCCCGGGTTCGATCGCCGTTGTATCAATAGGTTCAATCGCCGTAGTATCGATGTGATCAATAACTTCAGGGAATGGATTTTCATCCAGAGGCTGAGCACATGTGATCAATGCAAAACTAAAACCGATGATCAAAAGGTTGGTAAAGGATCGGCGCACCATGCGTAGGAAACTTTTATACAACTAAGGGGTCATATCCAGTTGAAGCAGGACGGGTCGGTGGTCTGATATGATCATTTCGTAGTTCTCCCAACTCCCTAACCATTCCTCGACAGGCAGGGTTTGAACCAGGCTATTGTCATCCATCTCATCAAATAGGCCTTTCCCAATCAGGATATGATCCAGAAAGCTCGGCCAGGTTGGATATGATGCTTGACTCACATCCCCGGCAATTTCCATGGTTGCCCAGCGAAAATTTTCAGTATCATTCAGAAAAACATTAAAGCTTTGTTCTATACCACTATCCAGGATATCATCATTCCAATCCCCAAGAGCGATGATATTGTCCTGATCAGCCTCAATATGTCCAAGAAGGTATTCATGGAGCTCGGCGGCGGCTTTTTTCCGCCGTGCCAGTCCGTTGCCACAACACTTCATGTGTAGATCGATAACACTAATCAATTCTTCAACATCACCATTTTTCCAGATGAAATCAACTTTGAGGGGTGGACGACCGGCAAAATTGTAATCGTTGTCAGCAAAGGGTTCATCTCGACCAACGGCAGTCAAATATTTTGTGTTATAAATAATGGCCTGATCAAAAAAGGAAGATTGTCTCGTGATCTCAAAATTATATCCAGGTAAATAGGTCATTAATTTTGAGAACTCATTAATTTTTCCAATTTCCTGTACCGCGTATAGATCAGCGCCAATATCCAGCATCAATTCTGCAACCGCTTGAAGAGTGGTATCATTTGCCTTGGGGAACCACTCCATATTCCAGGTTACTGTTTCCAGAGACATCTCTTTCCCATAGGATGGGACCTGAAATTGGTCTTGCTCGGGAGATTGTGAATGCCAACTGATTGTTTGAGAAGGAGTTGCTCGAAGTTTTGTCGGATCAGGAATGGGATTGCGATCTAGCTTTTCATGTTTGGCTTTAATCCAACTTGCCATACCAGGATCAGGCTTTACATCATCTACAGTCAGTGTGATCAAATTTCCACGATAGGTAGGTTTATCCACACTAAGCAATTGTCCCGTTTCAATATCAAACTCTAGGATTGCATGGCCAATACCTGAGCCATTGCCATAGCCCTGATAAACCATTGTGTGTGTGAGAGGATCTTCCCAGGGTGAATTATAGCCGGCATTTGTTCCACCAGATATAATTGCTGAAAAACCATCAAACAGGTGTGCAAATTCGATGGAGTTCAATCCTTCTTTCCATGTCTCAGCTTCATCATTATCCTGAAGTAACTCTGTTTCGAAATCTTCAAATTCCTGTGCTCTGTTATAGGGTACACCCAGGTGACAAAGTCCCAGAACGATATCAACATTTTCCTGGGCAAGTTCATTCATGACGCGTTCTGCAGATTCCAGCTCAGATGTTACGGAGATATCCAGAGTATTCCATGGGAGGAGTTGGCTTTTCAAGGCGGATGTGGTGAGTCCCACCACAGCAATTCTTGCGCTTGCCTGTTCAATTATTGTATAGGGTTGGATATCTTTACTCAGTCCTTCGATATTTGCAGACACAAACGGAAAGTTGGCTTGTTCTGCAAGATTCTCAAGATTTCTGGTTCCAAACAGGAAGTCCTGAGTACCGGGAACAAGGGCATCATACTCCATCTTGTTCATCCAATCAATCATGGTTTTCCCTGAATCACTCATTCCTATACTCGTTCCCTGGAAAAAGTTACCACCATCCAGTAGGAGTACAGCTTCATCCTTTGCCGCTGCGATTTCCCTGGTTTCCCTGACATACTGATACATGGCTGCACCCCCCCCCAGGTCTGGGGGATAACTGGGATTCATAAACCAGGCTTTTCCGGCATGAATAGCACCATGAATATCATTTGTGAACAACACATTAACTGTTAAGGTTTCTCCCCCACGCAGTGAGCTCGCAAACAAAACTAGAACCAGGGATGTGACAATTTTATGGATCATAAATACCTTCTAGGGCAAGCGATAGCTGGCGGTTACATACAGATTCAGGACACTTTCATTGACGGATTCAATATCAGGAAAATCAGCCTTAAGAACTGTGGGAAACAAATCTGGATAAGTATAACCAACCGAACTCATGCTGCCTGCCATATCAAACTGAATTTGTTTGACAATTAAGCTTCCGCCCAGTGTAAACCGGGTAATGGTAAGAGCCTTATCGATAGGTGATTCTTCATAGCTATACCCAAAACGGATAGGTAAGCTGGGGCTAGCCCAATGCTCTAGACCTACATGAAACGCAGAGTAGTGTTCCAGACGATAATCAAATTCATCCAGTCCATTCACATCATCTGAATATTCAATGGTTTGTCCCTCGTGGAGCTCCATTTCGAAACTGGCGATTGTCTTATGCTTTTGCCCCGGGGAGAACGAGATCCCCATGCGATGTGCTAGGGGTGTGCGAATAGTAAAAACTATATTTGAATCTGGCTGGTAATAATCAGGATAAAATCTCTCTGAATCTGCAAATGGAACCAAACCATCGCTATTCAAGCTCAAATCACCGGTTTTTTCAAGCACATAGTGTAAAGCCATGTGCTGGGTCACATCATAGGATAAACCCAGGTTAAAGCCCACTCCTGAGCTCTCAATGGCATAACTGGATAGGTGCGCATAAGAGGTATCAGAAGCCAGGGCATTATCTTCAGACAGAACGGAAACCTTTTTCAAGATGGAGATATCTCTGTCTGCGTACGTCACCACATTGAATCCTATGGCAAAACCTTTGATCTTTGAAGATACACCCAGGTAGTGTCCATAGATTTGTCCCTTCATATCGAGAGTATGATAACCTGCAATCAGGTCACGGTTGTAATAACCTGATGAAAGGCTATTGCGGACTTCCTCTGAATAGGCATAGGCGAAATCATGAACTGGAGTCCAGGCATAGGCAAATGTGAGTTGCTTGAACCCATAATTAAGTGCCATGGCATAATTACTATGAGTGTGGGTGTTCGCTGCATATACATTTTTAGTCACGACATCAGAAAATTGGTCGATGGCATCAATGCTGCGATTTTCACTAACCTGTCTTGAAAGCATGGTGAAGGATACACTTGGACCCTTTGTATTTGCCAGGTGGGCTGGATTGCCTGTTACACTCCAGGCTCCCTGATCAATGGCTGTCCTCGAAAGTCCCATTCCTGCAGATCGGGCATCATAAGTATTGTTTTGCAACAGACCAAAACCTGAGAAATAACTCTGCCCATGACCACTCATACTCAGCAGCAAAGTCAGGAGCATCGTAGTCATTATATTTTGTCGATTTTTCATAATATTTCTTTTCACTGTAATCCTCTAAAAGGCGTAATCTAGTTGAAATCTGAAATCAGATTTTTGGGACCAATTCAAGATATTTGTCTGGGGTGATCGGGCTGATTCTCCCTCACCACCAAACGCGTAATTGGATGTAGCCAGACCGTTATCATGGGAATATTTGATTCGCATTGACCAATGATTCCCGAGACGGCTATAAGCTGAGATCCAATAACGAAAGTTTCCGTTCAGGGAATTGAACACCTGGAAATCTGTGTCCTCAAATGCCCAGATAAATCCCTTATATGCTGTGACAGCAGCCTTTATCCTGAAGCGTTCGTTCAAGTTGTGAGTAACTGCAACATTCAGTGCTTCACTTGGGCTAAGTGCATTCCCAACATCCGATGAATAGTTTGTTCCCTCTTCGAGCCCAATGACCAGTCGTTTTCTTGGATCAAATAAGGTGGATGTCTTGGTGTATTGGACACTCAATTGATTGAATTTTGACAATCTGAATCGGGATGCCAATATGGTTTCAATATTGTCATAGCCTGTGGGTGAAAAGAGATTAAACTCTGCTCTCTTCTGCCATTTATGACTCAACGTAATTCGGTAATTGAATGTGGGCCGAAATTCTAATCGCATTTTTGTGCGATGATAGTTTGCACCATCAGGAACACGTGTCCAGGTATCAAAATCCGTCGTTACTACAAACCTGCGATGCAGTTGATATCTTGATCGAAGATAAACACCTCTTTCAGCCTGGGGCTGAGGTGATGAAGCATAGAGATGTACATAAATGGGATCCACCAGATAGTACTCATCCTCGAAGATGGAGCTTTTGTATTTCTGGTAGTTTGAAAAACTGCGTTGATAGGGATTATCAAATGCCAGATCCGTATCCCGATAAAGCATGAGTAGATTCAAGTTGTCAAACTGCAGATAGGCCGATAGGATTAGCGATTTAGGATCGTTTGAGATATCCTGAATGCTCCCATCAACATCTAGTACTCCTATCTCACCCTGGAGGGCCAGGTTTTGAATGACTGTATTAAATTCCATTCCCATAACCCGCCGATTCGCCCTGGCTGCGTCCCATAGAGGTGATTCAGCATAGGAAGCATACATGGCTTCGATTTCACTATCAGCACCATTACCAATTCCTGTAAGATATCGGCTTGATGCGGAGGAGTCTATGATTGTAGCAACTGGATCAGGCTGAAGGGCTTTGTCATATAGACTTTCATACGAGGACAGACCAATAAAAGTCCCAGGTGCAAATTCATATCGCAGATGACCACCATAGGTTACTTCGTTAACCACATCCAACATGGGATGTGTTAGTGTGGTTGTATCCGAGAATCCCACATTCTGGCGTGGATATAGGGTGATCAGGGAGGTAAATGATTCACCATCTGCATTCAAAACAGCATCGCGATCATTTTTTGAGGCGAACCCCATGAATACAAATTTATCGAACAAACGTGCCTGCAGTCCCAGACCATTAAATGCATATTCTTGTGACCGTGATAGATCAGTGAAAATTCCGGGGACACGTTTTTGCCAGCCATAGCCTGAACGACGAGGTGCGCGAAAGTCAGTGTTCTCCATGACAACACCTTGACCAAAGGTCACATTATAACTACCCAGGATGATGCGATCGAGGTGAATAGGACCAAAATCAAAATCTGACAAAGTCAGGGCGGCTTTTACTTCAGGAATATCTGTTCCCTCAAAATAACGATTAGCCTCCCCTAACTGGCGGTTATAAACCATCCCAAATTTCCAGTGACGTGAATTGGAGAAACTCAATTTGTGCAAAAGGTCAGGGGGATAATTCCTGGTAATGGGACTTGCAGCTTCTTCATCGGTGGAGTTGGTTGATGGGATCGTTTTCATAACCGTGGAGTACCACAGATGCCACTGTCCCGTTGGATCATCATCAAAGCGAACAAAATCTCTCAAATTACGATAGCCATAATAAGACAGACCCACGGCATTTCTCAGTGCACGTTGATATCTAAATGTTCCCATTTGTTCTCTCAGCTTCAGAATCGCCACTGCATCCACCGGGGTCACATTCTGAAATGAAATGATATCTTCATAGGAGGCTGTATTAATGTTTATCGGTTCCGCCAGACGATCCAGCCATAATTCTATTAGACCTTCGCTGGCACCTTCCTGAGATGTCCATTGCTCAACTTTTCGATAATTATCCTCAAGGCGTGAATTGCTCTTCGTGCGTCTTGGATAAATGGCAATCAAGGATTTCAGTTGCAAAAGATCTGTGGCTGAGATCTCAGCAATTTCAGAGATTTCGTAAAAACTCTCGATAGGGCCCATTTCATCCATATGCTCAATCAAGGCTAGTTTGACAGCTTCTCGGGTCTCCAGATCCATGATAGTGGCTTCATCTGCATTATTAATGTCAAGAGAAGCAGCAGTAATCACCTGTAGCCCCAGGACAAGGATCAAACAGATTTGAAGGAGGGTTTTATTCATAACTCACTCCTCACTTGCCACGGCCTTTTAGTTGAAAACTCACGGATAGAGCATGTGTTATTGGTAGGACGGGGTGAGTGATAGCACCGTACTCCATGGAGAGTTTTCCGATGTTAATTTTCATCCCTGCTGAGAGTCGATTGGGTTGCGATTGCATCCCAGTTAGAATGCTGTAATGGGAATTAAGTCTGTATTCCAGTCCACCATGAAATTCTACTGGATAGCCAGATGTATAGTTTAATGAAAAGGTAGTTGTAACCTCTTCAACGGGCGAATAGGCAAAACCACCAACCAACACCTGTGGTAGAGGTGTTAATGTACCTGTGCTTCCCACAGTCGGTTCATTGATATTCTTTACCAGAACTGCAGCTCGATGCTTTTTACCCAGGCTGGCTACCAGACCTATATCAACACCGTATTCACTTATAGTTCCCAGGTCAACACCATCTGATCCGTCGCCTGATTCTCCGGCACTCATTCCATAGGATATGTTAAGAAAGTTCAGTGATACTCCCAGTGCCAGGGAAGACAGTCTGTCCTTCATCAACCATCCGCCATAATGAAGTCCAACAACTGTTTCTGTGGCAAGATTTTCATCGCCACTTCCAGTATTGAGTGAGGTGGTGGTTATTCCAAAATTTCCATATTCAAGACCTGAATCATATGCAATACCTGCCACTGAATGATTGAGGAAGCTCTGGCCAAATGGTTTTTGATAGCCTGCAATGAGTCCGATCCCCTCAAACTCTGCCAGAAGGGCTGGGTTTGTAAAAAGCAGGTCTGCTGAATTACTCCAGGCCACATTACTGGCAGCAACTGCCGTTCTTCGAGCAGTGGTTGACTGAATGTTCGAAGTCACTTGAGCAAATACTTGACTGGATAACAATACCAGGATTACACCGATAGCTAGTTTTGTTGAAGTATATTTTTGATTCGTCATGATCCAGCCTCCTTACCGTGTCCGCGCCGCGACAACGACAGGTGCTGTATCCCGACGTGTCTCACCGCTCATACGATTAATGGTTTCCAGATGCATGATATATGTTCCAGGGGGCACAACACTGTAAGTCTCAGTCCTGCCTTTCCAGTAATTGGTAATTTCAAGAGGAGGTGTTCTGTAGCCATCAAATAAGGTGGTTACGAATCTTCCTGAAAGATCAAACACTCTCAGTGTGATATGTGAATTGCCTGGAAATGAAAAAGTGTATTGAATTTTTTCACCCCGTAAAGGATCAAAGGGAAATGGAGCAACTGAGAGCACGGTGCTGCCATCGCCATCATCACCCTCTGGAAATTCCTGTACATCACTTGCATAAGCCAGAACCAGCTGACCCTCGCCGTTGTACTGACCAGCAAGCCCACGCACACTGACCTTACTTCCTGCCTGTAGGAGCGCCGTGGCTAGAGAATCTCCAAACAGATTGGTTGAATCCCAGACCCGTAAGGTGATCTGCTTATCTTTCTCACTCACAATATCACCGGTAAAATCTTCAAGGGTGATGTTTGAGCCACCCCCAATATCGTGAGCCACACTGGCCACAATTCCAGAGACTTCCACAAAACGTCCTTCCCATTCCAGAGTGTTTAGTTGAGCGGTCGAAATCTTAGCAACGTTTGACACAGGAACATCAGTATCCAATAGGGTTGTCGTAAATTCCTGAATCTGAATTGCCCCATTGTATTCATCGATTAACCCCTCAATAAGAATGGAGTCACCTTTTACGAGGGGAGGATTAACAAGACCACCTGCCGAAATCACCAGTCCATAGCCAGAATAGTCTTGTATGTAGGCTTCAGTCCGGTCAGAGCGAGTAATCCCAGAACCGATGGCAATCACACCACTAAGCGTAATGCTTTGTCCTTCATACTCACCATAATTCTCCCATATCGTTTTCATGGTCACCGGTGGTGGCGGATCCGCGATTTCGATTCCACCAATAGCACTTGTTTCTGTGAGACCACTTGTGTTTACTACGGTAATGAAATAGTTCAGGGTTCCTTCTGCATTAGTAGCAGGAATTGTATATGCATAAGTATCACCAGCGGTATTTAGCATAAGAACGTCCTGTGGTGTGCCTGTTTCCGAAGGGAATGTATAGGTCAAAGTCACACTACTCACGCCTGCTGCATCAGTAATATCAGCACTGATGGTGATATCTTCAGTGGTTTCTGGATCATCAGGTGAAACCAGAATATTGCTGATTTCTGGTTTGACGATTGTTAAGTCAACTACAGACCAGGTGTCAGCCAGATTCTCACTGGTTTCATCATGACCGGTAATGCCATTCCCACCTGCTGCAGTTTCTGTCCCCTCATCGCTATTGCGAATCAATTTGAATCCATTTTCGTGACGTGGGAGAAAAGACTGCTCTGTTATCGGAGTATCAGGTAAATAACCACTCACTCCGGTTTTATCAATCATATGTCCAGAAGCGGCGGTTGAGTCCACACCCCAGACCAGATATTCAACATCATTGACTGTGGTGGAAGTACCATCCCAATAAAACAGTACAATAGTTTCTGCTGCATTGAATTTGAAAGGCGCACCACCAATAGTGGATTGCCCATCAACTGCGGGCAAAAAATCAGCCTTTAACACCAGATCAGGTGCATGTCCATACTCGCCTGAATACTTCGCGGCGGATTCAGTGGCAATGGTCAATGAGGCTCCAGCTGCTATTGCAATATCAGGGAAACGTGCAATAAAATCTGTTGAACCACCAGACCAGTAGTCCATCCCTGTTGGCAGGTTATAATAGTACTTTTGGTTCGTTGTATCCGTAGCATCAGTCAGATAGTAATCACTCAAATTGATCGAACTGCTCGTGGGATTGGTGATAAGGATATACTCGCCATCTGCTGGCTGTAGAACCAATTCGCTGATCAATAGATGATCCGTTGCAAATAGCACATACGGGATGAGCATTAGCAACGCGCTTTGTAGGGTATTTCTCTTCATTCTCTCACTTCTGTTTCATCTTATGTCAATCGTTGTGTGTCTCATATAGACACGAAAGGCGCCCAAATTGTGGACGCCTTTCAAAGGTTTCTTATGTATTACTTAAGGAGCATCACTTTTTGTATAGCTGTTGCCTCAGGTGTGATCAGCTGAATAAAGTAGACACCTGAACTGAGTTCCGAAGCATCCCAACTCAAGGAAAACTGACCAGGACCACTATGTCCCTCAGCTAGATGGGCAACTTCCCGGCCTCTCACATCAATCACTCGGATAGAAAGTTCGGTTGCAGCTTCCAGGTCCCAGCTCAGGGTAGTGGCTGGATTGAAAGGATTGGGATAGGCTGGATTCAGAGCAAACGTCGAGGGTTTATTATCAATGACATCAATGGCACTGGTGCTGGTGATATCTGCATCATAGGCAACCAACATCTGGAAAACACTATTATACTGACTCTCAACACCCATAAATGACCATTCTGTCCCAACTACCAGAGGTGTGACATCAACACCTGTTGTCTCCCAGATACGGACCACACAAGTATCAGATCCATCTCCGATCAATACATTTTGTCCACCACCCGCTGACCAGGTATCTGTGATTGTTCCAGTAATCTTGAGCCAGGTTCCTTCATATTCAGTTTCATTGGCTTCACCAGGGGTGAGTATAACTGGAGCTGGTAGGGCATTGCCTGAGGAAATAACCTGATAAGAGAAATCCTTAATCTCCACGGTTGAAAGATAGACATCCACCACACCCACAGCCTTAATCATATCTCCACGGTTCAATTCCAATTCATCATACTGGAAAAGATTGATACCACGACCTGAAGCATCCTGGATATAAGCCTTTGTCAGTCCGGTCTGGAGCAATCCTGCACCGATGGTAATGATACCTTCAACAGTGACAACTTCACCAATCACAGGGTCGGCTTGAATTGAGGCAATAGGGGTTAGTTCAGATGAAGCGATGGCGATTTCATAGGTGTATGAGTCAAACTCACTCCCCTCGTTTGTAGTCGCGATGACTTCATACTCCAGAAATGTATTGGCATCCTGGGCAGGGATAATGCCCATCCAGGTATTTCCGTTGTCCAACCACATGGCGCTTGGGTTCAGTGTTGTTCCATCGATACCCCACATGATGTTTGCAGAACTGATGCTTTGGGTTTCATCCCCTGGAATGATATCGATGCTGACCTCTATCTGATTTCCACCGGTTACAAACTCCGGGGAATGTGCAGCATTGGCAAATGTGGGTACCACAAGGTCAGAGACAAAGTCAGCCAAAACACGTGGTAATATCTGGTAAACTCCACCAAATTCTGAGACAACCCCAATCACATCCAGTGGCCAGATGGGTTCAACGGAGCCATCGATTTCTGTTTCCTTGTCTATGCGCATAACTGAGATGTCTGTGCCATTATCAGTAATATCCAGGTTTGCATTCGATCCAGAGTTTGGCCATGCATCACCACTCCCGGCATTCGACACACCGAGGATCATGATCAGCTCACTCTCATAGTTCTCACCATTTGCGGCTAGCTCAGCCACAGTAATTACCTGGGGGTCAGGGAGTGTGTTGCCTGTGCTGTTAACGACAATATCGCCAACTGCACCTGGAACGATCTCGAATTTCCCATTGTATTCCTCTGTGGTGCCTGTAACCGTAATATCATCACCAAAACCCAGATCCAATACTGCGCCAGAAAAATAGAGGTCGATACCGGCAGTCTCATCTTCAAACGTATATTCTGAACCACTACTGGAAAAGTTAACACTATTGACCAAACCCGTAACCGTAACGAGGACGCCAGTCCCTTGAGCGCGAGCTTGAGCGATGGTCATTTCAGCGCTGATATTTACGGTAATGGTTACTTCATCTGTGTCGGTAGCATCATCGTCATCTGTTACAGTCAGAGAAAATGACCAGGAGGTAGTTTCTGTGACATCAGGAACAACAAAACTTGCAGTAGCAGTATTGGCACCGGTCAGGGTGACAGTTGTTCCGTCAGTCTGTTCCCAAAGATAGCTCGCAATGGATCCATCGCTATCCGTACTGGCACTCCCATCTAGTGTTACCGTTGCCCCACTCTCCACCGATTGGTCTGCACCTGCATTGGCTTGAGGCGGGTAATTAACGGATGGATCAAAGGTTTGATTCGCATTCACAGCGCCTGGAGAAAAAGGACCATATTCCCAGGGAGAACCATCGATACCAATTCTGCTCATAGATGAATCGATACCAGAAAAATCTCCTGTTGCACTTTCCATGGGATTGCCATCTGCATCAGTCATCTCACCTTCATAGGCGATGGCATCAACAATAGCACCCCCAACCCTGAGAACCACGGCATCTGGTGCGCCATTCTGTATGAGGTTTTCTGAGGGCCATCCAGCAGGTGTCACATCAACATTTGGAACTACGGCAACACCAACGACATAAAAGCCAAACCCATTTGACTCGTCAGTCAGAGTAATGCTACCAAGATCAGCTGACTGATAGATAGAATTATTGTTTCCATTCACCAATTCAACCGTTACAGCGTTGTAGGTTCCAGCTGGTCCAGCCAGCTCTAAATATTCTGCCGCATCTGTTCCTGTTTGATCGTAATCTATCTCATTAATAAACAATTGCCCGAATGCAAAGGTGACCATTAGACACAGGATGACCAGGCTGTTGAAAGCTCTCATAATTAAAGTCCTTTTTTTATCCTAATTGGGGATTTGAATTTTTCGGTGAAAAGATGGTGTTCATTATCATTGGACAGGGATTATAACCCGTTGTAGTACCTCATCCAAGATAGATTAATATCAGAATTTCAATCCTTAGAATAATGTGATCTTTAGGTACACAGTGTGAAGCAGGTAAAAAACTTTTAAACTCTTCCGATTTGAGGTACGAACGGAGGCTGTCAGGAGAGGGTCTAACTGAGTTTCCTACAACGAATGAACGAAAACAACAAACCCTTCTACTATGGTTTTAATACATCGGTTATTTCGGTGTAATTAGGGTCCTTTAGACTCGCTCGTTCTATCTACTTTTCTCCAGGTTCCAACCGAACTGACAAAACAAATAAGGTGCACCAAAACTGATCCACCCGCCCAGAAGGGTATATCTGATAAACACAGCCATATCGGTTGTATACCCGATTGAGACAAACACCTGCTTCAAACCCATCCAGATCACAATGATCCCGAACAGTCCCAAAACCAATTTTGAAATCAACAGGTTCAGCCCGGGCTTAAAGGTACAGGAGAGATATTTCTTTTCATGAAGATATCCAGCCAGGAAACCGATAAAAGCAGCACCACCTTTTATAGCGACTTCTGAAAGTTCTGGAACCAGCATAAAAATGCCCATGAGAATGACAAAAAGAATAAGACTTTGACGTGTAGGTCCCAGGTATACCCATCCTGCAGGTTCTAGTTTGAGTATCCAGGCATAGACAATGAGTGTTACCAGACCAATACTAAAGCCTCCCAATACATCCATTGGGAAATGAACACCCAGGTAGATCCTAGAAAACCCCACACCTGCTATTAGTATTGCTGCAGCGATATATGACCAGCGTTCCTTCATTTCATAGGCTAGCCATCCCCACAAGACCATGGCACCCTGGGAGTGTCCGCTGGGAAAAGACCAATCATCGGCATGCACGAGATGTTCAATTTCATCAGGTCTTGGGATTTGGAATATCCCCTTGATGATGGCATTCAGGACAAAGGTGAGCAACAGAATCATTCCTACTCGACCCATGACCTGCTTTCTCCACAACCAGTAAGCAATAGGCAGAAACAACAGGAAGAATTCCTCATCTCCCAGAAAAGTAAAGATCTTCATAATTGGTGTTAGCCACTCAGCACGAATCGATAATACCCACTCCATTCCATCCTCCTGTTGAATAATTGATTCGAATAAGTTAGTCCAATTAGACACTTTGAACTATTCTGAATTGTATTGAGCCCCTGGTAAATCTATAGGTTCCAGACGAGTCTCCACTGATAGCGCCACATCCAGGATTCCTCTCCTTCAATGGGATGTGATTGCCAGATTGGGAAGTAGATACCTGCTGTAAAAAAGGATTTGTGTTCAAACCCAAACCCTGCAGTATAGCGGGGAATAACTTTATCCCACCCGGTTGTTTCCATATCAACAATCAATGCGCTTGAGAATGCCTTTAATTGAATTCCTGAGAGCCAATAACCACCCGAAAGTCCAATCCCTAGATATTCATTCGTATTTTCAGTAAGTTTAGTTTGCCCCCTGAAATTGGGAATAGCTGAAAGCCCATCCTGCCATGCATAATCATGTGTAAACTCATATGGAGCTGGTGTTGTAGTACTCTGAGAGCCACCTACAAATTGGAAGCCTCCAATGAGCCAACCCCAGAATACTCCAGTGAGGTCAACGGATGATTTTGCGATATAGAAGCTGTCATGAGGACCCTGCCCGATAGCGCTTCTTAAAACAACATAAATACGATCACCTTGACGAGTCAGAGATAATGCTGAATAAGCAGATTTGATGATACTTATTTTCTGTTTTTTAGCCCAGACAAGGGAATCACCATAGTTATCGTATTCCATCTCCAGGTTTATGCGTTGATATGTGAGGCGGGGACCTTGAATAAGGTAGGTTTGTTTTCCGATGTATTTCGTCAGTCCAATACTCAAGCCCTGCCAATCATCATAGGAGTGGACATTGACCTGTGAAAATAAGCGCTTATTGAGGTTGAGCGGGTGACTGTAGTTGAATCTTCCGCCCCAGTGCTCTGAATCATTCAGGGATGTATGGGCGTTGAGCTCTAGAACGGTTCGATGACGATAGTCGCTGGGGTAAGCCGGCCAGAGGTCGATACCAAAACCTGTGGTGAATTTCAGGCTATAACGTTTATCATCATCCCAATCTGACCAAGAACTGGGATTCACTGTGATGCGATAGCTTTGCCAATCAGGTAACGCACCAAATGGTTGGATATGAAAATTGTCCTTCAGCCTTGGCCAACTATTGTTGTAGCGGTAGTATTCTGCCAGCACGTGATCCGGATCTACAATAACTTTTTCAACATTGCCCTCAGGTACCAACAGAGGGGTCGATTGAGAGAGTGGATAGGTATACCTCGTACTGTCAGACGATTTGGTGATGACCAGTACATCTACAGGAAAATGCCAGGGACCTTTATGCTGAATGGTTATTTCCAGTGAATCACCTCTAGCCCGCACACGATCCAGATGGGTATCCGCCCAGCGTGAACTTGACAATGCTTTCTCAAACTCTACTCCCAGTTCTTCACAACAATGTTTTTTCATGGTTGTGATGAGATTAGTGGTAATCAATGATGGCCTGGTTGATTTTTGGATTGACTCAGAAACGATGACATGAAACAACGAATCACCAATACTGCCCTGCAGCATCCGTAAGTATGCAAAACCTGCAACCTGATGGATGAATTTTTCTTCTGTTCGTAGAGACCTATAGTCCAAATCCTCTTTTATTGACATGAGTCCCCCACTTGAGAGAGCCCCCCCTGCCAATTCAATCAGATACCGGGGTGTTAAATACTTAAAGTCACTCCAGAGCGCAGGAACACGGGATACTAGACCAGGATAGGGTTCGTTATCCTTGTTTTCATTATTTCTTAGGAGAACCATGGCATAGGAGCCAAAAAACCAGGAGCCATGATCAATGTCTTTACTTTTCCAACCGCTCAGCGTCCGACCCATCTCATCCATATCACTTAAATAGGCGACCAGGGGATTATCGTTGGGGCTGATGGTTGTGGCGATGCTATCCTGCGCTTGTACAGATGCAAGAACGGCAAAGGCGAACAGATATTGTAAAGGCTTGATCCGCATTAAATCATGTAGTCTCAATAAGTCTAATAAGCAAACAAATTGAAACGCAAGACTTCAAAATAATCCTGAGATTTAAAACCAACGGTGGTTGGATTCAGCAGAACTGCACCGGGGTAAAATGAAGCCCGATAGGCTTCTTGATGCTTTTTAAATTCGATAGAAAAATCCAAGTTTTCAGGTATTTGTAGCAGTCCCCTGGAGAGGTCACCCTTCAGCGCTTTGGTGATACCCGCTGAAATCATTTCAATTGAATGCCGGGGGTGCTGGGTAATCACTGAACTGCCGACCCCCTTGATTGTAGCTACAGTTTCTATGGCTTGATTGTGCTGTTTCACCTCTTCGCAGAGACCTTCATCACCAGAGACAAATACTGAAGGGACCCCATAATAAGATGCTGCCAGGGCATGGAGATAAAATTCAGACATATCCTGTCCGTTGAGGGTCATGCGACCAATTCTAGAAGATGACATGGTATGAGCCAGAGTGTTTGTATTTTGACCTGCACGTGAGTGGTATCCCACAAACATGATAGCATCAAAAGTTTTATCCACCTCTTGAACCATGGAAAGCGGGTTTCCTGCCCAGCCACGAACTACCCGGGCGATTTCAGGGAGTTCATCTAAAATCAGGTTTCGTCCAGAATCATGAGCATCTTTGATCAATATGTCAGTTGCTCCGGCAGCGATGGCAGCATTTGCTGCTGCAGCAACTTCTGCGGTCATTTGTTTTTGGAAGCTACTGTACTCATTGGGGAAGCTTTTATCGGTTTCATTCCAGTGTCCAATTCCTGTGACTCCTTCGATATCTGCAGAGATAAAAACTTTCATTCCAGCTCCTTGTAGGTTGTAAAATTGTCTGTGATTCCCGTAGCACCAAATAAACATGATTCCACGAAAAATGCACGAAGTAATTCCATATAAGTTGGAATATTATGTGGGTTAAAAGCTATTTACGAGGAAATATGGATCCAGGAACGCGTCTACAATACTCAGCGTAAGCGATAGGATAAGCTTGCTCGAGTTGATGTTCCTCTTCAGGTATCAATTTTAAAATAAGCCCTGCCATGATGAGAAACATACCACCCATTAATATTGAAGTCAGTATAAAAGCTAACCCCAGTAACACCATGAGCGCTGAAAGATACATGGGATGACGCATCATCTTATAGGGTCCATGAAGTGTTAGATAATCCGTTTGACTCGGTTTAACACCAGCTAATCGGAAGCTCCGTCGTAAAGATAGCCTGCTCCATAACAGTAGAATACTCCCGAAGAGAAACAATAGAAGACCCACGATCTCCATGATCAATTTCAAGGGTGTGGGAGGAAGGGTTACACAGATGAAGATGGGGATTTGAATTTCCATGAGTAGCATGATCCCGCAAAAGGGAATGAGGATCAGAAAGAACAGTAAATTTATAATATTAAATGTCCAGCCCACCCAACCGCACTCTGGGCGTTGCAAGCGAATAGAACCTGGTGCAAGGATGAGAATACCACCTGTGATCGTTGAGACTATCAATATAATAGTCCCAAATATTTGATTAAATTGTGATATCATTGGTGACAATTCTTCCCCTTTGGTATCCTGCAACCAAACACCTTGGGGCAAAAAATATGCCGTTGTCAAATCTTTGGGATTGTTTTTATTGCCTGATGAGAAAAGGTTCTGCGGACATTTTTAAAATATCCACAGAACCCAATAAAGTTCATTTTGCTGAATTTGAGTAGGCTAGAAGAGAAAATCCATATTTTCTTCGGTCATTTCAAAAGGGATTGGACTCAACATGCTGACCTGGTAAACAGTCTGGCCAAGCACACCAGGAGCAGGTTCTTTTACCTTTCTTAGCAAAACGGAGCCCCCATCCTCGATCTGGTAGGGGACTGCATTTTCTTCAAACACATGACCATATTTTTCGAAATAAGCCTGCTTAAAACGACGCGCATCATAGGGATAGTCAAAGCTGTACAGGACTTCTATGGAGTGGATAGAGACCTTTTCCTCAGCTTTCAGATTGAACCAGACATAGATCTTGGCGATACCCTTTTCCGCAATACGATAGGAATATCCAGAGAGTTGACGATTGTCGGCATAGTTAGTTTTGGTGGCAATTTTTTTCTCCTTGAAGACTCCCTGCAAGGCAGAATCAATCTGAGTTACAGACATGGTCCAGTCTATACCCCAGTAAACTGTCGGCGTTTGAGACAGCACAGGCAATGAGAAACCGATTAAGAATAGTACTGAGATAATGAATTTTTTATTCACAGTGAGCCTCCTTCCAGAAAAATGCATCCCACGATTTTGATTATGCTTCTGAGGGGGTAAAAGTATGCTTTTAGAGTTTTTCCGCAAGCACTGATTGCACCCTGTATGATGTCGCTAGAACCGGTGGGGTTTCCCTATATGTTTATCCAATACCCAGGTGACCGACCAATTGTGACCCAGTCGATGTCCATCCATGGTGGGCGGAAGCTCAACAATGGAATAAAAGGGGAGTTCAATTTCCTGAGGATCAACGGCTAATTCACGAAAGGCTCCATCTTGAGCATGGGCTGTCCGATGTTGGATCAGACGAACAGATGGCTTCCATTCTGGATATTGTAATTTATCATCACGACCATAGCTAAGATTGTTACAGTTGTCCAGAAGTTTTGGGAAACCACTCAGGGGTGCAGCAATAGCGTGGATCTCAGCCTTCATTTTACCCAACTCAGCGGCAGCAAAAGTAACCACCATACCACCATAGGAATGTCCAAAGATTAATACTCTTTTGTAATTTCCAGCAGCATAGATTTCATTGATTCTACCACCAAGATCTTGAGCAATGATGTCCGGGCACTGCTCCCAATCATAACGATAGAAAAACATGGATCCGTAATATTCTGTCAGGTTCTTTAATCCAGTTATCCATTCGTAACCTCTTGAGTCATAGCCATGTACCGCCATGACCAATACACTATCATTGGTTTGTCCTTCAGTTTTAAGTTCAAGCACACCCAGGGGATAATCCATGAGTTGTTCACCGGCTTCCCTTATTTCAGTTCCTTCGCCCAGAAGATTGATGTCTACCGTGGTGAACCGCTTCCCTTTATTGCCCGGGTGACCATTTGAACCAGGTGAACTTCCACCACAGTTCACAATGATGAGCATGATACTGATGAGCAGGACTAGGGTTATAGGCTTATGTGGGGTGTTCATTTACTCTCCAGTTTTATTAAAGGACAACCCGGCTCGGAGGGTTGCAAGTCCAGGCAGAAATAGCATGAGCAAAAAGACCACTGCCATGTTGAAATTACCTCTTAATAAGCCCAACATCCCAGTGACCATGAGTACAAAGCCCAGCAGAAAAAAACTGAACTGAAGCATCTGCCTTGTTTTGGGATTGACTAATTTGTTTCTCAACATGAACATGATTGTCATGGAAATAAGAATGAAATAATAGGCAAAAAAAGTGACCAGCGTCTCACGATCCAGTTCAGTTTCATAAAATGCAAGAATCCCGGTACCGAAGGATATGGCAATGGCAGTCATCATATTCATCGTGGGATTAAACCCCGCCAAGAAGCGTTGGATAATTTTCATATGACAATATAGTGGAATGATGCAGAAGGTCATACTCATATCAATTTTCACATGATTAAAACTCAAATCTAAATCAAGAATCCTGTGTTTTATCTCCACATTGGTTTATTTTGAAAGCATCTAACATGAGTATAATTATATGACAAACACCGGGCATATCCTGGTTATCAACCCAGGATCTACATCCACAAAGCTAGCTATTTTCCACTATGATTTGTCTGAAATGAAAATCGCATGCTATCAGGAAGCTATTTTAGATCATAGTGATATTGAGGGCGGATTGTTGGATCAACTGGAACATCGATATGAGGCTGTGGAATCCTTCCTCAAATCCACCACATCCGATATTCAGTTAATTATGGCTCGCGGTGCACCTTTGCGACCCTTGGAAGGTGGAACCTATGTCGTGGATCAAATGATGATCGATGACCTGAAGTCTGCCAGATATGCCAACCACGCCAGCAATCTGGCTGCGCTTATAGGCAACGAAATTGGTCAAATCCATAACATCCCCACTTATATTACAGATCCCATTACAACTGATGATTTTGAACCTCTCGCACGAATTTCGGGTGTACCCGACATAGTCCGCAAGTCCCGCAGCCACGCGCTGAATATCAAAGCGAGCTTAAGGAAACTGTGTGCTCGTATGGATCTTGATTTCTTTGAGAGTAACTGGGTCGTTGCTCATATGGGTGGCGGCATTTCCATAGCAGCTGTTAAAAACGGACGGATCATCGATGTGAATGATGCCCTGCTTGGCATGGGTCCCTTTAGTCCTGAACGGGCTGGTGCACTCCCGCTGGCTGGTATCCTGGATCTGGTTTTTGATAAAAAAATGAGGCGCAAAGATATTGAACACATGCTTTCAAAGGAAAGCGGCTTGAAGGGGTATCTGGGCACATCAAACCTTAAAAATGTTGAACAACGGGTGAAGTCTGGAGATCAGGGGGCTCACCTGATTTTTCAAGCCATGGTCTATCAAATTGCAAAGGAAATATCTGCCATGGCATCAGTACATAAATTCAAGATGAATGGCATACTTCTCACAGGCGGGATGGCACATTCCAGCCTTCTGTGCAACGCCATTAGTGACAGAATCTCAGCCTTGACTCAGGTATATCTGGAACCAGGTGAAAATGAGATGGAATCCCTTGCACAAGCTGGACTGCGTGTTCTTCTAGCCATTGAACCTGTAAAAAACTACGATCTAGGATAACTATGCTGTTTTTAAATAATTCGTCAAAATATCTTATTACTCTCATTCTTCTCGGATCATCATTGATCGCACAAACAGCCACAAATATTAGTGCCCGTGATCTGATATCCCTACCAACCATACGCAACGTGGAACTCAATGCAGCGCATAAAGTTATCATTTATGAACTTCGCGAAGTCGATTTTGAAACTAACAAGAAACGTCACCATTTATGGATGATGGATATAGATGGAAGCAATCCGCGGCGCTTAACCTATAGCTCGAAGAATGAATGGAAACCTAAAATCAGTCCTGATGGCACCTCCGTTGCCTTCTTATCTGACCGACCCGATCTATTTGGCGAACCTGGGACCCGCCTATGGGTTTTGCCCATGGATGGTGGAGAAGCCAAGCCGGTTTCCAATTCAAAAAAAACAATAGCACAATTTCAATGGGGTGCAGATGAAACGATCTATTACCTATGCCCTCAACCCCGTCACGATGCTGTTCAAACGCTGGAAAAAGACAGAGCTAAAGCAGGGTTCGATGCACATGATAAAACTGCCAAAAAACCATTGAAAGAAATTTGGTCCATTGATGTAACCACCCGTGAAGAAACCCGTATCTTTGTTGGAGATCCTGGTGTCACCTCATTTGACATAGAATCTTCAGGACAAATTCTGGTCTATGGGACCAACTATACTGGTGATGACAATGACTGGGTCGAAACTGATATATTCCTGTTTGCTCTGAAGGATAGCGTTCCCCTGCGACAACTTACAGATTTTAAAGGTGCAGAAGAGACACCTCGCTTTTCGCCTGATGGAAGCACCATCGCGTATACACGTACACAGGAATCCAGAAAGCCATTCTCCCAGCTGGAACTGGAAACAATCGATCTGCATACCTTAAAAGTGAAGCGGCTCACCAAAACCCTTGATCTAACTTTTAATGATTTTGAATGGTATAATGATCAATCATTACTACTGGAAGTCGCCCAGGGGCTGAACAACCACATTTATCAAGTGACTGTGGGTGGCCAGTCATCGCCTGTGAGTGGTGGACCTTCCTATTTCCACAAAACGGCAGTTGATCCTGAGTCTCCCATTATTGCAGCTGTAAAACAGACATCAGATGGATTAGGTGAGATAGTCACTTCCAGGGGAGCGGGTCATCCCTGGGAACAATTGACAAACCTGAGTGGAGCTCTTGAAAATCTTAACATACATCCTCAAACTGCATTTCAATGGCGCAGTCGGGATGAACGCTTCAACATTCAAGGATTGGTGGTTATTCCACATTTCTCAGGGGACAAGCCACTCCCCCTCATTGTTAATATCCATGGTGGTCCAGCCAGTCGGACAGATATTGCTCTGGAACAATATGACATGTTCCAGGCATGGGCTTCACAAGGTTTTGCCGTATTCTCACCCAATTTCCGTGGAAGTGAAGGTTATTCCGCCAGCTTCCAGACAGCCAATTTCCGTGATCTGGGAGGTGGTGACTATCATGATATCATGACCGGTATCAAAGCCCTGATCAATCGCGGTGTCGCCCATCCTGATAGCCTGATCATCATGGGGGGATCCTATGGCGGTTATATGACCAACTGGATCATCACCCAGACCAAACAATTTAAAGCTGCTGTGAGTCGCTATGGCATCTATGACCTACGGAATGATTTCTCCAATTCAATTTATGCCCAATGGGAACTTGATTATTTGGGAAAAACCTATTGGGAAGAGCCCAATATCTATCGCAGACTTTCACCCTCCAGCTTTATCAGTAGAGCGAAAACGCCTACTCTCATTCTGCACGGAGCCAATGATGAGAATACATTTAAAACAAATTCCATGGAACTTGCACGTGCATTGAAAACCCTGGATGTCCCCCATCGATTTTTTCTTTATCCCCGAGAGGGACACGGCATGGGAGAACCAAATCACCAGTTGGATGTTTTTAATCGGCAGCTCGCCTGGGTTAATAAGCATCTGGGAAAGATGCAGACGGTTAATGATGAGGACTGGCTGACTCAAAACCTGCGGATCCAGGTGCTCTCTGTTGAACCAGATGCCAGTTTTAGTAACATTCAAGGGGAAACCTTTTTAAGATTGAAATTGTTTATCGATGGGTCTCACCTGGATAAGCCACAGAGCTTCGACCTGTCTGATATACGTCTGGAACCTGGTCACTTGTCCATCCTCGGTCTACCCAGTGGACAGTTTTTAGCACGAGTTCAGGATTTTAAAATTGAGGTTGGTGCAGATTCAGAACCTGTTGAACTGGAGCTGGCTTTCCCAATGCCCGAGTCTCCTGAACCTGTAATGGTCATCACAGGGGTCGGCCGTTATAAACTCTCGTATTGAGAGCTATTCAGCCATAGATGAGTCAATGAAGAAGAAGTTTATGATTCGACTTGCCGTCCCCGCTGATCTTAAAGCATGTGTGGCAATCGATGCACCCAACTTTAATATCTTCAACCGTGAAAAGCGGCGTGACCATTTTCAGGTAATGATTCCTCAGAAAAAAATGGTGGTATGTCTGCGGGATAGCAAAATCTTAGCCTATGCAACTTTTGATCCTGATTGGTTCGGCTGTACCTTCTTGAAACTGGTGGTTACTGATAAATCAGTACGCAGAACGGGGATGGCATCTGCTCTAATCCAATATATTGAAGACCATCATTGTCTATCAGGCAAATTTTTCAGCTCAACTGAAGATGATAATGAGCCTTCAAAACGGATGCATGAGAAGCATGGCTTTGTAGTGAGTGGGTGGTTGGATAACCTGCCACAACCCCACCGTGAAATCTTTTACTTCAAGGCTCTGAAATACTCTATCGAACAATAACCTCATCGCACATGATCCAGGCTTTGTCGCCAGCTCCTTGATGCCAGTCAGGACAAATCCCACGGTTCTTAGCCAGCACTTTTACATACCTGGTTTTCTGAGATGGGAATCCTGCAGAAAGCCTGTGGATACCAATATTTTCATCCTTTTCATTGACTTCATTATCTACACGGTCAACCACTTCCCAATTCTCACCATCTCTGGAAAGACTCACCTCAATGTATTCTGGCATGAATATCCATGAATTGGTTGATTGGAGGAAATTCATTTCCGTTTTGAAAATTGTCCTCTCTTCACCCAGATCTATAGTTAACTCAAGATCATCCACCTGGAAACCCTGCCAGGTTCCATCCTTATGATTTTCGCTACCCAGGATACCATCCAGCAAACCCTGGTCTCCACCTGCCTTGTACCATCTGCTATAGGGCATCTTATATACCCCTTTGGCATCCAATGCATGATGAAATGCAAAACCACGTTGAATGATACGCCCAGCACGCGTGTCTCCATCAAAGATACTAGCACGAACCAGTGCATCCTCATTCAAGCTTAAAGGTTCTTCATACAAGGGGGATTCAGCTGTAGGGTCCGATCCATCCATAGTATACCTCAGCTGCATATCAATTTGCTCTGAGATAAGATCAACCCTGATATTTTTTGAGTTCTCTGTACGGCCGGGTAATATTTCCACTACAAAGGATCCACGACTATAATTCCAATCCAGTGCTTCGAATCTGGGAAGTAAATAATTCAGTCGATTTCTGAAATCCAGCCAATCCTTACTGTCTTTATCTGACCAGATAACTTCAGACAAGGCTGTCATGCGAGGCAGAACCATATATTCAGCATGACTGGTGGTTTTGACAAATTCGGTCCATAGATTAGCCTGTGAGCCAAGTACAAACTTCTCTTCATCTTCCGTTAGCTCTTCTGGAACAGGTTCGTAGCCATACACGGTTTTCAGGGGTAAGTATCCACCAATCGCCTGGGGTTCGGTCTGGGAGTCTCCCTGGTAATAATCGAAGTATACATGGGAGTAGGGAGTCATGATAACATCATGTCCTGCTTTTGCTGCCTTAATTCCACCTGATTCACCTTGCCAGGACATGACAGTAGCTTCCGGGGCTAGCCCACCTTCCAGAATCTCATTCCAGCCAATTATTCGTTTACCCTTTGCCAGGACATATTTTTCCATTTTCTGGATAAACCAGCTTTGCAATTCATGCTCATTGGCAAGACCTTCATCCTTGATACGGGCTTGACATTTGGGACATTCTTCCCAATAAGTTTTGGTTGCTTCATCACCCCCGATATGGATGTATTTCGCAGGAAACATTTCTACGACTTCATCAATCACACCTTCTAGAAGCGTAAAGACATCATCGTTTCCAGCGCACAAAATATCCTTGTTGGGCCAGTAGCCGCCTGGTCGAACATCCAGTCTTTCGCCACGACAGGATAGCTCGGGGTAGGCAGCAAATAATTCAGAGGAGTGCCCTGGCATTTCAATCTCTGGGACAACAGTGATCTGTCTCTCTGCTGCATAGGCAACAATATCTCGCACTTCATCCTGGGTATAGAATCCACCATAAGTGGCTTTCTCGCCAGGTTCAATAGGCGACCATTTCCGCCAATCCTCATGTTCCCGATCTACTCGCCATGCACAAATCTCTGTAAGTTTGGGGTATTTTTTGATCTCAAGTCGCCAGCCATTGTCATCAGTCAGATGCCAGTGAAAAGTATTCATTTTGTGGAGAGCAATCATATCGATGTATTGCTTGATAAATTCTGCAGGGAAGAAGTGTCGGGAAACATCCAGATGCATGCCTCTCCAACCAAACCGGGGATAGTCCTTGATCAAGGTAGCTGGAATTGCATGACCACTAATGCTTGCATCTGAGTTTTCCACGGAAATAGGGAGAAGTTGCCTTAGAGTTTGGATTGCATAAAACAATCCTGGTTCGTCTTGAGCCAGAATCTGAATTCCTGATGACTTGATGGTGAGCTCGTACCCTTCTTTTGGGATATCGGCTGATGGCTCCATGCTGAATTCAATATCTACATTTCCAGGTGTTCCTGGCTGGAGCCCGGGAATCAGGTTTTTCAGATATTCCCCGAAGAATGAGCTGCTTGATATTTTATCATCAATCCAAAAACTTGTGGTTTTACCAAAAACAAATTTACCATTCAATATTTCAATTGCTTGAGGTTTAGGAATAATATTCATGGTCTGGCTTTCTGTTGTTGTGACTCCAGGTGTTAAACAAGATTGCATGATTAAGACCAGGGCGAAAACACCCAAAATTTTTACTAAAGTGAATTTCACAATTTCCCCTATAAGTTTTATCATTTGAGTTGATCACTGTGCAAATTGAATACCAATGGTAGTGAATAATCGTTGGCATTCATGGGTCGTAGCCGAATAGCCAGACCACCCCCTGGAGCTAATCTGACTTTAATTGAATCTCCAGGCGTTGCCAGATAGGATGCGATCATTATAGTGGTAGGACTAGTTTTGAAATCTGATGCTTTTGTATCTGCATAACACTCTGCTACAACTGAATCCTGGATCATCTCACTCAGAGGGAACGCCAACTCCCGAGCTACTTCATTGGTGATTGAGCCGATAAACCATTCATCCTGCCATTTTCTTGCTATGGTTACCTCTTCCCCAATTTCTGCGCTGAGAATCCTGGTTTCTTCCCAATCTGTGGCTAGATCTCTAACAAATTGAAAGGCTGGTTGTCCCTGATAATTCTCAGGAAGATCGGCCGCCATCTGGAGTGGGCTATACAAAACTACCATGAGAGCCAACTGTTTCGCTAGCGTTGAGTGGACTCTGTTCTCCGGTTTATATCCATCGAAAGTGATATCAAAAATTCCCGGGGTGTAATCCATAGGACCTGCTAATAATCGGGTAAAGGGTAGGATCGTTGTATGGTTGGGCGGATTGCCCTCACTCCAGGCATTGTACTCTTGTCCCCTGCCCCCTTCTCGGGTCATCATGTTTGGCCAGGTGCGCTCAATACCAGTGCCCTTCACCGGTTCGTGGACATCCAAAGTAATGTTATACCTGGCAGCAGTTTCCACAACCCGACGAAAATGTTGAACCATCCATTGACCATAATGGTATTGACCGGCAGGCTTGATAGGTCCCACATAACCTGTTTTAACCGCACGTATTCCAAGGTCTGCATAAAAGGCGAAAGCATCCTCTAACTGTCTTTCGTAGGACCTTACATTCGCTGTGGTTTCATGATGTCCAATGAAGGAAACACCGTTATCCCGTGCATATTTTGTCACAGCTTCAATATCAAAATCATCATAGGGTGTGGTGAGGTTCAGAGCATCATCTTGTCCCCAGTCTTCCCAACCCTGGTTCCAACCTTCTGTCAGAACACCCTGAATATTGTTTTTTGCAGCAAAATCGATATACGCCATGGTATTCTCAGTTGTCGCACCATGTCGATCCCCCTGAGTCCAGGTATACTTGTTAATATGCATCCCCCACCAGATACCTATGTATTTCATTGGTTTGATCCAGGAGACATCTGACAAAATATTTGGTTCATTCAGATTGAGAATCATCCGGGAGCGAAGCAGGTCAGCGGCATTTCGTCCTATGGTAATGGTGCGCCAGGGTGTCAGGAGGGGTGTCCTGGTCTTCACTTTATCTCCATCAGGCCAGGGAACCAGACTAGTATAGAACTTCAAGGGATCAGCTGTGTCTTTTTCCAGAATCATCCCGGCATAATCCGTCAGATTGGCTTCATGAATACTGATGTACAACCCATCCTCAGTTTTACAGGTAACGGGTGTATTGGCTGAGTCAATTGAGCTCAGATTTGTGTGATAGTACAATTGTTCAGGTGTATCGAACAGGTATGTTCCTTCATTCCACCAGGCTTCTGCATCAGAACTAAACTTGAATTCTGTACGCTCCTCGGTAATAAAGAGGGAGTCAATGCCCGCTTGCCTGGGGATCTCGTACCGAAATGCGATACCATCGTTAAAGGCTCGAAAATGTAGGTTGATATAGCGTTGTGTAGAACTGGATTCCTGCAAAAGAATCTTCATTCCATTGAAGTGATTGCTAATGTGCTTCTCCTGTCCCCAGACAGTTTCCCAGCTTTCATTTACAGCGTTGAGCTCATGATCAACCAATTTGTATGGACCTGAAAAGTCTGGCTGATTGCGAAGCGCAATTCCAAGGGATGAAGGTCGGATAAGTGTTTTACCATCCACTGAGACCTGGTAGACAGGTGACCCATTTTCTAATGCCAGGGATAGAACAATTGATTTGTCAGGACTTGAAATCTGGAGGGCAGTCTCTCGTCCAGTTTGACAGGCAACCAGTGTAAGTAGTATCAGGATGAGCCAACGATGCATTTTTCTTCCCAATGATGTTTAAAAACTGCGAATCAGCATGAACTCTGAGGCAATTGCAATCTATTTATCCACTTTTTCAACCCACTGGGTCAAGCCGTTGCGATCGCACAATAGGACCATTCCAGCATTGGATTTTCCAGTTCCCAGATAGGCACTCATTTTTCCATACTCGTTTGCTGTTCGGAGGAATCCTATACCTGACGATCCTGTACCTAAAAACACAGTCTCTTTCCCGACCTCATTGTAAGTTGCCAGTTGTCCACCGCCCTGGGTGCTAGCTCCCAGGTAAACTGTGGGTGCCTCCCGTGTATTGAAGGTCCGCAGGAATCCCTCCCCTTTCTGACCTGTTCCCAGGTGTGCGCTGACTTTGCCTTCCTGATTGTAGGATACAAAACGCCCTTGCCCTTCTCGATTAGCGCCCAGACTCACAGAACGGACACCCAGAGCATTAGCCAACATAATGGTACCACCACCGGGTCCTTCACCAGAAATCACAACGGTATTGTCACCAGCTGTAGAGAGAATTCGAATAAAACCATTTTCCTGAATTGTCAGTGAATTTACCTTGAGATCTTCCAGGTCTTCTCCCCCTTGTTTTGCACTGATCAGGCTCATCAACAGCAACGTTGACAGTACACCGATGAGAAGGCTTTTTGGATCGATCCGGGTTTTCATCAATTCACCAATTTCTTGAGTTTATCCCAAATCTTGTTCCCAAGCATATCGGAGCCAACATCAACAATTTGCTGCACCAGTTCCAGAATATTCTGTTCGCCTGCCCAGTGGCGTGTCACAATGGCTGGATCGCTATTTTTCATGATCGAATTAATAACAAAGGCTGCCAGAGCCACATCATCAAGATATCCGATGGGTCCGAATAGAGCTTCAGGAATCAAATCAATGGGAGAAACAAAATAAGCCAGTGCTCCAGCTATTTTTGCCTTCTCACTTGGCGGAACATCCTTATCTAGAGCTAGTTTTGCCAACAAGTGGAATAGATCGGGTGCCAGTAAAACATACTCGGACCATTGGCTTGATTTTCCAGTCTTGGACTGGAGCCAGGTGCGCACATCCGTTCTCATTTTTTGGTAAAAATCTTGATCCATCCTATTACCCTCCATATTTAATACCCCTGTTATTTTAACAGGGTCAGTTTATTTACACTTCGCATCCCGGATTGATTCAATTCGACAAAATAAATTCCTGAATCCACTGCTTGCCCGTGCTGATTCGATCCATCCCAATGGATGACATGTGCCCCGGGAGGAAATGATTTACTTCCCAACTCCTTGATCAGCCTACCATTTAAATCAATGATGTTTAGCTCAACCATATCCGAGTGTTCAAGGTGAAATTGAAAAGTCGTTGACGCATTGAATGGATTGGGGAAAGCAACTATTCGCAAGTTGTCTGGTGTTTGAATAGGGTCAACCGAGAGTCCTGGTGGATAGGGAGAGCCAGCATTTATCCAGGCGGTATACCAGACACTTGCAAGATGAACCGCTGCCTGTTCCATTGTCCATATGGTTGTATCTGCGAGATCCTCCCACATCATATCGTAGTAGGTTGAGCCATGGTTTGAATCAACTGCGTATGCCCGGTCATCAGCGATCATGATCAAATCGACAATGGGAAATGTTTCGTCAATATATTTGAAGACTGAATCAATGGGACTATCCCAGTATCCTGCAGCTGAATCGGGAGCCGTAAGCTCATCTAGATGGGGGTTGATCATTTGTGTTTCGTAGCGTGAATGAATGCCATAATTATTCGTGAGTTGCCCGTTATAATTCAAAGTTAAATGAAGAGCTTGATGAGAGTCTGCTACGTAGTGTCCCAGTTCTGCTGCGATTTGCCAGACATTGTCCCAATCTCCAGCAGCCATCAAAGTGCTCAGATCTGCCAGCCACCACTCAATTACCCAGGGAATTACACCGTTGTCTTCCATGATATCCTGTCCATATAGATCAATCATGGCTTGCCATGTATGGGGCAGGGTTCCTGCAAAGAATTCAGGATAATAATCAATATCGATATAGTGGTAGTATCCAGGAAAGTCATCTGTATCAGGATCTACAGCATGTTCAGACAGGTAATCTCGATGATCCTGGAAGAATGACAACTCCTGGGGTAAGTGATCTACAGCAGCATCATTGATATAGCGGTGGGATCCCCATCCCCATCCAAATGCATTCGATAACATCAGGGTTATAAGCATTGGAATGAGTTGTCGTTTCTTCAAAGTGGTTTGCTCCATCAGCGTATATTTAAGGGCGACTAATAATATTGACAGGATTTCTCAAAATACACTATGAAAACGTGTGATAACTCCATATTAACGCAGACAACCGTTTCTCGCCGACTTTTGAGGACGTCAGCTTAGGTATTGTTAGATATATATAACTTAAGTCTTGCTATTTGTTAGATATATCCTACTTTATGTTAGATTTATACAATAGGAGGATCACATGCCCAACAATAACACGAAAATAGTAATAGTTCCCACTCTGGCAGCAGTACTGATTGGCGGTCTAGTTTTTTATCTACTGGGATATCAGGAAGGGTTAAGTATCAAGATAACAGCCATTCTTGGTCTCTCATTAATCCTGATGATTATCCCTTTATACCGTAGTTTAAAAAATGCACAAGACCGTAAGGCAGATCGACCTCTTGAGGATGAGATGAGTCGAATGCTTGAAATACATGCAGGTGCATATGCATTTCGCTACTCAATGATTTCATGGTTCGCGATTTTTATTTTCCGCGATAAGATTCCTGATCCAGAGGAACTTTTGGGAATTGGGATATTGGCTGCTGGTGCAATCTTCGGTCTTTGTTGGCTTTACTTTAAGCAGAAGGGCTTGCCTCTTTCTTCCCAGGATTAATGTGAAATCATGGACGAACACATAATTCAAAATGATTTAGTTGTAGAGAAGCGCACACACTGTGAGCTTAACCCTGAGCCTCTAGCCAATCGGTTTCATCAATCCATTCAGAATTGAATTATTCACGGAGAGAAATCTATGTTTAAACGCCTATCACCGGTTCTCATTACAATCGTTATCATCTATATAAGTGGGAGTATATATCTCTATTCCAAATTTGGCATTGAGCGCAGTCTGCTATCCAGTGGAGTTGTCATCATACTTTTCTCTATTCTGTCTATTGCAAATTTTTTTGGCGGCTTCAAAGAAGTAATAGCGCTCCTCAACGGACGACCCACTGATGAGATGACCCTTCGTATCGAAGCCTATGCCGCATCCTATGCTTTTAGACTATCCATTATGCTCTGGGTTTGGCTGGCACTTTTCCATCCGGCACTGGATACCATTAGTGATGTACTGGGTGTTGGTTTAATCGGACCCCTTGTTATCCACCGATTTGTCTGGATTTACCTCAAGAAAAGAGGTCTCCCCCATGAAAACTAGAATCAAGGAGCTTCGTGCGCGAGAGAATTTGACCCAGCAACAACTGGCCGACAAAGTACATGTACGCCGGGAAACCATCGTGTTTCTGGAAAAGGGCAAGTATAACCCCTCATTAAAACTAGCCTATGATATCTCCCAGGTTTTCAATCTTCATATTGAAGAAGTGTTTCTCGTTGGAGAGTGATTGACATTCAACAGTTGTTTTGAACATTCAATCGAGGTGTTGAAAAATGAGAAGAGGCGATCTCATGCAACGAGATCACCCCTTCTTTATTCGGGATCTCTATTTGAAGCTTATTTAGCTTCTAACTTGAAAACGATAGGTAGAGCCACTTTTACCGCTACGGCTTTTTCATTGGCAATTGCTGGTTTCCACTTCACATCCTTTAAAGCGGCCTGTGCTGCTTCATTCAAACTAGCATCCTCTGCACCTTTTAGAACTTTAGTCATGCCTGTGCTTCCATCTTTATTAATGAGCACCTGAACAATAACTGTCCCCTCAATT
>JAERTJ010000010.1 GCA_016844945.1 Fidelibacterota bacterium | reverse complement strand
CAATGGTCCAATCTCGACAAATATCCCTGGTAGGATTACGGATTCAAATACACCCATACCTTCAACAGTTCAAGATCTTATTGCAGAGCCACAGACGGAGTATGTCACAGAAGGTCATGCCAAGTCCCTCGGAATAAATATAAGTATCAAATATCCGTCTTCATGGGAAGCTGAAGAGGGAATTCGACCACACATTGTTCAAAAGTTTACAGGAAAGGGTCATGGCTCTATATCCCCAGGATTTATGATTATCATTCAAGATGTCACATCTTGGGAGACAGCCTTCCTTGAAGCCGAGGATTGGGAAGAAATACTATATGATGCGACGGAGGAAATGATTCCTGAAGGAGCTTCAAACATAAGTCACGGAAAAACCAAGATTGATGGCGAGCCAGCTGTTTGGAACAAGTACTATCACGCACAGGAACGTTCAGGGATGAGAATGGGCATGTTCATGTTGCAATATGTGACTGTTTATCAAGGGAAAATGGTCATGCTCCAATTTAGTGTGGGTGGGACAACTGAAGACCATCTATTGCTAGAAGATTCTTTCAACGCATTCCTTCCTCTCTTCCAGAGGATTGGTAACAGTGTCGTCTTAAAGAACAAGTGGAACCCGAAAGGAGATTCAGTTTCTTCCGACGATTATTGGCTCTTCGGACTGGCTCTTTCGTTTCTATTCACTTGGGGTATAGGGCTTTTCCCACCATTGCTTGCCCGTTTTGTCATTCTTCGCAGATGCTTCTCAAAGCAAGCGGCGATGATATTTAGCATATCCTTTTTAGCATTTAATATTGTATTCTTTACCATTCTCGGTAGTACGACTGAAGGTAACGTCAGTTTCTTCCTCGTCGCTTTTGCATCGTTTGCCATTTTGAGGATTGGGGCGGAAAATGATGATCAAGAAAGAGAACGCGTCCGAGTTGAGAAAGAGAAACTCCAGTGGGAAGAACAAGCTAAAAGAGCAAGAGCAGATGCAAAACGTGCTGAAGAGGAAGAGGAATTCAAACAAAATCATGAGCGTGCACGCGCTAAGGCAGAATTCGATCGAAGGCAGTGGGAGGAACAAGCAAAGCGAGCCAGGGAAGATGCAGCTAAAGCTCAGGATGAAGCAAGAAAACGTAAGCAGGAAGCAGAGAGTCATGAGGATCAGTGGACTGGTCCAAAGGATGCAAATTACCATGCAAAGGTTCTGGGTTTATCAGGAAGTGTGACAAAAGATCAAATTAGAAAACGCTATCGGGAGCTTGCTTCAAAGTATCATCCTGACCGTGTCGCAAATCTGGGGGATAAGCTTAAGGCGATTGCGGAACGTGAAATGAAGGCAATCAACGAGGCTTATGATTTCATGAAAAAGAAGTATAAGCTTTAACCTAAGAAGATGAGGAGAATACAATGTTATTAGATTGGGCTATGTATGGTGCTGTGATTGCTGGATTAGCATTCTTGATTTCAAAACAGATGTTTAAAAAGAAAGCAATGACGAAACCTATACTGTGGTCCCTAACAATAGCCATATTTATAGTAAATAACGTGATCATGGCAATTTTAAAGCAAATGCGCTACGAGGCCATGTCAGAAGCCATCGGTAGCGCTATCCATCCCACTAACCCCCTGGACGCGGGAGGAGCTACAGCAATGGCCATATTGTTTTACTCAATATTAAAGTCGCAAAGCAAACTTGTCGAGCCTGATAAACAGGATCGATAGGCAAACCTGTGTATGTGCAAATGACCCAACTCATGGACCAATAACTTATTGAATAGAGGTGTATGACGATGAGAAAATATGGATTCATCTTTTGTATTAGTTTAGCAATCAGCCAACCCATTTCAGCAGCGGAATTCAGGTCAGTAAAAGGTGGGTTTCAGGCTTCCTTCCCAGGAGAAGTTGAGGAAGTCGTCGTTGATCCCTATTCATCAGCGTGGACTTCCTTCGAATTCATCGAGGAAATATTTGTGATGCATCAGGTGGCAGTTATGAAAGAAAAGCCAGATGGTCCACTACATTATGAAACACATGATGAAAATAAGGCATTCTTTAATATGTTTTTGAAGGAGTTGATGCAGGGGTATTCGAATTCGAGGGTCCTCTCTTATGAGTACTTTCTTTGGAAGGAAAAGTACCCTGCGATCAGATATACTTTCCAAGGAGTGATGATAGGGTATGATATTGAAGTAATCAACGAAGGTCTTGCACTTATCTTCAACAGAAAATTAGTGAAATCAGCCCTGATATTTCCAACTATTCTGAAGGATGACACAAGGCTGAATAGGATGGTGAATGGTTTTCACAATTCACTCGTTGTGTTCTGATGATTCTACTTGCGACCAACTCGAATCGTTGAAGTCTGCTGAAATTGTTATTCATGGTTACAGTTATGTTACACACATAGATGTATGAATTCTGGGGAGTTCAATTATGAGCGATGAAGATCTTTATCTCAACGTGACTGATGAAGTTACAAATGGAAAAATAGATCCTGCTTTGTGGGCTAAAGCGATAGCGAAAGCCCTGGGAGATGAGGATAAGGGCAAATATGAGTACATCAATTTACGGGTAGCTCAATTGAAAGAGGCCAAAAATCAAGCTGATTCGAGAATGAAGAGCTCAGTTCAACCAGTAGAACTCGAGAATAGTCTACAACAACCCGCCTCGGCAGTGGAAAGTCCAAATGTAAATTTTGGTCATAAAACTGAATCAAAGGACGAATCTACTCCGAGCAAAACTCATAAAACGTCTTCTAATGAGAGTGTAGCCGAGAACTATGATCGTTTTGGTGGCTGGCTGGTTCTTGTAGGTTTTGGATTAATTGTCTCTCCCATAAGATTAATATGGTCCTTGTTTCCTATGTATTTTGAAATCTTCACAAATGGGTCATGGGAAGTACTTACTACACCTGGATCTGATGCATACAGTCCTCTTTGGGCTCCAGTGCTCTTAGCTGAAATAGTTCTAAATTGTGGTCTGATAATTAGCTGGTTGTATGCCATTTATCTATTCTTTCAAAAGAAAAAGGCTTTCCCTACGGTGTATATAACTATAGCGGCCTGTTCACTAGTATTCATAATTTTAGATGCACTAGCTATCGCTGCTGTCTTGCCCGATGAGCCAATATTTGATACCGATACATCAAAAGAACTATTACGTGGATTCATATCTGCAGCCATTTGGATTCCGTATATGCGTATATCGAAAAGAGTTAAAGCAACATTTACTAAGATATAAAGACACAATCAGGAGTTTACGATTTACTGTCGATCAATGACAGGGACTTATTAATTAATGTCATTTCCATAGATTTTCAATTCCAGCCATTAAGGTGTGTTGCTTGCGAGTATATTGGGACACTTTAAAAACTGTGTCAAAATAGTGTCAAAGAATATGGCATGTGGTGGCGTGAAATGTCTCAAAAAGTGCCACAACATGCACTAGCATATCGCTGTATTTATAACACCTAAACTATTGTAAAATAAGAGCGGAGAGGGAGGGATTCGAACCCCCGGTACCCGAAGGTACGCTGCATTTCGAGTGCAGTGCATTCAGCCGGACTCTGCCACCTCTCCATTTGTCAAAATTTATCCGAGGAGTAATTAAAATAGGACTCTGCCTGCCCGGCGTAGCTCCCAAGAGCGAAGACGGACCACCTCTCCATTTATGAAAAATCTCGTTAGAAACGACTCAATATAAATAAGCTGCTGTTGCCAGCAATGTCTTATGAGTACTAGATTAAGCTTTTGACTGACGACGCTCGTTGAAAAAACTATCCAGGATACCCTTAGACTTACCCTCAAGGATTCCCCCGATAACTTCAACTCTATGGTTTAAAAATTTCCCGGAACAGAGCTGAACGCCACCTCCGCAACCCCCATGTTCAGGATCATCGGCACCAAATACTACTTTTGGAATACGAGCATTAAGCATTGCTCCGGCACACATAGGGCAAGGTTCCAGTGTCACATATAAAGTGGCATCCTTTAGTCGCCAATCATCAACATGATTGGCTGCTGCCGTGATTGCCAGGAGTTCGGCGTGAGCAGTAGGATCTTTGAGTGCTTCACGTTGATTATATCCCCGACCAATAATCTGGTTGTTGAGCACTACCACTGCACCAACAGGAATTTCTTTGGCAGCATAAGCCTTCTCAGCTTCTCGAAAAGCCTGCTCCATCCAGTGTGTATGTGAATCTGTGTTTAGAAGTGAGTGACCATTCATTGTTGAATCCAAAGTGACGTATTTAATCCAGCGTTATTTTGAGGGAGCTGGTGAATGAGCCTTAATCTGACCCTGAGATAGCTCATGAAGATCCCAGGCAAAAGCATCTGATTTTTCTTTCTTAATCCTCAGCTGAATCATCACTCCTTCACCATAATCCTGGTTGATTAATTTGGCATCGTATTGTTCAATCAACCTGTAAACCAGATTTGCATGTTCAAAATCACAATGACACTCTAAAGAGACGCGAGGGACAAACCTCTGTTTTTTTAGCATGGGTAATGCTTCTTGAACTACACCACCATAGGCTCGAATTAGACCGCCCTTACCCAATTTAGTTCCACCAAAATATCGAACAACCACTGCCAAAACATTAGTGACATTAGCACCCACAAGCATTTGGTAGATGGGCTTCCCAGCGGTTCCAGCAGGTTCACCATCATCACTCACGCGCCAGTTCTCTTCATCTCCAACACCCAAGCGCCAGGCAAAACAATGATGATTCGCAGTATATTCTTGTTTTTTGATCTCAGCCAACTGGTCTTGGACATCATCTTCAGACTTGATCGGGGAGATCACGGCAATAAATCTTGATGCCTTAATCTTGATTTGATGTTCATATGTCTCAATAGGCTGAAACCAGGTTGGATCACTCATTTTAACACCGTGAATTTTCCTACCACACTTTTTCCAATAGTAACGAGTTGTATAAAATAAATACCTTGTGGTAAATTTTCTGGCAAGAATACATTTGACTCTATATATCCGAGAGGATGGTTCTGCTGGTCCTCATAAATATTTTGACCCAGGATGTTATAGATAATGATCTCTGATGATCCAGTTGATACATTGATAAAGCAAAAGTTTAGCGAATTATGATCCGGGTTAATAGGGTTAGGCCAGGCTGTCAAAAAATCCAGCTGTGGTTGCATCTGTATTGTATACTCACCTTTGATATCCAGATTACTATTGGTGGAAACTTGCATCAATCTGGAACCTGTAGAAAATCCAAAATTCTCACCCCATTGATTTTTTCTAACCGGTGTAACTGAATAGCTCCCATTACTATTCATGAGAATTTGTTGATGGCTCAGTCCTTCATCTATGGTGGCTTCGGTTTTTGATGTGTACTGGATGGAGGTATTCTGAGGCGTAAATTGTGTGTATACAATACTCAGAGGGTGGACTTCATGATTGAATTCGCTCAGATCATACATACTTAGTGAGTAATCTTTGGTTCGAACCTCAGGGAGTTCAGCTGCATCGGGGTAGAAGACACCTGGGATGGCACGGTATCCGGTAAATGAATTGTAGACCGCGTATTGATCCAGTGAATGTGCAAGGCTGGAATTCCATGGCTCCTGTGAAAGTCTATCGTCAAGATTCTCTAAAGCATCGGAACCATCCAGGTGTTCCCAGAGATCACGCATGATGTGAATATTGGATCGGGTACCATATTCAATATCCAGGACGAGACCATATACAGCATGACCATAGCTTGAGGCGAAGCTGTTAAGGGCAGGGAAGCGACTTGCCTGAAAGTTTGATCGAACATAGGCATGATAATCATCCACTTCAGGATAACAGACTTCTTCGAACCAGGTGCTTGAAATTTCATACCAGAAAACATTGTCTGTTCCAGGCTCTGAAGGGTGTGCATAGTGTAGTTGAACCATATGAAAAAATTCATGGGCGATGGTTACCTGCAGTGCCTCAAGTCCAGAGGTTGCATAGAAGTTTTCTACATAATCATTGTCCACGGTGAGATAAGTAGGAGAGGGGGCTGAATTACTAAAATATGTCATTCCATAATAGGAGCCTTCCCACAACTTCATATCCACGATATAAATATCAAGCTCATCTCCATCCACGCCGGCATCACTCATGGGTGGGAGGAATCCTAGCTCATTCACGAGAATACTGTACGCTGAATCAGCAGCTAGAGCCGCTTCAACCACAAAGTCAGGGGTTGAGTTTGCATTTGAGAAAGCTACAGCATGACTCCCGCTGCGCGTAAAATGAATTCTGAACTCACCTGAGGGACTTACTACTGATTCATCTAAAAAATCCAGACCTCGTGCCTGAGGTGCACTACGTTTTTGAAATGATGTACTGTGGTTTCCAAAACCACATTTGTGATCAGATCCGGGTTGTCCCAGGAGTTGAGAAAGGGTTAGGGTGAGGATTAGGATATATCGCATGAATTATTTTTTTCGGAATGACAGCCTGATTGGTACACCTTCAAACCCAAAAAGTTCACGAAAGCGATTTTCAATATATCGTTTATATGAAGTTTTAATGAGATCAGGATAATTGGTGAAGATGACAATTACTGGCGGTTCACTGGCAACCTGAGAACAATAGTTCAACTTAATTTCTTTTCCCTGGGGTGAGGGGGGTTGTAAACGTGCCACAACATCTTCCAGAAATAGATTGAGTTGTCTGGTTTGAATCCGTTTTTGCTGTTCCTCATGAATTTTTTTAACCAGATCGACCAATTTGAATATCCGGCGTCGTTCCAGGGTTGAGATAAACTGGATGGGGTAGTGTCTTAATGCATACATGTCATCCACGAGATTCTGTTTGAAATCTCGCATAGTATTGGTCTCTTTCTCAATAAGATCCCACTTGTTAACGCCCACAATAAGACCTTTGCCAGCATTTATAACTTCTTCCATGACACGGGCATCATGGGATACGAATCCCTTTTCAGCATCAATGAGGACAATAACAACATGAGCACTCTTGATGGCTTGTTGGGTACGAATGGAACTATAATACTCAATAGAATCATTCACTTTTGCTCTTCTGCGCAAACCAGCAGTATCGATCATTTCGTATGTTTGACCAAAGTACTTAAAGGATGTATTCACTGAATCTCTAGTGGTACCTGGAATATCAGTTACGATCTGCCGGTCTACACCCAGCAAGGCATTGGTCAGACTGGATTTTCCTGCATTTGGCATACCTACGATTGCAAACCGTATTGCATTCTCATCAACGGTTTCTTCAATAGTGATTTCATCAAAAGTAGACACAACCTGATCCAGAGCATCTCCAATACTTCTGCCATTCAAAGCACTCACCGGGAAAACCTCACCCAGACCAAGTTGGTAAAAGACATGTGCCTGATTTTCAATGGTGCTATTATCTGATTTATTTGCCAGAAGGACGACAGGCTTCTTTGAGCGTTTGGCTTTTTTGACAATTTCTTCATCTTCCCAGGTAATACCCACAACACTGTCAACCATGAGCATGATAACATCAGCTTCATCAATAGCAGTCACAGCTTGTTTACGGACTTCTTTATCGATCGCATCCTCACTCTGAGGGATGTATCCGCCTGTATCAATAAGGAAAAAAGAATGTCCAGCCCAGTCAGTCTCTATGACAATACGGTCACGTGTGACCCCTTCCTGCTCATGGACGATGGATAATCGCTTTCCAACGATTCTATTGAATAGTGTAGATTTACCCACATTGGGTCGTCCTACAATTGCAACTACGGGTAGTCTTAGCTCCATGGGCTGAGGATCTCCAACATATCTTCATGGTGGATATACACAGGTACACCCAGTTTATTTTCAATATCTTCTCGTGTGTGATCATCCAGAGTGATACCATCCTCGCTAAACATGCGATAGGAGAGATAAATCGCATCTGCTGTGCCAATTGATTTGAGCTGTGTTACCAGGTCTCTGGCTGGTACAAGTCCTGTCACAGTAACTGTATCAGCACCCAACCATTCATTGGTGATGGGAACAATCTCATAATCCAGGTTCTCAACGCCATCAAGTGTTTCTCCAATTGTTTCTTTGAGAAATGGATATCCTAGGAGACCCGTTGCAAAAACGAGTCGCGTTGGTTTCTTTAGTGAAGCAGGTAGCATGGGGATGCTGGCATTGAATCGATTGGCAAAATCACGGCATTGACCCACACCATTTTCTACCATAGAAAAATCACCATAGTAGTCATCACCAGGGATGGGTAAATCAGCTAGAATAAAGAATTCATCACTTAAGAGAACAAAATTTTCAAAATCAGGTACATTGAAGTCAGTCTGCTTACCCTCAAACCATTTGATAAATTCACGGGCGGTCTCAGGGGTATACGAAGCAAGGTCGGGTTCATTCTCACGGTACTTGGTCAACCCCACTGGCACAATTGAAACGGATTGAACCCCAGGTGCCATAGCGACTAGATCTTTTATGGTGTTTAATAGTATATCACCATCATTCCACCCAGGGCATAACACAATTTGAGTATGCAGCTTGATGCCGTTGTTGGTGAGGAATCCCATCTTGTCAAGAATGTGATCATCTTTGCCGTAAAGCAGCATTTTCTTACGCGTCTCGGGGTCGGTTACATGTACACTAATATACAAGGGGCTCAACTGTTGCTCAACAACGCGCTCTAATTGTCTGGGACCCATGTTGGTCATGGTGATGTAATGACCATGCAGAAAACTGAATCTGAAGTCTCCATCCTTAAAATTGAGCGCTTCACGCACACCTGGTGGGTTCTGGTGTGCAAAACAGAAAACACAATTGTTCGCACACGACCTGATCTTCATGGGCTCAACTACAATACCCAGTTCTTCATCAAGACTTTTACTAATATTTATGGTTTGACTAATGCCCAAGCGCGTAATGAGGATTTCAAGGTCTTCATCAGCAGCATAAAAAGCATAATCTATTTCATCAGAAATGTTTCGACCATTAATGGAGAGAAGTTGATCTCCAACCTGGATGCCCATTGCCTCAGCAGGTGTCTTTGGGGTAATCGCTACAATATTCATCGCGCGAATATATCCAGGAGCTTAGCGCGATGAAATGATTTGATAGGGTTCTTACGTTTTCCTTAGAATCCATTGACTAAAATATTTATGTGAACAGCCTAGTTTGGTTAAATAATTTACTAATTGCTCAATCGTAGGTTGTTAACCTGAAATGACTGTCTAAATTTCTCGGCATGTTATCAGTTTCTATTCAATTGAGGTGATTTTATGTCTATCCTTCCCTTTTGCGGGACAATTTATAATCCTGAAGATTTTCCAAACTTATCTGATGTTATCGCACCACCGTATGATGTGATCTCACCCGAAGAGAGACGATTCTTTCTTACACGCTCTAGCTTCAATTGTGCGCGCTTGATTCTTGGTGATGAAAAACAGGGTGACTACTTCGAAGATGAGTTCTACGAAGGGACCAAGAAAATGCTGAAAAAGTGGCATGCAGATGGTTCTTTAGTCAAACGTGAACAACCCGGTCTATATTTTCTGCATCAATTTTTTACCGGTCCAGATGGTGAACAACATCTCCGTAAGGGCTTCATTGCGCTTATGCCCATTGCTCCATATGGTGCTGACACAGTGAGAGCTCATGAGCGGACGCATGCTGGTGCTATTAAAGACCGGTTACGTCTGACTGCTACAACCAAAACAAATTTTTCACAGATATTTTTTACTTATCAGGATGCAGAGAACGCCATCATCAGTTTACTGGATGAGTCACTGCCCAAGGCTATTCTCAAACTTGATGGTAGAGATGAGGCAACCGGTGTGGAAAACATCTGTTATCTCATTGAAGATGAGGAAATTATCACAACCGTCCAGGAAATGATGGAAGAAAAACCCGTCTTTATTGCCGATGGTCATCATCGTTATGAGACATTAAGTCAGTACCGTCTCCAACGGTTGGCAGAAACTGGTTTTTCTGAAATTGATGCAAATTACATCATGGGCTATTTCTCTTGCGCCCAAGACAAAGGCTTAAAGGTCTACCCAACACATCGTACCCTGAGAGGCTTACCCGATTTTTCCTATCAAATCCTCCTGGATAAGTTGTTTGAGTACTTTGAAGTAATACCGATGGATGAGGACGATGTTGAATTAGGACATGATCATCGTGTATTGGTCATGGCAAATGAAGCAGGGGAACCCATTACTCTTAAACTCAAAGAGTCCGCCTTCAACGATTTACGTCACCGTCTGGCCGATCCGATTCTAGCCGAAATGGATACTGTAATTTTGGAAGAAATTGTTCTTAAGGGTATCCTGGAGCTTACCGATGAAGATCTTCAGGCACATAGATATATCGAGTATCACCGTGATGTCGATGATTTCTGGGAAGCACTGGCTTCTGGAAGTCAAGTCGGCTGGATCATGAATTACCCTGATAATAATATTCTATTTGAAATAGGGGGGCGAGGATTGCGCCTGCCTCAGAAAAGTACCTATTTCTTCCCCAAACTACCGACAGGTATAGTATTTAGAGAACTGGAGGATTAACACCCGATGAAACCAAAATTGTTCATTCCGGGACCCACACATGTGGATCAAGAAGTGCTGGATGCTCTGGCACAATATCCCTTAGGCCATAGGACTGCAGATTATCGCGAATTGCAATCCAAAGTTGTGGCTGGAATTAAAGAATGTCTATACACGGATCAATCCGTTTTGGTTTCCACCAGCTCCGCTACGGGACTCATGGAAGCAGGTGTTCGCAATTTAAGCAGAAAGAAAGTCGCCAACTTTGTATGTGGAGCCTTTTCAAAAAAACAAGCTGCCATCACAAAGGTATGTGGTCTTGATCAGGAAATTTTTGAAGTCCCATGGGGTCAGGCAACCACTCCTGAACAGGTTGATCAAGCCTTGTCGGCAGGTGATTATGACCTGGTTACAATGGTATTCAATGAAACCTCCACAGGCGTGATGAACCCCCTGAAGGAAATCGCTGAAGTAGTGAATAGTTATCCTGATGTTCTCCTCATGGTGGATGCAGTGAGTGGGATGATGGGATCCCCAATCAAGATCGATGAGTGGGGGGTTGATATGGCTCTGGCGAGTGTCCAGAAAGCCTGGGCATTACCACCTGGTTTTTCTGTCACATCCCTCTCTGATCGCGCCCTGGAACGAAGCAAGACCATTCCGGATGCTCAAAAGGGGTTTTACTTCGACTTTGTCAGAATGCACAAGGCCGGAGAGAAGTCAGAGACTCCCGTTACACCATCCATTCCACATTTATATGGTCTATTAACCCAGTTGGGTAGGATTAAATCAGAAGGGCTGGAAAATCGGTTCGATCGACATAAAAAAATGGCTAAGCGGGTAAGGGAGTGGGGGCAGGAAAGATTCGGACTCTATGCCCAACCCGGGTATGAATCTGATACACTCACCTGTTTTAGCAATAAAGCAGGGATAGATTTAATTGCACTGGCAGATGCAATGAAATCCAAAAATTATTTAATCTCAGGTGGTTATGGAGATTTAAAAGGCAAGACTTTCCGCCTGGCTCATATGGGTGATTTGCATATGACTGATATTGATGATGTTTTAAATGTACTTGATGAGGTTATTGAAACACTATGACAAAAACGATTCTGATTACTGATCCTCTTTCTCCTGCAGGAAAAGGAGTCCTCGAAGACGCTGGATTGGAAGTCATTGAGATACTTGACAATGATACTGAGAAGTTGGAGAAAGTAATTGCCGATGTAGAGGGCTGGATTATCCGAAGTGGGACCACTATTGATGCGGATAAAATTAGTCGGGCAAGTTCCCTGAAAGCCATTGGCCGAGCAGGTGTCGGTGTGGATAATATTGATATCCCAGCTGCAACTGCCCATGGTGTGGTCGTCATGAATACACCTGGTGGGAACACCATATCTGCAGCAGAGCATAGTATTGCGCTCATGATGTCTCTGGCGCGCAACATTCCTGCTGGTGATAGTTCTATGAAAGCTGGTGACTGGAACCGCAAAGCACTTGTGGGTACTGAACTGAATGGCAAAACCCTGGGTGTTGTCGGTCTGGGTCGTATCGGTCAGGAAGTCGCACGACGGGCACTTGGACTCCAGATGAAGGTGATCGGGTATGATCCATATGTATCCCAGGAGCAGCTCGTTGTAAAAGATATTACCGTTCAGAGCCTTGAAGAAGTGATCACTACAGCCGATGTGGTGACACTTCACTTACCTCGGAATGAGGATACGATCAACATGATTAGCGCTCCCGAACTGAAGAAAATGAAATCATCTGCTATGCTGGTCAATTGTGCGCGAGGAGGTCTGGTAAATGAGGCTGATCTGGCTCAGGCGTTGGAAGACAAAGTTATCGCTGGGGCTGCAATTGATGTTTATACGAGTGAACCGGCAGTTGATAACCCGCTTACTAGCGCCAGCAATATTGTTCTCACACCTCACCTTGGTGCCAGTACAAGGGAAGCGGGTGAAAATGTTGCGGTACAGGTTGCCACTCAGTTAAAGGAATATTTAATTGATGATCATCTGAGCAATACCATCAATCTACCCATCGCTGACATGAGTATTCTTAAAACGATAGAAGATTCACTTGAGCTGGCCAGGAAGATTGGAAGCCTCCAGCACCCCTTGCATAAAGCGGGCATTAAGTCTATTCGCCTGAGCTATAATGGTGATGCTGATCATATTACACCCCTGTTGTACTCCACATTCGAAGGCATCATGCTGGATCGATTTGATGGAATTATCAATCTCATTAATGCCAAATCAGTGGCTGAATCCAAAAGCATTAGTTTGAGTACCCTTCATGATCCGAACCTGAGCCAGGTAAGGGATGCCATTGCTGTTCGGGTCGAATCTGCCAACGGTGATATGTGGGAAATTATGGGCTACACAGACATGCAGGGTGGTAAAAGGTTAACCCGAGTTAACAATTATCATATCGATGTATTGCTTGATGGCCCTCTCCTGATGATTTTGAATACTGATGTCCCCGGTGTGGTAGGTGAAGTGGGAACCCTGCTTGGTAAATCCGGCGTAAATATCGCGGAATATTCGTTGAGCCGCGTGGAAGGGGATGTTGCGCTGTCTCTAATCAAATGTGATACAGCTCCTAATGATGAGGTATTATCTCAATTAAAGAGTATTTCTTCTATCAAGGCGTGTTATTTTCTTGGGTGACAGGTTCAATATATTTTTACATAAATTGGGTGGAGAAGCTGTCTATCCATCCGAAGATAAAACTGTAGAGGTAATGAGATGACTGAAGAAGAAAAACAACCAGAACAAGAAGAACTCAAATCAGAACGTCCATCAAAAATGATGAACGATATGATTAAAGGCTTACGTGACTTTGGATCCGCTGCCCTTGAAAAGGCAGAAGAATACGGAAAAATTGCCACGGAAAAAGCTGAGGAACTCACCAAGCAAGGCAAAATTAAACTGGATATCCATCAGTTAAATCGTAGCCGCACAAAACAGTTGGCTGAGTTGGGTGAGCTGGTCTTCAATCTTGCCAAAGAGAATAAATTAAAAAAACTCGCTGACCATGAGAACTTTGTCGTTCTGGTTAAGTCGATCAATGACCTGGATGCAGAGATTAAAGAAAAAGAAGCTCTGGAACAGCAAGTAGCAAACGAAGAAGGTGATGGAAACTCTGAATAAATATTGGTTTAAGGGACTCAAAGGCATTAGAAGCGATTCATCGCAAAATGCTCAAAAACTCTTGTTATCAATTCCGAATCGGAGTATACTTCGCAGTCTAAGTGGTTTCGAAGTGAAAACGGTAGTATGATCGGAAGGAAAAGTAGTATTAAAATGAATAGTGGTGATGGATTTCGATTTTTCCTGATCAACGATAAAAAGAATCGTGTCAGGGAAATGTTTTTCTCAAAACCAGTTGTCTATTCGCTCAGTACCACAGCGCTGGTATGCGTAATGGGGCTGGGTGCTATTCTTTTTTCCAGCCTTTCCAGTGCACAATACGATTTAAAAGTTCAAAGTCTTAAGAGTCAGAACAAAGAGCTTGTTCGTGTAATGGAAGATATGAAGATTCGTCTGGATGATGCAGAAGTCAAATTGACAGAGCTGGTTCATCAGGATGAAGCCCTTCGCGTTTATGCCGATCTTCCCTCTGTTGACGATGATGTTCGTGCGCTGGGTACTGGTGGTGCCGTCAATGATTACTCAGAGAGTTATGAAGAGCTCATGCCCTTCACTGATTTGAACATGAGTTCATTGGAGAACAATCTCTCCAGTCTGGGTCGTGAGATCACATTACAGCTAAACAGCTACGAACAAATCTATTCCAAACTATCTCAGGATGTTGAACGTCTGCGCAAAACACCATCCATTGCCCCTGTTAATCGTGGCTATCTGACATCTTCCTTTGGAACTCGTCCTGATCCATGGACAGGGAACCGCAGGATGCATCATGGTCAGGATTTTGGTGTCCTCACAGGCACACCTGTCTATGCGACTGCAGATGGTGTTGTTAAATCGAGAAGTGGAAAAACAGGTTATGGTAAAACCGTTATCATTGATCATGGTTACAATATCAAGACTGTGTTCGCTCACTTGAGCAGATATGTTGTCAAACCTGGAAATATAGTCAAACGTGGTGACCTAATCGCTTACTCTGGCAATTCCGGAAGAAGTACAGGTCCACACCTCCATTATGAAGTAAGAGTAAATAATGTACCGGTTAACCCCAGACATTATTTCTTGACTGACAAAATAGAGCTCTAGAGCCTTAAACTGATTATGCAAAAACGTCCGGTTAGCCCGGACGTTTTTTTTTACATGAAACCAAACATCATTCAAGGAATCGCTAGGTTTCCATGAAGACATTCACTTTCAGAACAATTGTACTTGTCCTACTTGCAGGCATCTGCCCTGGGAGTGAATCACCTGCTTCTATACACATTAGATCCGTAGGTGATATCATGTTAGGTACCCTGGCTCCAGAAGGGTTTCTTCGACCTGAGGAGAAGGGCAGTATTCTCAAATACATTAGACCAGTTCTCCTGGATGCGGATATCACACTGGGTAACCTTGAAGGAACGTTGTGTGATAGTGGGTCCACAGACAAATGTGAACCAGATTCACTGGATTGCTATCTCTTCAGGATGCCTGAAGTATATAATCAGGATTTGAAGCAGGCGGGATTTGACTTCTTATCGCTGGCAAACAATCATGTTGGAGACTACGGATTGGAGTGTATCGCCAGAACTGAAATCGCATTGAATGCTGTGGATATTGGCTGGTCGGGAAGACCCGGTACCTTCGCGAGTCATACCATAGATAGTGTGAGCATAGCATTTATCGCATTTCATAGTGGGGGATATTGTAACAGTTCTCTTGATCACGACCTGGCTGCTGAAATGATTTCCAACCTGAAACAGGATCATGATCTGGTTCTTGTCTCACTACATGGAGGTGCTGAAGGTCTTACTGCTATGTCGCTTCCTGACTCCATTGAGTACTATATGGGGGAGAACCGCGGACATCTTATTCAGTTCTCACATGATGTCATCGATGCAGGAGCAGATCTGGTTGTTGGACATGGACCTCATGTCGCCCGGGCTATGGAGCTTTATAAAGGCAAACTCGTCGCCTACTCTTTGGCCAATTTTGCCACTTACGGTCGTTTCAACCTACAAGCTGAGCGTCGTTTTGGGGCGGTACTGGATGTAGAGATTACACCAGGTGGTGAACTACTTTCTGCCAGGATCATATCCATCGAACAGAAGTATTGGGGGGTACCATTTGTAGATCCCCAGCATCGCTTTAGCAATATGGTTGATTCTCTATCTAAAGCTGATATTCCAGCCAATCCTGCTCGCTTTTCTCCAGATGGATATCTCATTCTGAATCGCTGAACAGTTCCCCAGTATTTTTAATAGCCTTGTAGGATGCAGGGGCTAAAAATATATTCATCGTTGAAATCGGGGGCTGAATGTTTTGAAAGCGAGAATGGATCATTAGTACACAAAAAAAATATTATATAGAAACATATGGCTGCCAGATGAATGAATACGACTCAGAGCTGGTGGCAGGTCTCCTGGAAAATGAAGATTACACCCGCACTGAAAAATCTGATGAAGCTGAGTTAATTCTGCTGAATACCTGCTCAGTACGTGAACATGCCGAAGAAAAAGTCCATGCTCGCCTCGGAAATTTAAAAGTCTTCAAGGATCGTAATCCTGATGTCAAAATTGGGTTACTGGGTTGCATGGCCCAGAATCTTAAGGAGGATTTACTTAAGACTAAGCCCTATGTGGATATCATCCTGGGGCCTGACTCATACCGACGATTACCACAATTGGTAAGTGAGCCTATTAAATCGACGGATAATATTGTCGATACCAAATTGAGTCGCATGGAAGTGTATGATGATTTGTTTCCTGCACGGCGAGAGGGGATTAACGCCTGGATCTCAATTATGCGGGGCTGTGACAAATTTTGTACTTTCTGTATTGTACCCTTTACCAGAGGTCGTGAACGCAGTCGATCCATTGAGAGTATCGTACAGGAGGTTGAGCAAATCAGGGATGATGGCTTCATGGAAGTGACCCTCTTGGGTCAAAACGTAAATTCATTTCATCATGACGGAAGACGATTCAATGAGCTCCTTGAAGCAGTATCCAGTATCGAAGGAATTCAACGGATTCGGTATACGTCTCCACATCCGCAGGATTTTGATGATGAACTGATTGCTGTGCATACCAACAATCCAAAGATATGCAACCATATCCACTTTCCGCTCCAGGCAGGTAGCGACCCGGTATTGGAGCGCATGAATAGAACTTACACCAAACAACATTTTCTTGACCTCGCTACTAAAATGCGTGACAAAATTCCTGGTTTATCCTTGAGTACTGATATGATTGTTGGGTTCCCTGGCGAAACTGAGGCAGATTTTCAGGAGACTCTTGATGTGATGCAGCAGGTCAAATTTGATACTGCTTTTACCTTTAAATATTCATCACGACCTGGCACAAAAGCCGCAGAATATGAAGATACAGTCCCTGAAGCTGATAAACAGGATCGCCTCCAGCGAATGATTGAATTGCAGCGTGAGCATACGCTATTTAGAAATCGAGAGCATATTGGAGAAATTACCGAAGTGTTAGTTGAAAAGGATTCAAAAAAATCTGAAAAACAACATCAAGGTAGAACACGCTCCAATAAAATTGTTATATTTGATAAAGCTGGTGAAAAACCAGGAGATCTGGTCAAAGTTGTAATTATTGACGCACAGGGAATCACTCTGTTCGGCCGCATCGTAGATTGAGGGAGTAAATGAAAGAATTAAAGATTTTTGTTACCGTTGGAATACTTCTTACCGTTGTCTGGGTCTTTACTCAGAACGCAACTCCAGTTGAACTAAAACTCATGGGTGCAGTATATTCAGATATCCCCCTGTATTTTATAATTCTGGGAAGTGTGATTCTGGGAATATTGTTTGGCTTTTCTATCACCCTCGGTCAAAATATTAAATTGAGACAAGGACTTAGACTCATCGATAGAGAGCGGGAAAAATTACAAGGTGAAGTGGATAAACGACGTCAGGCAGTTCTTGAAAAAGATGAGGGCGTGGAACCTGATAACCAATAGGGATTAACAATTACCATGGACCTTACAGCATTATTATTTGGACTTGCCCTCCTCGTTTTGGTGGCAGTACTCCTGAGGCTTCTATTCTTTAGTAACCCTAAGAAGAAAAGTGCCCACGGTGCTGAGATCAAAGCGTTGAATCACATTCTGGCAGGTGAAAAGAAACAGGCATTACAACAATTATCTGAAATTGCTCGCGCGGATACTTCAAATCTGGGTGCTTTTATTCAGGTAGGAGATTTGCATCGACAGCTTGGAGATGCTGAACAGGCTATCCGGGTTCATCAGGATGTGCTAGAGCGAGAAGGCATTAGCCAGGAATTTAGTCTCATGGCTCATAAACGCCTCGCCAAAGACTTCGCCATGCTAAAAAAGTATAAACAAGCGACAAAACACGCAGAGGCTATCCTTTATGTTAACCGCAAGGATCTCTGGGCGCTACAAGCTGTGCACCTCTATGCAGTAAAACAGGCCAAGTGGAGTGTAGCAATTAAAGCATTCCAGAAGGAAAATAGCGCTGGGGGAAAAGCGGATCCTCTACTACCAGCTATTTATAAGACCCAGGAAGCCCTGCAGGCTAAAGAAAAGGGAAATAAATCTGAAGCCATCTCGATGTTGAAACAGGCTATTAAGTTGAATAGTAAATGTGCTGAACCCTATTTCCATCTGGGAAAAATTCGTCAGGAAGAAGGCAATTACAAACATGCCATTGATTTTTTCACCACCTTTGTCGAATTGGATCCTACAGCAGGCAGCCTGGTATTTACAGAAATCGAAAAAATGTATTTTGAGTTGGGGCAATTTGAACAGGTTGAACAATTTTATCAACGACTCCATCGGAAACAGCCTGAAAATCTTGAAGTGGTCATTGGTCTGGCTAATTATTTCGAAAGAAAGGGTGAGTTCAGAGATGCCCTGACTTTGCTTGAAGACATCAAAAACCCTGACTCAAGTAACCTGAGTTTTATTCTCGGGCAACTAAATATGCTTGATAAACTGGGTCATAAGGATGCCTTGAAAAAAGCCATCGATGACTTTATTGCAACTGACCGACAAAAACGAATCCTGACCTGCCCGGATTGTGGACATGTCAGTCAGGAACCTCGTTATCTCTGTAAAAAGTGCGGATGGGTAAAAGACACCTGATCCGGCTATTACTTCTGTTGAGCTTACTCCTCGGAAGTCTTACACCCATCATTGCTCAGGATGTTGATGGGTTGATCACACTTGTCCAGGCGGGAAAAATGGATAGTGCACGGGCACTTCTCTCAGATTTAAGTTTTGAAAATCCTGGGCACCCAGGTGTCCGATTCGCCAGAGCACTTCTGCAAAATGACGCCCTGGTTGCAGCGGGCTTGTATAAAGACATCGTGCGAAATCATCGAGAGAGTAAGTACGCCCCCTCTGCACTCATGCATCTGGGAGAATACTATTATGCTCAGGGTCTTTACATCCAGGCCAGACAGCATTTTTCACGCCTTATTCGATTCCATCCTGATCACCCCGATATTGTGAATGCCGTGAATATGAGTTTAAGAGCCGGTCTGGCATCCAGACAGATGGATAGTGTGTATATTGATCTGGCAGATATCACTCAACGTTTTCCAGATACTGCCTTTGATATTCCAGAAGAATTGGATGTTACACGCATTCCTGGTCGTAAAACCAATCCAAAGCCCCCTCCAAGCACACCACCGATTCGAGGGCTGGGGCAAGATGTCGTAAGCCCGGTAACAATACCCAAGGGATCCTTTTCTGTTCAAGCTGGTGCATTTGGCAACTACGATAATGCGAGACGTTTGGCAGATCAAATTGAGTCAATTGGATACACGACTTCCATTAAAGAACGATCCAGCAATGGCAAAATCTTATTTTTGATAATGGTCGGTGACTATGATACAAAAACTGCCGCCTCAAGTGTTGCTGACATGCTTGATGCCGCTCTGGGGATTCCATCGTTCCCCGTAGCAAACGATTGACATGGGAATGTATGTGGTCCGGTGGCCACTGCAGCCTTCAAAGCTGTTGTGCCGGTGGAGAGCCGGCGGATAGGTTCGACTCCTATACATTCCCGCTAACCTTTTCCTTGAGCTAACTTCAAGGGTGAGATCGCCTGATAAAACAATGAATCGTACAATATTTCCTCAACTGAAAATAAATAATGGCCTCCGCTTTCTGGTGGGATTGAGCCTCATACTTGTTCTGAGTGGGTGTGCCACGGGTCTCCGAATCAAGAATTTAATGGGTGTGTCAGTTGTCATCTCGAGCCTCAATATGCTTGATTCGATAAAGGTTAAACCAGAGTTCTTAAAATTTACTGGCAGTGAGGTGAATGGATCCAGGATTCTAGACCGTGATATCCGGATTCAGGGACGACATGATATGAGACCAGAATGGATCGCTGGTGAAACAGGGTGCCTTGAGGTGAGTGGAGATGCCACTGTTCATATCCTGGATTTTAATTTTAGCGGAAACCATGGCGATAGTACACTCATTCGTGTCAATTCCGGAACGCTGATCCTGGAAAATTGTGATTTCAAAGCAAATACCGCCTGGGCAATCGAGGTAGAAGCTGATGGAATTCTTGAACTGCGAAACGGAAAATTCAGTAACTTTTTACCTGGGGCAATTCTCATGAGGGGTGGTCAGGTAAGAATCTATGGTGCTGATTTTGAGGATGCCGGTCGATCGCCTATTCTTGCCCGGGGTGGGGATCTTATTGAAATTCATCATGCCTTTTTTAAAAACACTGTTGGATCTGCAATAACTCTGAATTCAGTCTCAGAAGTATGGGTAGACTCAACCCATATTTCGGATTCCTTTGAAGACGGTCTTTTGATCAGCGATTGTGACTATGCACTACTTACTTTCGTTGAATCAAAAGAAAATGGTCGCCATGGCTTGTCGCTAAACGATGCTACTATTTGCGGAATGCTCAGCGTTTCTGCCTATGGCAACCTGGTCAGTGGTGTCAGTATTATGGATGTGGATACATTGAGAATTCTTAATTCTGAATTTTTGGGGAATGGAGAGGGCGGGGGCACCATTAGCAACACGCACCGTACCAGAATGGCGGGCGTCCGTGTTGGACATAATGGAGGGAATGGTTTACTCCTTGAAGACGGGAAAGAACTTCTTATTAAAAATTCCAGCTTTCAGGGGAATCCCTATTACGGACTCGTTGTTGAATCTCTCAAACAAATCCAAATGGATCTTATAAGTTTGGTCAGCAATGGCAATGGAGTTGGTATTACCAACTTTGATAGTTTGTCAATATCTAATAGTCTGTTTAGTGCCAATCGTGAGAAGGGACTATTCGCCCAGAGTGGAAACATTTCCCGAGCATCTAACAACCTGTTTAAGGATAATAATCAGGGGCTAGTATTCAATGGTGTTTTGGAGTTGGCTCTGGATTCTAATCAGGTTGAAGCAAATACTCTAGGTAGTGATTTACGTTCCATCACCACACTTGAGATGATGGACAATTTGTGGCAACACAACAAATCAGCATCGTATTTCTCTGATATGGGCACGATTAAAATCAATAGGGATCAGTGGCATTCAAATACTGAAACGGCTTTGGAGGTCATGTCAGGCAGGGATTTACTCATCACCAATGCTCGACTGGTGAATAATCCCACTTCGGGT
>JAERTJ010000009.1 GCA_016844945.1 Fidelibacterota bacterium | reverse complement strand
CGGTATTTCTGAATTGAGTTTACCAGCCAAAATTGAAGCGTTTTATTATTCCCCCTTTCATACCTTTGTTCATCCAGAAGTAAACGCAATTGTTTTTAACAAAACCTCTTCAAGTTTATCAGGACCAAGTCATTCTGAGCACCGCGAAGAATCTCCATCCTTAACCGGAATCCGCCATGCTAAACAGAGTCAAAATCCGTGTGTTGAGGGGCCTCAAAAGAAACCCTTAAACAAAAACACTTGGAATGCCCGATCATACGCATCACTGCCAGTGAGCCATATCGACACAGTTCTCAAGCACGAATCTATTGCCACCAAAAAGCGAATCTCATTCCGGAATTGGTCGAAGGCACATATAAAGAGGAACCAGGTTCTGCGTTATGTTGCGGCTATTCTTCTGTTGGTCGGAATTGGCTGGGGGGGGTGGTTTTTCTCGAGGGACTTGAATCCGGTGAGTGCAAAAGTAGAAGGAAGATATTTGATAGCCCTCAACCAGGAGGGGCACTTTTTATGGACGTATGATTTTGGAATGGCTCTGAGTGGTCAATACGTGACAACAAGGGGAGCCATACAGAATGTTCTTGTTGAGGACTTAGATGATGATGGTGTAAATGAAGTTATCATTGGGTTAAGGGAACTAGTTGATAAGGTAGATGGCACTCTATTTGTTTTTAATTCTGATGGACGCTTAAGGTGGAAATTTCACAATCATCCCAATCCAAGTTTTGGTCAAGGTTCAAACATCTATGATTCAAGCTTTCTCACCGGGATGCTTGGTGTTTACAAATCACCAGGCACAGGGCATAAGTCAATAGTCGTTTGCTTTCGTCACCAACAATTTTTTCCAAGTCGTATCCTTCAATTCACCATCGAAGGCACTATTATAGGAGAGTATTGGAACTCAGGTCATATCTCTGGAATGAGACTTGTAAGACCTTTGGTAGATCAGAAAGAAAGACTATTAGTTTATGGGACAAATAATGAATACAATACTGGTGTTATCGCTCTGTTTGATCTTGACTCTCTTTCTGGTGCATCCCCGCAAGAGGATCCTAATTATACATTCGATACTCCATTCCCAGGCTCGCAACTAGAATATCTCAAATTCCCAGCCTTGGATTCACTCCAATTGTTGAAACATAAAAGTCGATTAAATATTAATCGAGTTGATGCGCCAATAAATGGATTAATGGATGTGCAAGAAGTTGACGGAATGGCTGAAGCAGTAATCGTGTATCAATTGGATAGTTTGTTGATGCCTGAACACATATATCTTTCAGATTCATTTAAAATCATGTTTATGGAAAACAGGGGCTTCGATATTTATGCTAAGTATACAAGAGCAGAAATATTTTCACACCTTGCTTCTATTCAATATTGGGATGGAAATGCATGGAAAAATGATTCAAATCTCAAAACCAAGCTAAATTTCTGAAATACACCCCTTCCTTCTCTGCAAACAATTCTCCAGACCCCCCTCAGATGTGCAAAAAATTTTGAATCTTGTTCATATGGTGATAGTCCCAATAAAAGGACATTAAGCCGTGTTAAAAAGGAGGTAAATGAAAGATGAACGAGGTAAAGTTTTTAAGAGTGGTGATTTTAAGTATAGCCCTTTTTGTTTCAGTTGGTTTTGGCCAAGAAGGTCCAATCGCTAATTTTACATTTAATGGTGATGCAACAGATATCAGTGGTAATGGATATAATGGGACACCCAGTGGGGGGGTTACTTTCACCGAACCCGATCGTTTCGGCAATGAAAATAGTGCAGCTTTGTTTGATGGTATAAATGGCATAATTGATACGGAACTACAGATGGAGTCTGGGGATAAATCATTCTCAATCTGGGTCAAACCAAGGCTGGAAGATAGCTTTGGTGGTGATGGCCACATGTTTGGAGGCTTCAAGGCTTGGGATAATCGATTCTATTTTGGGTATGTTCGTTCTGCCGATTTTGCTTGGGCAGGGCTGGGTGATCATGCATACACACCAGCTTTACTAGATTCAACTACGAATATTTGGCACCATTTTGTGTTAGTAAGTGAAGATACATTATGGAGCGTATATCAGAACAATGTTATGATTGGGACGGGAGCATGGGAGGGTGTCAACAACGGAAGTAATGGTTACTTTTCTATTGGCTCCGCAAGTGGTGATTATTCAAGATGGTATTTCGATGGAACGCTTGATGATGCACAAATTTATGATAGAGCCCTGACGGGTAGTGATATCAGCACCTTATATCATGTTGGTGGCTGGCCACATTCTCAAAACACTGTGAATATTGACTTTGAGGATGTTGATTTGTCAGCTTGGGTTTTAACCGAAAATAAACCAGGCTCATGCAGCCAGAGTATTGTGCAAGGGAGTTTAAATGGTGAAGGTGAGTTTGTTCTACACACTGAAGCAGATGATGTTGGAGGTAATGACGGTGAGCACATGTTATCGTTTTATGAGCCCAGCCAAGATTGGATGAACTATGATCTAAGTTTCGATTTTCAGATGGTAAACTCAACGTACAATTATATGTCTATGGTTTTCTATTATCAGGATATTGATACAATATACAATAATGGTTATAGGTTATTGGCAGCACCAACTCAGAATAATTTGAGTTTTTCAAAAATAGTAGATGGGGTTTGGGAGTCATATGGAACATATGCATACGAATTTACAAACAATACGACCTACCATATTGACATAAGAATGGTGGATGAAAACATAAAAATATACCTCGATGCGAACCTGTGTTTCAATATAGAAGAAAATACCTTTAGATCTGGTGCATTTGGTTTCGGTACAGCGAACGCCGGGTTAGAAAGTGACCGAATAGTGTTATACGATAATATTAGATGCGACTATTCAGACCAAGATTTAGAGTCTGACCGGGTTGTCGTGCAGGCTGAAAATTCCCTGGTGGGAGAAACTGTTAAAATCCCGGTTGTTATTGAACTCCTTTCAGTTAATGCTTGCCGTGCTACAGAATTGGATTTCTCAGGATATGCTGAAAGCATGCAATTTCTTAGAATTGATACAATGGGAACGATGATAGGTGGTTTGGACTGGGCTTGGGCGGAGAATGAGGTTGATGGTAATTTGCAGACAGCCTTTGCCGGATCAGATGAAATATCAGGCACGGGAGTTTTCTGCTATCTGGAATTTTTAGTGACTGGAGATATCTGTTCTACAGTACCGCTAAACTGTGATTACGCGCTATTTAATGATATTGAGGCAAGCGATATAATGAATGGCTCCGTCTATATCGAGCCACAGCCAGTCTATGGCGATGTGGATGAGAATGGAATGATTCAAGCCTTGGATGCCTCTGACATTCTCATGTATCTGGTCGACTCGCATGATCTGAACTGTCAGAACTGGGCCAATGCCGATGTCGACCAAAGCGATACAGTCGACGCAATGGATGCCTCATTGATTCTTCAATTTGTGGTTGACAGTATTGATTCTCTTCCAGTTATGCCGGATGCACCTGAGTTTTTAGCACGAGGTTCAATTGGGATGGAAGCAGTAGGAGCGATCAATGGAGAAGATCTCCTCATCCCTCTTGTCTTGACACATGGTGATAATATCTACTCATTTCAGGGAGAGTTTACATACAATACAGACCATATGACCTTCGTGGGTGTTGAAAATGCATTTGAAGGTTTCACGGATGTAGTGGCTTCAGATAATGGACTTGGGCGAGTGAAATTTGCCAGCTATCGCGCCCGTGATGGTGGAGCTGCAGATGGAGTTTTTGCTCAACTTAGATTTACGGAAGTTGAACTTAATCTGAACGAAGAGACAGAAGTAAACTTTGAGCAATTCAAGTTTAACGGTAACCTGAACCTTAATGTTGGATCACAGGCTATTGTATCTATCGAAAGCAACGTTGAGGTCCCATCACAATACACCCTAAGCCAGAACTACCCCAATCCCTTCAACCCCACCACAACCATTCGCTATGGCTTACCAGATCCATCTGATGTATCATTCACCATATATGATGTGGTTGGTCGAGAAGTGGCAACCGTGGTTCAAGCTCATCAGGTTGCCGGCTGGCACTCGGTGAAATGGAATGGCGTGGATTATAGTGGTACGCCGGTCAGCACGGGGATCTATTTTGCTCGCCTAAAGGCCGGTTCGCATGCAGAGGTAATCAAGATGACCTACTTGCGATAAGGAAATACTTCCGGTAGGTTTGGTCTATAAAGTGGCTTTCGGGTGTCTAAATTGAGTTTGGGCAACCGGAAGCCGTTTTGATTTTAGCCTGGAGGAAGCAATGTATCATACCCACAGAAGTGTCTATGACCG
>JAERTJ010000008.1 GCA_016844945.1 Fidelibacterota bacterium | reverse complement strand
GTTTAGTTATTGCAAAACAAAAAACTAAATAAGCGTTGATTTATTTTCATTGGGAGTGAATATTGGCCGCATGGGTCGTCCTCGTAAATCTGACCTGGGTCCAACCCCCACCCGGGAACGCATTCTCACCAAATCGATGGAACTCTTTGCGGCAAAGGGATTCGATGCTGTGACTGTTCGTGATATCACAAGATCTCTAGGGCTTACCGAGGCAACTCTGTATGTCCATTTTAAAAATAAAGCTGATGTACTATCTGCAATTTTCCAACACCTGGATGAGCAGCTGATCACACCAGGTTTCTCCATTCCACAGGTTGAATGGTTTAAAGCACATGCAGATCTTGACCTGGCAAGTTTCTTCATTTCTGGAGCAAAAGCATTTTTTAGCAAGACAGATGATACCACATTACTCACCTGGAAGATTCTACTCACAACCCAATACCGGTATAAATCTTCTCGAGAAAGTGTTGAAAACCATCTACTGGAAGCACCCATTCATTTTTTTTCCGGCATGCTGCAAAATCTTCAATTGGCAGGGTTGATTGGACCTGATATCGATCCTACCAAATTGGGGCGAGTCCTGGCAGCCATATTTTTTCAATTCTCTTTCCGTTCAATGCTCAGTTCCAGCTGGAAAACTGATTCAAGCTTGCTGTTTGATGAGCTTGAGGAGGAGATCCAAAGTTTTGTCGATCTAATTCAACCCTGAGAGTCCTAATTATCAGATTGTGCTGCATTGCCTAACAGAGCGTGACAGACTATCTTCCGCCCAATTTCGTACTCGAATTCTATTTCCATTGCCTGGGTTTCATCCTCACTGCTGTGTATTAATGAATAAAAAAGGATATTCCGGGGAGTTTGTGTTTGAAAACGCTAGTCTGCTCAATGCTGGTGGTACTGTTTTGCTTCACATCTGATACTTATGGCCAGAATCTCACACAGGTTGTGAGGGGAACTGTTACTGACCTGGATACACAAGCTCCACTCCCTTTCGCAAATATCATCATTAAAACAACGGATCCTGCTATTGGGACAACTTCTGACCTGAGGGGTGTTTTTCGCCTGGACCGAGTCCCCATTGGCAGGCATGATATTCTGGTATCCTATGCTGGGTATGAAACCAGGGTGATTCCTGAAATTGTAATCTCCTCCGGTAAGGAAGTTGTCCTGGTGGTTGAATTGAAAGAGGACATCATGCAAATGGGAGCGGTGGTGGTGGATGCCTATACCAAGAAAGACAAACCACTGAATTCCATGTCCACCGTTAGTGCCCGTACATTTTCAGTTGAAGAAGCCCGTCGTTATGCTGGTGGCTGGGATGATCCTGGACGACTGGTTTCATCCTTTGCCGGCGTATCATCTGACCTAACACGAGACAATACCATTATCATCCGTGGGAACTCACCCAAGGGACTGCACTGGAGGCTTGAGGGTGTCGAAATTTCGAACCCCAATCACTTCGCCAATCTTACCACCTTTGGTGGTGGTGGGATATCCTCCCTCAGTGCGCTGGTGGTAGGAAATTCTGATTTTTTTACGGGCGCATTCCCGGCCGAATATGGCAATGCCTATTCAGGTGTATTTGATATCAAGTTGAGATCAGGGAATAATGAGAAGTATGAGCATGCATTTCAGGTTGGAACGATGGGACTTGATTTTTCGTCCGAGGGTCCCCTGGGTAAAGACACTGGAGCATCCTATCTGTTTAATTACCGTTATTCCACTATGGGTCTGATTAGTCCACTATTCCCTGAGGAGATCAAAGACTTTCTGCCAGTCTATCAGGACCTCTGCTTTAAGATTAATGTCCCGACTCAGAATGCCGGGGTATTTTCAATCTGGGGATTGGCATCTGACGATTCTGAAAATATGCATGCTGAACCAGACTCCTCCCTGTGGGAAATGGCCGACGACCGCATGGATCTAAAGCTCATTCAGCGTATGGGTGGGCTGGGTATGAACCATCGATATGTTTTTGAAAACAACGCCTACCTCAATACATCAATGGCCATCACCAGCGACTATATGACCTATGATGTGGATATCATGGGATTCGATCTGCAGCCTTACGCCAGTGAATACATGCATGCACTCAACTATAAAAACACATTCACAAGTGTCTATAATAAGAAATTCAGCTCCAGGCACTCCAACCGCACCGGCTTTAGCTTAGACAATTTGAACTACAATACGGTCACAAAACACGCACCGGTTTATGAGCAGGGTTTGATTGGGGTAGTGGATGAGAATGATGCATCCAACATTTTCCAGGTCTTTTCACAGTCAAAAATCAGTCTGTCTCCCCTGCTTGTGTTAAATGGAGGGTTACGCGGTCACTATTTTGATCTGAATGATGAATTTGTCCTGGAACCCAGACTCGGTCTGTCCTTTCAAACCGGTATCACACAATCCCTCAGTCTGGCGTATGGACAACATTCCCGGATTGAGCCCCTGACTCTATATTTTGCCCGGCATGGTGAGGGGATCGCTACAACCCAGCCTAACAAGGACTTGAGGGTTTCAAAAGCACATCACCTGGTTCTGGCTTATGATGTCAGTTTGAACTCACATTTGCGATTAAAGATCGAACCCTACACCCAATACCTGTTTGATGTTCCTGTGATTCCTGACAGCAATTTCTCAGTGCTGAACATGCAGGCCGATTGGTATTTCAATGATGAGTTGATTAACACTGGAACCGGAACCAATACGGGTATCGATATTACCCTGGAACGCTTTTTACACGATGGATACTACTACTTGTTTACTGCATCATTCTTTGATTCAAAATTTACTGGTGACGACGGTATTGAACGCAATACCCTTTTTAATACCCAATATGTTATCAACCTGCTTTATGGGAAGGAGTGGTCCTTTGGACCTCAGAAGAACAAGATCCTTGGTATTAACACCAAGCTTAACTTCTTTGGTGGAAAACGTACAACACCCATTGATGACATGGCCTCAACTATGGCTCAAGATGTTGTTTATGAATACTCCGAACTGTACGAGGCGCGGGAATCAGACAAGCACCTGTTAAATGCTACAATTAACTATCGAGTCAACAAACCAGATCACTCAAGCATCTGGTCGCTTTCCGTTGGCAACCTACTTTTATCAAAGGAAAACTATGGTTTGTTTTACAATTATAAGACAGACCAGGTAGAGCGGTGGGAATTTGCAGTGATAGTGCCTAACCTGAGTTATAAACGGGAGTTTTAACCAGAGTAGGCACTACCCATAATCTGTCTGCTTTAGTGCTGGTTCAGATAAGATGCCAGATATTGCCCGGTAATACTCTCCGTCAACTTGACTATTTCAGCTGGTTTACCCTGAGCTACAATCTCGCCGCCTCTTTTACCGCCTTCGGGACCCATATCAACTATCCAATCAGCTCGAGCTATCACATCCAGATTATGCTCGATTACGATGACACTATTCCCTGATTCAACCAACTCATCGATGATCTTCATTAGACGCTGGACATCACTCATGTGCAAACCAGTTGTCGGCTCATCCATTATGTACACGTTGCCCTGTTGGTCCAGTTTTGTCGCTAGCTTCAAACGTTGGGCTTCACCACCGGAGAGGGTACTCAGAGCTTGACCCATGCTCAAGTAATCCAGCCCAACACGCTTCAAGAGTGTGAGTTGAGAGATGGTCTTTTTATCTGAAAAGAAATCGAGTGCTTCTTCTACGGTTAGCTCAAGTACATCGAAGATATTTTTACTCTGCCAGGTGTGTTCCAGTACTTCCGCGCGGTAACGTTTACCCTGACACTCCGGACAGATCGTGGTAACATCATCCAGAAAATTCATCTCAACTTTCTCAACGCCTCTCCCCTTGCATCGTGGGCAGGCTCCTTTAGAGTTAAAGCTGAATAATCCTGGACTCGTACCAGTTGCTTTTGCAAAATCCTTGCGCACTCGATCAAAGATTCCGGTATAGGTCATGGGATTCGACCGACTGTTTTTCCCCACAGCTGATTGATCAATGACAACAGCTGGATACTGCTTAACCAATGCCTCGTGCACCAGACTACTTTTCCCAGAGCCAGCCACTCCCGTCACACAACACAGTACTCCTTTGGGCATCCTGGTTGATATATTTTTCAGGTTATTGGCCGTCGCATTACTTATTTCCAGCCAGCCGCTGGGCTCTCTGACATAACCTTGCTCTAGCTTGATATTTTTCAAAGATTGACCGGTGGGGCTGTCTGATTTAAGCAGGTCAGGCATGGGACCCTGGAAACAGAGTTCACCTCCATGACGGCCTGCAAGTGGACCAATATCAATGACCCAACCGGCTCCTTCCATGATCTGTGAATCATGTTCCACAACCAACACCGAATTGCCCCTATCCCTGAGATCGTACATGATTTCCAGCAGGCGGTCAGTATCTCTGGGATGCAGACCAATGGAAGGCTCATCCAGAACATACATGAGTCCGGTTAAATCACAATCCAGTTGGCGGGCCATTTTTACCCGCTGAGATTCACCGCCAGATAGCGTGGCTACAGCTCGATTCAGAGTCAAATAGCCCACCCCTATGTCTATCAAATGTCCGAGAACAGAGCGCATTTTTTTTACCAGTGGACCTGATAATTTATCGGACAGTCCGGCCAGAAACACATCCAATGCGCTCAGTTCCAATGCCGACAGTTCTGCAATACTTTTGCCAGCAATGTGTGCTGACAGAATTTCTGGTTTCAGTCGTTGACCACTACAGCTATGACATTCAGAATAAACCAGGAACCTCTGGTATGCATCTTGTCTCACCTTTGGAACTTCATCTTCCGCTTTGTTGATGTAGTAACTTTCCAGCCTGTGGATCAGTCCTGTCCATTTTTTAGTGAGGGTCATTCCTCCGTGCTCATACTCGTATTCAATATCCTCTGCATAGAACAATAGG
>JAERTJ010000007.1 GCA_016844945.1 Fidelibacterota bacterium | reverse complement strand
CTAAGGTACCGTCACGAATCAAGCTTATTCAACTTGAAACCATTCTTCCCTTAGGACAGATCTTTACACTCCTTGAAGCGTCATCGATCACGCGGCGTTGCTGCGTCAGACTTTCGTCCATTTCGCAATATTCCCCACTGCTGCCTCCCGTAGGAGTCTGGGCCGTATCTCAGTCCCAGTGTGGCTGATCATCCTCTCAGACCAGCTACTGATCGTCGCCTTGGTGAGCCGTTACCTCACCAACTAGCTAATCAGACGCAGACCCATCCGAAGACGGTAGCCGAAGCCACCTTTGATCATAAAGACCGAGGTCTCTATGATATTATTCGGTATTAGCACCAATTTCTCGGTGTTATCCCAAATCTTCGGGCAAGTTGTCTACGCGTTACTCACCCGTTCGCCAGTTTAATAGGATTCCGAAGAACCCGCTCTCCTTAGACTTGCATGTGTTAAGCACGCCGCCAGCGTTCGTCCTGAGCCAGGATCAAACTCTCCATTGTAGTTTGTTAATGACTCTATTTCATTTTACTTATTTACTCATTGTAATTGTCGGTATCGTCAAATGAGATACCTCATATTGACCTAGACCGTGCATACCCATTTTTCAAATATCAAGGAGAATTATTTGCGTTCTCCGCTCTCTATTTTCGAAAGCTCGCAAATATACTCTGGCACCTATGCCTCCACAACACTTTTAATAAACTTTTTAAAAAAAGTTTGGTGTCGTTTTGACTCCCAGTACCACTCTCCTGTCATAAAGCGGCGCGATAATAATCTGCTGACCACCACTTCACAACAACTATTTGTAAAATAGTCTCATATTTTTCAAAATACTTCTAAAGTCTTACCCAGCCTCAATTCCAAGCACCCCGCATTGCTGTCGTTAAGTCACTATATAATAAGTATATAGGTGCTCACCCACCCCTTTTTTGAAAGTTTAGCCCTGCCAAAGCAAAAGTTTTAACCTGCACCTGCACTCTTCTTTTATGAGTCAATTCAAAGATTTTACCCCCCATATCATTTCCCTAAATATTTGGATTTTTCTTTGCATTTAAAAATCCTTAGCGGCAATTCCATAGGCGAAAACAATCGCTACTTTCTGGAGTACCCCAATGCACATCAATTCGGCCACAATTTTACCGCTTACCAATTTTACATAAATGACTATTCGCTTATCTCAACTCACCCTCTAACGCACCCCATATAGTTCCACAGGCCACCTCATCCCCATCTTCTGCATACTTGAGGTCCAAGGTATGTCATTATCACATCAATGAGCTTGACGGCGCCCCCCTGTGGCGATAGGGAAGTCTGACTGGTATAAATAAAAAGAGGGAGCCAATGTTTGACTCCCTCTGCTAATGATCGACCCTGTTACCAAGCTTGGTAACGAGTATTATTTCAGTAAGGTCATTTTCCGAACCAGAGTACCTTGCTGTGAGCTTAGTCGGTAGAAATAGACACCCGCATCAGCTGGACGCCCCTCTTGCATTCCTGTCCAGATTACACTGTGCTGACCAGCAGCAAATTGCGTTGATGCTAATTCATCAACCAAGCGTCCTCTAATATCGAGGACCTGCAGGTTTACATGAATTGCTTCAGGCAGGGTAAAATTGATCTGAGTTGTTGGGTTGAAGGGATTGGGGAAATTCTCAGATAGAGAATAGCCCTCTGGTATGGATGGTCCCTCAGAGACAGACACTACAGTAGGTAATACACCCGTTCTATGCAGGGAGCCTCTGTGGGTTGGCCAATATCCTGCCACATCTCCCATGGTAGGCAGATCTAGCACCAACAAATTGTTATCTGAGCCAGTAATAATTTCGATATCACCATCTCCATCAAGATCGGCAATACTCGGTGAAGCCTGGATATTACCAGTATTTTCAGCGGGGAATCCACCAATACTAGATCCATCCAGATGAAACCCATAGAGATAGCGATCATTTGAACCAATAAATACCTCAGCGAGCCCATCATTGTCAATATCTGCAATAGCTGGAGAACTATAAATTGCCCCACCAGTTCCTACGGGCCAACCATCCAGGAATGATCCTGTATGATCAACAGCATATATCAATCTGTCCAGACCACCAAAAATGATCTCTAGATCTCCATCTCCATCCATATCACAGGCAGCTGGATCGGCTTGAATGTTCTGACCTGAGGTAGTGACAAACCATAACTCTGTTCCTGTGGCATCATAGGCATGGAATTTATTGTCATCACACCCAAAGAGAATCTCAAGTGTATGATCACTTGAATTATCAATATTCATAAGGATGGGTGCAGATCTAATCTTATCAGTTAACTCAACAGGGAAACCCGTAACCTCGCTGCCATCCAGGTTGATAGCATGCAGCTTATCAGCCCAGGTTCCAACAACGATGTCGATATTCCCATCAGCATTAATGTCCCCTATAGCAGCTCCGGCAGTCATATTATGATCCAATGTCATTGGAAAATTTGGTAGTGGAGTTCCATCATGATGTATTACAGCCAGGTCTGCTCCTACAGTTGGTAACACAATTTCAAGATCACCATCTCCATCAAGATCATATAATGTAGACGGTGCAAGAATAAACCCTGGACCTGTGTAAATCATTTCACTACTGCCATCATGCTGAACGACATATAGGTTACGATTCAAACTACCAACAACCACCTCCAGATCGCCATCGTTATCTATATCTCCAACTGCGGGTGTTGCTTCTAACAAGTAATCCAGAAGCACTGGAAAGCCGGGTAATTCATCTCCGTCAGCATTCACAGCATGGAGGAGACTATCATAGGCAGCATAGATAATTTCTTTACTACCATCACCATCCAGATCTACTACAGCATTGCCGCCTTTTATAATACTTGATGCTAATGGAAAGTTTGCCTGCCAGATACTTACTTCAATATTGAATTCAACTTCAACGGTATAGGGTCGATCTGATTCAGTATTCGCAATAATAGAGAGCGTCATTGGGAATTGACCTGATGGCGCATCTGAAGCTACTGAGAATTCATATCTGTCTGTAATATTGACTCCGATATTGCCGCTGTTGATATCTGTATATGCCCCTGTACTATCAACAACGGTAATGAATTCAGAATTACTGCGGAGGATGGCAGTTACACCCACTGCATCCACCCAACCAGGTTCGTTAAACAGGTTGACCCTCATCCTCGCTCCATCACCGGGTGAGAGCAATCCATCGCCACTGTCATTGATTAAGTTGAGACTATATGAGTCATAAGATAAGCTTGGATAAATCAGGTGCCCCAGGGCTTTGTGTATATTGATTCGACCGGTACCCAGCTGGCCAGCAAAATTAGGGTTTAGATGATCAATGTCATCTGTGGTACTCAGGATTGCCTCGATGTACCAATCATTGGTCTCACCCGGGTATGCCGATTTGAGCAAACCAAAACAAGAAGCCGCGATGGGAGATGACATGGAGGTTCCATCCCATGAAGAATATCCCCCATTAGAGGTGGTGAAAACTGTACTCAGAATATTTTCTCCTGGCGCACTCATGTCTACACCAAAAAATTGTGTATTGCCCTCTCCATCACCGTAGTGAGCCCAGGAAAAGTTATCCCCTGAACCAACAGCTGTAACGGAAACTACATTGTCATAGCCTGATGGATAAGCCGGATCACCAGAAGGAGAGCCATCATCGTTCCCATTCCCAGCGGAAGAAACAAGAATAGCTCCATAAGTATTATGACAAACATTGACAATTGCCTGCGTTGAAGTACTGTAGCCTGGACCTCCATAGGACATGTTCACCACATCTGCACCTGCTCCTGCAGCATACAACATACCTGAGGGGCCATTTGAGATTCCGCCAGAGCTTTGATCAATAAATACTTTTACAGACATGAACGAGCCATTATAAATAGAGCTGGCTATACCTGTTCCATTGCCACTTTCAGCTGCCAGGAGGCCAGCCACATGGGTTCCATGCATACGAGTGCTTAAATTTGCACTACCAGAAAATGCGGCGATTGGGTCATTATCTTCACCTGACGTTGAAGAAGTTCCAGCAGCGTCCCACCCCAGTAAATCATCAATATATGTGGCAGGGTTATTGTCCCAGTCATCACCATCCAAACCATCCATAAACGGTGAGCTTGAATGCATAGCATCCCTGAGGTCAATAAGACCATTCGAGTCGTAATCACTTAAATGGGCTACAACTTCAATGGGGGTTACCACTCCATCACTATCCGTATCAACTGCATCAAAGATATCAGAGGGGATTTCATCCTGGTTGATCCAGGCTCTTTTCCAGAGATCGGGGTGGTAATACTGGACACCTGTATCTACACTCGCCATAACAATACTGGTGTTTCCCGGTCGTTCTCCTCCATCAATATCCCAAAAATCCCAGGCGTCGGGAGCGCCAATTTTTGGTAGATACCACTGGGTTCCGAAACGTGAGTCATTGGGAGTAAAATGGGGCATCATAATAGGTACCCGCTCTGCATAGAGAATTGATTTTTCTGCTTCAAAATCTGCCATCATTTCTGTCAATGAGGCTTTACCTGGGGCTAAGGTCAATTCAAAGATGTGTGACAGGATAATATCACCATCCATCTGATCTTCGGTTGAACCGGGAAGATATTTTTTCATTGATGCAATTTCGTACCGCGACAATAAATAGTCTACACTGGCGATGCCCACAACAGGCGTAGTACCTCTTAAATCAATGGTCTGGACATAAACATCGGGTTGAAAACAGACTAATAATCGGTCGGAGTGATAATTGGCGGGGTCTGAAGTTCCGGCATTTGCCATGGCAACCATCAGCGTTAAAACGATCAGTATATATTTTTTCATGCTTTTCCTTATCCCCCTTAGACCAAACGAGCTGGAAACCATAGGATAGTCTCCAGCTCGCTCAGGTATCAGATTTACGAGTTTACTTCAGCAATATCATCTTTCTGGTAAGATGTACACTGCCGGCATTCAAACTATAAATATATATGCCTGAACTCATGTGCGATCCATCCAGAGTCAATCGATATGAACCTGCAGATTGATGCTCCTGAACCAGGACATCAACTTCGCGACCACTGAGATCATAAACTTTCAACTCAACGTTTCCGGACTCTGGTAGAGTATATGTGATTTCAGTACTGGGGTTGAAGGGGTTGGGATAGTTCTGTTCCAGTGCATAGGATGTAGGACGTGTATCTGAAGCAAACTGATCAATTCCAACCAGAACAAATGCAGTATCCACATCGACACGGTACATAAGGTTATACTCAAGACCCAGACTTGACATGTTATCCCAGGTGATACTTCCATCATCCTCAGTCAGACCATAGTAGGAGTTTCCTGAATATCCACCATCAGTATCAGCACCCATTGAAGGTGAGCCAGCCAGTTCCTTTATTCCAAAGTAGAAAGATCCACCGGTAATCCAGATTGAATCTCCAGTGAGATCCAGGACATTCCAGCCATTTTGTGGAAAACTCCAACCATAACGACCATGCTCTGTCAATGGAGTTCCACCAGGACCATTATCATCCCAGACATAGGCGATAAAGGGGCTGCTTTCAGTATCATTTACATAGAGCTTGACACGTTTCAGCAGTGTTGGATAACCGTTTGGTGTAAATTTAACTGTCTGATAGTTACCAGCATTGATATTGAAACCAAATTCTGCGGTCCCATCATCGTAGCCAATTTCAACAACTGTTTGTGATTCTGGCTCTGCCATAGCTTCAATGGAAAGTGAGCTTTCGCCATCCAGGTAATTGGCAGAGACAGCATAATAATAGGTTTCACCATTAGCAGCTTCAGTATCTAGATAGCTGACAGCATCAACACTTGCGGCTAATGGGTCACCATATGCCTCTGATGAGAGGCGACGATAAACATTGTAGGATTCAGGTGCAAACTCAGGATCCGGAATAATGATTTCAGCGCGGATTGCCAGGTTAGCAATACCCGTATAAGCTTCGGTAATCTCAACCCAGTCAGTTCCACTCCAGACAACAGAATTGCCTGATGCTGGATTTTCTACAGAAATTGAATCAGCGAGAATACCCTGATCGCCACCTGCGCCTGCACTAAAGTTTCCAACACAAAGAGCAAATTTCTCACCTGTGATGAAGGATAAGCCTGTACCACTCAAATCAACAGTTGTAGCTGATGGGTAATCGGCAACAGCCACACCCTCTTGCGTATACAGTAAATCTTCGGGAAGATTGTCTGCGCCAACTGAGTAAACATATGCATCAAGGGTTCCTGAAAATGTACCAGCCAATGAGAGCATGAAAAATTTTGCTGCACCCAGATAGCTATTGTCTTCAGTTACATCAAATACAACGCCATAGGGAGGCGCATCATTGAGGAAATACCTCCAGGCAGCAGGGTTATCCTGAGCGATTTCAGTGGCATCACCAGAAATAGGTGGTGCCCAACTGACATTCACTTCACCATCGCCTGCTTCAGCGGTCACTGCAGCGGGAACGGGAAGGGAACCGGTAAATGCGAGATGCCATAGATCCCCAACGATTGGGATATTTGATGCGGCAGTCCAGCCAGCATTAGTTTCACCGTCATTGGTAACAACGCCAGCAATGTCAATATCATCTATTCTCCAACCAAACATGGATGCATCATCACCTGTGTTATATGAAGGATCAGAAGCAAAAGCGAAACGTACAATTACTTCCAGATTTTGATAACTGGCAGGAACGGTTATTGTCACAGCTTCCCAGCCACCTGATGAACCACCCCATCCAGGAATTCCAGCACCTTCGTTAAATTCTGAGCCAAAGCTGTACATAGAATTACAGTTATAGGCTGGTGTAACATCAGTTAAAACTTCCCAGGTATTCCCGCCATCAGAAGAGATGCGAACATTCATTCCATCCCAACCATCGTAGGGATCTGATGCTCCGGCTGGACCTTCAACATTTCTATTTTGCTGAAAGGTGATTGTATTGACCTGATCCGTTGGCATGGCAACTGGAGGTGAGTCAAGCACCTGATACCAATGATCAAGATATCCACCAGCAGAACCAAGCGCTGGATCGTTCATGGACCATGATTGTCCAGCATAGGCACCCACAGTTGACTGATGCCAATGCGGAGGTTCGGCAGTTCCATCTACAGAAACCCATCCTGTGATATCACCATCTTCAAAATCTGCAAAAAAGGCCGTTGAGCCATCCACGGTTAAACTTACATCATCGATGAAGATGCCCTCACCAATTGGGGCATCAGCATCAGTTTCAAAATACCACCGGAATTGAATATCCTGACCGGCATAGTCATTGAGAAGGCCATCAATGCCAGTATAAGAACCGATAAAAGCGCTCCATTCCTGAGGGGCATCAGAATAAACATAATTATTACCTGTAGCGGATCCGTATGGGTTTGAAATTGGATACCAGGTTGTTCCAGCATTAGGAGAAACCTCGCAACCCCAGTAATCAACGTCAGGGAATTCATTTGGGTCAGCAAAGAAGCCTCTAATGAAAAAATCAAAAGCCACTGTGTTACCAGTTGGAACACTTATTACGGGTGAATAGATATAATTCAGCATGTTCTCGAGATAAGTACCATCTTCAGTCTGACATGCCAGAGAATAACTCCCGTTGCGTAGATCTCTGAGTGAACCAGGATCTGTAATCAGAGCCTCGTTATTGGCTGTTGTGTTTAAACCACGAACCATAATTTGATTTGTTGTCTGTTGAAGCCCCTGTACGGCACCACCAAAGGCGGACCAGGCTACGAGTGCTACCAAAAGAACTCTAATTACCATTTTCATCTTGATTATCCTTATTCCTATTAATATCGATATTTCTATCCAAAACTATTCGATTCAAAAACCTAAAATCCAAAGCCAATTGAGACTTGTTGTACCATGCCTAAAATACCGTAATTTGAGTATGAATAGTCAAATAACATTTTAGTTCCATACATATTGTATTTCAAACCGGCTCCGATTGAAAACCGGCGCAGCGAATACTTGTCTGCACCATAGTAACTATCCCAACTCGTGGAGGAGTATTCATCTGTTTTGACAGCTAAACCATCTTCATACGGCTCATCTGCATCGCGTACATCATTGTCATTATAATCAATAAATATTTCGCCAACATCGTAACTACCGTTGTACTGCATTGTGTATATGTCATACTTCACGGGCCACTCGTATTTTAGTTTGTAGCCTCCGCGTACAAAAAGCAGGTCATCCCAGCTATACTCAAATCCAAGGGCTCCCCTGAGAACAGAGTCGAATGGATCATTTGCATCGATGAGGAAACTTAGACGATGTATGGGTGTTGGCAGCCAGGGGCTTTTTCCGCCAAGGACATCCATACGGAGTCCGGCTCTAAATACCAACGGTAGTGGCCACTCTTCGGTGAGGAGACGTGTTGTTACTACGGGATTCGTCTGAAGATCATCGCTCACATCGAGGTTTTGATTGAGGTCTGGTCCATCAAATCGACTTCCTACACCAAAATTCTGAATAGACATACCCAGGATCAATCCATAGATCCCAAGGTCAAAATTTGACCCGATATCAAAGGCAAAAGTGCTTGCTGATTCACGATAAATTGTCTCGCGTACCATCTTGGAAGAGACACCTACAGAGAGACGGTCCGTTAATTGGCGGGCAAATGAAATCCCCAGAGCTAGACCAGTCGCCTGAAATTGCTCACCAGTTCCATCGGGGTATTCCAGAGTGGTGACTTCCATATCTCCTGAGTTCATGTATTGTGCGACGACACCAAAGGTGTTACCGCCGCCAATGGGGATGGTAAAGCCGAGATAGCTGTTCGAGATATCTGCGTAGAGCTTATTATTGCTCATGTATAATTCAGGACCCGTGCTGGACGTAATACCAGCGGGGTTCCAAGCCATGGCTGCGGGACCTGATGCCAAGGCTGTGTAGGCACCTCCCAGAGCCGCTCCAGCGGCACCATATTCCAATTTCAGGAATTGACCAATAGACGTCGCAACCTTGGAGAAATCATCCCCAGGATAAACTGTATTGATAGAATCCTGCTTGGTATCCTGTGCGAATACAAGTCCAGGAATTAAAACAATGAGCATACAGGCTCTAATTACATTTTTACTCATATTGAAAATTCTGACAGGAGTGCTTGATGTGATTTGATTCATCATGGCAACCCCCTATCTAATGACGGCAAATTTGCCGACGTGTTTTTCGAAATTAGGGGTTTCAACAACATAGACATAGAGCCCTGGTGCCACCTCCTGACGATTCATCGTCCTGAGGTTCCATTCTTCCTGACCACTAAAGATATCATCATGGAGAATGGTATAAACCAATTCGCCTGTCAGCGTGAATATTTTTATCACACATTCGTCAGGCAAGTGAGTAAAGTGAATACTCTTGTGATTGATATCGGTTTCCCAGTTCGCAGTGACAATATAAGGATTTGGTACAACCCTGACCTGACTGAGGTGATATTCTTCCACTTCCTTCATGTCTGAAACCGTCCTTGCACGGAAAGTGAACATGTCTCCCCCTTCATAGGGTTTATCCACGGTCAGATGTGTAACATCCCCTGTTTCAGCATGTCTAATCGTCGATGCACCTGAAAAAGTACGGGTCGTATCCCAAACAAAATCCAGGAACCAAGTGAAGTTTCCGAACGCCGTTACGGAATCATACCCAAGCACCTCCGTTTCCAGGAAGCTTATACGCTCAAAGGAAAGGAAGTTAGGGTAGTTGGGATCTGGTGATGTCTCAGGAATACCATTTCCTGCGATAGCGAGACGAGCTTCTCGGTATGGATCCAGTATACCATTATTGTTTAGATCTTCCCCATCATCCAGGATATTATTTCCATTAGAGTCTTCACCAAATCTGGTGTTATGGACTCTGAAAGGAAGCACTTTCGGTGGTTGATTTGGAAAATTAACGATCATATCATCATTTGGGTTTTCCCAATCCCAGTGAATTTCATAATCAGCAGGGTTAGGTGGTGACGAGGAACCCATACTAATTCTGTACTGTGGTGCTTCCTCGCTTCCCTTATTTTGCCAGTATATGGTATCAACAGTCGCCAGCGGTTGGTTTTCCAGATAAAATTGAAATCCACCCCAGACATCTGAAAACATGGTGGAGGTTCCAACATCAAGACCTGTGAGGACGGTATCACCTGTGGCACTATCTACCACTGTGTAGGTTGGGTTTAAATAATAGTACGGATTGTTACAGTTGCTTGTGTAGCATTGAGGATCCGCATCTATCGATATGAAATAGGTGTTAAGATTTGTTTCCACTTCATCAGGATTCGTAGGAATAACTTCCATTTCTCCTGTTCCTACAGTCCACATGGCTGCTTCCAGACCCCACACATCAGGTGCATTTGAAGGTCGAGCGTCCGGGGTAACCGTTACAAACTGTGGTAGCAATGGACTATTGCCCTTGAAGTTCTCTAAGGATTCCAGGGCAGCCCACTGATCCGGGTTATTTAACGAAACTACTGTATCCGGTTCATAGAGCATGGAATCTTCTCTAACCAAATCCCATGAAACTGTATAGGGCTCCTCAATGCCAATATCATACGCAACAACAGAGTATGAATAGGTTACTCCATTGATGACATCTGTATCAATATAGCGATGTTCCAGACCAGTATTTTCACCTAGATTGAACCAAGGAGCCATAGGATCCGGACCACCGATTGAGCGGCCATTGTATCGATCTTCATCTTCTTCTTGAGTCAGATCAAATTGCGCGATTGGCTCCCAGCCCACTGCCTGTCCATCATTATTATAAATGACATCGGTGTGGGGATTTCCCCAGGTTTGGCCTCCATCAGTAGAACGATAAATTTTGTATCCTTCGAAGTCACTATAACCGGTAACCACATCAAGGCTGGATTCAGCTTTTGAATCCCAGTATAGTGTTACTCTTCCATCATCAGCTACTGCTGAGACAGTAGGCGCATCAGGAGGAGAAAATCCCTGGTATTGGAGATCATACATGATTTGAGCCATTTTAGCATTGGCTACCAAGTCCGGAGGTGTCTCAAAGGTTTTTGTATCTGATGGTGGATCACCCATGATAACGGAAAATGAAAAATATGTGGTATCACCTGAGTCCAGATCAAATGGACCAGCTGACATCATAAAGACACAATCCAAACCCGGTGTCCCATCCTCATTACTTATTTCATACAAGCCTTCGAGTGAATCAAAATGAGGATTTTGGGTTCCATCCAGATCTGGATGGAAGTACCATTCATCATAAGAATTGTTTAATGGGTTGGGTGTTGAGCTGGATAATCCTCTCCACTCCCAATCCTTATAATTCCGATTTGCCAGACCCACGTACGAGGTATCCCCTGACATGAGTGCAAACATAATATTCTCTTTATCCGCAGCACCTGGGCAGCCTGCGGCTCCAGCATATCCATCTGAACAGCTTGAGCCACCACCCTCATCTTTCAAAACACCTGGACGTTTATACCAGTCAAACCAATGCCAGTCAGTCAAACCGAGGGCATCACCTTCTCGGATATCTACATCTCCATCGCCATTGATGTCCAGATCACGTGACGCCAGAGGTGTATCCAACAATTTCAGCGCTGAATAGGCCAGATTGTCTGCACCGTTACTATCATCATTCCAATCCCAGATATAGGCCATATCATAAGTCGTATCAAAAGCCATCATATCGTCATCATGTGACCGTCCTGTATAGCGTCCATCGGCGGTACGTGAGTATGAATCGACATCAAAATAGAAGCCACCATAGGCACCTCGATAGTCATATCCATACTTGGATCCATCACCCAATTCACCTGGTGTGCCTACAAAGTTACGACCCATGAATTGTCCCGTCACCGAGCCATCTTCATGAGTGATGGGAACCCACACAGAATCTGGTATTTCATCCCCATTGGTATCCATTGGAAAACCTTTGTAAGATTGATTGACAATCTTTACCGTAAAAAATGCGATGTCCTCGGCATAGGAACGACCATAGGAGTGGGCATTCACCGTGACATGCATCCCTGTGGGATAACCCTGGGTCATATCTTCATCACGGGTAGCAAATCTATCATCAAACTCCATATAGATGTCCTGATCACCAATGTGGCGACCAAAAATCTCCTGACCCTTGGCTGGACCTTCTTCAGTTTCTACAGCCCAATCACCTGGCCAGGTACGTTCCTCAAGACCTGTTTCATCATTAATGCGCATGGGCCAACTATCTGGAATATCGCTGGAAGCTAATAATGGGTAAGGGTCACCTGTATCAGTATAAATACCACCGTAAATCTCGCCTGCCATGACATCTCCACTATGGAGATTGCCATAGTGATCGGCTACTGATTCCCAGTCAACCTGCTTTTTATCCTGAACCCGGTCAAACCAGGATTCAGACACAGTTGAGCCCCAGTAAACCAGGGTATCTGTCCGATAATGTTCCAGAGCCTCAACATATGGGGGTCTCAGCGACCAGGGTGTCATCGCACCACCTGGGGTTCTACCGGGGACTCCAAAGATAAATGAGACATCAGAAATGTATTGATAGCCTTTGTAAAGTCCAGAGGGTGAGCTCTTATCATCAAATTCGATGAAGCTTCCATAGTTATGAGTGGCAAACTGTAGTTCACCCTTGCTCATATATCCACGCGCTCTATTCAACACGGGATCAATTGCAGATGTCTTCCCCAGAGATTGTGCAGGGTAAAGGTTGGGTTCTGCTGCATTGATCCAGAGTGGAAGAATAAGCAGTATCAATAGTATTGATGTGATTATTTTTTTCATCATATCACCTAAAAATTCAGTTTCAAGGTCAGATCGATCTGACGGGGGTCGGAATAATAATAAGGTCTATCATAGAGGGTCAATGAACTGGTTCCCTGCTCGATTGAGCGTGTTGCAGTGCGACCAGGATCTGTTGGGCTCCCCGTTTCCTCATAGATATCAATAATATTTTCCCGGTTGAAAATATTCCTGACAATCAGACCCAGAGACATATTGACGTTGGCTACTCGCATCATTTTTCTCACAGCCAGGTTGGTTTCGATAAACCAGGGCATGCGCTCGGAGTTGGTAGCTCCACCCCTGTTCAAATTGATATCAAAAGGTGTGTATGGTGAACCAGAAATAGCAACCAGAGTCATGTGTGCTGAGGTTTTGTCCAGAATAGCTCGACCAAACAAGCGGGGTGAGTTCTTCTTATTGAACTGGTATCCACCAGTGATTGTCATATTGTGAGTACGGTCATAATCCATGAGAACTTCTTTTTTAGGCATGGATTCCTGAGTATCTGATGAGCGATAACCCTGCCAGGTATCGGCACGGTTGGCTGTTGCTCTGGATAGTGTATATTGAATATCGGTTGACCAGGCAGATCCACCCCGTTTCATGAGACGAAGATCCAGACCTCTAGCAGATCCGTAGTCATAATTCACAACTACAGAATAGCTATAAGGGAATGCCTGAACCCGTTCGGTAGATCCTAAGTCAGAGTAATCTTTGGACCAGCCAACAACTCCTAACTTCCAGAAATCTACAATCTCCCAGTTCAACCCGAATTCATAAGCTGTTACGCCCTGAGCCTGAACATGACTGTTTCCAACGATGGGGAGTGCCGTAGTGAGATCATTTTCGTCATTTAGATAAATATTTCGATAGGTTAGATTCTGGAAATAACGTCCATAACCGAAAGTAAAGGTCGCTTTATCGGTAATCACGTGTGAGATACTCAATCGTGGTGACCATAAAACATTCCATTCTGTTGGTACGGATCCAGAAGTCCTCACCCGCGGGTCAGCCCAGGAACTATCCAGTGAATTCTGAATATCAAAACGGACACCCATGTTGATTGTCATCCAGGGATATTCAATTTTATCCAGAATATAGGCTCCAATTTCGATAGGAGATTTTTCACCTGTCCCATAAACAAACTCTTCCAGAGGGCCATCTCGTTCAACAGAGTCTGGCAATCCATAGGTTTCTCCATAAGCAGGATCCAACCAGGGCAATTGAGTTTCATCGAAAGTGATGAGGTGTCGTTTTAAATCGATTCCACCTCTCAACTGATGGTGCTTATTCACTCTGCTGGTCAGATCAAATTTCAGCTCATCAGTTACACTCTTTGTATAATGACGATAGCGATCTGCCCCACCTGACCCATATTCATAATACTGTATATAGTAGAGGGAGTCCCGCATGGCTGCAAATTCAGACGCGCTCAGTCCCGTGGGTGAAGAATAGCGCTCATAGGTTGAGTCCGGATAAAACATGAAAGCAAAGGGTGTGTACTGACCTTCTGCAAGATACTCATTGAGTGGATCACCATAGTGCCACCAATGGGTCTGACCATTTTTATCAGAATATTCCAGAGAATCCAAAGGATTAATGAGATTACCATTTGAATATCTACTGGTTGATACAATCATCCCATTGTCATCAAATTTCTCTTCCAGGAAAATCTCTTTAATGTAGACCTTGTCGTAGGGGTGAATCACAATTCGATCACCCTTCTCGATAATGATATTTTCGCGCGTAGAATCAAAACTGGCACCTCCGACATGCTGAGGGCTACGCCAGTAGTAGGTGATCATGGTGCGGAGGCAGCCAGGACCCCAGGATTCCAGGACTAAGGGTTCGGGTCCATCATTGGGGACATAAACACCGGGTCCAAAGGTCTGTTCACTCTCATAAGGGATATCACACTCCCCTTTATAATCCACACCGTTATGTATTCCACGGGCTTCAGTTCCGATTTTGTACTCGACCCAATCTGGATAGCCATCACCATCCATATCGCCATCTTCAACATCAATTTCCATTTCCTGAGTAAAACGAGATGCACTCAGGGTATAGTAGGTTTTCTCATTGAGCTGATGGCGAAATTCCAGATGGTATCTCTGTGAATACTTATGGTTCACATTCTTATTCTCTTCGTAGAACTGATTCCAACGACCATAGGTTTTAAATTTTGAGTCAACCAGCCAATGGGTAAAATTCAGTTGCTTATAAGAATCGATCTTCCAGTGGAGCTTGGTGAAAATATCGTAGGTGCGGTCAAAGCCAAAAGCTCTCCAACCGGCATAGCGATCCAACCAGTGCACTTTATTCGCCTGATTCTGTCGATTCCCAGGATCTCCCTCCTCATAAATCTTATCATCAAATTCTAACACACGATAAGCTCTATTGGTATAATCTGCAGAGATATGGAAAGTAACTTTGTTCATGCCAGGCCATATGGGACCAGATACTGAGCCAGCAAACGAATTGTAGTCTCTCAAACGATCCTGTTCAGAGCTAAGAGGCCCACGATTGCTACCCTTCCACTCAAAAGTACCCGCGTAGCGATCGCCACCTATTGCAGTAATCATATTCACGATCTGTGACATGGCATCACCGTATTCAGCACTAAACACACCGGTTTGAGTGATGAGATCCTGAACGGAATGGGTATTCAGGCGCGTTCCCTTGCCAATACCGCCGTAGATGGGATTTTCAATATACATACCATCAATGGTGTAGCCGATTTCACCGGATCGTCCGCCACGGACATGAATCTGTTCAATACCGCGATCTTCGAATCCAGGAATTCCATGCTCAGCACTTTTAATTTGAATGACACCACTCTGAAGCGTGAGCATTTCTGTCAAGTTTCTAGCTGGTAGGTTCTGAATTTCTTCAGCAGTTCGAACCAATTTCTTAACGGTCACATCTTTTTCAACCAGGGGTCGTTCTGCAACAACTGTCACTTCCTGACCTTCGATAATTTCTTCTTCAAGAGAAACATTTACGGGTGTGGTCTGATCCATAACAACACCAACATCATTGATGGTTACTCTGGCATAACCAATCATCCAGACCTGAACAACATGAACGCCCACTGGAACGTTCTGGATGTAATATTCACCCTCAAAATCAGTGGATCCCCCGAGACCTAGTGCTGAAATCATCACCTGGGCACCAATAATAGGTTCACCTGTCCGATCGTCTGTGATTCTACCCGATATGGTTCCAACGGTTGCGGACCATGCCAGCGTAGAACTAAGCAATACGAGACTGAATTTTAACCAAATACTTCTCATGTAATCTCCCTGCACCCTACTCACTCTTTTGTACTGTAAACATTCCGTATCACAGTCGAGCTAGAAAACAAAAAGAGGTCAGCTAAAAAGTGACCTCACCATGCTTGGCATAAAGGGATGTTCATATCGTACTAAAACATCCCTTCACACTCTTCAGACGACCTCTTCTTTACCTAAAACTATTATTTAACCAGAAGCATCTTCTTAAACGTTTGAAATCCCTGAGATTTCACACCGTAGAAGTACGCCCCACTTGCCAGATCACCTGCATTAAATGTATACTGATGAACACCAGCATTCAGATATCCCTGATGAACTGTACTTACTTCCCGACCGGTAATATCATACACTTTCAATTCAACCAGACCTGAAGTAGGCATGCTGAATTCGATTGTAGTGGTTGGGTTGAAAGGGTTGGGATAATTGTTTGCCAACTCGAAGCTAACAGGAGTCTCTGGAGTATCAACAACATCAACAGGACCAATGCTAGCCATCATGAAGTAGACCTTGCTCAAATAATCTGCAGCCACTTCATCTGGTGTTACGGTGGGTTGATCATAGTCAGGCATCTGATACATCATGGCAACTTGCCCATCTGTACCAAATTTGTTCAGGTGGGGATAGGTCTCATCCATATTTGCATCAAACGTCTGGGTCAAATTCTGTGCTTCACTCCAGGTTGCCCCGTTGTCGAATGAGACAGTGCCCATAACATCAATATATGAGAAGAATGAGTCTCCGATGGAAACAGTATCAGATACATCATACCAAACCAGATAGAGTTTATCTTCTACATTGAGATCCGTGGCTACACTCATACCATTTGCCTGCCAGCCCCCGTCTCCAAGTATCTGCCAGCCCAACTGCATACTGGCAACTGTACTGATCTCAACATCCACGGGTCCACTTGCCAGAGCAAAGACATCTTCTGCCATATGGAAGTGATAGATACCATTTTCAGGTGCCCAATATGGATAAACACCACCATCATCTGAGGGTAGAACAGGAACAATGACATGCAATCCACCGTTCTCATCTGTTGTTACCTCAGTATCATAACCCAAGAAAGGAGTCCAGGCATCACTGAGGACAGCCCAGCCACCCTCACCATCTTCAATACTATCTGGAAAAACAGATTCGAAATAACCATTTAGAACTTCATCTGGAACGTAATACCAGTCACTCCAGGTTGCTCCAAAGTCTGTGGTCTTTTTGATAAAAAGTGTATGGTTGGCAATTTCAATCTCATCATTCCAGTAGGAAGTCAGTGCATAATAGCCGACACCACTTGAGTTAATGTCCATGTTACCGTTTGAGGTATAATTGCTTTCACCTTCAAAACGGAAGTCTAATGAATTTTCCACCAGGAGTGTTGCGGATGACATAGGTAATGCTGCACCAGCCCAGGCACCATCAGTTTGAGCTCTAAAGTGGATGCGGTCTCTATTTCCTGACCAGTCAGTTACAACAACATTAACAATATAGTTACCATCAGCGTCAACATTCTGCGTTGGTACCAGTACCCAAGAATCGTGGGAAGCGGGACTGTTGTGAATATCCTGTCCCGGGAACCAGAAACCACCACCATAGCCGAACAAATCAAAGGTATAGTAGGGACGACCACCATAAGTTCCACCACCACCACCGTATTCGTTCCAGAGAGCCATTGGATAATCTCCAGCAGCCAGGGCTGAGGGATAACGACCGGCATCTGCCAGACCAAAATTGAGGTTTGAATAGGTTGTCCATGTCAGACCAGCATCTGTTGAGGCTGCCATACCGATTGAACCTGAAGCAGAACCATCTGTATATTGGCGGTAGGCCATGATAATCTGGTCATGATTATCTGGATTAACTGATATAGGATTCGTTTCTGCAGAAACCAGACCATATCCATTTTGTGAAGAGTCTACGAGAACAGCGTTGTTTTCGCGCAATCCTGAAGGCGTGCCTCCCACTGAAGGGTTGACAGAAATTTCTGTGCCCTGAGGTTCACCTGTTTTGTTAAAAGCTGCAGATACAGCTTGATCAGGTCTTGGGAGATTTGCGCTCATGAGACCCACTGCAAATACTCCACTTAAGACAATTGTAACTAACTTTCTCATACTTCTTCCTTTCACTAGCCTTCAGCTATATTCCATCTTAACGCATCGGTTTTAATCATAGTTTCACCACTTAATCATTGCAAGGTCAAAGACCATGGCAAAGGATTACAAAAGCAATACACGGTACTATCAACCAACTCAACCCATCCTAATAAACGATAACTCGAAAGCCCACGTCAGCTGATGCAGCGGTCGGGTCAACGCTTCCCTGTCTCCAGGCTTCCAGCGCGCTCGAAGAGGTCAAGTAACTGCCCCCTTTGGTCACTCGATTAGAACCTGTTGCCGGATAGCTATCGGTCCATTCAGCAACATTGCCAATCATATCGTACAATTCACCGTAGGTCTGATTTTCAGTTGTCCCACCTACATTTCCAAGACGCCCACCGCAACCTGCGTAGTTTGCATCATCGCAATCCACATCAGTTCCAGACCAGGGGTAATCCTCCCCTGTCATACCACGAGCGGCTTTTTCCCATTCGTTTTCAGTGGGTAACTCGACCCCATGATATTCAGCAAACCCATAGGCTCCAAACCAGGAGACATGGTTTACTGGATAGTTTATATATTTTTGATTGATGCTAAACATACTTCCATCGAAATAGATACGCGTGGTATCCTGTGCATCCAGACCATAATACAGATAACTTCCAGCGGGCCAGTTGGCATCTCCAACATAATTACCATTGACCTGATCACCGTTGACTGAAACACCGCTGACTGCCAGTGTGAAATTTAGATAATCCAGATACTGGTAGTTCGTGACTTCATAATTGAGCATCTGGAAATCAGTTTGAAGATCGCTGAGTGTGTCTCCAGCTTCGCCAAACGTATATGAACCAGCACTTATAGAACTGTAGTCAAACCAGGCTCCATGAAGATATTCCTCAGAATAGTCTGAACTATAGTTCTCAGTGTTTGTCTGAATTCGATAATGGTGGTCATTTCCTGTTGAACTAATCTGATGCGTATACTGCTTCGTGTCTGCAGCCAGGGTTGCCAGAACGATGTACCCGGAGCCATCATTATACTCAAGAATATTCTCAGTTTCGTAGGCGCAGTTGTCATTCCAGGTAAGTTTCACATTCTTGCTGTTCTGAAATTGGGCATCCATATCAGTTGGAGGATTAATTTTTGTACTTACACCACGGGGAATTTCCATGCCTGAACGGTTATGATCGGTAATAGCTACCAGGGTATAAATATAACGTAGGGCATAGGTTCTATTTTCGTCGAGATAAGAAGTTGTCCCATCGGGCAAACTTGCAATCAGCTCATAGCCTAGCGTATCCCTCCGATATAACTCGAACGTTACATCATAATCCCAGATATCCTCCCAGTCGATAGACAGTTTAGTTTCGTGAATCGGTGTAACCTCTAACAGGGGTGGGGGGAATTCTGTGGGTGCTATAATCCCTGAGCTGTACGAAGACGTTTCACCGCCTTTGTAAGCAGCAACCTTGTAATAGTATATATTTGTATATAAGAGTTCGTCATCAGAGTAAGTCGTGGTATTGGCTCCAACCGTTGCGACCACTTCATATTCATCCATGGCATTACTTTTTCTGGCGATTTTGAAGCCATCTTCATTGTCGCTGTTATCCTGCCAGGTAAGCTGAAGGGTGTGATCGTTGATCACGGTAAGCATAATGTCTGAAGGTGCTAGTAATTGCTCATCATCCCCTGGATCATCACACGCAAAGAAATTCAGAGAGATGATCACACTGATCGCTATTAATAATACTGTCCGTAGGGAATTGATTTCCACCCTGTTTTTCATTGCTACCTCACTTACCTACAATTTTTAAGAGCCCTGAGCCATTTTTTGCCCAGCGAGCAATATAAAAGCGAGGGAGTGGTTGGCAATCTTCAACCACTCCGTTACACTCTTGTCTTATTTTAAGTCAGTTTAGTCTGAATTAACCAAATACCAGTTGTGTTACAACCACCGCTGCAATTATCCCTGAAAGATCTGCTAAAAGGGCTGCAGGTAAAGCATGGCGTGTTTTCTTTACTCCCACTGAACCGAAATATACTGCAAGTATGTAAAAGGTTGTCTCAGTAGAGCCTTCCATAATAGCTGCCATGCGAGCGATCAATGAATCTGGTCCGTGTGTATTTATGAGTTCGGAAACAATACCGAGTGCCCCGCTACCACTTAGGGGCCTCATAAGCGCCATAGGGATAACTTCACCAGGCATTCCCATCCAGGAAGTTAAGGGTGCTAGCAGACCTGTGAGGAGATCCAGGCCACCCGACGCACGGAATGCGCCAATAGCTACCAGGATTGCTACCAGAAATGGGATGATTCTAACTGCAACATTGAATCCTTCTTTAGCGCCTTCAGTAAAAACTTCATAAACCTTGACCTTTTTATACCAGCCATGACCTACAATAGCCAAGATGAGAATAGGGATAGCAACTGCTGATACACCATTTATTATTCCTTGAAACATATCAGACCTCCTTCCCTTCTAGTTCAGGCATTCTATACTTGGGTAGTTTCTGAAAAATTTTGATGGCTATAATTGCAACAGTGGTGGAAACACCCGTAGCCAGAATGACGGGACCAATAATTTCTGCCGGGTTGGAAGCATTTGCAGCAGCTCTGATACCGATGATGGTAGCTGGAATGAATGTGACCGAGGATGTGTTCAGAGCCATAAAAGTTGCCATGGCGTTGGTAGCGGTGTCCTTCACCTTGTTGAGTGTCTGCAATTCCTGCATGGCTTTTAATCCAAGCGGTGTGGCAGCATTACCCAGACCAAGCATGTTGGCAGCGATATTCATGACCATGGCTCCCATGGCAGGATGATCAGGTGGGACATCAGGGAATAGCCGAACCATGACAGGTCTAACGGCTTTCGCAAACAACTTTACCAGACCGGATTCTTCTGCGATACGCATGAGTCCTAACCAGAGCGCCATAATTCCAATCAAACCCATAGCCAGATTGACTGATGCTTTTGCAGAATCAAAGAGTGCTTTCGTGAGATCAGTGAGTGGTACAAAGCTGGGAGTCAAGACGAGTCCCCCAGCGCTGCTATAATCAATTCCCAGACATTGAAATCCTGCTACCAGAATTCCTCCAGCCAATAAGACGATCCAGATGGTGTTAATCATTGTGACTTCCCTTTACAGACTTTGATAGTTTGGTTTTGGCTTTGTTGATATGTTTTTCGATCATTCTCTTGCGATGTCTTCTGAAAAACAGGGCAAAGATCATAATGCCTACAACATACCCAATTGCTGCATAAAGTGACATTTTCAGCTCCTAATTGGGGCGTAAGCTAATTGATTCGATCTCAAAAAAAATGAGATATTGAAGAGTGCTATTGTATTTCTATCAAGGTGGGCGGGTGAGCTACGGTGATGGAAGGGAAAGGCTGTATTCTTTATCCTCATACTGAATGATACCGACCTCACCATCATAAAGCCATTCCAATCCGCGAGTAACACGAACAGTATATCGAGCGCGATACAAACCCTGGATTTCATATTTGCCCAGTGAGTCTGTTTCAACTTCAATAGGATCCAGGAACTCGCCCTGATAGACTTCTGTCATTGTGACCCGAATGGTTGCCCCGCGTATGGGGATGGGTGGTTCTGTGTCCTCCCAGGTGAGAGTGCCAAAGAGTAAATAGCTCGGGTAATCAGGGGGTGCTACTGGAATGTCTTGCTGCTTCCAGCATGAAATCAGGAGCAAGGTAAAACTGCAAATTACTATTGCCCGCATGGTACTAGGATTCCAATGTGGTATCAGGTGGTGCAATGACAATATCATACTGCTTATCTTCGTACTTTATGATTCCAAATTCAGACATGAAGAGTGTATCAAGCCCATCTTTCACCATGATATCATAACGACCGCGAAATAAACCACCAATTGTATAGTGTCCTGACTCATTGGTGTAGCTTCCAGCAGAATCAACAACATCCCCCTGGTATAATTCAGTCATGGCAACGCTTACTTCAGCGCCCACTGCAGGCAATTGATTGACTTCGTAGGTAACCGTACCAGATAGCTTGTAATCGGGGTGTGCAGGTGGTGTGATCTCGTGATCTTGTTTCTTCCAGCAAGAAATGACAACCAGGATCATCAGACTCAATGGTATTATCTTCAAGGGTCTCACAGATCGATTCCTATTCCAACCCTCATCCTCCGGCTCAGGTCAAAAGCACCTGGATCATTCAATATTCCCCCAGGAATACCATTGGAATCAACCCAGAGGGTATTCTGCTGGTCAAGGACATTAGTGACTTCAAAAAAGGCACGCAGTTTCTGTTGGAACTTAAGATTCCAGGACCCATTTAACCTGACGTTCAAATCATGGGTAGGATCCATACGTTCATCATTGGGTAGTGTATACTCTCCCCTATCCAGAGTGTAAGGCAGACCCGAGTTATAATGGAAGCTTAAAATAGTAGATAACCAGGAGGTTGCTGAATACTCAAGATTCAGAACCAGTGTATGCCTCTGGTCCCAGCTTAAAGGATATAGTTCAGTCACTTTTGTACTGACTTCCTTGTTACGATATAAGCCTTCGAAGCTGTAGGAAGAAGATCCCATGGCAGTCATCATGGTATAAGCCATGTTCCCGTTCAGTTTACCCCCCAATTCAGCTTCCAGGAATACCTCAACGCCCTGAATAGCCGATTGACCAATGTTAACAAATCGGGTAAAGCCTTCCCGCTGATAGTCATCTCCATACACCAGAAGGGTATTTGAATCGATAAGGTTGATGACATCCTTGGTAAATACGACAATATCTATCACCCCCCAGGATCCCAGGGGTTGCATAAAACCGAACTCCAGGGCTCTTGTTTGGGCAGGTTCAAGATCTGCATCACCGATGGCTGAGAACCCATTGGCAACGTTCAGGTTTGGATTGGCGTAGAGATAATCAAAGATGGGCATCTGGAAAAAGTAACCATAGTTAAAGTGAAACTTGCTACGATCATCTATCACCCAGGCAATCCCAATTCTGGGGCTAAAGCTGGTTTTAATTGAAGCCGGCTGGGTAGAGATCGTATCCATCACCCATTGATTATCAGCTTCTGTGAAATCGACTTCGATCTCAGGTCGTTCAGCCCGAGGGTCAAAAAAGTCATATCGTACCCCACTGTTTATTACCAGATCCCCCGTTGAGTACTTCCCCTGCACAAAAAGTCCGCCACGTCGTGGTTTATACTCATACTCACTATCATAGGTTAGATAGACAGGAAATCCATCACTCCAGTTTTTAATGTCCCTTCTCAGAACATTTTTGCGGTAGAGGTCGTATTGGGTGAAGGTCCCCCCTGCTTTGATCTGAAGATTCTCTGTGACCTGATTGGTAGCCACCAGTTTAGCAAAGGTCTGGGTTTCCAGATGATCCATCCACCAGGGGTAGACACCTGCCAACACATAACCTGAATCTGAAGTAACAGGGACAGATTGTAAAATGTCGGATTGCCCATAAATGGAACGAATAAATGTATAATAACTGAAGCTGGCTTCATAAAAGGTGCTGGATGTGAGTGTGTGGCTCAGCGTGGTAGCGAACCGATTGGAATATTTGGATTGTCCAGGCAGGGCGTCAAGGTTGTATTTCCAGAGATGATCATAGTCTCTCCATTCCCAACTTGAGTAGATATTTTGGAGCGTGATTTTCAGTGTCTGATTCAGAAAGTAGGTGGAGAGTTTTCCTGTAAGATTAAAATTTTTGGTAGAGTCTGGATCCAGGATTCCCATTTTTCGAACACCAAATTGTTCCTGGAGTAAGCGACTGGATGGAATATGAATATCACCAGAAATAAAATAGGATGCACCTGAAGATAAGATGGGGCCGCCCAGGGCTAAATCGTACTTGTACTCCTGTGGGCTGCGAGAGCTATTGAATGGCTGAAAGTCCTGTGAATAATCCAGGAGGTGTGCCTGCGCTTTAAGAAAAAAGCTATCCTGACCTTCTTTGGTGAGGATGTTCACCACCCCTGACATGGCATTGCCATATTCGGCGGTAAAGCCTCCCGTTTGCACAGATATATCAATGATTGAAGTATTGGGTAGCTCTGTACCAATCTTCCCATCAACAATATTTTGGATAGGCATTCCATCGACGAGATAGATCAATTCCGTTTTACGTCCGCCGCGGACATGACCTGCAGCAACACCGGGTTGTGATTCAACCAGCTCCTGATAATTCTGTATGGGTAGATTATCCAGCTGTTCAGGTGAGATAAAGCGGGTGGTGGATGTGATTTGATGTGAAAGGTCTTTGGTTTGGGATTCAACAACGATGGTCTGACCTTGTAGTGTTGAAGCTTCCAGTTCAACATCGACCTCAGTTTTCAAATCGATAATTACCGGGACACCGGTAACGACTTTTTTGGTGTATCCAATCATTTCAAAACGGAGATCATACTTTCCTGGCGGAATGTTGACCAGGATGAAGGTACCGCTGGCATCGCAAATGGCTCCACGGTTACTGCCTTCAATAATAACCTGCACACCTGGCAACCCTTCTCCAGATTCCGCTTCAAGAACATGTCCTGTTATGGTACCGCTGATTCCAGCCTGAATGAAACTGGGAAGTATAATAAGTAGGATGATGAGGTGATTTTGAGCCGAACTGAATTTCATTATTTTAGATTCATTCCTTATTGACTTTCATGAGCATAAATTGCTTCGTCGTTCAAGCTTACTAACATCGTTTGGCTCTCAATAAACTAAACTGAGATTCTGATGTGGTGGATATAAAAAGAGGCTGCCAAGTTTGGCTGCCTTGCAATTATTTTGCGCCTGAATTTCTATTTATTTCAGGTAGAGCATTTTGCTCGCAGCTGAATATTGACCTGCATTCATCTGGTAAATATACAGACCTGATCCTACTGGTTTACCATTCGAATCAACACCATTCCACTGTACGGCATAAACACCTGGTGCAAAGCTGTCGTTGACAAGATCCACAACTTTCTGACCCAGCATGTTGTATACACCAATCGTCACATCACTTTCACTTGGGATTTCAAATGAGATGGTTGTAGTTGGGTTGAACGGGTTTGGATAGTTCTTAGCTAGGCTGAATTCAGTTGGCAATGATGATGTAACAACATCAGAACTGAGGATACCAAACCATGGAATCGCCATGGCTGCAGGAGCATCTGCTGTATAGCTGTACCAGGTATAAGGCACTGCATTGATACTCATTGGGTCAAAACCCCAGAATATGATCTTGTCATCATCTACTTCACGATTTAATCCAATTGCGATTGAGGAATCGCCAAAAGTCCTCATATTGACATCCGTAGCATTGATTGGCTCGAACCCGTCCAACCAGTTAGATACTTCAATTTCATGGAAAGGGTCGTACATCAATGTATCACCATTTGCCATATGTGTATTAAAAAGAGGACCTGAAATTGGGTTGCCACTTACAGCTTCGATAGCAGTTCCCAAAGTTGAACTTATGTTAATATCATGATAGATATGAGCAATGCCCAGAACATCATATTCAAATTCACCGGCTACATAATCTCTATCAGACCAACCTGTTAAAACACCAAACCATTCATCTCCGGCGAGCATATAGTTTTTTGGACCTTCAGCTAACCAGGATGTAATCACAGCACGCTGGTCATAATCAGGACCATTAGTAGCAATTTCCAGAATTGATATGTAGTTGGAAGCTAGATCAGCAGTCAACTTTTTACCCCAGACATCATACTGGAGATCTGAGTGTGCAAAATAGTAATCTGAAGGGAATCCAACAGTGGGAAGGCCATTGAATAATACAAGTGTTGGGTACATTGGTACGAAACGCTCAAAAACCATTGGGGCTTGATTAGCCACTGGATAAATGCTAGTCGCTCCAGCGGACGTGGCCTCAATTAACCAGTAATACATTCCAGATTCAGTAACATTTGGGATCACAGCTGAGTATCTGTCACCATCAGCAGTCATGGCAATTTCCGTCCAGCTATTACCATCATCAGAACTGATGAGTACCTTGGCTGTAATAGAATCTCCCTGGGCATCAACAATGGTTGCACTCACAGGATAAGGACCAGAAATCAAAACTCCAGTAGGACCGAATACTTCAGTAACCTGAGGAGGAGAACTAACGCCCATCCATTCTAGAGCAGCGGTAAAGAAGGTGTCAAATTGATCAGAGGTCAGCGTACCATTGTCCAGGGAATCAACAGCAGCATCTGGCATGAACCCAAAGTAGGCTGTTTTGAATGTACCCTGATCGTAGCTTACACCATAGGTCAACCCATCCTCTGCACCAGCAAAGATTGCAGTCGCGTTGCCAGCAACAACCGGGTCACCCCAGTTTTTTGTTCCGTAGATGGAATGATTTAACACCAATGGAGTTTCAGTAAATTCTACGTCAATTGCTGTTCCCCCAATACCATAGAAAGCAGTATCAGCTATGGAAATATTATCATCATCTACCAGATCGTTTATGGCAGATCCGATACCAAAATAATCATAAGCAAAGTCACCTTGTTCAAAGGTGATTTCTGGGGGTAACCCATGGCTAAAATACCAATCCTGATCTGCATACAGAAGATTTCCTCCATTGTCAAGGAAGGTTGCAAAACCAGGATCAGATTCACCGGTTACAGCAGGAACAATTGTGGTTCCCCAACCATAAACAACGATGTTTGACCAACCGGCGTTAATAATAGAAGCATCAATTCCATTATTGTCTCTCACATTCCAGTATTCAAACACGATTCCCTGGTTGTTTGCTACATTCTCATAATGTGTGTTGGCGATCTGACTATGAGCAGACCCTTCATAAACGATGAGAAGATCAGCATCAGGGTGACCAGGTTCAGTAATATTGAAGGAGAGGTGAATCGATTCGGAGGCTAAGTTGTCATTATCAACTGCTGTAATCCAGTATTCGATCCTATCACCTGATTCAAAAGTTCCGGTAATATCGTAGGCATACCACCCGTTACCATCTGGGCCAACTTCATCAGCTGTCAATGAACCAGTTGCTTCAGCGCCACCATTCAAAGTCCAGTGGAAGACAATATGATCCGTACTATCGATGGCTACTCCATTCACGACACCATCCCATAGGTCTGCTTCAACTGTGAAAGGACCTTGGAGATTATAGGTGTCGTTTAGTTGCGTGAGTGAATGAATAATTATTGGTGGAGTCCAACCATATTCGACCCGAACCAGCATCATAAGCTCGACCTGATCTGAATAGCTCCCCCACAACCCATTCGTAGAAGGTCCCCCAAACCAGGTATAGGTGATGTTGCCAAGATCAACCGTTGCATTTGCCAGAGGTTTAGGGTCTTCACCACCCTTGACCACTCCAATTACAAAGGGTGGTACATAGCTGAGATCTGATGAATCTCCAACAACGAAGGTGCCACCGACATCCAGCTGATATGACCAGTCAGCAACATAGGCATCAATTGTGTTTGATGTAATCGGGGTTCTCATTCTTCCAATGGGCGAATGTGCAAAATTACCAGAGAGAATCATTGAGCATTCTCCATCTGGGGAAATTGCAGCAGCAGAATCATTATAGTCCGCAGCAAATGCACTAACATTTCCAGTTGTCATCCACTGGACATAGACTTCTGAAACAACACAATTTTGTGGAGGAGAGAAAACCACGGCAAAGGTGTCTTCAGCAGCGCCTGAATTTAGAAAATATTCTGCATTGTCATCGGTATGCCCGATGTCCCAGAGTAAAAGCGTCTCCAGGTCTATGTTTGTGTAAGGAGTGAATGTTGATGGTCTGTGTTTAAAGCGGATTGCTGGCGTGTCTTGCTTGCTGTTTACATGTCGTGCTTCAAGCAGATTTTTGGGAACCTGGCGGTTGGATCCTGGCAATATGAAACATGATTGACTTTGAACAGGTAAAGGTGATGATTCATTCGTTTTGCCACTTGCATCCATTAAAACCATGAGAGTGATCGCTATTATAAAATGAAACTGTTTCATAACAAGATGCCCCCATGAAGCTAGGTTTTATCATGCGCTTAGCGCATGGTCTGTCTAATATACACCTCTAATGAAATTCTGAAATCTTTGAACCTGATGTTTTGGTTTGCAATCCTTGACCATGATAAAGTGTATGGTCTTATGCTGAGCAAATCCCGTTCCTGCGTCGAGACAACTTCATAAACGAGTTGAACCTGAGAAAAACCTCAAACATGGATAAAAAAAAGAGGCTGCCCCAAAAGGCAGCCTCTTAAGAATCATGTATCTAAAACAAAATTTATTTTAGATAGAGCATCTTGTTGGTGGCTGAATATGTACCAGCATTCATCTGATAGATATACAGACCTGAACCAACTGGTTTACCCTGAGCATCAACACCATTCCACTGTACGTTATATACACCAGGTGCATAGGCGTCATTGACAAGGTCAATAACTTTCTGGCCCAGCATATTGTATACAGAGATCAATACTTCACTTGAGTTTGGAACTTCAAATGCGATTGTTGTACTTGGGTTGAAGGGGTTTGGATAGTTCTGTGCAAGACTGAACTCAGTTGGCAGTGAAAGACCGTCAACATTTGATGGCTCAATACCAAAGAAATCAACAGCAGTTACTTGAACAGCTACTGAAGAATATCCGTACCATGTATATGGTGTAGCATTGATACTGATAGGATCAAAACCAAAGAAGACAACTTTATCATCGCCAACTGTACGGTTTAGACCGATAGCAACAGGTGCATCACCAAAGGTGGTCATATTCACATCATCAGCACTTACTGGCTCGAATCCGTCTAACCAGTTAGCAACACCGATTTCATAAGTAGGATCATACATGAGTGTGTCGCCGGCAGCCATATGAGCTGTGTAGAGCGGTCCACTAATGACATTTCCATCTACGGCTTCGATAGCTGTAGGTGCGGATGAACTTGCATTGATATCGTTGTAGATATGTGAGATACCGAGTACATCATATTCGAATGTACCGGCAGCATAGTCACCATCAACCCAACCTGTGAGTGCACCAAACCATTCATCTCCAGCGAGCATATAGTTCTTGGCGCCTTCAGCTAACCAATCTGTGATAACTGCACGATGATCATAATAGATACCATCAGTTGCAATCTCAAAGATTGAGGTATAGTTGCTAGCTAATGCAGGAGTGAGTTCTTTGCCCCAGACATCATACTCAAGATCTGATGGAACAAAGTAGTAGTCTGAAGGATAGCCTGTTTCAGCAAGACCGTTGAACAGCACCAGTGTAGGATACACAGGTACAAAGCGTTCGAACATCATGGCTTCTTCATTGGCAGCTGGATAAGTATTGGTTGAACCATCAGATGTGGCCTCAATACCCCAGTAGTAGGTACCTGCTTCTGTGACATCAGGGATGTCAGCAGTATAGGTATCACCGTCAGCGGTCATGGCAATTTCAGTCCATGTTGCACCATCATCTGAGCTGAAGAGTACGTTTGCTGTAATAGCATCTTCATCAGCATCAACGATAGTTGCGCTTACGGTATAGGGACCTGCAAGTACAGTTCCTGTTGGACCTGTAACGCCATAAATCTGGGCAGGTGAGCTTACGCCCATCCAATCCAGGGCACCTTCGAAGAACATGTCAAACTGATCTGAAGTCATGGTTCCATCAGCTAGTGTATCAACAGCAGCGTCTGGCATGAATCCAAAATAAGCAGTTTTGAATGTACCTGGTTCATAGGCAACACCATAGCTCAAACCATCATTTGCACCGGCAAAGAGAGTTGTAGCACTGGCGGGAACAACAGGATCTGCCCAGTTCAGGGTACCATAGATTGTGTGATCTACAACCATTGGAGCTGAAGCAAATTCCATATCCATTGCTGTACCACCAATACCGAAGAAAGCTGTATCAGCAGTTGAAACATTATCGTCATCAGCAGGATCATTTGATCCAGAACCAATACCGAAATAATCATAGGCAAAATCGCCAGCAGCAAAAGTGATCTCAGCAGGTAGTCCATGACCGAAATACCAGTCCTGGTCAGCGAGCAAGAGACTTCCACCATTATCAAGGAATGTGGCAAAACCAGGATCCCATTCACCAGCTACAGCAGGAACGATTGAGGTTCCCCAGCCATAAACAACGATGTTTGACCATCCAGCGTTGATAACAGAAGCATCAATTCCCTGCTGATCTGTTACATTCCAGTATTCATATACGATTCCAAGGTCATCAGCTACATTCTCATAAAGAGTGGCAGCCAGCTGATCTTCGTCTGAACCGTCATAAACGATAAGAAGATCTGCATCTGGATAACCAGGTTCAGTGATCATAAAGCTAAGGGCGATTGATTCTGAAGTCAGACCATCATTATCTGTGGCTGAGATCCAGTATTCAATTTCATCACCAGGTTCGAATGAACCGACGATATCATAGGCATACCAACCGTTACCATCAGGGCCTACTTCATCAGCAGTCATGGCACCAGTAGTTTCTATTCCATTGACTGTCCAATGGAAAACAACATCATCTGTACCACCAATGGCTACACCATCCTGCACGTCATCAAAGAGATCAGCAAGGATTGTGAAAGGACCATCTGTATCATAGGTATTATTGTGTTGCTCCAGAGTGTTCACAGCAATAGGAGCACCCCAGGGATAGGTAACTTTAACCATCATGGAGAGATCAATCTGGTTGCTATAACGACCCCACTGGACTACACCATCATCATTAACAGTCCAGGGACCGCCAAACCAGGTATAACTTACGAGACCTCTATCAGCAGTAGCATCTGATAATGGAGCAGGATCTGCGCCACCCTTGACCCAACCAATGACAAATGGTGGAACATTTGTAAGATCTGTTGAGTCACCAACGATGAAAGTACCACCGATATCCAACTGATAAGACCAGTCAGCTACGTAGTCATCAATTGTATTGGGGGTAATTGTTGTACGCAACTCACCAATAGGTGATCCATCAAGATCTCCACGTGCGATTTCACCTGATTGGCCATCAGGACTAACAGCTGCAGCTGAGGCACCATAATCAGCACCAAAAGCATTGACGTTACCTGCAGTATACCACATATGATATACTTCCTGAACGATTGCAGGGGCAGCAGGTGTGAAGACAACTGCAAAGGTATCTTCAGCAGCACCTGAACTCAGGTAGTAGTCAGCATTGTCATCGACATGCTTAAGTGTCCAGAGAAGATCTTCTCTAGTAGCTTCTGCAGCAGGTGTTGGTGTGTTTCGCTGAGTCTTGATCCTAACGATATCGAATCCATCTGGATCTGCGCTTGGCCTAACTTCCAACAGGTTTGATGGGACTTGCTGTCCAGAACCGGGCATCAAGATCTGAGTGCGGTTATCCTGAACAACTGGCTGTTCTGCCACAATTTTTGCAAATGCGACTGGGACTAGAATCATTAGTGCCAGGCTAATTGCAAGTAGCTTCTTTGTCATACATCATCCTCCTTTTTAGGATTATTGTCTGGTTTTATTATTGTACGTTACTTACTAATTCTATTAATTCTGAAAGGAACAGTCCAAAATCATCAGTATGGTAATATTCAACTGCTACCCTCTGATTAACATCAAACACGGGATTTCTAAAAATCTCAAACTCTGTACCTCCTTCATCGATTGAATGCATTCTATAGGTTGCACCGTCATCAATGAGGGCTGTAACAGAATTGACTTGAACAAGTTGCCGTTCTCCATAAATCCCAATTTTATGGACCCCGTCTAAACCGGAGTCATCACTCTCCATAGCCACACCTGTTCCTTCATAAAATTTGGCTTCAGATAATCCAATGGATCCCAGGTTAGCAGCAGTAGCTGAATCGATAGTGGTCAGGATGAAGTTATCGCCATCCAGAATAGTACGGATTTTCCAACCAGATGCCTTGGTATAGTTTTCAACCACATCCGTCAGGGTGGCAACCCCACCATCATCCAAACCATCCAGGACGATAAAATCATTCGCTTCAAGACCATGTGAAAGTGCAGTCACTTTTAGAGAATTTGCGCTCAAGACACCTCCATCAGGTAGTGACATACCTGAGTCCACTACAGCAAAAGCTGACACATCACCAGATATGGGTGACTCTAGAATGACGTTCTCCATGATGATACCAAGGTCCAACACTTCCTGAAATGCATCAGCATAGCCGCCGACATAATAGGAAGCAGTTGCGCGGATCCGCTTCATACTCGTAGAATTGACCTTCAACGAGTCGTGTTCAAACTTGTAGGAGGAATGGGAATCCAAGATATCATCCACATAAGCTATAGCCTGTTCATAATTGCCTTCAATGAGGGCAATTCCAGCCAAACCACTCTTTGAATCCAAAATGATTTGCTGTTCATTCAGAGTGTCCAAAAAGGCGAATGCAATGGCAGAGCCCAGATCATCACGACCTGCTTCAAGACTAAGATTGCGGATATTGCTCCAGCCTCTCCCCAGGTATACCTCTGGCAAGGTAGCTTTTCGTTCAGCGGCTGCGGCAAAAGACTCAACCGCTAACTCATAGTTTTCGGTTTCAAAAGCGGACCACCCTTGATCCATCAAAGCATCAAATGTCTCTGGTGCTCCAACGAGATAAGGTTCATCGCTAAACTCAGTAGAACAGCTTATCATCAATGTGACAAGTACGAATGCTAAAAGAATTTTCGTTTTCATATCTGCACCACCCTATTTCAACAATAGCATTTTTTTGACTAACCGACTATCAGCGCTTTCAACTGTGTAAAAATACACACCTGAAGCAACACGTACTTGACTTGCATCACGAGAATTCCAATGGAGCTCGTGACGCCCTTCACTGTAATATCCATCTGCCAGAGTCAGGATTTCCTGACCCAGCATGTTGAATATCCGAACTGTGACCTGTTCATGACGGGGTACGCTGAAAGCTATTGTAGTACTAGGATTAAAGGGATTCGGGAAGTTCTGTTCCAGACTAAACACCTTGGGAATAGAAAGTTCACCCTGGGGATGATTTCCACTGGCAATCACAAATCGACCGAGTTGACCCGTTGTGACCTCCAGCACTCTATCAGTGGCATTCAAATATCCACCGATAAATCGCCATTCGTCTTCCTGGAGGACATAAACACCAAGATTCTCTCCGCCAATCGGTCCAAGTGAATTGAGGGAGAGAGCAAGTGTAGCTTCCTCATTTAAAAACATCTCGTCGCGACCCACATAGAATACATCAGATATGGCATTCACACCTGATGGTAGGTCACTCTGAGTCAGAATTTGGGAACTCATTCGAGTCGAGTATTCACCAGCCACAACATATTTCGCACTGCTGACAGCTTGTGCTGGAATGTTTAAATCACCCAGGTTGTTGGGCAATGCCATGGCAAGCTGAGTCGTGGGCTTCGCCATTCCGACACTGATATTCCGCGTTACTGGATCCAGGGAGACACCGTTCTGGTCTCGTCCGCTAAAGACGATGCTATATGCTCCCTCAGCACTCAGTAGATATTTCCCTGAGTAAACTGAAACGATTCCATCACTGGCATCTAATAGGGGTAAATCGACCGTCACCGTGTCAATGAGTCCATTCACCTGGGCAGATGCTTCTTCGACACCTGTCAAACCATAGATCGGACGTTCAGACACGACAAACAAGTCGAGGTAGTTATTGACATCAGGATTTTGCATGGCATAGAAATCGCCAAATTCTGGCTTCGTGGTCACGTTGGTCAATACATAATCGTAGGTAACCGGTGCCTGGGCGTAGTCTGTCTTTGCTACAACAATCGCCAGGAGCTGGACACCATTTGCAGTATCCGGGTTAGTGGTACGAAATTCAAACATTGGATCTGTGGTTAGTGGCAATTGACCGCGACTGGTTTCAGGATCCAATTCAAAATCTACGACCTCGAAATCTCGGGTCATAGCATCCAGATAACCACTGTGCAGCAATATCTTGGAAGCCTGGAAGTTGATACCATCATAGCCATCAAATACCAGGGTATCTGAGCCATTCAGATCTGGTGATACGATATTAAAGTTACCTTCAATATCGATAAAATAGGATCTGGCCACATAGAAATTAAAAGACCAGGGTTGAATGGATTTCCTGGCAAAAGGAGCACCGTTCCCGGCTGCCTTGTCCCATGGAAGGTTGCCAGCATTTTTTCCACCTGGTGCACCATCCAATTCCAGAGCTGCAAAATTATAGAGACCACCATATTTTGCACTATCCTGAGCAATGATTGTCCCACTGGTATCATACTCAACATGATATTGAGTTAGATCAAGGAAACATGCGACGGCATAGTTTTGATAGGTTTGAGCTGCACTGACGTCTATCCCCAGTTCAACAAGGGCAGAATCTATTGCATCAACCCCAACGACATCAGTACCGGCGATCTCTTGCAGAATTGCCAAGGAATCTCCTGGGGTACTGTATTTCTCAGTGAGGTAGGTGAAATAATTATAGACATTGAATAAGTCGTAGCGTGACTTCAATAAACTCTCAGCAATATAAGTGAGTTCATTATTTGCTGTTGAAGTTGTGAGTGCGGCGGACCCATCACCAAAGAATTTGATATCTCCAACTGTTTGCTCTTGAAGTTTTAAAGCAATACCATAATTGATCCATCTTTCTTGATCAGGGCGCCGGGACATAGCTGAAAGCAGTGCATACTGATAGGTCAGTGCATTCAGCATGGATTCATCCCACTCAGTATAGGGTGCTTCACCTAGAATCTGAGGGTCAACATCCAGATAAATCATGTCACTTTGGTTAGAGTATTGTCCATCAGTCGTATCAGAAAGTGTGGTATAACCATTTTCATAGAAACTATCATCTGTATCGTTACGCCCCAGATCATATTCATCCTGGAGATCGGCGAGGAACAGAACCAGTTTTCCGTTTCCATCTGTATCTAAGATTCCACCATAATATTCATCAACAATGGCTTTTATGCCTCTCAGGCTATCGACGGGTGTTGATGTTTCGAATGCTGCCTGGAGTTCAAGCAAATTATCAGCACTGATTTTTTCTTCCGCCCACATCTCATCATCAACATAGATGTCTACATGTTCGCCAATGAGTTTCAGAGCACCAAATCTCAGTGCTGGCGCTGGAGCAAAAGCTTCAAAGCTCCTCATATAGAACGTTCTACCTATGGAGGTCCTGATGGTATCAACCAGCGATACATCACCCGTGATATTTGTAACTGAAGAAGCTGCAGCAATCATATCGGGAGCAATAAATACACTATCTGGTAATGCAGTTAGAGCTGTAAATGTTGCGTCATCAATTTCGATCTCGATTTCTGGTGAATACAAGGTTTCCATCTCATTCAAGACGCTTCCTGCCAGTACAACACCAGCAAGGTTAAATGAAGCAGGATTCAATCCAGCATAGGCGACGGGTTCATCGACTGAAATTTCTACGATTTTTGTAAAAACATTCAGACGGACACTCTCGATATCTGGAGCTGTTGTATCCGGAATGATATCAAATGATATGGAATCCGCTACACTAATTGGTGCGTTTCCATTCAAAAACAGGAATGCATTAAACACATCTCGATCCAGATAGGTACCCAGTGATTCCAGGTTGGGATAGGTTTCAAGAAAAATTGCATCTGATTGTGCTAATTCTATATATGTATTTTTCTTACTTCCTGAGTAATAGATTTTTCCTTCACCCAGACTGAGTGTAGAATCGGCTACGCTATCATAGAGAGTGATACCCATCAGTTCCTGATATTCAGCATCATCAAGGACCGTCAGTGCCTCACCATCATAGAATCCGACACCCAGGTTCAAATCCCAGGTCAAGGTGACAGTATGGTTATCTACATCATAAGTGGAGGCAATCAGCACAGGCGGCTGCTCGTTTGCCAGGGGTGATGCTTCAACTCTTACCGGCACATCTGCGAATTCAGCATTTCCGTTGTTTAAATTATCATACAGGGCAAATGAATTCATTGACAGGGTTAGACCATCACCTTCCAGCAGCGGTTCCAGTCCTGCCTGGTCAAAGATGGGCAGTTTGAATTTGAAAGCAGTATTATCAAATCCACCGATACTAGATGGATTTCCCTCTACCCCATTCAGGGTATAGGTTCCCACACTGGAGGTTAAGTGAATTTTTGTGTACACTGGTGAAGGATTGGTCAAGGTGATCGTTCTGCCAGCATGCATAACATTTGAGAAATAGATACTCAGAATATTTTTTGAATAGTTATAGCTTGCTGAGTCAGCAACAAAATTGACAGAATCAGGAATAACCTCTACAACAGCATCACTGGGCAGGTTGGGATTATACAGCCCATCCACGAAGGCCCACTCCTGGACATCAAGGTGTAAATTGGAATAGCCAATCGATGACTCCAGTCGTTTCGCATCATTACCTGTCAATTCAATGTCAATCGTATCATTGTCAGTTGTCTGCATGACACTTCCGATATTCTCCAGAGTCATGCTCCCGGCATCACTAACCAGACCAATTTGGAAGGGACGGATATTGGCTTCATAATCCAGAGAATCATTTCCGTTTCGATCTTCTCCGTCAAACTGACCAGAGATCGGTGTATCCAGGATTCCATTACCGGGTCCCCCATCAACTGATCGATCCTCGGCGATGACGTCAAACTGAACATCTGAATCAAAGGTAAAGGTCAGGGTATTCACATTCGCATCGTATACTGCTGACTGAATCTCAGGCTTAACATCTGCAGCAGACACGCCACAAGTTATGGACTGTGCTCCTGTTGGTTCATTTGTTTTTGAGACGAAAGCACCACTAGCGACGTGCAGCTGGAGATTACTGGTTGCCATTGCCTCAATACTTTTAATCTGCTGGACATTATTGCCCCATAGCTCAAAGAGAAAGGCACCTTCACCAAAATACTCTCCGGTGAAACTGTCAATAATATCTCCATAGACCAGGTCAACGATTACCTGGAGTCCCATGGTTTGAGCAGTTGGATTTACAATTTTTCCGCCCTGCAATACAATATCTGCATTGGGACCTCCGTCATCATCATCGAAGGAGATGAGTCCCAACAGTATGGCATCGAGCTTGACACTATCATCAAAGGTAAGCGCCAGCTGATTATTATTCGGTGAATAGTGGGCTGAGGTTAACGATGGAACCGCAGCAAATGCCAATGAGGCAGAGAGTAGGAATGCCAGAGACACACTGAAAATTTTATTTTTTAGAATCATAGCTAGACCTGTCCTTATCGTGAAATCGTCAGAGAGAATTGGTGAATAACCCCTAACAGATCGTAAGAGGAAATTGCATAATCAAACCGGCCTATTGAGCTGACTTCCAATCCAAACCCACCAAACAGCGAGGCTGAGTTATGGTTTGTATACCAGCCACCTCTAAGATGCATGGTATTCATGAAGGTATAGTCAGCGCCAATGTTGAACCGTTCAGCCGCTTCATTGGGATGAACAGCATCAATGGCAATCGTCAAGTTCTGGTTATCAATATCTTCCAGAAAGTCCATGGCTACACCAACCTGAAAGGTGAGTGGCATATGGAAGGGATGATATTCACTTAGCTCAGTGATGGGCTCGCCATTATTGTAATCCTGGTACTCTTCCTTAAAGTCAAGCTCGGGACCAAAATTGCGAATGGTCATTCCCAGTCTTAAAGATCTGAATCCCGTCATATAAAAGGTACCCAGATCCACAGACCACACGGAAGCGTTCAAGTCATAGACATCGATTGACTCTTTGACATAGTTCAGATTAGCTCCAAAGCTAAATCGATCGGTAAAGGAATGAGCAAAACTCACCCCTACAGCCACATCAACCCATTCGAAGGTATTTCCAGTTCCATCTTGTTGCAGAACAGTGGTCTCTTCCATTTCACCGGAATTCAACCCCCGATATGAGACACCAACGGTTCCAATTCCAGGTAATCGATAAGCAGCTGCACCACCATTGACTGAGATATCAGCAAAATAGCTTACTACACCAAATGAAGTACTCCATGAGGGGACATAAACCAGGGTTGCAGGATTGTAATGGATAGCTGATGCATCTTTGATGATCAAGGCGGAGCTTGCGTCCCCCATTCCTCGCACACTAGCATCAAGGGATACATCGAGAAAGTGAGCACCGGCCGTTCCAATTTTTTCAAATACTTCCTGAGCTTGAGCGCCTGGCCCAACGAGCAGAAAAGTCACAAGGAAAATAGATTTGATTTTCATATTCATAGTCTTTAGTCGCTTTCTTTAACGGAACAGTGCGAATTTGTCAACTTTCTTAACCATTGTTGTTGAGGTTTCTCCCACGACACTTACATCGGGAGCCTCAACCACATAGAGGTAAAGTCCACTGACAGCAGATTGATTGTTACGACTGACTAAATCCCAGAATTCATAATCGGTACCATTATCATGTTCGATCTCAATAACCATGTCACCGGCAAGGGTGAAGATGGTGATCTTAGCAACGGGTGGAAGTCCGGCGAACTTGAGTCGATCTTCATATTGGGCTTCCCATAATGCTGTACCGCGATATGGATTAGGAACGACTTTCACATTTTCAAGACTGGGAATAACCGCTCCAGCTTCATACAGACGTGAAGGATATACAGCAACTGGAGCCCCAGACCCTGTCTTCTTGTAGTTACTGAGAGGTGAATAGGCTCTTGGGAGGTCCTGTCCTGCTTCTTCAGCAGTTTTTATGGGATCATACGCGCTCAGGGCGTAGTAGTAAGGGATACTGTTCAAGGGTGAGATAACCTCTGAGCCCCAGGCAGTCATACCTCCCAAATCTTGATAGGTCTGTTCAATATCCGGCAAATCTATCATCAACCAGCTGCCTGTGGCTTCTTTCCAGGCTTCAGTTCCATGATAGAGGGTATCTGTACCCGAAACAATGGGGTTCAAAGTGTCGCCTTGATTGCTAACGACGTAGACTGGACCATCCACATTATCACACGCATAGATCATCTCCCATTCCTGGGGGTTGAACTGGGCGCGGTATAACTGGTAGCCCTCGAAATCTGTTTTACCCAGGTTGGGATCTGGGTTATCTGCCGCGACCTGGTCCCAGGCTAAATCGATTCCGTTATTAATGGGTGAATAGGAAAGATTTGGAACTGTAGGTGGAATGGGTAAGACCCAATGATTGTCTTCATCCCAGTTGCTTGGGTTATAAGGATCACTATGTTCACTACCTGAATAGTAGGCTTCAACAATGTTATCTGCATTCTGTCGGAGACCTTCCAGTCCAGGTCCGATAACAGCGACAAACACCAGATTCACAGATTCACCTTCAGGAATATCAAATGGACCTGTGGTGAGCAGGAAGCGATAGTCAAATTGTGGGAATCCCAGTTCAAGAGGATTGTCCAGAAATTTCTTGGACTGACTGGCAACATGCTGTCCCATCATATAATCCCAACGGTCATCATCTGTTTTTGGATCGGACTCCCAGTTCCACCACTGGTGAGAGGTGGCAACCTTATAGGGGCGTCCTTCAATCATCTTGGCTTCGGCATCTGTAGCTAGAATCATTCCGCCAAAGAAACCATTGACTTGTGGTGTCATTTCTCTTTCACCATAGTCATTACTGGAAGACACTGGATCATCACCATCATAGATATAGGACATGCTACGAGGGAAGATATACCCATGGAGGGTATCTCCATCTACCACAGCGGGCTCACCTGCTACGCGACCAAGTGCTTCCACATTGGTTTGCCAGTTGATGACAGGTGCAGTGGGATCGAATACAATTCCCCACTCATCGTAGAAACCATCGGCTTCAGTGAGCGTGGGATCATAATTGGGATTGTGTCCCTGATCTCTGTAGTAAGGTACACCATATTCATCGTAACCGGTCCAGCCATCACCATTCAGATCATAGGGATCCACAGCATCGAGAATATCTGTATCGGTATCAGATTCGTCCCAACCATCATAATCAACTAAATCATCAATGGCGAGGTTCGTATTATCAATGGAGGCAACATCAACATCATACCAGAAGCTGATATGAACATTGGTCAAGTCACCGTTCAAGCCAGTATTAATGACTTCATATTCAAAGGCTACAGCATCATCGTAATCTGGCAAGCTCCAGGTCATTCCCCGTTGCTTGATACGCACACCCAGGGGCAAGTGACTACTTTCAGTGTGACCTTCTGCATCATCGAATACCACATAACTATCTTCCAGGGACTTGGCCTTTGCACCATTTACGTTGGTTCCGATTTCACCCGGAACACCACTGGTAGGCAAATATTCCTGATCTGGATTATAGAAGTAGGAAGTAACAGCTGGTTCTCCACCAATGATGGAGCCTACCCAGATACCTGCATCATACAGATAATCATTGGGTGCGCCACCTGGCCATTGCATGGAGGGTCTTCCCGTTGATGGAAAGTTAGGATCTCCAACACTTCCAAAGTTTGATATGGATGTCCACAAGTTCCCAGTTGAGTGGATATAATATGCCTTCTCAGGACGAGCTGAAGGCTTTGCCAGTGTATTACTGTTATCATGGAGCTTATTACGGGCATCCAGAATTTGTGGACTTAGCAATAACACGGCAACGAGAACGAATCGACTGATTAGATTAAGACTTGCCAATTTCATAAATTTCAGACCTAACATTTCAATTATTAGAAACCAAATGAGATACCGATTTGGTATCTACGGACGTCACCATAAACAATGGGGTTCAAGTCAGAGCCCATTTCTGGATGTGACTTGTTATAATCAACTTCACCATCATTATCGCTATCCGTCTGAGCCAGATACTCATCATAGGTAAGATCACCAGCATCATAGGCTTCTTTGAGCGTACGGTAGGTGTGATACCATTCAGTATCAGCAACATTGTTGATATTTTTCTTGTTGAAGAGATTGGTCACCAACATAAAGACCTGAGCATTGGTTTTACCCAGGTTGTAACGGTAGGAAAGTCTCAGGTCAGTCTTTGATGTTGCGGGCATGACACCTTCATTTTCAACGATGAGTCTGCCCTGTCCAGGAAGTGTGTAGCGGGTACCACTACCAGCTGTGACAACCATACTGGCGAGAAATCCCTGATACTTAAAGTTCACATTTCCAGAGAAGGTATGGGTCTGATCCCAATCCAGGAATGATTCAAAGGTTGGAACAATGTTGCCAGCCCATTCTGTTGAATAACCCTGGCCAGCGACTGATGATTTACCCTTGGCAATTGAATAGGTATAATTCAACTCACCATAAATCAGACTGGGTGGACGACGGATGAGTGACAGCTCAAAACCACGAACTGATCCATAATCAGCATTAAAGTAGGTGGTGTACCAATCAGATACTGTCCAGTAGATGGCTCGTGTATCTGTTAAGCCAAAAATGTCTTTGTAGAAACCCTTGGCTTCGATCATCATCTTGTTTTTGAACTCATGACGCACACCGACTTCATAGGATGTTGTCAGTTCAGGCTGGAGGTTTGGATCTCCAACGATAGGAAAGCCACCACCCATATTATAGGTAATGTTTCTGAAGAGATAATCCAGGCGAGGGCGTTGATAGTAGCGACCATAATTAAAATAGAGCATATCATGATCTGTGATGGGGTGAGAGACTCCAAGACGAGGCGCAAAACGCATTTCGCTCTTGGCAGGGGTAGGATCTTTTAATTCTCTCAGGACATGGACATAGCTGTCGGTAAGATTTTCATCGTAATACTCCAGCGTTCCATTGCCATCCCAATCATCATAATCATCTGAGGTCCAGGTTGGGTCTGTCACATCACCGGGATAATCCTGCTTGGGGTCGAACCATTCCCAACGGAGACCGATGTTCATTATCAGACCGGGAAATTCCATCTTGTCATTGACATATACTGAAAAGTCATAGGGCTCTACCTGATACTTTTCGGCATAGCCATAACGGTCTGGTGGGTCATGATTAAACAGGTCATAGCCCTTATATTCAAGCCCGGTGCTCACTTTATTATTGATATTAAACTGTGAGATCAGGTCAACTTTTACTGTTGTGGTGACTTTTTTATCAGAGTGCCAGTGATCCCTATTATAGGTATAAGGATTATGGGGACCTACACCATAGAAATCTCTGTAGTGCTTAAATCCTTCATCAACTGGGAAATCGACCCAGTGAATGTAGTTTTCAGGGTCACCATTTTCCGATTCATCTACAATATCATTATCATTGTTATCGTGGAACATGTCCTGGTCATCATCATAACCCCAGATTTTCTTGTCCGCATCGTAGTCATCCAGCTTGCCGTTGCCGTTCAGGTCTTCACCTTCATCAAGAATACCGTTGTAGTTTCGATCTTCATTAACACGTTCAATGATATTGTTATTCAGCCCGGTTTCATAACGAGCAACTTTTACTTCATAATAGGTTTTGGGTGATAAGGTGTGAGTAAATCCACCCATGATGAGGTTACTGCTTCGCTCTGTCCAGGGCAGGCGTTCTGCCATGTTATAGCTGGTCAGTTTATTATTGCGGTCAACGTCTTCGGAATCAATGATACCGTTTCCGTTCAGGTCTTCACCCTCATCCAGAATACCATTTCTGTTTGTATCCTCAGTATCCATGATACCATTGGCATACCAGTGGTCAAGAACACCTTCAACATCCAATTTTTCGTTGCCATTATAATCTTCTTCGGGATCCAGGATGCCATTTCCATTCAAATCTTCTGTCTGAAGACCATCGGTCAGCAACCAGCTTCTGTAAAAATCTGGCATTTCATCATCTTGTAGGGTTCCATCAGGATTGGTACCGGCAGATCCATCATAGGTCTTCATGTAATCTGGCCAGTATGAGCGCATACGGTCTTCAAGGATGGTATGGCTATAGCCGTGAACATAGCCCCATTGGCTCATGGCACGGGTATAGAGGCCGCTCAAATTGATTTTAATGGCATCATTCATACGATAGGTAAGCTTAGCTGTATAGTTGTTCAGGTCACCATATTGGTTACTGAAGCGACCATAGTCTTCATCGATCTCACCTGATACAAATAAATTGATTTTAGGCGTTAATAATGGGAGGCTTCCACTAAATTCAATTTTTTGACGACGATGAGGATCTTCACCAGAAATACCCTCAGCGATGAGATTGGAGGTTGTATATCGCAGCTTACCTGAAATCCCCCGACCACCTTCTGAGGATACGATATTGATAACACCTGATTGGGCACCACCATATTCAGCACCGAATCCACCAGAAAGGATATTGGCTTCATCGACTGCCATCACAGGCACGTCAGCATCATTGGGATTTCCAGTCAGGGGATCGTTAAGGGCGATACCATCAAACAGATAAACCACTTCACTGGCACGACCACCACGCAGGTGGAGACCACCATCATTCACAGCGCCAGCTGAAAGGGCTACTGCCCCTTCCACATTGGTCACTGGCATATTGGACAGATCTTCTGCCGCCAGGGTCCGTCGACTCGCAGTCAAATCTTTTTGGACCAGCGCTCGTTTAGCGACAACAACAACAGATTCAGAGCTCTGAATTATTTCGGTACTCATTTCAATATCAAGCGTTGTCGTGAGGTCAGCATTGACCTGGACCTCTTGAAATTCTATAAGAGAGTATCCGATATACTGAGCCTGCACAGAGTAAATCCCCACAGGCACATTAATGATATAATACTGTCCTTCTAAATCGGCGGCAGCTCCAAGGTTTGTACCTTTGATAAAGACGTTCACACCGACGAGGGGTTCCCCGGTGGAAGCATCAGTTACACGCCCCATAATTTTTCCAGTTGTTCCGGCAAAAGCGAACTGAATTGCCACAATAGAAATAGCCATGCTGATTAGCATGTTGCGAATCTTCATTCCAAATTTCCTCCACTAACGTAACATTAACGCATCGGCTGGTACTATAGTTCAAAATAAATGGACACGCAAGTTTTTTGTGATGTCCGTTAAAAGCCTTATTTGGTAAGGGTTTTTATAAATTATTGGTATCGTCAAATGTTAAAAATAATCGCTTAAATCCAATATGGGATTGAGTCATATAAAATTCATGGAAATTCAAATCCTGGGAAAATTCACAAAATCCAGCTGGTCTGACTGAAAAACCAAGCCAAAATCATAATAATTAAATTGTAAATTGGATTTTACATACTCATAGCGATGTATTCTCATATAATTCAAACTGAATCATATAAAATTGTCGATATTCCATTTATTTTGAAAATTCTTGTAGGAATGTTTTCGAAAAGAATATTATACACCATGTCAGATTTCTGTGAGGCTGAGATATTTTTGTTTGATAATTGTGAACTATTTTAAATGATTGTCTACTATGGAACTGGGAAGATTCTGTGGATGAACGATTATGCTGGACGGATCATCCCCTTTTTTTATATACATCAGTAAATCCATTGATAAATTGTTAAAACATTAAAATGCCAGTGAAGGATAAAGTGACAAAACCAAATACAATAAAATTCAGAAATGCACTATTAATCGCGGTATCCATAATAATGGTGCTAGCCATAAGTCTCTTCTTTAGTAGATATCCTGAAAGCGAAAATCAAATGTCATGTGAAACATCCCGGCCTGAGGGAAATTTTTTGATTGGCATCTATGGTCACACTATTGATTTGACTAGTGACGGTGGGTTTATTGTTGCTGGATATATTAAGTATCTCTCCAAACAGAAAAAGGATCATGATGTCTGGGTCATGAAAGCGGATAAGAACGGGGATCCCGAATGGCGAAAAACCTTTGGTGGTGCTAGAACTGATCGCGCCTGGTCAGTTAAAGAGACCCGAGATGGGGATTACCTTATCGCCGGGGAAAGTTATTCTTTTGGAAACAATTACCAGGCCATGCTACTAAAACTGGATCCATCTGGATCCCAACAATGGCTAAAACTTGTAGGTGGTAACCATGCAGAGCGCGGGATGGATATATATCTATCTACTGATGATAGGATTTTCGTCACTGGGGTAGCACACTCAGATTCTTTAAAGCGACCCAATTTTCTGCTCTGCCAAACGAGTCTGGACGGAAACATTTTAGTTCAGCGTTCCTTTGATCATGAGCTAGCCGGTGGAGGTGTTTCAATTTCCATGCTGCAAAATGGAGACTTAGTCCTGTTGGGTAACCTGCAAAATGCTGAGGATCATTCAATGGATTTTGGATTATTGCGTTTGGATAGGGATGGGATAGTACAGTCCCAAAAACGGTTTGGTAGTATTCAGAGTGATGAAGCAAAGGTAATCGTTGCTGACAGGGATGGCGGCTATATGGTTGCAGGAACAGAGTACAAGGATAAGCAAAACAAAAGTGATGTCGTAGTCTATAAATTCGATGAATTCGACGAGATACAGTGGAAATCGTATTTGGGTGGGCAAAGTGCTGATGGTGGCGAAAATCTTATTTTGACTTCTGACGGTGGATATGCTGTTGTTGGATACACCCAATCCTTTGGTGCAGGATTGAGAGATGTTTACATCGTTAAACTGTCCCCATCAGGACAAGAGGAGTGGACTCAAACCTTTGGTGGTAAATCCACAGACTGGGGTTACGACCTTAAACAGACTGAAGATGATGGATTTATGATTTCTGCAGGGAGTAAATCTACGGGTCAGAATGCAACGGACATCTGGATTATCAAGCTGGATAAAAACGGCTTGAAAGTATGGGATCGAGTCTATGAATGATTCAGGCGATTTTACGTTGAGTGATTGGAGTGTACCCCATGAAACAAACCATCCATACACCTTACCCTTCCATTATCTAATTCCCACAGTTACAACCTAAACGAAAGATTTCCAAATGGAGCGACCCAGCATTCTTGAGTTGTACCCTGGTATAAACCTTCCTCAGAGATTATGAGATTCAATTGGTGCGTTGTATACCTTGCAGGATGGGTTGCACCTACTTTGACACAACTTCTCTTGCGCTGGATATCATGCATGTCATAGAAATAAAAAGGGCTACTCAAATGAGCAGCCCTTTTTGATTAAGCTATATCAGTGGAATCAATTAGAATCCAAATGTGAATGCTAGCACACTCAAATCATTTAGACCATGAGCGGTCACTGATTTATATCCATATTCTATTCCAAAAACAAAGCTGGAAATCGGAACAGTCAATCCACCACCAAATGATAACCCAAATGTATTACTGGTGAGTCTTTGTTCAAGCTCTTCACCCCAATCATCGGTGTTATCGTCGACGGCGATCATACTGGTACCACCACCAACCCAGCCACTAAATGCATCTGTCTTCATGGCATAGTCAGCACCCAGGCGATATTCGTTAAAGCCGAATGAGTTGTTCTTAAAAACACCATGGACATTAACCATATTTGCAACTGTATAGGTTAATCCAATATCCAGAGATGCTGGAATTTCAAAAGCCTGTCCTGTGACAGCCAAATTCTCAAGAATTGTTCCTTCTTCAGAATCTTCTGGTTCCAGTTTCTGTTCCATATCATTGCCCGCAAAGGTCATTTTTACACCAATGTTCTTTAACGAAACACCAACACTTAGTGGTAATGATGCAGATTTGTATTGAACACCCATATCAAATGCAGCACCTGTTGCAGAGGTCTGAATAAAGGTCTCATTAATCACTTTGAACGTGGCACCAAAGGCAACACGATCAAAAAACATCTTAGCCACTGACGCTGACACTGTGATGAATTTTGGCGAAAAATATGAGTCCTGATAGCCATTAGGATCTTCTGCGGTGGTGTGTAGAATGTCTCCAAATGATAGAGATTTTGCAGAAATACCTATGGCATTCTCCCCTACCTTGGCAACAAATGCACCATATGACACACCGATATCAGCAAGATAATTCAATTGTGAAAGCTGAGCTTCCATATTGGTACTAACCTTTGCTATACCAGCGGGGTTATAAAACATAGCATCCGCACCTGAGATAATCGCGATATTAGATTCACTCAAAGCAACGGATCTAGCACCTGTGGGAATGGTAAGCTCGAGAGCACCATAAGTACCCACGGATTTTCCCGTTCCAGCAAATGCAGCTGTAACAACAACAAGCGCTATCAAGAATAATGCAATTTTATTATTTTTCATCGTCATTCTCCTTTCTAGTAGACATCAAGTCGTTGTTGTGGCATGACGACAGCTAGTTTAAGGACTTTTTCACCTTCTTTAGTGTCGATTACGGCGATGTAAACACCTGAAGCGACCAACACATTGAAGCTATTTTGTCCGTTCCAGACTTCTTCCTGGCCACCATTATGTTCAATATGTCGAACCAATTGTCCCGCAAGAGAGTAGATCTTGATATTTGCTACTTCTGGCAAGTTTATAAAGTGAATATTATTCTCAAGAGGTGTTCGCTCTTCAGGGTTATATCCAAAATATGGGTTTGGCCATACTTTTATATTTTCAGGATCAAAAGCGACGGTTGTAGCCGCAAATCCGTCAGTTGTAAATGTGAACTTGTCGGATAGCGCATTTGGCTTATTGGTGATCCAACGATATACTGAGCCAGCTTCTGGAAATGGTAGCACAAATCCATAGGCATGGGTTGCACCTTCTTCAACTACGGCATTGGTATTCACATCATCAATGAACCATCCCTGATCGAGGAACAACGCTGTATCTGCAGCGGTCCAATCAGTGCTATTGGGACCGGTGAGCATACTGTTCGCGATGGAATCAGTTTCACCACCAGCACCATTATGGTTCATGAAGATGGTTCTCGCCAGGACTTCATGTCCGCGCATTCCATTTGCAGTACTTGCATCACCAGCTATTGCAGCAGCCTCAAAATCAGCCCATGTACTACCATCAGCAAGTGACCACCAGTAGACCCAGTCTGTATGAGCATCGTTATCGAGACTTGAATCATCGACATCACCTTGCCAGTTGTATTTACCGTTGGCATCAACATCATAGATTCTAGGAATCATCTGAACATCATCTGATGGATCATCAGGAGTACCAATACCGATGTTCCAGATTTCAAATGGAACTTTGACAGGAGCAACATCAGTTTCTATACCATACCAAATTCCCCATGAGCTGTCGCCATCACCTAACCAGCGCCATTCAAAGTCATAAGGTATTGCCCAGTCTGCGTTATTGTTTCTCAGCACTCGCGCAACATATGATGCATTGTCAGCTGCCGTTCCACCACCCTGGGTGACCCAATAGCGTCCGCCATCTGGATGAGTGATCAATGGCCAGAATTCATCGAGATTCCAGCCATAATGCCAGACATCTTCCATAAGAACTGAGGCTTCAACAATATCACTTGTCTGTGCTGATCTATCCGTTGTTCCATCGTGTACAATAAAAACACCATGAAAACCATTGGCAGGACCATTAACAGTTGCGAGCATTCCATCAAAGGATGGTGCATGATCTGCTCCAACAGCTTCGCCAGTAAGTAGGTCAACACCACTCTGGATTGTCTGGTTTTCGAGAACCATCTCACCAGTACGTGTATTTTCGATATTCCAGACAACCATGGGTCCATCATTCACATCAAAGGTATGTTCAGTAAAAGATACCTCATACTCATCCCCGGTAATTTTGCTGGGGTTGATAACCTGCACTGTAACCTCACCATCAGACAAGGCACCATCAGCGGTATGAACGGTTTCAAACGATGTGGACATCGTCGCAACCACATCAAGTGTTGAATTGGTTTGTGGTCGAACTACCCAGATAGGAGAGCTTGACTCCAGGACTCTAGGTGTTGCGAACCCATTGTATCCATAGGCAGTAACTGAGAAATAGTACGCTCGATCATCGATCAGAGGAATACCACCGAGAAGGTGATTCGTCGTAATTGCGATTGATCTTTTGATCCCAGTATCTGTACCAACCTGAGTTGGAATGGTTACAACGTCATTGTACTCAGTTAAATAGACATCATCTTTAATGGTTGTTATACCATTTTTCAGATCATATGTCGCTACAATTTGTTTCTCACCAACACCTATTGCCGTTTCATGCATATAAATGTTGTAGCCTTCAAAATTGTAGTAGGAGTTGTTTCCCGCAACCAGTGCAGAATAATCCTCTGCATTGTCTTCCCATTCAAGAACAACTGTACCAGCAGCGCTGGTAATGGTCAATTCTGGAATTGGAGGAGCAGGAGGAAGATCAAAATTTGCATCATAAGCTGACTGTGCAAACTTGTCGATATATTTTAACAGTGAGACTGAACCAAGGGCGCTGGATCCCTGAGCATGCAAGATACCAAATACAACTTCAGCTGAATCACCAGCGCTGAAATTGAAGGGTCCTACATTCATGAGGAAGCGACGGTCATCAGCAGCATTGTCATCACCATCAACCCAGATATTATCCGTACCATCAATATTCAGGTTGGGATCATCAGGATGGACAAATTTTGTTGCTTCACCGGTTGCTGAGTTGATAAACGGTGAACCATCTCTTTTATAGCCTGACATATAATTGTAGGCTTCTTGTTCATCATTAGGATCTGTATAGACATCATCACTATTGATATATTTTACAAATGATGTCATAGGTAATCCAGTATACCCGGTTTTCAATTCGCCGAAGCAGTACTGCTGATCGTTGGGATCGCCAGTAGGAAATGCAGCCTGGAAGAAATCGTATCCAACAGCAGGAGCTGCATAACCATAAGCATTATCTTCACCATCGTTATAGCAATAGCCAAGACTGAGATCAAGGTCACAACCCACAAAGTCATCACCAGCATTTCCAAGATCAGGATCTGACCAGATACCCAAATAGGCATCTGTGATGTTATTGCCACCTTTGTTATAAATCTGGGCTTTGGTAAACATCATATCACCAAAATAATCAGCTCTGTTATAACCCCAGATAGTCATCCGGATTTCAAGTCCTAGTGGTTCGGTGCTAAAAATGTCATGGTTAGATGCAACACCATCGTTCATAACATAGAAGATCACTTGATCACCGATAAATTCTGGATGATCGGGTCCACCGGGCATTGGTTCATATGTACCATTCCCATCTACATCGATCCATGGTGCACCATCCTGAACAGGCCAGTTGGCAAAATCAGGATTGTCTGCTGGATTATCAAGATCAGTTTTATTAACCTTGTATAATACATATTCACCATTTGCATCATTAGGATCACTGCCATAGGGTCCTGGGTTGAACTCTGGTCCATATTCAGCAACCGCAGTTCTAATCTCACCACCGACCTTACCTGCTAGCCACACTCCTGAAGCATAAACAGAGTATGTACCATTGCCAGCGGGCCATTCCATACCGGAGTGACCAGAGGGACGATGCGATACAATCATACCGTTATTTTCCAGATCATCATCGATCCGGTTTCCATCAAACTTGCCGGTTGAGGCATTGGCAGTTTTACCCAATCCCTCCTTATCAATAGCCTCTGTCGCTCCTAAGAAATACGGAGCAGATACTAGCAGGGTAACCAGCAAGAGCGCAAATATTCTTTTATAGTTCTTCATTAATTATTCTCCCCAGACAATAAATTCAACTTCACACCGAGTTGTACGGAGCGTGGTTTATCCCAATTTGCTGGGTCACGAACCTGGCTGAGATAGTAGTCTTCATTGTTTGCGTTACCTGATAAGTAAGATTTACCAGGATCAGAATTTAACCAGCCATCAGTACCGGCATCACCTGTACCGCTATAAACAGTAATCACGTTCTTAGCATTCAAGGCATTCTGAACGAGTAGATATATAGTCATATCGACGGAGCCTAGTTTTACACCAGAATCCAACCGGATATCTAGATTGCTTGTCCAGGGTGTATATCCACTATTAATAGGTGAAGTAGGATAGATCTCGCCCCGACCAAATAGCGATGATTCAATCGCTGAAGGTGTATAAGCTGTTCCTGAACCAAAGGTATAAACCATATTTACACCAGTATTCGAGAACATGCCCAGATCTTGCTGGAGACGGTAATCAAGCATGAGGTTACCCGTATGACGCTGATCATAATCCAGTGGATTAATCAAACTTGGGAAACCAGCTTCACCCTGGTCTGACTGCCAGGCTACATAGTAGTTTGATTCAGGATCAGATCCGGTACCTTCTGCCCACTGAGCAGTATAACTCAGGTTGGCCATTAATCCACCAACACGGTTCATACCCAGCCCAAAGGAAATACCTTTCACGACACCGTAATCACCATTCTGATATTGGGCCCAGACAAAATCTGATTGATCAAGTTGAGCACCAAAAAGGTTCTTGATAAGGGTGTAATCTCTAATTTCTTTATAGAAACCAGTCACATCAATTGCAACATTTTCACCCATTACCTGAGAAAAGCCAACCTCATATTGAGTGGTTTTCTCTGATCTAAGTTTTGCATTTGGTGATCTTGTATAGTTACCAGACTTAAAATTGTTCGCAAAAACAACATCTGATAGATACAGTCTGTTCAGCAATGGATGTTGAGAGAATTTTCCGTATTGAGCATGGAATTTAGTCTTATCCGTTACTGGGAATGAAAATCCAATACGTGGGTTCAATTGAACATCGGCATCAACATCAACATACCTACTTGAGTCACGATCAATGCGACCATTCGTCATTCTGATATCATACCAATCTTCTGGTGCCTGCGTATTCGGGTTAAAATACTCGTACCTTAAGCCCAAGTTTACAACCAAATCCTTCAGCTCGATTTTGTCATTGATATAGGCACCAAAGATAGTTGGTTCACCTGGATCTTGCCATTCCTGACCATCTTCATCTTCTTCACCAAAAAGATCAAATCCAAAGTTTTCAGTATAAGCGTTCCGATAGATCTCATAAACCTGTTGATCGGTGAGAACACTATCAGGACCAATATCAAAACCTTCTGCAAGCTCGATTGGTTGAGCAACTCGATAATACTTAATTGTATTGTCACGATATTCAAAACCAGCAGTGAGCTCATGCTCATTGATTTGATTTAAATAATCTACAGTGATACCAGTGTAGGACGTAAACTGTTTGGAATAGTCATCCCAGACACGACCATAGGAAAGATAATCTGCCAGATCAGCTACTGAGAGTGGATTTTGTCCAACTGCACTCATATATCTATTATAAGGATCCGATGGGTCACCATATCCAAGGACATTGTCCCAATGATGATCATCCCCCATCTCTTCTTTATAGTTATAGAGAGATAGCTTGGCTGTCAGGTAAGATTTTGTTGAAAGAACCCAGGTCAGATTGGTATATAGAGATGTCTGTAAAGATGTTCTCTTCCTGTTATAATCTGAGTTCAAAAGTGTGGTGGCATAATCGATATTTGTATAGCCATGTGACTCGATCGCGTTCATGTTTCCACCAACTTTGATTTTGAAAGGCTTCAAGTCAAACATCACGTTACCAGCAAATGTATTTCTTACAGAACCAACGTTCTTCCTGGCGCCATAAAGCTCCTGGAAATTGCTATACCCATTGATACCATACTTGTGGTCATCCTCTGTGGATGCTAGGACCACTGCATCGATAAGATCATAGTCAACACCTTGCTCAGCATAATATTCTGTGAGCATATCCTCAAGTGTACTCTCCAGGATTGAATGTAAATCGTTTTCGATGTCACCAACATATTGACCATCTACCCACAATTCTCCACTGGCATAGTCTCTTTGCTCTTCTTCATTATATTCAACATGAATGGAGTCCCATTCGATCATAATTTCATCACGATCCATGCTGTAGTGAGGAGCGTTAGAAGGTCTTGGGTCATCAGTAGTGCGGTTTTCATAATTCATGAAATATCGAATTTTTGAACCTAGAGCACCGCCCACATTGACATTATACAATCTATAACCCAGCGAATAGAGCTTATCCTCTGTTCCATCACCTGAAGCACCCAGACCTTGAATAAATTCAACATCCAGTGACATCTTTTCGCCACCCGTGCGTGTAGATGTGGAAACCACACCTCCGTTAGCATTTCCATACTGCGCGGAAAAACCACCAGTTTGAAGTTTCATCTCACCCATGGCAACATTGGAAACATTGCTAGTGTTACGCATGTCGAAGGCATCATTCATGTAAACGCCATCAACATAGTAAGCGACATCCTGATATCTAGAACCACGGATGTGGATTTCACCATCATGGGCTACGACACCCGTTTGCATGGCGACTACATTCTGAACTCCGCGAACTGCCATATTCTCAATGAGTTCTGCATCGACAACCCGAGTTGTATTCGTGGCATTCATGTTGATCAGTGGTTTTTCAGCGATAACGGTAACAACCTCACCCACGACATCTTCCGTTTGCATCTGGATGTCCTGGATCGTTGTCAATCCACTTATTACTGCAAGTTCCTGAATTTCCATCGGAGAATAACCAATGTATGTACATACAATGGTATATACACCTGGCGGAACATCTAATATTACATATCGTCCATCTTCATCTGAGACTGCTCCCAGTGAAGTTCCCTGAACCACAACGTTTGTGAAGCCTAAAGGTGCCTCTTGACTCACATCATACACTGTTCCAACGATTTTTCCGCTTGTCTGACCAAATGCCAGGGACGAAAGTATCGCTACGACAGCCACAAATGATAGTAGCCTTTTTGTCATCTTTTATCCTCCTTCGTTATTTGTAGATTCTTGCACTTCCGAATATCTTAATCTCACTATAATTGTGATATAAAACACAATTATTGTGCTCAACAAAAATGGAGCATCCAATGAACGTTTTTAATATTCGAAACTTTGTTTGCCAAAATCTTTATCAATTGTCACAAAACTATCACTATGGAAATGCCTGTCAAACAAAAAAATCAAATAATCGGTAAATTATTTGATTCCCAACAATCCGCGGTAAATGGCTCATTATTTTTCTTCGCCAAACCGGAATCCCTGCCCAGCAAGACGCTATCGCAACATAGCATAATCCCTATATTAATAATATGTTATATTAAGTTACTATCGCTATGTATGACAAAGCCTAACAATAGGTATGAACAAAATTTGCCTATATCAATTTTATCTAATCAAATAATATCAAGACACATGCAAATTTTGAGGATGAGCGAAGTGGGCGTAATTATGGAATTTTGAGTTGAATCTACAGTAGGCGCATCAAGGAATGCAGAATGATGTCTAAAGCAAAATGGAGTCCAATTGAGCATCTATATTCTGATAAAATGACTCATTGAACAAAATGTCAAAGACAACAGGATAAAAACTGAATTTTGATACTCTCCACCTGAGATGAAAAATCTCACTAATTAAGTTTGGGTGCTCTACCCTCTGTGACCACTGATCGGGTAATAGTACACTTTTTAACCTTATCCCAACCAGGTAACTCGAACATAATTTCCTGCATGACTTTTTCCATGGAGCGACGCAAGGCCCGGGCACCTGTGCCATACTTTTGAGCGGCGTCAATAATCGCATCAAGTGCTCTTTCCTGGATCACTAATTCAACACCCTCTAGTTCAAACATTTTATGATACTGTTTTACTAGTGCATTCTTGGGTTCAAGCAAAATTGACAGAAGGGCTTCTCTGGTTAAGTCTTCCAGGGCAGCAACCACAGGTAGACGCCCTATCAATTCTGGAATCAATCCGTATTGGAGTAAATCCTCTGGTTCAACAACTTGCAATAGATCGGCGCCCTTGAGACGTGATTCCTCTTCATCGACAGTCGAAAAACCCAATAGTGTTTTTTTACGTCTTCGGGCAATGATGTCTTCAATACCCTCGAAGGCTCCACCCACAATAAAAAGTATGTTCTTTGTGTTAATGGAAACCAGGGGTTGTTCTGGATGCTTTCTGCCACCCTTTGGCGGAACCTGTGCGATGGTCCCCTCAAGGATTTTCAACAGGGCTTGCTGTACACCCTCACCTGATACATCACGGGTAATGGATGCGTTGGCGGATCGACGGGAAATCTTGTCAATTTCATCAACATAGATGATACCAGCCTCAGTCGCCTCCACATCGTAATCAGCTGACTGGAGGAGTCGAACCAAAATATTTTCTACATCTTCCCCGACGTAACCAGCTTCCGTAAGTACAGTAGCATCAGCAATGGCAAATGGAACATCCAGGAAGGTTGCCAGAGCTCTAGCCAATAAGGTCTTTCCTGTGCCCGTCGGACCCATAAGCAAGATGTTGCTTTTTTCGAGTTCAATCTCTTCAATGTCATCCTGCACCATAACACGTTTGTAATGGTTGTACACAGCCACAGAGACAGCTCTCTTCGCCTGTTCCTGACCGATCACATACTTATCCAGATGAGCTTTTATCGTACTGGGTTTTGGGATTTCATCCAGAGAGGAAAATGCCGAGAACGAAGGCTCTGCTGAACCATTCTCATCCTTAACTATCTGCTGAGCCTGATCAATACAGCGACTACAAATATTTGAACCCGTTGGGCTGGCTATCAGCATTCCAGTCTCTTCTTGTGGTCGTCCACAAAAGGAGCAAAACTTACCCTGTTTTTGCTTAGACAACTGCCTAACCCCGTTTTTCCAGAATCTCGTCAACAATACCGTATTTGACAGCTTCTTCAGCAGACATGAAATAATTACGGTCAGCATCTTTTTCGATTTGAGTGACGCGTTTGCCACAAAACTTAGCTAACATTTGATTTAGCTTCTTCTTGGTTTTTTGAATCTCTTCTGCAGCAATAACGATATCAGATGCCTGACCCTCAGTACCCCCAAGAGGCTGGTGAATCATAACGCGTGAATTGGGTAAGGCATATCTTTTCCCTTTAGCACCACCACCAAGTAGAAGTGCTCCCATGCTTGAGGCCTGACCGACAACAATTGTTGAAACTTCAGGTTTGATAAAATTCATGGTATCTAGAATTGCCATACCGGAAGTTATAATTCCACCAGGAGAGTTAATGTATAAGTTTATATCTTTATCACTGTCCTCAGCTTCCAGAAATAACAACTGTGCAACAACGAGAGATGCAACATTGTCATCAATGGGAGTTGAAAGAAAGATGATACGTTCTTTTAATAAACGGCTGTAAATATCATAGGCACGTTCAGAGCGACCCGTCTGCTCAACGACCATTGGTACCAGTTGATTAATGGGCGTTTGCATGGTATCCTCCAATCTCTTTACTTGTGGCAGTCTTAACTTTTATTTTTGCAAAAGATTCAAGGTGTGCAAATATCTTTTTCTCAAGGATATCATCTTTAATCTGTGGTAAGTATTGTTTGTCTCTATATAAAGCTTTCATCTTCTCTTTATCACCGGGCATTTGGGCAACAAGTTCGTCAAGTTTTACTTCAACATCTTCATCAGTGACTTCAATGTTTTCGATTTCAATAAGTTTTTTGCGGATAAGATACCATGAAAGCTCCCAGTTTGCTCGCTCGCGATTTTGTTCTCGAACCTCCTCCTCATTGACATCTGCGCCACGTTCCTGACGTACACGTTCAACAAACTTGTCAAGATAGTCATCTACCATAATCTCAGGTAATTCAAGTTTAGTTTCTTCCACCAGTTTATTAGCCAGTGTCTGATCCTGAGCACGAACAACATCATAGTCCAATTGCTTTTGAATATCTGCCAGAGTGCTTTCCTTCAGCGCATCCAGAGTCTCAAACTTTGGATCTACCTGTTTTGCAAATTCATCTGTAAGCTCTGGAAGCATGTGAGTTTCCACGGCTTTGACTTGCATCTTGATGTGCAGGTCTTCGGCATCCTTAGTCTGTGCAGGAATGTCAAAAGTAACTTCATCGCCTGCCTTTGATCCGATAAGCTTCTTGGCAACTTTATCCCCAAAGACACCATCTCCGATTTTAATATATCGATCTTCCACATTGCTGCCTTCTATGGCAACACCGTCTGCATCTAGATACTGGAGATCACCCTTCAGCATATCCCCATCAACAGCACCATCATCCCGAATCTCAATTTCGGCAAATCGCTCCTGAAGATGTTCCAGGGCATGGGCGACATCTTCATCAGTAGCAGAATATTCAGTCCTTGTGATCTTGAATCCAGATTTGTAATCAAACATTGCAAAATCTGGCTCAACCTGAAGCTTCATGGTAAATTCAAGATCCTTACCGATGTCGAATTCAGACATATCCTCAATACTTCCCTGATCAATGGGAGAAAGCTTATGATCAATAATACCCTTGTAATAGGCTGCCTGAACGGTTTCATCCAAAATCTCGGCTAAGACACTATGTCCATAGGATTGGAGCATAATTTTTCGAGGAATTTTTCCTGGACGAAATCCAGGACGCTTGACCTGCTTATTCAGCTTTGTCAATTTTTTCTCAAAACCAGGCTCCATATCAGACCAGGCTACATGAACTTTCATCGTTCTTTCGTGAGGTTTTCCAACTTCGATTTTAATATCCACAACGCTCTCCCATTCAATCTATTACTAGCCTGTTTATAATGTTTACATCCAGGCTTCATTCCAAAATAGCGAGGCAAGATAGTTGGGAACCTATTGATGTGGAATTAAAATCGGGATGTAATTCAAAGAGTCTCACCTATCCATTATTTTCAACTCACAGTAATATATATTGCCAGATTAAGACCTTGCTTGTACCCTGTAACCCCAGAATGTAATTTGGGCAAAGGAGTAACATGGATTGAACAATGAGGTGAATAAATCAGTTAAAATTCTCGGGCTAATGACAGGCAGTTCTGCTGATGGCCTGGATACCTGTTTGGTACAATTTGATGGTGAAGGGAGATCACCTACCTATACCGTGATTGAATCGGGTGAGGTGAGCTATCCTGACAAGTTCAAAAAGGCTTTTCGAAATCCACTTGATTTAAGCAATGACCAAATATCCGCGTTGGACCATGAGTTGGGATTATGGTTTGCTCAGGAAGTTTCATCTTTAGGTTTTCAACCTGATCTGATTGCCTCCCATGGTCAGACCATAAAACATGAACCGCCTGAATTCACGCTTCAAATTGGAGCCCCACAGCATCTCGCTGATAAGTTAAAGTGTCCTGTAGTTTATGATTTCAGAACGGCAGACCTTGAAGCAGGTGGTCAGGGTGCACCCTTGATCCCAATTGTGGATCGATATTTATTCCAAAAGGATAATGAGGATGTACTGGCTTTAAACATCGGTGGTATAGCAAACCTGACCATTGTTCCATCAAAGCTTAATCGAAGTCCACTCCTCGCCTGGGACACCGGTCCTGGAAATACACTTCTCGATAAAGCAGTCAGACTTTATTCAAACGACAAACTCCTATTCGATCCTGATGGATCAATTGCCTCAAGCGGACACTTGAATACAAAACTCCTGGATATGTTGATGAACCATGAGTTTTATAGAATACCCCCTCCTCGCTCTGCTGGGCAGGAGCAATTTGGTAAAACTTACTTTAATGAAATACTTAAAGCTTATAAACCAACATCTCAACAACACTTTAAGGATTTAATATTTACACTTACAGTTTTAACTTCGAACACAATTGCCCAGTCTGTCAATGATTTGACAAAAACCTACTCCCCAATTGACTTACTAGTTGGCGGTGGAGGATGTTTTAACAAAGTCCTTATGGGTCTCCTCAAAGAAGAATTACCTCAACTAGAAATTAAAACTGTGAATAGAGCTGGAATAGATGCCAGTAATAAAGAAGCTTTCGGATTTGCCTATTTAGGATATTTACATTTGCGAAATCTTCCGGGCAATATCCCTGCAGTAACAGGTGCCCGGAAGGAAGTCATTCTAGGGCGACGGATTCTACCCCAACTCTAATTACTCAGGACTGGGTTTTTCTTCCAGGTAGTGTTTTGTCAGCTCACTGGTTAAGTATTCATAGGCTTCATCCACACTATCAGTTCTGAAACACAAATCAAGATCTTCCTGACTAATGGTTCCAAAATCAGCAAGACCCTGGAGATCAATCATCTTATCCCAGAATGCATTACCAAAGAGCATAATGGGCATATACTTGTTGGTTTTTTTTGTCTGTATCAGGGTGAGGGTTTCAAACAACTCATCAAAGGTTCCAAACCCTCCTGGAAAAGCCACAAGCGCTTTGGCCAGATAGACAAACCAATATTTTCGCATAAAGAAATAGTGGAACTCTAATTCCAGCTCTCGGCTGATATAGGGATTCCCCGACTGCTCAAAGGGCAGTGAAATATTTAAACCTACTGAGAGTCCCTTCGCTTCTGCTGCGCCACGGTTAGCTGCTTCCATAATCCCTGGCCCCCCACCGGTGGCAACGATAAATCTACGCTTACTCCCTTTTAACTTTTTTGACCAATTTGTCATCTTGTAGGCGAGTTCTCTGGCATCCTCATAATATCGAGACATTCCCAATTCACGTTCTAGCTTTTCCAACTTCTCTACTGAGCTACCAGCAGCTTTGGCTTTTTCAATGGTCTGAGCTACAATGTGTTGAGGCTGTGTTCTGGCTGATCCAAAAAATACGATTGTGTCCTGAATTTTATTTTTCCTGAAAACTTCCTCAGGTCCAAGATATTCGCTCATGATGCGTAACATCCTGCCTCTGGGGCTATGTATCAGTTCCTGGTTATCGTAGAATTTTTGTGTTCGTTTTTTCATTTTACTACTTTCTCCCTAAACTTCTTCTATAGGGCTTCTTTTTATTTTTAAAGGACATGAAGATAATTGGGGAATATTTGATTCATAGTTGAAAGGAGCTTCAAACAGAATATTCTGAATTTTCTTAAGACTAAGGCTCTAACAAACTAGAAGGCTCCCGGCAATTAATGGTTCAACTACCGGGAGTATGTGGCTATAGATAAATGTACTTTTTACAGATGAGCAACATTATTCATTTGTCACCCACCTTATTTTTGATAGGACTAACTCAAACTGGGGGCAACCCCTCAGTGACTGCAATGCCTTCTGCCAAGTCTTCATCACTTGGGCGATAATCTGAAAGTTTTCCCGCGAAATAAGCGTCATAGGCAGACATATCAAAATGTCCATGTCCACTCAAATTGAAGAGAATAGTTTTTTCTTGCCCGGCTTCACGTGCCTCAACAGCAGCGTCAATTGCACCTTTGATGGCATGAGCAGACTCTGGAGCAGGAATGATCCCTTCAGTTCTGGCAAACAGTGCTGCAGCATCAAACACTTCCACCTGATGATAGGAATAGGCATCAACCAGACCTTCTCGCACGACATGAGAAAGCATGGGAGCCATACCGTGGTAACGCAATCCACCAGCATGGATTCCTGGTGGCATAAATGAATGTCCCAAAGTATACATGGAGACCAGGGGTGTCATCTGCGCCATATCACCAAAATCGTAGGCAAATTTCCCACGGGTAAGTGTGGGACAGGCTGTTGGTTCGATGGCTCGAAAATCTATGTCAGCGCCATTAATCTTGTCTCGGAGATACGGAAAGGCAAGACCGGCAAAGTTGCTGCCCCCACCCACACAACCAATGACAATATCTGGTGTATCACCAGCAATCTCCATTTGTTTTTTGGCTTCCAATCCAATCACGGTCTGATGGAGAAGGACGTGGTTTAATACACTTCCCAAGGCGTATTTGGTATCATCCCGCTGGGCAGCATCCTCCACGGCTTCAGAAATCGCAATACCCAAAGATCCTGTATTATCTGGATCTTTTTCCAAAATCGCCCTCCCGAAGGAAGTGTCACTACTGGGACTCGGAACGATTTCTGCGCCCCAACTCTGCATCATGGATCGTCTATACGGCTTTTGTGTGAAGCTTACCTTTACCATATAGACCTTGACTTCCAAGCCAAACATTTGACCAGCTAAAGCCAGTGAACTTCCCCATTGTCCAGCACCCGTTTCGGTCGATAGGCGCTTCACCCCCTCCAACTTGTTGTAGTAGGCCTGGGGGATTGCCGTGTTCGGTTTGTGGCTACCTGCCGGGCTGACGCCTTCATATTTAAAGTAGATTTTTGCAGGTGTTTTTAACGCTGCTTCCAATCCTGTTGCACGGATGAGTGGAGAAGGTCTCCACATTTTCAAGCCCTCTTGAACTGGATCAGGGATGGGTATTTCCCGCTCCATGCTCACTTCTTGCTCGATGAGAGCCATGGGAAAAAGGGGAGCCAAATCATCTGGTCCCAGAGGTTGAAGCGTTCCAGGGTTGAGGGGTGGTAATGCAGCAGTTTTTAAATCAGCGGCAATGTTATACCAGCTTTTAGGCATATCATTTTCTGAAAGAAAGATTTTCTTCACGGTTACTCCTTAAGATCTTTTGGGATATTTTTTTTAGATAAAGGGCAACCTAGCAAATATGCCAGGTCCACCAAAACGTACGCATTGAAGAGAACCTCATTTTTCCCCGTTCTCTTCCATTGATTCCAATAATTTTACGAATCCATTGTGACCATATTTCAGTTCACGTGCTCCCCGGGAAACCGTACCTATTGCCACGCCTAATTGTTTGGCTATCTCTCGTTGAGGCATTCCACTATGCAGGAGCTTTACAATCTCCCACCTCAGGACCAGATCTTCCAGTTCCTGAGGTGTGAGAAAATCTTGAAGCAATTTACCCATCTGTCCTTCATCCGAAATGGAGGTAAGTATCTGGGCGAGTTCAGTATGAGTAAATTCTTGTTTCATCGCACTGATACATTAGAACATAAATGCCCGAAAACAAGTCTTTTTGATATCGTTTTAAAATCTAATTACGCCGATTAATATTTCAGTTAAGTTGATTCATGCAAAATTCACCAAACATCATCAATGCTTCCAATCTCAGCAAAGTCTATGGATCATTGAAGGCAGTTGATCAAGTCAATTTCCAAATCGAAGCCGGGACGTGCTATGGTTTCCTCGGTCCAAATGGTGCTGGAAAAACTACGGTCATGCGTATGATATATTGTGCAACTCCTTTGACTTCAGGCACACTTCTGGTGAATAATCATAATGTCATGAATGATATGAGTGCCGTAAAACGTGGAATCGGTGTGGTTACACAGGATGATAGTCTGGATTATGATCTAAATGTGATCAATAATCTCCTGGTGTATGCAAGATATTATGATCTTCCAAGGACCAGGGCGGAAAAAAGAGCTGATGAACTTATAGAATTTTTTCAGCTCGGTGAAAAACGATTCGAAAATGTCCGCACACTCAGTGGCGGAATGAAGCGTCGGCTTCAAATTGCCAGAGCACTCATCAATAATCCCCGCATCTTGATCCTTGATGAGCCATCCACTGGTCTTGACCCTCAAGCCAGGCACCATGTCTGGGCAAAATGTCATGAGCTCATTGAACAGGGTGTAACCCTTCTACTCACCACACATTACATGGATGAGGCAGAACAATTATGCGACAAACTGGCGGTCATGGATGGAGGACATATCATTAAAGAAGATTCCCCCTGGGATTTGATCCAATCTGAGGTTTCATCCCATGTGGTTGAGGTCCGTGGCGATGAAAAGAGTCGGAAGGCTATCCTGTCTGCGGCAGAGGGACAAATTGACTTCCATGAAGAACTCTCTGATCGGCTATTGCTTTATACTGCGGATGCCAACCCACTCCACGTTCAGATCCAGGAGTTGAGCATTCCTGTAAAAACGTTACTGAGTCGACGCGCATCGCTGGAAGATGTATTTCTCAAACTAACCGGGCGGGAACTCATCGATTGAAACAGGCATCTCCCAAAGTACGACTATTAGCTGCATTACGCGTCTGGCAGCGCAATGCCACTGTTTACAAACGAACCTGGAAATTGAACATTCTGCCTAATTTTTTTGAACCATTTCTTTATTTACTGGGTATGGGCTTGGGGTTAGGCGCCTATATCATTGAGATGGAGGGTCTACCCTACATCCAATTCATAGCTCCTGGACTGCTCATTTCCAGCATAATGTGGGGCGCAACCCTGGAAACCACCTATAATGTTTTTGTCAAAATGAATTTTGACCGCATCTATGATGGAATTCTATCCACCCCCATCAATCCTAAAGATCTTGCGCTGGGAGAATTGTTGTGGGGATCGACACGGGGAACTATTTATGGTGGGGCATTTCTGTCCATTCTTTTTGTTTTCGGAATGGGACTCCATCCAGGTATCATACTCATCTTTCCCATGATCTTTATCATCGGATTCATGTTTGCGACCATTGGTCTATTGTTCACATCAATGATCAAAGAGATTGAACTTTTCAACTATTTCTTTACCCTGTTTCTAACACCCCTTTTCCTTTTCTCCGGGATATTCTTCCCCATGGATCAGTTGCCTCAAGCGGTACAGCTTATTGCCTGGTTCACCCCCTTGTTTCACGGTGTTGAATTAAGTCGGGGAATATTCAATGAGGTGTGGAGCATAGAATTGCTCGAACATCTGCTCTGGATTCTGGTGGTAACCGGTCTCAACACTTACGTTGCATTGCGTGCCATTCACAAAAGATTATACATTTAATAATTACCCTCAAACGACGAATTGAAACGAAGTAAGTCGGAGGAGTGCAGAGACGTTCAGCAATTCGTCGCCCGGGCTTTGCATGAAGTTTCGTAATTTGTTTTCCTGTATTTGGATCAAGATTCTTTCACACCACATAAGAACAATTGTTCTACTGCACACCAGATTTCAGCGCAGCCAAACAGATGGTATCTGATAATCTCAGCGATTAAAACCAGTTTGACCCGAATACCTGGGCTCGAAAACTGGTTTTCAGTTACCTCCCCCCAGGCGGGCTAGCCCGCCGAAGCCTATACCCACACTTTTTCGGATAACTAAATCTCACGGCGCAGGAGGGAAAGCCCGCCGAAGCCTTCTCCCACATTTTTTCGGTTAGCTAAATTTCTCGGCGTAGGCGGGCGACAGGCACACTCAATTGCTCACGGTATTTTGCTACCGTACGACGAGCAATGGGAAAGCCTTCCGCCTGTAGGATCTTGGAGATAGCCTCATCAGAGATGGGGTGGGATTTATCTTCTTCTTCGATGATGACCCTGAGACGTTCCTTGATACGGCGGGTCGAAATATTCTCCCCATCCTCTGCCTCAATACCTTCACTAAAGAAATAGCGTAGTTCAAAGGTACCCCAGTCAGTCTGAGCATATTTACCACTGGTAACACGACTGATAGTTGAGATATCCATGCTGATATCTTCAGCAATATCTCTCAAAACCATTGGCTTAAGATGGTCTTTCCCTAAGAGGAAGAATCCTTTCTGACGCTCAATGATGGCATGAATTACTTTTAACATGGTAATCCGACGCATCTGGATTGAATTGATAAACCACTTGGCGGACTCAACTTTTTTCTTCAAGAAGAGTTTGGTATCCGTATCCAGTTTTTTCTGGTTGGTCAGCATGTTTTTATAGCTACCTGAGATTCGTAATTCAGGGATAAATGAATCATTCAAGGTAACAACAAATTCACCATCCTGTTCCCGGATATAGAAATCAGGTGTCACGTAATTAGTTTTCGGATCTAAATAACCATCACCAGGTTTAGGATTTAAGTGAGAGATTAAGGCCTCTGCTTCTCGGAGACCGCTTCTGGTAAGATGAAGTTTTCTGAGAATTCTTTCAAACCGCTTATTGGCAAATTCGTCAAAGTAGTCCCTCACAATAAAGTGGGCAGGTGTACCTGGATGAAGTTTTTCGATCTGGATCAGAAGACATTCTTGAAGATTCCTCGACCCTATCCCCAGCGGCTCTAGTCGCATGAGCATGGCATGGAGCTTTTCTATCACCTCAAGTTCAACTTCAAATTTTTCAGCGATAAACTCCAGTTCCATGATGAGGTAGCCACGTTCATCGATACTCCAGATCATTTCCTCAAGGATTTCACGCTCATCCTCATTGATGTGGAGAGTTGCTATCTGTTCAAGCAGGTCCTCAGATAAACTTGCAATATATGGGTTTTGGATCTCTACTTCTTCAGCACTCTTGTCATAATATTCTTTGGCTTCATAGCCATCATTTGAAAAATAATCATCTAGATCAATTTCTGGCTCTTCTGTCTCGGCTTCTTCTTCAGGATTGTCCAACTCGATCACATCTTCTTGTAGCTCAAGCAAGGGGTTGATTTCCAACTCCGTCTTGATGCGCAACTCCAACGCCAGCGAAGGCAACTGCAACAATGTCGACAGCAGAATCTGCTGCGGCGTCAGGGTTTGTTTTAGCTCAAGATTTTGTGATAGTTCCACAATAATTATCTATCTAATTTGAAGTTACTGCCGAGATAAAGTTTTCTGGCTTGTTCATCATTCGCCAGGAACTCGGCATTACCTGATAATAAGATTTTCCCCTGGAAAAGCAAATAGCTGCGGTCAGTAATCGAAAGCGTCTCATGCACATTGTGATCTGTGATTAAAACGCCGATACCCTTGTTTTTGAGGGCCAGAACAATCTGCTGAATATCCTCGACAGCAATGGGATCCACACCTGCAAAGGGTTCATCCAGTAAAATAAAATTTGGGTCAGTCACCAGAGCCCGGGCGATTTCAGTTCGCCGTCGTTCCCCACCACTCAACTGATGTCCCTTGTTCATGCGGACATGCCCAATGGATAGCTCTTCAAGCAAGTGCTCAAGTTTTTCTTCCTGACCTTGCTTATCCATATCCAGGGTTTCACAGACCAGGCGCAAATTATCTTCTACGCTGAGTTTCCTGAAAATACTGGCTTCCTGAGGTAAGTACCCAATACCTGC
>JAERTJ010000006.1 GCA_016844945.1 Fidelibacterota bacterium | reverse complement strand
GATCCTGTTTATCCATCTTTAGAGTGTTCCCCATGTATTTGGTTCTCCTTGTTTTTGACAAAGAGAACTTAAAGGTTATCTCTCTAAAGGTGGGGCATTTTCAACTGCCCACTAGTGGGGCATTTTGACTGCCCCCTGACAACTCACACCCCTACTCAGGTGTTTTAATCTATGAATCAGTGGGGCATCCACGTAATAAAACATGTGCAGATCATTATCATCTGTAACAATAAATTCCACTACTCCATCATCCGCTGGATTCTGGATGGTTTGCCATGTTCCGCTATATTTGTCTCTAGTTTTCTCATCTCCATTATTACAGTAATATTGAGACGCATTTGTATGCCAGGACACATGGATTCTATTAGATGATAACGCAATACTAGGATTGCCTGCTGAGCCATCAGATGAAACAGTATAATAATTTGACCAGCTCCCGTTGTTTAGCTTACGGTACCTGACTTCTCCATCGAATCCGTAAACAACATGCAGATCATTATCATCCAGAGCGATATCAATACCAATACAATCAGCACTCAATAATGCGTAATATGCATTTGAACTCCATGTGCTCCCATTATTCGTACTTTTCTTCACAAACAATGAGTCATCATCATAATAAGCGATGTACAGGTTATCATTGTCTCCGGTCACATTTGGAAACTCACCGCTACTACTAATTGTGCTCGTTGTCTGAACAGAACCAGAAGTATTGTACCTTCTATACTTGATTCCGTCATCATCTTTCACTAGTAAGTGCAAGCCATCTACGTTGGCAAACACATCCATCTCTGCATAGTCTTCTTGTAAACAAGTTCCTGACGCTGGATTGATTGTACCTGTAGTGGTAACAGCCGAGTTCCAGCTAGCAGAAAAAACTACACCAGGTATAATCATAATTCCAATTAGCAGACTCGTTATTGCTCTGATTAATCTCATGTCCCCTCCATTGATTTACTTCATTAAGGTTACTTTGACAGTCTCACTATGTTTACCAGCCTCTAACAGGACTATATAAGTTCCTGAATTAACCTCCTCCCCATTGGCTGTTTTTCCATCCCATTGAAAATATCCTTCTTTCATGTCGGTTCCATTTAGTACGGATTTGTCTACAATTTGCCGACCATCGATACTATAGACGCTGACCTTAGTGACAGGTACCAGGTTCTCATTCCAGGCGATATTGATATGACTGTTAAATGGATTCGGGTAAGCCTTAATCAGCCTAAGGACATCAGGTTGTTCTACCGGTTCTATGGAGAGGAGAGGACCTGATGGACGGTAGATTCTTGTGAAATTCCTCAAAGTATAATCCTGACCCTCTTCCATACTTATTAACAATTCAGGATATCCATCCGAATCGAGATCTTTGCTTGTCGCTGATAAAAATTCCTCAAATAAGGGACTACCCCACTTAGTATTTTTAACGGCATAGATAACCTCTGAAGGGAGTGAGCCGGTACCTTCCAAAATGAAAATATGATCCACGACCCAGATCATGAGTTCATCTGTTCCATCCTGATTGATATCTGTCGCATCAACACCGCAGCCATCAAATGAGAATATTCCTGGGATTGTTATCTTATAGATGATTTCAAAAGAGTTATTCCCATTCGATTCGAGACAAAATATCCTAGTCTCTGGAACATCCCTTTCAGGTCCCCAGCCAATATCACCACCTACCCAGAGTTCAGGTTTTCCATTCCAGTTTATATCATTGGTGGTAGTGGACATGTAGGCATTGTATGTGTCCAGAGTATCCTCCCATATCAGGTTATAAGTATCATCACCTGTGGCTTCGAATACATAGAGTTCGCCTTCAATTCCAGCTGTCGCAAATTCAGTCTTTCCATCAGAATCAAAGTCTCCAACAGCGTAGTGAGCAGTAAAATCGGATGGTTGTTGAAAGCAGAACTTCTCGACAAAGGAGTTGGTTGCCCGATCGTACTCTGCAATATGTGTCGCTGCAGGACATGGCTCGACATCTGCAACACCCATGTCTAAATAGTAAAGCATATCGAGTTGACCATCCTGATCAAGATCATGAATTGTTACATCGTTCGCTTGTGTAAGGCGGGTAAGTGGTACATCAAAATTGTGCTCAGTTGCAAAAGCTGAGGGCGATGGACTTTCAAAGCATTGGATGGTCCGCACAGTGGCATTGTATTGCTCGGAAAGGAAAGTCTTATTCACTAGGACTTCCATGTTCCCATCTCTGTCCAGATCACCTGACCACCATGGCATGTTAGTAGAAAAGGGGTATTTGTGGACTTCAACAAACCCACTGTCATTGCTTAGTTCATATAGGACATCAAACCAGAGCGTATCACCGTCTGGAACAGTCTTATGGGTATAGGTACGCATCCCCAGTAACTCCGCATCTCCATCCTGGTCAGTGTCTGTTATGATCATCTGGTGAGGGTGCCAGAGTTCGACCTCATGCCAAAACGTATAGTGATCTTCATAGTCACCAAAGTTGATATCCTCAATCTGAAGGACCAACTCTGGAACTTCTGAAGTTGACTCAGTATTTGATGGACCTGATGTCCGCTTATAAATCTTCTGACCTGTCTCAGGAATAGTGATCTCAACTAGATCAGCCTGAATCTCCTTAATCAGTGTGGTCTGATGATTGGAGACATTATTCAGATCGACAGCTAATAATGATGAAAGGTATGTATACACTAACAGAAATATTCTAATACCGCTCCGAATTGCCATAGCATACGATCTCACCTGTTTCAGATACATTTTTGACTCCCAATTGGATTTGTAGATGCTTGATATCGTTTTATTGCCGTCTTCTACGTGCCATCGGGATTCGAGTTCCAATTTGTAGTTATGGTACACTTTCGTGAGGGTCCCCCTCAACATGTCTAATTTATGCTTTAGTGTTGCTGTAAATTTTATAATAATATATAATATTATTATAAAGAATGTAATAACTGATTTGCACTCAGGTGATGGTGAGTGAGATCGATCAAAGAAAATCGACTAGTTATTTATGGATAAGGGTAAGCCAAGACCCCTGATTTTCGCAAAAATTCCCTTATCAGAAAACTGAAGCACTTGATAGAAATTTAATCCGGAATAATTTTATATTTCGCATCCCTATCATCGAATGCAGGTCTTGTACCCTCTAACACATCAACAATATGTTGATTGATATCTGGATTTTCTATCGCCCCACTATGATAGTGTACCTTATTCCCACCAGGCTTATCCATCTCAGCATAA
>JAERTJ010000005.1 GCA_016844945.1 Fidelibacterota bacterium | reverse complement strand
AAAAGTGGGGACTACCAGGCAAACAATCCTGTCAATCGAAAAGGGACGCTATGCTCCATCGGTAGGATTGGCACTTCGACTCTCGCAGATATTAGGAGCCAGTGTTGAAGAGATGTTTGAATTAAAGGAGTAGTTCTATGTTAGCAAAAATGTTTGAGCGGTTGGACTGGCATCCTGCTAAAGGAACATTAGTAGCCGGTGTCCTGGTGATTCTGGGCTTTATGCTTTCAGAGGTTAACTGGGGTTTTCTGTCTTTGGCGGCACTGGGAACCTTTGGACCTGGAATCCTGAGGGAAATGGGCATTCTTAATGATCAGGACGAATTCCAGCGAAGAGCTGCCCGTCGAGCAGGGTATCACGCTTTTCTTACTGCGGGGCTATTCACATTTCTCATGGTATCCTATTTACGTTCAGGGGATAGGAACGTTGAAGAACCCGAAGTAATGGTTTCACTCATTCTGTCAGTTCTATGGTTTACCTGGTTTCTCAGCTCTCTTCTGTCATACTGGGGACCTCAAAAAACGGTTACACGTGTCCTAAATGCATTTGGCGCAGTCTGGTTAGTCTTTAATGTTGTTGGTAATTTCCTTGATCCCATGGCTTTACTTATGCAATCTCTTCTGTCTGTACCCTTTTTCCTCTTGGCTTATATCGCACAGAGATGGCCTCGAATCGCTGGTGTGTTCTTGATCGTAGCGGCCTGTTTCTTCTTTTACCTCTTTGGTCTCTACGAGATTTTTGGACCCACTCCTCTGGAAAAAGGCCGGGGGATGGTGATTGTCCTCTTCTTCGGTCCACTATTAACAAGCGGTATTATTTTACTCCGGTCAAAACTTAAATCTGAAGAGACATGAGGTGTTAATTAATGAATTTTCGAAGAATAAATTTAGTAGTGGTTCTATTTGGAATGATTTCAATTGCTATTGCAGAAGATAATCAAGCTGAGTTTGATCAATTTGTAGGCAGGTGGGAAGGCCGTGGTCATTTCTATAATGTGGACTTCAGTAGTGAGTATGGAGATGTCACTTTCGATATTTCTATCAGTGAAAACTTAGAAATTTCTGGGTTTATAGGTGCTGCAAACATCTCTGGTGCTGAATTGACCGTTGATACCTGGAATGATGGTTTCAAAATCGAGGCAAAAATTCAAGACAAAATATTTTCAGGAAAAGACTATGATAAAGACTGTATTGTCTTCTTGTTAAAAGCACCCAAAGGGGATCAGATTGATGGAGATTTTCATGTCATGAGTAATTTTATCTTCGATTTTGGGATGAGGCCAGGCGCCATTAATCTACATCGAGTACCATGATTCAAGTAATAAATGTTCCATAAAAAAATGGAGGCTTTTATGATCGTTAACTCAAAATCTTTATCCACAACTCTGATACTGATATTTCTTCTCTCAGGATGTGCAACTTTCAGAACAGAAATCGAAGGTGCAAGTGGACTTGAAGAGCAAAAGATAATGGGAGCAGATCCAGTGGATGTTTTGTTTGTATCACGACACCTGGTGCAAACTAAAGGTCTGGACGCCATTCCTAAGCTTCAAAATCAATATCAAATTATCAGAGGATATGATGACATTCTATTAGATGCGACTAAGGAATTTTCTAACCTCAATCGCTATGCAGCATATACTGAATTCTCCTCAGATATGTCTGATCCAAAACGGATTGCACTCAAAGATTCACTGATGAAAAGCTATGCATTACGCATTGTCATGGAGGTTCGCAAGGAGAAGACTTTCAGTAAATACTTCCTGGGTACGATTGGTTCAGTCGTATCACTAACACTCCTTCCAATCCCCTACACACAGGAGTACTATTTTGATGTTGAAGTATTTGATAGTCAAGGTCGATTAACCAGGACCTACGCGAGGAGCGCCAAAACCACGAAATGGGTGGAAGCCTTCCTCTTGCCGGTCTATCCTTTTCATACGGAAAAACGCAAGACAGAAGACATCTATGTAGACTTTTTACATGACGTTTTCAGAGAGATTGAAGCAGATAAGGTTCTCAGAGTAGAAGAACCTGTGGATCCTTCGATGAGCCCTTAAGTTGTTTAAGTAATTGCTGTGCCTTTAAAAAGTCTGGGACTTCTCTTACAAGACCTTCCAGAACCTGAATTGCATCCAGGTTCTCCTGGATATCAAGTAGAAACAAAGCATATGTGAAGTAAATATTGGCTGATTGAGAACGAGAAAGTTCTGGGGCTTTCAGGGCTTTCTGAATGTTGGGTATGGCCTGTGTCAGATTGCCCTCAACCCTTTGTGCAAGTGCCAGGTTAAAGTAGAACATTCCCTTCAACGTGGTCCGGGGTATAGCACTTCTACAACTAAACTTCACCATGTCCCAGGCCTGAATCTGTTTTGCACACTCCACAAGTTTCGAATACGTTTCAATTTCATCTGGAAACATTTTCACAATGGCCATGTAATCCTGGCACGCTTGTTCAAAACGACCTGCAGAATTATGGTAGTCAGCCATTTCATGGTGGGCTCGGGTCCAGATATGATGGTCAAATAGATAGTTTTTGGCAATCGCTGTTGTCGCTTCATCTGTGAGAGGTTTATAGTCTGAATAGTCCACCTGTGAATTGCCAAAAGGCCAGCGGTGAAGTAATTTAAATATACTGAGTGATCCGATTTCCCAGTCCAGTGGAGTAACATGAAGGGGCTGTTGTAAAAGCATTTTCCCCGATGCTTGAGGAAGCAGACCAGCGTCAATGATTGATGCCTGAAATGCTGTTGCCATGAGGTGGTACCCTTCAGGGTTGGGATGTAGGTGGTCGCTGAACAAGTCGTTTCCTGGGATGCCTGAAGCAGAAGTTTTTCGAAATGCCTGCTCCATATCCACCAGGTCAAAATTATAGCGAAGTGCTTGATCGTGAATGATGTCATTCAGGTTTTCATTGGCGCGAAATGGAACCTCATCCTGGTTCCTGGCTCTGGAAAACGATATGTACGCCGTAGCTGTATCGCCCTGTTCGAACTCCTTGTGTCCCTTGAGGTAAAGTGCATTTGCTTTACTGGTCGTATTTTGTGGGTTTGAGCTCACATCCAGGGGGATTTGATCCTTAAGGTTGCTCACCAGGTTACTCAAAATAACAGGAACGTTTTCGGTCTTACATGTCTCCAAAATGACCTGAAGGTTACTTGCGAAGTTTTCCTGTGTCTTCATCCTGAGGATTGAATTTGTGGCGATAAATTTATCATCGATCACTTTTTCCATTAAAGTGGGATTCCCTTGAGTTGGCGTAGGACCGAATCCGCGAATAATTGATTTGATCATCTGGAAAAGACGTAATTTTTGCAGCTTAAGTACAACCCGAACAACTCGTGCATTATTTCCCATGGAAATGGTAGAACCTGTACCATAGGCACCGTAAAATTCATTGTGACCCATGTAGAGCAAAATCAAATCTGGATCTTGCTTGAGAATTTCAGGCATCCAATCCACCACCGTAAAGCTGTTGATTGCCGAGAGCCCCATGTTGATAACCTCAAACTCCTGGTCAGGATAATCCTGTTGTAATAGAAAAGAGAGCTGTTGTGGAAAAGGAACGGTCATTTCATAGGGAAAGCCTGCTGTCGTTGATCCTCCCATGCAAAATATTCTAAAGGTATTCTCAGGTTTATTGGTAGAGAATTTTTGGGGATAGAGGTTGGGGACAGGCATGACCCTGCTGTTGAAATAACGCTCTCCTACCTGTGAATTTATCTGTACATATGATTTTCCGTCTGCCTGAACTTCAGTGAACAGAGGGGGCTGGGGGTAGGCGTTAAATACCCACAAAGTAAGTTCCACCATTGCTAGAACAACCAGTGGGAAGAGCACTGCAAGAAGGCGGAATAGGTATTTTTTTGTATTCATCTCAATTATAAAAATTCAGGTCTGAATATAACCAAAAGATGAGCAAGGGGTTGAAGCGAGTATGCAAAACCAAAGAAATGTCTCAGCTGGATTGATTTATCTCAACAGGCCAGTGTTATGGATGTTTTTTTCTCAATGTGAATAAGGGGTTGTTCACCTCGATCTAAAACGAGATACTCCTGAATCATTTCCAGGATGAACCGGTGCTTCCCTGCAACTGACATATTGGACAATCATTAAACGAACATCAAAGAAATGAACGAATATTGATGTATTTCACTAAATACGTAAATAAATCCTTGACACGTTAAAATAATTTACGATATTCTGTACGTATTGAATGAAATATAACGGAAAGCGTACATAATATGCCACATCGAATACTTTCAGAAGTCCAGCTCCCAGACTTTAATGATCGTCCCAAAAAACAGGGTGACATCCTGCGAACTGCTGAAGATCTATTCATGCAGTTTGGATATGATAAGGTGACTGTAGAAGAAATATGCCGTGAAGCCGGTGTATCCAAAGTCACCTTCTACAAGTATTTCAAGAACAAACTTGAAGTACTTGAGGACTATATGACAGCCCGGCTTGAATTAGGGATGGAGGTCTTCACTAGAATTCGAACCGCTGATGCCAGTCTCCCTGAGAAGATGAAGGCACTCATCGCAATGAAGGAATCTGCAGTCAGCCATTTCACACCCGCCTTTTACAAAAGCTTGCTCACAGGGGATGAACAGGTCCAAAGCTTTATGCATAAGTGGGGTGCAATTAGCCTGAGCTCCATGCGCGATTTTCTGGAAGACGGACAAAGAAGTGGTGAAATTCATCCTGATTACTCAATTGATTTTTTAATCCATGTCTGGAACGCTCTGGCAGAAACAGCTAGATCTGAGGCCATGATGGCAATGTTCAACGATGATATGGTAAAATTATCAACTGATTTTTTGAATTTTCTCTGTTTTGGAACCACGGGACCACCTCAAGAAGACTAAAATGAACCAACTTCAATCAATAATTATCTGCACTGCACTGTTCCTCTCAGTAGTTTCTGCCTCTCCCTTTTTGGGTGAACTCTCCTTGAGCGGTTCTGCAAGCGGTACTCAGGATGATGAAGTAAACATCGTGACACGATATCTTCCAGCCATAGAATATCAGAGCTCATTATCAGATGCCTGGGATTATGATGTAGAGGTACGCTGGCAGGTGCAGTGGGGTGGACAGCTGGACACTTTTGATGAGAATGGGATCGTTGCAGATCCTTATCGAGTTGCCCTCAATCTACAAAGTGCACAAACTGAGTATATCATTGGCCTTCAGAAGATCAATTTTGGCCCCTCAAGGTTACTGAGACCGCTCATGTGGTTCGATTCTGTCAATCCTACAGATCCTCTAGCCCTGACCAGCGGTGTTACCGGAATCAGTGCGAAGTTCCATTACGAATTTGGGTGGTCTTCACAGGCCTGGCTTTTCCTTCCAGATGACCCAATTGGATGGGAAGGTTTACCCGATCAAGAAGGTACTTTTGAAACCGGTGGCCGGATAACTATTCCTAATGATCTGGGACAACTTGGTATCAGCACACACTGGCGTATCGCTGATGCTTCAGCCAACTCTCCAGACGACCCTGACCTTTACGAAGGACGCTTTGGTTTGGATGGATTCTGGGACATAGGTATCGGTTTATGGATTGAGTCCGTCTACAAGAATCAACAATTCAGCGATAGCCCCTTTTTGCAGCAGCTCCAGTCCACTATCGGTGCAGATTATACCTTCTGGGTGGGTAATGGAATTCTGCTCTCAACTGAGCATATGCTGATCAATATATGGGACAGCCCCTGGGTGGATGATACCAATAAGGTGATTAGCACAATCATGTCGAGTTATTCACCAACCATGTTCGATCAAGTCAGTTTTATGCTATTCATGGATTGGGAAACAGAGACGCCCCTGGCCTATGCAAGTTGGGGACAGACTTATGATTCATTTAGATTTACTCTGGGCGCATTCTATACGGAAGTAGTTAGCTCCCAAGGGTCAAATACAGGTTTAAGTTCAAATTTTTCGGGAAAAGGAATACAACTGACAGTGGCATACAACCACTAGACAGGAAATTAAATAGGAGTCAAATATGACCGAAGCAAAACTCATTCACACTCATGATCTAGTAAAAGCCTATCCAGTTGCTGATCGTGAGTTTGTAGCACTCAAGAATGTCACTCTGGAGATTGGAAAAGGTGAATTTACTGGACTGGTTGGACCCAGTGGCTCAGGCAAGACAACACTCCTCAATGTCCTCGGATCGCTGGATATCCCCACTAAAGGTTCTGTATCTGTCCTTGATCAGAAGATCGAAACACTGACGCATAAACAGGCAGCCCAACTGAGAAATGAGCATATCGGATTCATTTT
>JAERTJ010000004.1 GCA_016844945.1 Fidelibacterota bacterium | reverse complement strand
AATACCACCGGTGGGAGCGGTGCATTGGAAGCCAGTGACTTCATCCTATCTATCAATGGCGGATCAGCAACGCTGGGTAGCACGACTCCCTCCAGTATTAGTGTCTCTGGTAATGTTTATACGCTGGGGCTTTCTCTGTCCGGAACTCCTGATGGTGGAGAAACCATAACTGTTAACCCTTCATCTGCTACTGCGATTTACAATGCGTCGGATGTAGCTGCTTCTACGACCCAGACCAACAATACAGTCACATTGAATGACCAGGTGGCACCCACCATGACCCTCACAGCTTCAGAGGTGAATGATGGTGATACCTCAAATGATGCTACCCTTTCACTGACTTTTACATCAAGTGAATCCATCAGCAATTTTACCGTTGATGATATTTCCATCAGCAATGGTTCACTGAGTAGTTTTTCGGGATCTGGCACGACTTATAGCGCTATATTTACACCAACAACAGATGGTGCCGTCACCATAGAGGTTGCTGGTTCAACATTTACGGATGCTGCAGGCAACAACAATTTAGCCACTGACCAGTTCAACTGGGCCTATGATGGCACCGGTCCTACCATGACTATCACCGCCTCCGAAATGAATGATGGTGGTACCTCTAATGATGCAACCCTCTCACTGACATTCACCTCAAGCGAATCAACTTCTGACTTTGTGATTGGAGACATCATTGTAACCAATGGAGCATTAAGCAGCTTCTCTGGATCTGGTACCACCTACACTGCCACATTTACACCGACTACGGATGGTGCAGTTACTATCGATGTGGATGGTTCAACATTTACAGACGCTCCTGGTAACAATAACTCTGCTGCAGACCAATTCAACTGGACCTATGATGGAACGGCTCCCACTGTATCCACACTACACCCCGCTGATGATGCAACCTCCGTTGCCATTAATGCAAATCTGGTGATCACATTCAACGAAGTCGTTGATGTAGAAAGTGGAGACATTCTCATCATACAGGCATCTGATAACAACACAATTGCCACAATTGATGTCACATCTGATCAAGTGACAGGCTCTGGAACTACAACGATAACAATCGATCCAAGCACTGACCTCACAGCTGGAATCGAATATTATGTTTTAATTGATGCAAGTGCTTTCGATGATATTTCTGGAAACAGTTATGCAGGTATCAGTTCAACCACTGCCTGGAGTTTCACTACATCTGCTACATCGGTACCCACTATCACTTCAACTACAGTCGCCTCCAACAATGCAACTATCGATGTGACCTGGTCAGAGGCAGTCTTTAATACCACAGGTGGGAGCGGAGCACTGGAATCCAGTGACTTCAGTCTGTCCATAAGTGGTGGATCCGCAACTCTGTCAAGTACAACACCCTCAAGTATAAGTGTCTCTGTCAATGTTTATACATTGGGGCTTTCCTTATCTGGAACTCCAGATGGTGGAGAAACCATAACCGTTGTACCTTCATCTGATACCGCGATTTACAATACTACAGATGTGGCCGCCTCTACGACTCAGACCAACAATACTGTTTCATTGAATGACCAGTTGGCACCCACCATGACCATCGCAGCATCAGAGGTGAACGATGGTGATACCTCTAATGATGGAACCCTTTCACTGACTTTTACATCAAGTGAATCCACCAGCAATTTTATCGTTGATGATATTTCCCTCACCAATGGTGCACTGAGTAGTTTTTCTGGCTCTGGTACAACTTACACCGCCACATTTACACCCACCACAGATGGAGCTGTCACCATTGATGTTGCTGGTTCAACATTTACTGACGCTGCAGGAAACAATAACGCTGTAGCTGATCAGTTCAACTGGATCTATGATGGCACCGGTCCTACTATGACTATCACTGCATCGGAAGTGAATGATGGTGATACTTCTAACGATCCTGCTCTATCATTGACTTTCACATCAAGTGAATCCACAACCAATTTTGAAGTAGGCGATATCGTTGTATCCAATGGAACTTTGAGCGACTTCATCGGGTCTGGAACAACCTATACAGCGACCTTCACATTTGTTGCCGCGGGTGATAATGCCACTACTATTGATGTTGCTGGTTCAACATTTACAGATGCTGTAGGGAATAATAATACTGCTGCAGAGCAGTTCAATTGGATTTACGATGGCACTGCTCCCACCATCACTACACTTAGTCCTGAGGATGATGCAACTGGAGTAGCAGTCAATACAAATCTAATCATCAGCTTTAGCGAAACAGTGGTTATTGGATCAGGTAATATCACCCTGAAGAAATCATCGGATAACAGCACCATTGAAACCATCGATATCACCACAGGGTTGGTTTCAGGTAGTAATAGTTCAACAATTACCATCAATCCCAGCAATAACCTTGAGACTGAAACAGAGTACTACATTCTTATCGATGGAACCGCGTTCGATGATGAGCATGGGAATAGTTTCGCCGGAATAGCTTCTTCTACTGTATGGAGTTTTACCACTCTGGATGTTAGTCCACCGACTTTTCTTTCAACCACCATATCAAATGACAACGCAACCATTTCAGTTACCCTCTCTGAAGCAGTGTTCAATGCAACTGGAGGTAGTGGTGCCCTTGAATCATCCGATTTTGCTTTGAGTCTCTCTGGTGGAACTGCAAGCTTGAGTAGCCCCACTCCAATTTCAATAAGCATCGTTGGCAATGTGTACACCCTGGGTCTTGCCCTCACAGGGATTCCAGATGGAAATGAGACCTTAACCGTTGTTCCTTCATCTGCGACATCCATTTACGACGGGTCCAATAATGCTGCCTCAACCACTCAAACCAATAATTCGGTATCCTTAATCGCACAAACAGAACCTGCCATAGCGGTTAGCAAAACAGTGAATGATGGCGAAGTTCAGGTTGAAACTAATGTTGAGTATACTATCACCATTGAGAATTCAGGCACCGCAGCAGGAACCCTCACTCGGATTCAGGATACACTCCCTCTTGGGTTTGTCTATGTTGCTTCAAGTTCAACCAGTTTGACCACCTCCGATCCGACAACATCAGGCCAGGTGCTAACATGGGATGGAAGTTGGAGTGTCGGAATTGGTGAGACCAAAACATTAACATTTACAGTAACCACCAGTAATTCACCCGGTACCTACACAAACCTGGCTTCGGTAGAGGGCAGCAACTTTAATCCAGTTAATTCAGGACCAACTGCTGCAGTAACAACCCAGCCAAGACAGATATCCACAACTAAAACTGTCTCCGCGGATACAACAACGGCAAGTACTATGATTAATTATACCATCATCATATCCAATGATGGCATAGGACCCGTATATACAACAACTATCGCTGATACTTTACCCACTGGGTTCATCTATCAGCTCGGATCTACCACTGGCCTGACCAATAACGATCCCATTATTGTTGGACCGGAACATACCTGGAGCGGTGATTGGATCATCAATCCCGGTAACACATTGGGTCTCTCATTTGTTGTAGAAACCAGTCCCAGCGAAGGTCTTTACTATAATCATGCTGGTGTTGTTCTCGATGATAACACTACCAGAGCTTTTACCGGTCCAACGGCACCCGTCCAGTTGATCCCACCCCCTCCTGGAGCACCTGTCATTTCTATCACAAAAACAGCCAATGTGGATTCAATAGGGAGTGGTGATACCTTGAGATACACGATTTCAGTGCTGAATACAGGGCTAGGAAATGGATCCGTTACGACCATCCATGATGATCTTCCTTCGGGCTTCAATTACGTAGCTGGATCCTCTACGGGTCTCACGGAGATTGATCCTGTTATCAATAACCAGGAGCTGAGTTGGAATGGTGATTGGTCGATCCGGAAGGGTGAGTCCAAAAAAATCACTCTGAGTTTTGATGCTACCGCGAGCCTGATTTCAGGTAACTATTATAATACAGCCGGGGTCAATGGAAGCGACTTCAACTATGTCTCAACCGGTCCCAGTGCACCTGTACGGGTCATTGCACCTGCACTATTGTTGACCAAGGTTGTGGACAGTCATCAGGCGACTCCAGGTGATACGCTGACTTATACAGTGACCTACATGAATATTGGAGATGATGGATCATCTGAAGTCATCATTTCAGAAACCATAAATCCTAAAACCAGTTTTGTGATGGGCTCAGCTGAAGGAGCCCTGATGGAGATTTCCTATAGCCATGATGGTGGTGTTTCATACGATAATGATGACTCACATCCTGTCACTCATATAAAATTTTTAAGAAATACCATTCTTGATCCAGCCGGGTCAGGGTTTGTCCGCTTTAAAGTGAGAGTGGAATAAATGGTGAGAAGCAAACAAAGGAGAGAAGACATGATTGGAAAAATGATCAATTCTATAATACTAGTGTTTTTGATGACACCCGTAGTCTGGGCACAGGCAGGACCCAAACTGGATATCAGCATCACTGATTTAAAAGTGAATGCGTCCGAGGAGGAGCTGCAAACAGGAGCTATCAATTATGCGCCTGGTGATACGATTCAGTACACTCTGACCTCAAAAAACGTGGGTGATGCCCTGATGAAGGAAGCGGTTATTACAGATCCAATCCCAGCAGGGGTTACCTATATCGTTGGGTCAGCCATGGGTGATAACGCCAACATTTTGTTTTCCGTTGATGGGGGCAAAGCCTATTCAACCTGGCCTGCTCACTACACAGTCAGAAACTCCAGGGGCATTGTGATTCGCAAAGAGGCTCCACCTGAAATGCTCACCCACATTCGCTGGGAAATTCAAGATGAAATCCAGCCAGGTCGTGCACATCTCTCAAAATTTGATGTCGTGGTGAATCAATGAGATTACTCAAATATAACTCTAATGAGTCTAGAAAAATTGAAACAAAACATAATAAACCAAAAGGAGGGTTTAAGATGAAACCTACCCGCATCCTGACAGTGATGGTTGTCCTTATATTGGCAACTTCAGTGTCTTTTGCAGCAGGAACCCCTGCAGGAACTGCGATCACCAACTATGCCGTTGGTGATTTCAAGGACCTTATGGGTAACCTCTTACCGGAGGTTACCTCGAACACAGTGACCACGATCGTGAGTCAAGTCGCTGGTGTTGATGTGAATCCACCCACAGCTGCACTAAACCTTGTACCGAATAGTGCAGTTAGCTATTCTGTGCAACTAACCAACACAGGTAATAGTGATGATTCATTTGCATTGGAAACCGCCTTATCAGGCAGCTACACCAGTGATTTTGACATCACCATCTATCATGATGCCAATAGTAATGGCGTTTTTGATACTGGAGAACCTGTCATGGCGAATACCGGGTCACTGGCGGCTGATGCTAGTTTAGACCTGGTGATAGTCGTTGAAGATACCACCACGGGTGGCGCGTCAAACGATGAAGCTCCAGTTACTACACTGACAGCAACTTCTGAATTCGATGGAGCTGTAAGTGGCACTGGTGTCTATACTACAACTGTTACCGCTGCCTCTGTGGACATTACGCTGGGAGCCACTCCAGAAAATCCACAGCCAGGTGATGTCATCACCTATAGTGTCTGTCTTGACAATACAGGTCTGGATGCAGCTTATAATCCAGTCATTACAGCAGTTATTCCTGAAAATACTACCTATGTCCCCGGATCCATTAGGGTGGGTGGTAGTTCAAACTATGACCTGGCAACACCCCAAACTGATGCCGATGATGTAAATGATGGATCAGATTTCAATATCTCTGCCCTGAATACGATTACATCAGGTTTATCAGACGTCACTTCAGGTGGATCCATTTGTTTGATGTATCAGGTTGTCATCAATGAGGATGTTCCTGTTGGTACTGATATATCTAATGAAGTCACTGTCAATTATGACAATGGTCTGGAACCAGCTACACCATACGAGCCTATTACAGGTGGCGGTGGTGGTGGATCGATCATTGTTGCACAATCATATGGCGTTCTCCTCGGTGCTGATGCAACAGCTCTGGCTAATCCTGGTGAAGATGTGCTTTTTCCTGTTTCTGTATCTAATACTGGAAACGGAAATGATGTCATCAATATCTCCAGCAGTGGCAACTTCCTGTCCTGGTCCTTATACCGTGATTATAACGGAAACGGTGCACTTGATACAGGTGACGATCTTCTAACTGATAGCAATGCAGATGGACAGTTTGATGTGGGTTCTCTTGTCTCAGGACAGATCGTATACATTATCGCCAAATCTACAGTACCGACTGGTAACAGCAATGGTGATACAGATGTAAGTACCATCACAGGTACGTCAGCTGGTGATCTTGAGGCTACTCCTGCAGCAGATTCTGCTCAGATTACTACCACAGTGATTGCTCCTATAATCACCATGACCAAAACGGTTTCACCCACTGGTAATCAACCGCCAGGAACAACGCTTACATATCGTGTTGATGTTCATAACCTGGGTGATGGTATCGCCACTGAAGGTATCGTTTCAGATGCGATTCCAGATAACACAACCTATGTGGCAGATAGTATGGAATTAGCAGGTGTCTCCAAAACAGATGCTGCTGATAGTGATCAGGGATCATTTGTTGGAAACTCAGTCGTTTTCACCATCCCCTCACTGGGTGCTTCAGGCTCCACATACGCCACCTTTCAGGTCACCATCGACTAGATGCTGTCCTGTATGGTTATACTGTTGATATCTCGTCCTGAAGATTCTATGGCGATACGCGCATAGATCAGGGATGTGATGTTAAGTAGGTTAAACACTCCTATGAATCTCCGGGGAATGTCAAAATTCCTCTGGCTGCTTCTGCTCGTCTGGATCACACCACTTTGGTCGCAGGTGCCGGTTGGTACTGTGATCGATAATGTGGCCAGGTTTGCCTATCACACCAGTGGTGGGGTGCCTGGGCTTGCCAATTCGGATACAACTGTGACCATCGTGTCAGCAGGCTATAAGGTGAATATCTTCAAGTCTTCTGAAGCTACAGTGGTGACCCCCGGAGATTCTCTTAATTATCACATCTCAGTTAATAATTCAGGAAATATCCCAACCGAAAACCTCATAGTGAGCGATACTCTCGATCCTCAATTGACATATGCTTCAGGAACTCCACCTGCAACTGTTGATGGTCAGGTATTGACCTGGTCTATGCCAGAAATTGCGCCCGGTGAAACGCGAGTTATAGATTTGCTTGTGGAATTACAGGCAACCACACGCTCAGGTGAAGCCATTCTTAACCATGCCTTCGTGCAGGTTGGGGATGATGATCCAATCATATCAGAATCTGTGCAGATTGTGACAGGTGATCTGGTTGATCTCATGTTGACAAAAACTGTTGACAGATTGATTGCTGAACCAGGCGATACACTCACTTATTCACTTGAGGTGACCAACACAGGTAATACGATTTCTAGTCAGACATATCTCAGAGATGATTTACCAGACAATCTCGTGGTGGTCAGTATTTCTGGAAACGGAACCCTAAATGGAGATATCATTACCTGGAATATTGGTGATCTTGAACCTGGCTCCACGTTAGTGGAAACGGTTCAGGCTATTATCCCAGACCTCATTCCCATCAACTCGAGGATTATCAATAACGGGAGTGTGACCAATTCGTCCGAAGTAACCAGAACGAGTATTGTGGAAACTCTGGCAAACCCATGGGAGATATCGTTTACTAAATCTGCATTACCGGGACCCTATGAAATAGGGGATAGCATTGCATATCTCTTACATATCGATAATGATTCAGATTCAGATATTTATGATGTCGTTGTGGTTGATACACTACCACATCCCCTTGAATTTGTCTCAAGTGATCCACCCACTCAGGTAAATGGAAACATTGTTACCTGGTTCCTGGGCTCAATGGCACCGGCTTCTACCCATGATCTACAGATTATGGCAGAAGTGGGAAACACTGATGAGGCAATTTCCTCGCTCATCAATCGTGCCCATATTAATACCATTAATGGAGGCAGTGTCCAGGATACTGCTGCAGTTGAATTGCTCCTGTCACCCAATCTCTTTCTGAATAAATATACCACCAGTTCTATCATACCAGGAGACTCTCTACACTATAGTCTTCGGTTTGGCAATAGTGGTCTATTGGACGCGACTGGTGTGGTACTGGTTGATTCTCTGCCAGCTGAAGTCAGTTTTGTAACTGCCACAGGTAATTACGACTATGATGCTTCAGCCCATACGCTGACATGGAACTTAGGTGTACTTGCCCGTGAGAGCCTGGATAGTATCCGGGTATCCACACAGGTTGCAACACCCCTTCCAGATCAGATTTCCATTGTAAACACAGCCTGGATGCTCAGCAATCAGGCAAACAGTGATACAGCGGTAGTCCAGACCCTCACTGCTTCAGTTCCTGAGATTGATCTTCAAAAATCAGGTCCTGTCGTCGCAGTTTCAGGTGATACATTGGACTATTCGTTGAACGTAATCAATACTGGTACTGCTATAGCAACCCAGACAAGCCTCATCGATTCATTACCACCGGAGCTGGCATTTGTTTCAGCAGATAATGATGGAATCTATCATCTGGCGAGTCACACGGTTGAATGGTCAATTGGTAATCTGGAACCCCATATCGCCATTGAACGCAGCTTGAAAACCAGGGCTATCGGTGGTGTGACACCCGGTGCCCAAATCATAAACCATGCCCGAATTCAATCATCTGAAATACCATCAGTGGTTGCTTCACATGCAACAACACTGCGGGCACCACAACTCGTTGTTTCTGTGAGCTCAGATTCGGTAAATGTCATAGCCGCTTCAACATTTTCATTCAGGATCGATTTCCAGAACCTGGGTGATACCGTAGCGACTGAAGTCATTTTGGTTGATTCACTGCCTGAACACCTCGAGTACATCTCCTCAGAGGGTGGTCTCTATAATGCTGAAACCCACACAGTAAGCTGGGATCTGGGTGATCTGGATCCTGAGTCATCTTCAAGGGCTTCAAAGTTTCAGAGAGTCTCACAAGCAGTAGTTGGTTCAAGAACCCTGGAAGTACGGGTCGTTAGTCCCATCGCAAACAATACCATCATGCATAATATTGTGAATATATCATGTGCTGAAGATTCACGAGCACAAGATCAAATCGATATTACCGCTATTTCAGGACCTTTTATCAGTCTGAGTAAATTGGCTGAGCTTGAAGTATTTCCTGGAGATACCATTCACTATGTCCTGAACTATGAAAATATCGGTTCTGATGCAGCGAATAATGTGATGGTAACAGATACGCTGGATCAACGATTAACCTTTGTCAACGTTGACAATCCTGGCGTATACAACCCAGGTGATCATAGTTTAACCTGGAGTCTTGGAAGTCTTGCTTCGGGGTCTAGCGGATCACTACAATTTTCTGCCAGAATAGCTACATCGCTTGGAGATGGAGAACAAGTATCAAATAATGCATGGGTGGTCTCGGATGAAACCCATCCTTATCAATCCATATGGGCAACAACCAATATCCTGCCCATGACCATGACCCTGAGTGCCAGTCCGCATGTCATACTGGGTAATGGTGAATCAACATCAACGCTAACTGCAAGAGTTTACTCATATCTGGGTAATCCAGCTCCAGATGGAATTCCAGTATCCTTTGTATCGAATAAAGGATTCATTCCTGCAGACAGGGATACCATTCTTCTGGCTGATGGTGTAGCCACATCCAGCATTGTGGCAGACACGGTTGTGACAGAAGCTGTGAATGCCTTGATTGAAGCCAGAGCCTCATACTCTGCCGAGAAGTACGCCAGTGACACCACAGAAGTTGTGTTCATCATTGGAGCATTTGTCGGAAACATTTACGACATTGATGGAAATCCCATTCAAGATGTATTGGTTGAGCTTATCCGCATATCTACAGGTGAAGTGGCAGGGTTCGACTCAACTGATTCAGATGGTTATTATCTCATTCCAGTCTACCATGAAGAAGAATATATCATCAGATACACCTGGATCGATGAAGATGGAAATGTCAATGTCTACGAACAGACCATTGTAATCGAAGTGCCAAACAATGGAACCATCTCCACCAATCTCAATTCAATATCAGGTTGGATTTACAATGAATTGACTGGAGCGCCCATTATAGAAGAGGGAATTCAGGTCATCCTTTCCAGAGATTCTACCGTAGTTCTCTCTAAATCAGCAGTTGCAGTATCTTCCGATACGACCTATACAGACTCTACAGGGCGCTATTTCTTTACCAATCTTGATATCGGTGTCTATGACCTGAGTGTGCTTTACCGCGGTGTCCAATCGTTTAGTGATGGTGCCATTCAGGTAAACCTGGTACAACCTGGTGTCTTTGTGACCAATGCAAATATCAGTTTGAGACAATCCCCCTATTATATCTACAAAACAGTAGAACAAGTGGAAGCCATGATTGGAGACACACTGGATTACAGGTTAACCTATGGTGCACACCAATCTGTAACTGACTCGGTAACCATCATCGATTTTCTACCCCAGGGACTCCACCTTGTGCAAAGTTCAATCATATCGGATGGACAAACAAGTCTGGCCAGTTATGATCCAATCAGTAACGAAGTTCAATTTGTTCGCAATAATGTCCCGTTGGACACAGATTTCACTATCGATTTGAAAGCTATCATCCAGAGGGATATTAGCTCTACAATGATTGAGAATAGAGCGACCATCGCCAGTGAAATCGATACGAGCTATTCAGAGCGTGATACCAGAACTCAAGCCACGACCAAACTAATTTTCCCATTCTTGAAGGTCACCAAAACAGTGAACCGAAGAGTGGCAGAGCCAGGAGATTTCCTGACTTATACCGTGGTATTATCCAACGTCAGTACAGATGAATCGGTTGATGGAATTGAGTTCAATGACCTGATCCCAACCGGCTTCAAATTCCGTCGCGGCACGACCTACCTGGAAGGCAATAAATTAAGTAATCCAAAAATTATTCAAGCTGGCAGCCAGCAACAATTGGGTTGGACGCTACCTGATACCTTGCATCCTGGAGAATCGCTCACCCTGAAATACCGTTTGATTTGCGGTATCAATAGCCCCATGGGCTATGCTGTAAATGAAGTGTATGCCCTAGCTCAAACGCTGGATGGTTTTAGTCTGGCATCTAATCTGGCTCAAGCAACTGTGGAAGTAAAGCCTGGAATCCTCAGCGATCGGGGTATCATTCTGGGTAAAGCTTTCTATGATGAAAATGACAATGGTATCCAGGACAGGGGAGAACTCACACAGTCAGATGTTGAATTAATTCTGGAGAATGGAACTCGTGTAAAAACAGATAAGGATGGCAAGTATTCAATCCCCAATGTGGCTGCTGGTATCCATATCCTTAGAGTTAATGAGTCAAGCTTACCAGAAAATGTAAGCGTGAGAGCCAACTCCTTTAGAAATCTGAAAAATGGCCAGAGTCAATTAATCCAGATGGGTGGCGGAGCCATGATTAAAGCTAATATTCCCTTGGCTCGAACTGAGATCAAATCAGGGATAGCCAACGGCCTGGTATATTTCGATCTGGATGGCAATGGCATCTACGACAACTCAGATTCAGTTTTTGCAGGCGCTCATTTCACTCTGGATGATTCGTTGAATTTTAGCTCCGATAGCAGTGGAAAATTTAGGGTTTCAGATATTCGCCCAGGGGAACACAAACTTTCAATGCAGCCTTCACAACTTCCACCCTACGTTGAGTATGCAACGAGCTCCATGGATAGTATCACTTTTGAAGGTCCGGACTGGGTATTCACGACCGTAGGTGAAGACACCTTAAATTTTGCAATGGGTCTTAACCTGAAAACCATGGAAATAGCATTGGCGAACCATGCGACCCTGAAGATGAACACCAAGATGCTCACTCAAGAATTCCGTTTGCTGGTCTATCAGCCCTGGAGCATGCTACTGCGTATTGATTTTGGATCAGGACAGGCAGAACTCACCATGGATGCCATACCCGAATTGAGACGTGTGGGTGAACTATTATTATGGCAACCCCAGTTGAATTTAGACATCAATGGTCATACGGATAATGTACCTCTTGCTGCAGGTGGAAGGTTCGCAGATAACATGGAGCTTTCATTAGCCCGAGCTCAAAGTATTGAGCAATTCCTGGTAAATGAGATGGGTCTTGCGCCTGAACGATTTAAAGCCTCAGGTTTTGGGGATACTCTACCAATTATCTCAGGAGACACTCCAGAAGTACGTGCACTTAATCGTCGAGTGGAAATGGTTTTCTACAATGCACAAGCCCAGGACTCAAAATATAGCAAACTGGATTTCCAATTTCAGATTGATTACTCTGGAGAGATCCGGCTAGATAGCATTGCGTTTAATCAAATCCTTCCCCCGGGCTTCGCTTACATGAAAAACTCAGGAAAACTTCAGGATGTTCCAACAGAGCCTGAGCTCGATAGCGATACCCTGGTTACATGGAACTTTGGTGGATGGGATCAACGACAGGATGAAGTTTTTGATTTTGCCATGGTACCCGATGATTTTGAAGAAATCGCCAATATCAGTATAGTCACAACCTATCTGGAATATACAGATCTCACAGGAGAAAGAGTGATTACTGATAGCCTTGAAACGAGATTATCTACCCTGGTTGAAGAACTATCCTTTAACATGGTTCTAAAGGGTACTCAGTTTGATGTGGGCTCAGCTGATTTGAAATCTTCAGCATTTGGAGGACTCCAGAAACTTGGAGAGTTCATGACCTGGCAAGAAGGTATCAATATTGTGGTTGAAGGATTTACAGATAATCGAGGTGGTATTGAATTCAATATGGCGTTATCAGAAATGAGAGCTGAAAGTGTTAAAAATTACTTATTGAATAACTTTAACATCAATCCAGATCGCATTCAAGTTCATGGACTTGGACCTCACTATCCTGTAGCTACTAACGAAACCTGGGCAGGTCGCGCTACCAATCGCCGTGTTGAAGTGCTGGTGAATGCCGTTGTCGGGGAAGCAGCAATTATGGAAATAGAAATTCTCAAAGAAGCCCTAATTCAGGAACTAAGCTACCCTGTGGATCCTTTCTCAGAAGAATGGCAGGATAGTACACTTACCGTTAACAAGGGCCAGGTCACCAGTTTCTGGGTGAACATGAATGATCCAGTACCCATGGATTATGATCAGGTTAAACTGACTATGGATTTACCGGATGGAATACTTTCAGAACGAAATGGTACTTCTAAGATAGTGATGCTGTCAGACCTGGATGAAAATCAGCAAATCCATGAACTGGTGCTCCTGAGGTCAAATGATGGCTTACCTGAAGGCAAGTATGAGATAGGTGTCATTATTCAGAGACTGAAAGATGGTGAACCTGTTGGACCGGTAGAAGAGAGAATAGTGGAGTTGAAATTTAGATAATGATGCGTATGCTAAGATATATTTCAGTACTTCTATTACTGGGTCTTACGGATCTAAGCACCCTTGTTGCTCAGGTTGTAATTATCTCTCCCGCTGAAGAGAGTGTTCATCAACTCCACCGTATCCCGGTTATCGTTAGTGGTAGACCTGGTGCTGAAGTGAAGCTATTCGGGAATGACTCCCTCCTTGCTCAGGCAGCTATACGTATTGATGGTCTCCTGGATTTTCTAAATGTTGAAGTACCCAGTGGTCCCGTGGAGTTAAGAGTAGAAACCGAGCTGGGAAATGGTCGCACCCTGGAAGACTACAGGCATATTCACATTCTGGGTCCACCTGCACGGGTTATGACGCCCTCAGCGGAACTTGAACAACCAGCAGATGGATTTACCATCCAAACCTATAAATTTCAGGTTCAGGACGAATGGGGCTTTAAGCTGGACAATATCAAACTGGTTGATTTCGAGTTGACCAAAGGTGAAATCCTTTCAGATGATTTAGATACTTTAAAACGAGGTGTGCAGGTAGCAGTCACTAATGGTAACGTTAAATTGGACATACGCTCTCCCGAGCATGCAGGACGGGCTGTTATCACTATCAAAATTGGAGGCATCACCAAACAAATCCCCATTTACTATTTAACACCCTATGAAGATCTAATTGTTGTTGGTACCATGAGTGCTTCTCTTGGATCCAATCTGAATAATGCATTGGAAAGCAAGGGTTCACCCTTTGGTTCTATTGCTGATCAATCAGTTACAATGGCCAAGGGGAACCTGTTAGGCGCTGGTAGGGCAGCCTTCTATGCCAAAGGAAACATCGGCGATGAGTATCGCTTGACGGCTTCTCTTGATACAGATCGTGATTATCTCGATCAGTTGTTTGATGATGTGGATCCTAATGAACAATACCCCCTCTTTGGTGATGCAAGCACACTGGTATTTGATGCACAGACCCAGTCAAAACTATACGCAAAGCTGGAGAAGAATGAGAACTTCCTCCTGGTTGGTGATTACAACACGCGCATTGATGAAAGTAGTTTGACCGCCTACAATCGCACCTTCAATGGTGCTCTCGTCAGTTACAATTTCAAGGGTGGATCTGTCACCAGCTTTGTTACCAGCACAGATCGGAAAATGGTTCTGGATGAAATCAGGGGAGAAGGAATCAGTGGCTACTATTACCTGAGTAAATCCAATGTGACACGTTTCTCTGAGAAAATTGAGATTATCATTCGGGATCGCTATCATTTTGATGAAATCATCCAAAGAACTCGTTTAACGCGCTTTCAGAATTATGACATCAATTATGTAGATGGAACCCTCATGTTCAAACAGCCCGTTGCAAGCATGGATGGTGCGGGGAACCCGGTTTTTATCGTTGCATCCTATGAATATCGTTCACAATCAAAAGATGCTCTTATTGGTGGTCTTCATTATGAACAGGTATTTAAGGAGAAGATAAATGTTTCATCAACTTTTGTAGGGGAGGATCGAGGTGTATCCAATTATTACCTGTATGGTATAGGCGCTGAGATTCCTCTGAACGAAATGCTGAGTTTTGATGGAGAAGTCGCTGGTTCAAAAACCCCTGATTTACAGAGTAGCAGTTCAACAACAGGATTGGCCTATCGTACATCCATGATGTACCAACCCATTACTGATATTACGCTCAAAGCTCAATATCGCCAGACGGACAGAGGGTTTGTAAACAGCTCACAGGTTGGCTCAGGACTGGAATCCGGGTCCCAACGATATGGGCTCAATGCCAGCTATTCAATCAATGAAAAATCCCAGGTTCTGGCAGACTTCTCCCAACAAAACACTGATTTGAATACCAATCAGGAGAAAAGACGCCGCATGCTGAATTTAAGGTATGTCTACCAGATTGATGAAGTATCCAGTTTGAAAACAGGTGTTGAGGATGTCTCTCGCAATTCACTTTCTTCAGATACTCAGACTGATAAGGAAGAGCATTCCAGTTCACTCTCCATGGTATATCAACGCAAGTTGGCTGAGAAAATGATGTCAATAGCAGAACACCAGCAGGATTTAACCGGTGGCAATACGATCCGACCCAGTAACAGTAGCCTTGGACTCAAATATCAGCTGACTGAGAATCTGGCATTCACCGGAAAATACAGACTTATTTATGGCGAAGAGGTCAAAACTCAGGCAGTGCTTGGCCTGGATTCAAAACTGACAGAAAATACAGAACTTGTGGGTAAATATGAAATTGGTGGGTTGACAGGGGATGAGCGCAATCGAGCCAGTATCGGTTTGAATAACCATTGGATGGTCACATCTGACATAACTGTGAATGTAGCCTATGAGAATGTTGCCACGGCTGATTCCCTTGAACTACCAACCTCAGAACATGAAACGATCGCCCTATCAGCTGAATATCTACCAGAAGCCCCCTGGAAAATGAGTGGTAAATATGAATATCAGGATAACATCAATAGTTTTAAACGAGTCGCATCATTCGGTGGTGATGCTCGTATCGCTGATGGTCTGGGGATGATTCTAAAATGGGATCACTACGAGGATATTTATAAGCGTGGGTCAAGCGGTAGGGTGAGACGATCAAACCTGCAAGCGGGCCTAGCCTTTCGACCTGTTGCGAGCGACAACCTGAATGCTCTGGCAAAACTGGCCTACATCAGTGAGTTCAATTCACACATTGCTGATGCCATCCAACAGGAGCGCTTTATTGCTTCAACAAGTATTTACTATCAGGCACTTGAGAACCTTGGAATAGCTGGTAGGTTAGCCACACGTTTCGTCCATGATGTTGAAGGCATGTTCTTCAACAATACCTCGACCACAAGTCTTCTGAATATTCGGGGAGATTACCGCTGGAATCAAGATTGGAGCAATCTCGTTGATCTACGCTACCTGGTTCTGAATCCCCTGAATGAGAGCAATTTTGGCCTGGCAACTGAACTCAATTATGCCCTTGTCCAGGATCTGCAGCTGGGGCTGGGTTACATCTTCAACAATATAAATGATTCTGACTTTTCATACCTATCCACGCATCAGAGCAATTTCTATATCGCTGCCCATCTCAAGTTTGATGAATCCATGTTTGACTGGCGCTAGATTGAGTTAAAGATTCAGATTCGCTGGTTCCCTCTTAATAGCAACCAGGCAGATCCATAGCATAATATTCCCAGCAAGAGCCCCATCGTATATCCATAACTGATTACGACCAGAATGGTAACAGTTGAGCCTAATACTGAAGCAGCACCATTCACTGCAAAGCCCCAATCCACTAGGGGTCCAATATACCGGACACCCTTTGGAAAGGGCATACCCATAAAGAAACCCAGGGGTGAAACCAGAAGCATGGTGGTGATTATTCTCATCACCTGACCCATATCTCCCAGCGTATTCACTACAGCTTTAAACAGCAAAATGTCCAGGAGCAGCCATCCAATGATGAGCGTAAATACAGTTCTCAACTCCAGAGCTTCAGAATAGCGACTCCCTATTCCTGAAGTCACCAGCAGGGTCATGAGAATAGCTGCAATACTATAAACTGAAGGACCCACAAACAGGGTGTACTGTTGCATGAGAATGAGTTCAACAGACATGTATGCAAACCCAATAGTAGCGAAATAGAGATAATGTCTCATGGAAAGACGAGGACCCTGTTTCAGGTAAGGTATAAGCGTAATTGGAAAGATGAGCACCACCACTACCAGGATAATGATGAGGACGATCAACTTTGTAAGTGGAAAGCCTCTGAACTCGTAGGGGAGGAGTCTGGCTTCTTTAGCAAAACTCAGGTTTTTCCAGAGACCCATCTGAGCAGCAAAGGGTCGGTTATCACTATTAGGAGATATATCGATGGCGATTGAATCAGCCACATGCTGCCAGCCCTTATCAACAATCTGCTGATATATGTTGTCTTTGATTGAATCAGCCGCCGGGTAGAGCAGATGGATGTCATCAAAATTTTCAGCTGTGATATCTCTTAATGCAATATTCAGGAACTCTGGTTCAAGAGGGCGTTTTGAAAGGAGCAGAACCTTTCTCCGCATTTTCGGTAAATTGTAAATGGCAAAATGGTCCTTGGGCTGATCAATCTCAAGGTTGTCAAGAGCCAGTTTGACCTCACTGACTAATCTGGGCATATAAAACTGATGCTCCATCATGAGAAAACCTGAATCTGATAATGCGATCCAATAGTCTTCAAAAGCTTCAGTGGTAAACAGATAATTCTCAGCTAGTGCGAAGGATCCAGAAGCCAGTGCAGCAAAGGTATTGGAACTCAATGAATAGATCACGTCAAAACTTGAGCTATGTCTACGGATATAGGCGCGAGCATCTTCTGAGATAACTGTCACACGCGGATCATCATACATGTTGCTCGTGTATTCCGGTAGCGTAATTAGATCGGTAGTCAGGCTATCCAGATAGGATTGATGGTATCCTTGTGGATCACCTTCTGTTAGCATTTTATTAAACCAGGGATTGACTTCCACGGCATGCACTTCAGAAGCGCCTTCTACCAATGCCTGGACGACATCAGCACCACCACCAGCACCCAGTGAAAGAAACCGACACGAGTCAAACTGCTGGACAAGATCCCCGGCTGGGATACCCCACAAATCTTCAGACCCGCTGTCAGGCCGAGTATAATCACCATCAAAATTGTAGACCGGTGTGTTGGCTGCATTATCAATAACCATTCCCCGAGCTTCATCACCTGGATAGGCAAACATTTTAATCTGAGCCATGGCATCCCAATGTTGGTATATGCTGGGGAGTCGCTCCGGCTTCATTGATCTCAGAAGTGTAGCTGATTGAGTACTCGCAATGATAGCTACGATGATCAATACACCAGAAACGTATCTATAAAGCTTGCTACTATTGAAAGTGGCTGCCAGGAATATGGGGATGCTGATAAGGGATGTTGCTATTGGAGTACTGAGTGAATTCATCAACAGAAGAGCTCCCACGACGCCTAACCCAGCACCCAATAGATCAGCCATATAGAGTTGTGAGATGTGGTTGTGGTATCTTTTTAACAGGATTGCCAGGGCGATACCACAGAAATAGAAGCTCGAACTCAATATGATGATGACCAGAATAAGCTTGCCTAACATGGCAAAACTACCGGGTAGACCAGAAAAACTCATCCCCAAACGATAAACCGTTGGGGGACCTACTAGAATCATGACTCCACCCACTATCAAGCTATTGCGGATGCTAGTAATGGTATCTAAGCGAGGAATTAAGCGTAGTGTTAATGCGCCCAGACCCAAACCAAGTATGGCCAGTGACAATACCAGAAAAGCAAAGGTGTAAAAGAATTCAGCGGCTAGAATTCGTGTCCAGATCATTTCCAGAGATAAAAGTGCAAAAGAAATCAGTGCGATGGTGTAGGTTTGTTTTCGATCCATGTTCCCCTCATAAACCAGTTAGGAAGAAATTGTACTATTCAGACATATTGTGGAGGTGAATTGCGGCTATTCTCCATAGACTGAATATTGAATCCAATATATGTAAGTCCTCTAGTCATGATGACATACATCGGTCAATGGTTGCACAATTCGATAGAAGGTCATTCCGACTGATACGCATCTATTGCCGCTGGGGTGGAATAAGGATTGATGTGATCCTAATTCCGGGTTAGGGGATTTGTAAACAGTCAGTCCACCACATCTTGTACCCGACGTTACCCAGAATAAGGGCATCTATGCTACACTCTGCAGACGCTAGAGCTGTGGTTGTCTCCACCGTTTTGAATCTCACATCCATTTCAACCCACAACATCTCAATATGTCCATGAAGGTTGGCCACAGCTGCTGCTGAAGTAAACCCATAAGTAAGATCCTGTTGAGTTCTATTTCGACGACTGGTAATCTTAAGCTTAATGGTGTGGCCCAGGTCTGGATGTTCAAAAATTTCAATATTATGAAGTGTGGGTCCACCACGGTTAAGGCGGAAATATTGGTTGATACAACCATGAATTTTGACATCCTCTAATTGAGCTGTTAGTAGAATAGGGAGCAACAACCCGATTAACAAAAGTCTATGATTATACCTCATTGACTCCCCCGGAATTTCCTCCTTGAAAATGGATGCTCAAGGCTTGTAAATGTTATGGGAATTGAAGACAATCATTCCACCATTTTTCATATTCCACATTCCCCATAATAATTGCATCGATGGTACAATTGGCTGGGGCGATAGCCATGGTGGTCTCTAGATCCTTAAAATTGATATCCATCTCAACCCAGAGCAAGTCAATGGGATTGTCTGCAAGGTTGGCAACTGCGGCTGCTGCTGCAAAGGCAAACCCCAGATCTTTTCCACTTTTATTACGTCGGGCAATAATTTTAATTTTCAAGGTTCTACCTGATTCATAATTACTGACAATTTCAGCCGAAATCAGGGTTGGACCTAAGCGATTTCTGCTAAAATATTTGTCTACATTGGAGGAAATCTGAGGATCTGGAATTTTTGCTATACCAAGCAATGGTATCAATACAAACAGGATGAGTCTCCAGAATAATTTCATGGTCAATCTCCTCAAACTACAATTGAATCTGGCTATAAGTTTATAAGCAAGTTTACAAATGAGAGATGTAAGTATCCAAGTCAATTATTATGGATAGGTAAAGGATATAGAATTTTTTTAGTTTCGTTAATCGATTATGTTACCGTGCTGTGACATCTTATGAATAACGTGAAATAGGAGTCAATTATGCAATTACTAGTCTGGGAAGATCGTTTCAGTGTTGGGATCAGAGAGTTTGACCAGCACCACAAGATACTATTTGAAATGATCAATTCGCTGATCATTGCCAAAGAAGAAACCAGTGGACCAAATGTTATCAAGAATACACTTGAGCAACTCCATCTCTATACCATCTTTCATTTTACAGCAGAAGAAGCCATGATGAAACATTTCGAATTCGAAGGATTGGATGACCATATCGAAGAGCATCAGGTTTTGTTAAAAAAGGTAGAGGACTACCAGACAAAAATTGCAGACTCTGAAGAAATCTCCATCGATGAGGTTTTAAATTTTGTGGCAGGTTGGGTTCTTGATCATACGCTGGGTATCGATCAACTATATGGTCCATTTCTAAGCCACCGCACGGGATAGACTGGTTAGGCTTCTATAATAGATTAATTTATCAAACTATGAAAATGCTTAAACGACTCGTCCTGTTTGTCATCGCTCTGTTCGCCTATCTCATTTTACGTGAGATGCTCAACTTTTATGTCCTGGCATACACAGCTAACCCATACCTCGGATACCTGGTCCTTGTCATACTAATCAGTATCCTCGTATACTTTGTGGTGATCCCACTTTATCGAATCAGTCGATTGAGTGGTGATCCAGGTCCGGTGCGCAAGAAGCGCAAGGAAAATGATCTTATAGAAATGCGGTTACAGCGCGCTTCCAATAACAAGTATTTAAAGAAAATAGATTTTGATGTTACCCAATTGGGTACATCGCTGGACCGTTATCAGGCCACAACTGAGGTGCTTTCGAAACGCTGTGATGAAATCAGGCGAAAATACATTGTTCACCTGTTCTATAGCAGTGCTGTTTCTCAATATGGTTTTATTGATGCCATTCTCATTTTTTCTGCCAATGTGAATATGGTTAAAGAAATCTTTACACTTTACACGGGTCGCGCCACTGGCAGAGATTTATGGCAGATTGCAAAACAGATTTACTACTCCGTGGCGATTGGAGGATCCGAGGGTGTTGAGTTTGCAACGGAAGAACTCATATCAAAACTCGGCTCGGAAACACTTCGCAGTATTCCATTCTTTGATAAAGTCATGGCTTCGATTGCTGGGGGATTCACCAATGCTGTATTGTTGTCCAGAATCTCATTGATAGCAGAAAATTATTGTCGCATGACCTATATCCAATCGACCAAAGATCTGACACCTGAGCCCTCTGAGATACTGGCATCAACGCGGGCTATCGTCGATGAGCCGATCAAACATATCAAGCAGCAGCTTAATGATATCGCCAAACAGAAGGCGATTGATTTCTCACGCTATGCCCTTAACCCAACACGGACAGTCATTGAAAAGGCGTTGGACAAGTTCACACCTCAGAATGATGAGGATAAGGTGGAGAAACAAACTGTCCGTAGAAGTATTGCTCTTGGTATCAACCCCCTGAAATACTTCAGCCGCCGCAAATCCCGTAAGCCTAAGAAATAAACCCACCCCCGTCTTTACGAGGAACGCAGTGACGAAGCAATCCCTCTTTCGTAGCCCGATTAAGGAGATCGTCACGTCCTCCCGGACTCGCCAAGACCGTCACCCGCACCCTTAGGATGAGATATTACCCAGGCTTTCAAGTCGCGGGGGAGAATACTTGACACGAAAGGGCTTTAGCCCAACACTTTGGGACTAAAGTCCCTACTCCATATGATTACCCACACCCCCACCTTAAAAGGTGGGGCAATTGAACTTAGCCTCTCATTCACAAGGCTGGTTAAGGAGGTAACCCGTCTTTACGAGGAACGCAGTGACGAAGTAATCCCTCGCTCGCAGGCTAGATAAGGAGATCGCCATTTACTCGTGGACGCGCCAAGACCATCAGCGGTAGCCTTGGGATGAGATATTACCCCAGCTTTCAAGCCGGGGGTTGAGAACCCAAAACCAGGAAGGGCTTTAGCCCAACATTTTGGGACAAAAGTCCCTACTCCATATGATTACCCATACCCCCACATTAAAAGGGGGCAATTGAACTTAGCTCTTCATTCACCAGGCTGGTTAAGGAGATCGCCACGTCCTCCCAAGCTCGCCAAGACGTACCTCCCGCCCCAACACTTTCTGGCAGACATCGTACAAATTTTGGTTAGATTGTGAACACCTAAACAAGTCAATGGAAAGCATGCGGGGAAAACAAGCATCAGGCAAAAATCATTGAATAATACATCCAAAGAATGCGATTGCTATTGCATGTCAAGCAATCATGACTATTATAGTCACGATAGTATGAGTTACTTTATTTTATCCCCCCTAAAATTTTATCAGACAAACCAACATCTTTTGAGGTAAATCGTGTCAAGCGTAAACATTCATCACGACTCCGATCCACAGGAAACCAGCGAATGGCTGGATTCCCTTGCAGCAGTATTTGAAGAAGAAGGGGTTAATCGAGCCTACTTCCTGGTCAATGAACTTATCGATTATGCCCGTCGTCATGGCGTGCGACTTCCTTATAGTCCCAATACATCTTATCTGAACACAATCCCAGTATCCCAACAGACCCAGTTCCCCGGTGACAGGGAAATGGAACGCCGTATCAAATCGATTGTGCGCTGGAATGCCATGGCTATGGTAGTTCGTGGTAACAAAATGAGCGATGGCATCGGTGGTCATATCTCAACCTTTGCATCATCAGCAACTCTCCTGGAAATTGGCTTTAATCATTTCTTCAGATCAGCAACCGATGAGTTTGGTGGAGATCTGGTTTACTTCCAGGGACATGGATCCCCTGGGATTTATGCCCGAGCTTTTCTGGAAGGTCGATTGGGTGAACAAGACCTGGTAAACTTTCGTCGCGAATTGGCACCAACAGGTGGCCTTTCCTCTTATCCCCATCCCTGGTTGATGCCTAACTTCTGGCAATTTCCTACCGTTTCAATGGGCTTGGGTCCACTGCAAGCTATCTATCAAGCACGCTTCATGCGCTATATGGAAAACCGTGAGCTCATTCCCAGGAGTGATCGCAAAATCTGGGCCTTTCTGGGTGATGGTGAGATGGATGAACCTGAATCACTGGGTGCCATTACTCTGGCCTCCCGAGAAAAATTGGATAACCTGATCTTTGTAGTTAATTGCAATATGCAGCGTCTGGATGGACCCGTCCGTGGAAACGGAAAGATTGTCCAGGAGCTGGAAGGTGCTTTCAGAGGTGCAGGATGGAATGTCATTAAAGTGATCTGGGGTTCAGAGTGGGATCCACTTCTGGCTAAAGACAAAGACGGTATTCTGGCAAAACGCATGGAAGAGGTTGTGGATGGTGATATCCTCAAATACATCGTTGAGGGAGGTGCCTATATCCGCGAGCATTTCTTTGGCAAATATCCAGAATTGTTGGAGATGGTTAATCATCTCAGTGACGATGACCTTGAGAAGTTGAAACGAGGTGGCCACGATCCTGCAAAAGTCTATGCGGCGTTCGCTGAGGCATCAAAACATCCAGACCAACCCACAGTTATCCTAACCAGTACGGTAAAGGGCTATGGAATGGGTGAAGCTGGTGAAGGTAAAAACATTACCCATGGCCAGAAAAAACTAAATGATGAAGAACTCAAAGCGTTCCGTAGTCGGTTTGGCATTCCGATCTCAGATGATGATGTCACCAAAGCACCTTTTTATCGTCCGGACGAAAATTCGGAAGAAGTAAAATATCTGAAAGCCCGAAGAGAAGCTTTGGGTGGTAGTTTTCCAGCCAGGCGAACCAAGGCTGATCCAATGAAAACACCGGAGTTATCAGCATTTTCAGCAGCTCTTGAAGGAACTGGCGACCGGGCTCAATCCACAACAATGGCTTTTGTACGTATCCTCTCCATGTTGACCAAAGATAAAACCATAGGTAAACGAGTCGTTCCAATTGTTCCAGATGAAGCACGCACGTTTGGTATGGAAGCCTTGTTTAGAAGCCTGGGTATCTATTCCAGTGTGGGTCAGCTCTACGATCCAGTGGATTCAGATCAATACCTCTATTATCGTGAAGATATCAAGGGTCAGATTCTTGAAGAAGGAATTACCGAGGCTGGTTCTGCCAGCTCATGGGTTTCGGCTGCAACTTCTTATAGTACTCACGGTGTCAACATGATGCCGTTCTATATTTATTACTCAATGTTTGGTTTCCAGAGAGTAGGAGATCTTTTCTGGTTGGCTGGGGACATTCGAGCTCGCGGATTTTTGCTTGGAGCAACCGCGGGTCGTACCACCCTTAATGGTGAAGGTCTGCAGCATCAGGATGGTCATTCACTTCTGGCAGCGGCAACCATCCCCAATTGTCGTGCTTATGACCCTGCATACTCCTATGAGATTGCGGTTATCATACAGCATGGTATGAAACGCATGATGCACGATCAAATCGATGAATTCTATTATATCACTCTTGAAAATGAGCCATACGTCCATCCGGCCATGCCTAAGAATGCTGAAGAAGGTATCATCAAAGGTATGTACAAGCTTTCCAACACCGGAAAAGCTAAAGGTGATATGCATGTTCAGTTAATGGGCTCAGGTGCCATTTTGGGTGAAGTACTGGCAGCAGCTGATATCCTGAAAAAAGAATGGAAAGTGACTTCAGATATTTGGAGTGTAACCAGCTATTCTGAACTAAGACTGGATGCACAGGACGCACAACGCTGGAATCGTCTACATCCCACACAGGAACGCAAGAAGGCCTATGCATGTCAGGCATTGGATGGCTCGGTAGGTCCTGTGATTGCAGCATCAGATTATATCAAGCTGGTGGCTGAACAGATCTCACTATTTATCGAAAAACCTTTTGTAGCTTTGGGTACAGATGGTTTTGGTCGGAGTGAGTCCCGCGAGAACCTGCGTAAGTTCTTTGAAGTTGATCGTCACTCTATCGTTGTCGCTGCATTGTTCCAATTGCAGAAAATGGGTGTCATTGACGGAAAAGTAGTAGCGAAGGCGATCAAGAAGTATGACATCCCAACAGATACGGATAACCCGGTTAAGCGGTGAACGGGCATGTCTTCCTGAAGCTCTCGACGGATACGCATAAGCAGAAATTATATTTATGGTTCGAGAGCCTCAGCAAGACACAATGAGAGTATTTTTGAAAGAATTTGGTCGAATGTTCAAAAGGATTGAAAAGAGAAATTGATATGCTGAAAGAAATAATTATACCGGATCTTGGCGAAGGCATCGATACAGTAGAAGTCGGGGAGATCAATGTAAAACCCGGTGACCATGTGGATACAGGCGATATCCTGGTTCTATTGGAGAGCGATAAAGCATCCATGGAGATTGAAGCAGAATTTGCTGGAACCATAAAAGATATTCGGGTTACCACTGGATCAGAGGTGAGCACGAACACCATCCTGGCTACCATTGAGCCTGATGAAGCTGAAGAACCAGAAGAAGCAGTTGAAGAACCCAAGACCGAAGCCAAAGCAGAACCAGCATCTGCCCCAGCTCCACCGGTAGAAGAAGAATTGCCAAAGGCTCCTATTGAAGTACCCGTCACAAAGCGGAAAATAGTTTCTGCCAGCCCCTCAGTCCGTAGGTTTGCACGTGAACTGGGTTGTGATCTTGCTCTGGTAAGTGGCACCGGTCCCAAAGGGCGAGTTCTAAAAGAAGATGTGCAGAACTATGTGAAAAGTCGTCTTGGTGATGCCCCAGTCGGTATTCCCGGACGTCCTGTTCAGCCTGAAATTGATTTCAGTCAGTGGGGTGAAATCGAAAAGGTGCATCTAAGTAAAATTCGCCGAGCCACAGCAAGCAACTTGCAAAATGCATGGCAAACCATTCCCCATGTGACTCAACATGATGAGACTGATATTACAGACCTGGAAGCATTTCGACAGGTCTATAAGAATGCTGCAGCCAAGGAAGGCGGAAAACTTTCCATTCTACCCTTTATCATGAAAGCTGCTGCCAACGCCCTGCTTGAGTTCCCGGACTTTAATAGTTCGCTGGATGCGCGTGGTGAAAATCTCATTCATAAAAAATATATTCACATCGGCATTGCTGTCGATACCCCCAATGGGCTTGTTGTGCCTGTCATCAAAGACGTGGATAAAAAAAATCTCATAGAGCTCGCAGTTGAATTGGTTGATCTCAGTACGCGGACCAGAGAACGCAAGATTAAGCCTGCAGAGTTAGTAGGCGCAACATTCTCAATCTCCAGCCTTGGTGGTATTAGTGGAACAGGATTTTCACCCATTGTAAATCCCCCTCAGGTAGCTATTATGGGTGTGTCCAGGTCCAAAATGATGCCCGAGTTTGACGGCTCAGAATTTGTCCCCAGACTCATGCTGCCCTTTTCACTGTCCTACGATCATAGAGTGATAGATGGGGCTGCAGCAGCAAGATTTACAAAATTCATTGCTGAAGAATTAAAAGCGATTAAAAATTTATTTTAGATTCAGGAGTTATATATGTCTCAATCACACCATGCTGATGTCGTTGTCCTTGGTGCAGGTCCTGGTGGCTATGCCGCAGCTTTTCGTGCGGCTGATCTTGGTAAAAAAGTCATTCTCATTGACAAGGGTAAAACCCTGGGCGGTGTGTGCCTGAACAGAGGGTGTATTCCTTCAAAGGCATTGCTCCATCTCGCTCGTGTTAAATCTGAGAGCTCAGAAGTTCAGAATTTTGGGTTAACATTTCCTGAGCCAGAATGGAATCTGGAAAAGGTCAAAGAGTGGAAGAACAAACGTGTTGTTGGTCGACTGACAAAAGGTATAGCTGCTCTTGCAAAAGCTCGCAAAGTGGAAGTCATTACCGGAAGTGGTGTGTTTACTTCACCCTCGACAATTGAGGTGACCGGCGATGATGGAGTCAGTGAGGTTAGCTTTGAGGATGCCATTATTGCTGTTGGATCACATCCGACAAAAATTCCCAGCTTTCCAGAAGACCCACGGATCATGAATTCCACAACTGCCCTTGATCTCGATGGCATTCCCGAAGAGCTGCTTATCATTGGAGGTGGATACATCGGCCTGGAAATGGGAACCATATATTCAGCGCTTGGATCAAATGTCAGGGTCGTTGAATTTATGCCTCATTTACTGCCTGGTGCTGACCCAGATGTGGTCAAACCCCTTGAACAGAGACTCAAGAAAGATTTTAAAGAAATTCGTACGGGAACCAAAGTACAGGGTATAGTTCCTCATGATAATCATCTTGAGGTGACGCTAGAGGGTTCCAAAGGCGAGGAGAAATTAAAGGTCGACAAAGTCCTGGTGGCCGTGGGACGTCGCCCCAACACCCATGGTTCAGGTTTTGAGAATATTGGGATCGATATTGATGAGAGAGGTTTTATCAAAGTGGATGCCCAACGACAGACCAATGTTCCACATATCTACGCTATTGGGGATATCACCGGTGATCCCATGTTGGCACACAAGGCGACCTATGAAGGCAAGGTAGCTGCAGAGGTAATCTGTGGTGAACCTGCAGCGTTTGATGTCACTGTTATTCCAGCAGTCATTTTTACAGATCCTGAAATTGCCTGGGCAGGTCTCACAGAGACTCAGGCCAAAGAGCAAGGCATTGAATACGACAAGGGTGTATTCCCCTGGTCAGCAAGTGGTCGTGCATTGGCTCTGGGACGTACAGAAGGATTCTCAAAGGCTTTGTTTGATAAAGAAAGTGGCAAACTCATTGGAATGAGTATTGTTGGGACTTACGCTGGAGATCTAATTGCAGAGGCTGTTCTGGCAATGGAGATGGGTGCTGATGCTGAAGATATTTCCCTGATAATCCACCCTCATCCCAGTCTGTCAGAATCAGTTGGAAATGCCGCTGAAATTGTAGCTGGAAGTATCACTGACCTGTTTGCCCCCAAGCGGTAACATTTGTGGGGGAAACGTCAAACATACGAGTTGTTGATATAGCAGCGTGGGATCGTAAAGAACAATTTCATTTCTTTAAGAATTATGAGAACCCCTTTTTTGGGCTTGTCGCTGATGTGGATGTCACTGAGTTACTCAAATATACAAAAGCAGGTGGATATTCATTTTTTGCTGCCTACCTGTATATCTCTCAACTCATGGTCAATAAAATTCCGGAATTCAGATACCGATTAATCGATCAAGAATTGTTGGACTATCCCGTCATCTCAGCTGGATCTACTGTCATGAAAAAGAATGGAGTATTTACATTCTGTTATTTTGACTATATGGAATCTTTTCGTGCCTTTGAACCCCATGTTTTAGACCAGATAGAAAAGTGTAGCGATCCGGATGCTAAACTGTTAGACCATGACCATGATAAGGCTCAGATTCACTATTCTGTCATCCCCTGGCTCAAATTTACTGGTTTATCTCATCCCAGGAATTATGGTGTGGATGACAGCATCCCCAAAATTGTTTTTGGGAAATATGAGGATGTTGAGGGTAAAATGACGATGCCCATTTCAGTAGAGGCACATCATGCGTTGATGGATGGTTTTCATATGGGACAGTATTTTGAAGGCTTCCAGGTCTGTGCTAACTTTCCTGCAAAATATTTAGAGGACTAGGGATGGAATATTGTTTGATTCACCATGGAACAGATGCGTATGAAGCATCCCTCAATTTGCGGCATGAAATATTGCGTGTCCCTATAGGTATGGATCTTTTTGATGGTTCTTATGATGATCTCAGCAATGAAGCACGCTACTATCATTTCGGTGCATTTGATGAAGACGGTAATTTGATCGCCAGTGTCCTCGGTATTCCTACATCACCTCAAGAAGTTCGAATCAAGCAAATGGCAGTGGCTGAAAGTGTCCAAAATCTAGGGGTAGGGAAGCGATTATTTATGGCTTTTGAAGCTTATTTGCTAAACCTGGGTTTTCAATCTTTCATTCTCCACGCCCGTATATCTGCCCACGGTTTTTATTTGAATATGGGCTATGAAATCCAGGGTGACATTTTCCAGGAAGTCGGGTTGGATCACTACAAGATGCACAAATCCTTTTTTCCCTCTAACGACTAATCTCGATTCACAGTTTCAAGAATAAGTTTCCTGTCAATTGGTGGGATTAAACATGTCTGTCAACCATGCTTGGTGCCTTTTTCCTGACCATATAAATTGAAACAACCAGGATGAGAATGGAGAGCGTTAATATGCTGATCTCAATCATGGTCCGCTGAAAGACAACATCAGATAGATCTGCAATATGAGCAGCTTCAACGGTGATAATAAGAATTCGTCGGACGGCTGCAATAAGTCCCACTGCCAGAAAGGGCTCTGTCTTGAGAACATGAGTTTTCAAGCTAACGAGGATGGTATGGAGAATCTCAACCAACATAAGTACTAACAGGAGATCATCCAGAAGCCTCAAAGCCATTTCGCGAAGCGTGGCATGTCCCAGGGATGTCAATAGGGATATAACGGTTTTCCCCAACATGGCAAATGCCGCTATCACCAGCAAGGTGCCAGCGATGACATATATAGCATTCTCAAGCTTCTCCAGGATGGTGATTGGTTCGGGGATTAATGAACCGGTGGTCATAATAAGTCCTCCCTATGTTCGGTAATACAGGTCTGTATTTTTAACAGGAACGATTTACTAATATATGACAACCAGGCCAGAAGTGAACAGATTATGTAACACTTAATCCGCCTCTAAATTCCAATGTAATGTATACCTATTTAACTAAGAGGCATTTCCCCGTAATTGCCTGTTTTGCCAGTGTTGCACGATAGAAATATATCCCACTGGGCAGATCCTTTGGCTCCCATCGGAGGGTGAAGTTACCAGGTGTTGTCTCCTGCTGTAAACTATCAATTTCTCGACCGTCCAGACTGTAGACGTGCATGGTCAGCAGTCCTGCTTCCGGGATATTGAAGCGAAAGTTGGTGCTGGCATTAAAGGGGTTGGGGAAATGATCTTCCAGTCTGAAGTGTTGTGGACTGATTCGTGATGGTGTGTCAATTGTCGATGCAACAAAGTTTGCTCTGAAATCATCAAGATAGATACTTCCCGCATCCTTATTGTTGTCATCAGTCTCTGCCAGATAGATTTTGGTCCAGGTGATTGGAAAGCTCAGAACAGCATTCGGATTACTCCAGGAAGGAACAGCATCGTCAAGGAGAACAGTGAGCTCTTGCCATTCATTTTCCCAGTTTATACCAGGTGATGCTTCAGTGAAGTTGAGAACAAATTTCTCGTTCTGTGCATTTAAGAACTCACCACGAATCCAATGGGCTGAATTGTCACCGTAAACCTGTAAGGAAACAGATTCAGGCGTTCCTGATACAGGAATATTGCAGTTCATGTAAAGGACGCTGGTGCCACCAGTCGTCAGGCTATAGTCAAGTCGTGCTGAAGTGGGCGAGGAAACATACTGATTGGCATCAACTTCAAGATTGCAAGCGCCCAGGTTGATGACTGCACCACTGAGAGAATAGTTAGATACATTGTCAAAATTATCAATCATAATCGATGTGGAGCTGCCAATTGTCAGCGGAATTGTTGTGGTAACATCATGAAAGGTTGCTGAAATTGAACCCACCCCAGTATTCTCTGCCGTTACAAGTCCTGATGCTGAGATGGATGCAATCTCAGGTGTCACCCACCAGGTATAGGCTTCAGGTTCCACCTGAATGGTATTCCCGAAAGCATCTTCAGAATGGGCTACGATGATTTGAGATTCATCTGTTTCCAGGACGACCTGGCTGGGCTCCAGTGTGAGCGTGGCGATATCGGTAATGTGAATAAAAGTGGTATCGGTGATTGTACCATCAGTCACATACACATAGCCTTCGGTTTCTGTAGCACCTGCTGAAAATAAGCCAGTTGAGGAAATTGTTCCAATCGATGCATCACAAGACCACTGGAGGGAGGCTGCAGGTACAGCAACGGGATTGTAGTATATATCTGTTCCAGTCACTGAGAATTGGAGTTGAGTTTCAACCAGAGTGAAGGTCTCTTCCCAGGGTAGATTGATATATGCCAGAGGTCCTACAGGTGCTTTTGAGATGACCATGAGAGCGTTGGCTACTGATCTTTCACCACCGGCATCTGAAGGACTGCTTACCACCTCATCGCGGACAACCATGGCTGTGGACCCACCACCATCCAGATTGACGGCATCGTAGACACCCCATTCCAACATATAATCTGCCAGCTCGTAGAGACTCATGCCTACGCTAAACCCTGCCTGTCGTCCATCCACGGTAAAAAAGAATACGGTCGTACCATCTTCAGAAAAGCCTACTGCAGTTCTTGGGTGCCGATCGTGTGCGAAATTGTAACCTACGGATTCCTGGTCATATTCGACACTTTGGCTACCATTTCTGATGATACGCGGTGTGCCACCAACCAATTGAGTCAATGTCTCCGTGATAGGGGGGAGTGACAGATCAATAGTGATTGTATCACCAATGAATATAGAGGTGTTAAGAAAGTCGCGAGCTGTCCCATGGCCTGAGAGTACAGCGCCATCTGCGGATGCCGGAATGGTTGAGTTGCCGTGTCCATTTGCCTGGATGCTATCCTTAGCAGTCACTACGGCTAGCATGGGACTTCCAACGCCAATTGGTGGTTCTATGTATTCTACGGTGACTTCACAACCCCATTCGTTGGTTCCTGTCGTTCCACCCATATAGCGATTATAGAGGACAAGCTTGTCTGTATTTCTGACCTCATTGACGCCATTAATATTCAGGGAGAGGGTGTCATTTTTTGTAATTTGGCCACCAAAAGTAAGAATATCAATATAGGGGCGTTTGTTTTCTCCAAATGCAAATACCGAACGGGGATAGGGGCGTTTCAGTAGGGTGCCATTGATGATCTGTGCCCCAATACTTATTCCACCACTGGCATAAAAGTCAGCATTAATGGCGCCAATGACAGTGTGCCCTGGTCTACTTGAACGAGCCGCCATGGACGAAGTTCTTTCATAACCAGCTATGTTGTTCCCGGCCTTTACAGTTTCCAGCGTGTTCATGGTATCTGTTAGGTCAATTTCGAGAATTTGTATGTGCCACGGCCCTCCAGATAGAAAAGCATGGTGATGGGTGATGCCCGGTCCTACTGGTGTGGTAGTCAGATCGTCTGAATAAACAAAGCTAACAAGCAATAAAACTGTTAGAGCAATTCGAATAATTGTATGCATAGTGGTTCCTCCCGTGGGCAGAATATAGCCATCTTCTTGTACCTCTCCAGTAGTTTGTTAATAAAATTCACAAATTGATTGATTGCTGAAGCACACATGAAAACTCGGCCCTTAATGCATAAAAAAAGCCACCCTGAGAGGTGGCTCAGATCGTTGAGAAACCCGCCCTTTCGGTGGGTTTCTTGCTTTAGGGTGGTTTTAGACGGCAAAAACAGTTTTTGGTGAGTATGTGTATGAAAATGCTGGAACAAGCTTCTGAGAAGCCTGAGGGGTAAAAATACGT
>JAERTJ010000003.1 GCA_016844945.1 Fidelibacterota bacterium | reverse complement strand
AAGGAATCATGCTTGAGGTTGGTTACTGCCATCTTGGAAGAAATACATGAGGACTGGTTGGCTGGGAGAATGTATCTCAGCATACCTGAAGAAAATGAGATCCCTGAATCAGGAATTTACAGAAAAGAAGTTGCTTGACCTCGACTTCATTGCCATATTCGTCCTCCATTGTTACTCCAGAGGTCATCAGTAATGAGAATAGATTTAACCCGACACAGACGCCAGCACAGTTTCTACCATATTTCTTAGCTTTGCCCTGCTTTGCCATGACCTGAGAGACATCCGAGAGTGGAAAAACCTGGGGAATATCCATCACTACGATGGTTACATTTTCCATGGTCATCTGCATATCTTTACCCTCAATGGTCATCCCGTTTTTCATAAACAGCTTTCCCTGAGCATATTTTTGTGTGACGACCTGAGCATTCAGTGTCGTAAATAATAATCCCAGAACCAGCAATTTGGTCGAAGCTTGACGAAACATTTTATCCCCTTTCACCCAAAAAATTTTGAAGCTCAATTTAGTTTGATTTTCCCAAGAATAAAGGTCAAGCTCTGTAAATATCGTACCGGGGCTAAAGAATTAACTGATTTTAGCAACACATAAAAGTGCGCAAATAAATTGTATTCCTTCTAATACTCATTATATTTATCATGCTTTTCTCACAATAACATAACATTTATTAGGTGATTATGAAAATCGATAAGACTGATAGACAAATTTTAGACATTCTCCAGGAGAATGGTCGGATATCCAATGCGGAGTTGGCTCGACGTATTAATATGTCACCTCCACCCACCCTTGAGCGAGTAAAAAAACTCGAACGCAATGGAATAATTCAGAAATACGTAGCTCTCACGGACCCTGCTAAATTGGGTCTAAGCTGTTTCACGTATGTTGAAGTAACCCTGGTACGTCATGGACGGGAAGGTGTTGAACGGTTTATGAAAGCCATTACCACCCTTGATGAAGTCATGGAATGCCACCATATCACAGGCGGCGCAGACTTCATGCTCAAGGTTGCTAATCATGATATTCCCGACTATGAAAACTTTGTATTACACAAGCTTACAGCACTTCCAGAGGTTCAGCACCTGAAAACCATGGTCGTGCTGTCTACCCTGAAATATGAGACTGCAATGCCCACCGAGCATAAAAGCTCAGATTCTGAATAAACAGGATACTTCATGACCCAGTCGCATTCAAAACACCGAATCGCTCTCATAGGGTTTGGAACCGTAGCCCAGGGATTGTGTGAAATTCTTGAGGAAAAACGTGAATCACTCAGAAATGATCACCAATTTGATTTCGAGATAGTTGCCGTGATCACACGCAGTCGTGGGTGCATGTATAACCCGGAAGGCCTACCGTTAAGGCTATTGAATCAAGAGGCAATCTCCACGACACCTTTTACCCAACATGTGAAAGACTGGGATACAGAGACGCTAATCAGGCAGTCTAACGCCACTGTTATTGTTGAACTCGCTCACACGAATCTTCAAAATGCAGAACCTGCCCGGACCCACTGTCATACCGCCTTCAAATATGGCAAGCACATAATCACTGGAAATAAGGGGCCAGCAGCTTTGTACTATTCGGAATTAAAACGGATGGCTGATGAGCACAACTGCGCTTTCCTCAATGAGGCAACCGTTCTCAGTGGAACACCCGTGCTCAGTTTATTAAAGTATTCATTACCCGGAAACCGTATCAGTGAAATTCGTGGCATCTTAAACGGCACCACGAATTACATCCTCAGTGAGATGGAGCGAGGTGCAAGTTTTGATGCAGCCTTTGCTGTTGCTGACCAAAAGGGATACCTTGAAGCTGATCCATCCGCTGATATTGATGGTTATGATGCTCAGGCAAAATTAGCCATTCTGGCAAATATCATTTTTAACCGTTCGCTTAAACCAACGGATATCAAATGCAATGGAATTGCCGACATCACCTCAGATGATATTGAGCAGGCAAAATCCCAGGGTAAACGATGGAAGTTGATCGCCTCGCTGTCTATTGAAGATGACGGTATAGTGGCCGAAGTGAAACCAGAAGCACTTCCTCTGGATGATCCTTTATCTCAAATTGAGGGCACTCTGAATGCCATTACATTTTCTACTGACCTCTTAGGTGATTTGACTATTTCGGGTCCCGGTGCGGGAAAAATCGAAACTGGATTTTCAATTTTATCAGATTTATTAACACTCAACAAGGGGGACTTTTCATGAGTCTTGATCTCACCAACAAAGGCATTAATACAAGAGTGACACACGCTGGTGAAAACCCAGATCATGAACATGGTAGTGTGGGAATACCCATCTATCAGTCCTCAACCTTCAAGTTTGAAGATTCAGACCATGGAGCCAAACTGTTTACTGGTGAGGAAACAGGGTATATATACTCTCGTATCGGAAATCCAACCACCAACACCTTTGAGGAAGCTGTCGCCAATCTTGAACACGGATATGGTGGGATTGCCACGGGATCTGGTATGGCAGCAGTGACCAGCATCTATATGACCTATTTAGGGTCAGGAGCCCATATGGTGGGTACAGATGCTGTTTATGGCTCATCCAGAATGGTGATTGAAAATGAGTTCAGCCGATTTGGGGTAGAAAGCTCATTTGTTGACACGTCGGATCTCAACCAAGTGCGTCAAGCCATGCAACCCCACACAAAATTATTGTATATCGAGACACCTGCCAACCCGACCATTAAACTCACGGATATTGCTGGTTGTGCAGAAATTGCTCATGAGCATGGTGCAGTTCTGGTTGTGGATAATACCTTTATGAGCCCTATCCTTCAAAACCCCCTTTTGCTTGGGGCTGATGTGGTGCTTCATAGCATTACCAAATACATCAATGGGCACACCGATGTGGTTGGTGGAGTCGTTATCCCTAAAACCGAGACCGAATTCGAGCGGATAAAACTTGTGGTTAACGCAACCGGAGGGGTCATGGACCCCCATCAGAGCTGGCTCGTCCTGAGGGGCATGCGAACATTATCTCTTCGGGTTGAACGGGGACAGGAAAATGCAAAACAACTGGCAGCCTACCTGGAGGCTCACCCGAAAATTGAATGGGTTCGCTATCCTGGCTTAAAATCTCACCCACAGCATGATCTGGCTACCAGCCAAATGAAGGGTTATGGATCCATGATTAGCTTTGGTGTTGAAGGTGGGGTAGCAGGTGGTAAAGTTGTTTTGGACAATGTCAAAATCCCCCAGCTGGCCGTCTCACTTGGTGGTTATGAATCTTTGATTCAACATCCCGCTTCTATGACGCATTCTAACATGCCGGAGGACGAACGAAGAGCTGCTGGCATCTCAGATGGACTGGTTCGACTTGCTGTTGGAACAGAGGATGTGGCTGATCTCCAGGCTGATCTTGATCAGGCACTTGCCCGGGTATAAATCTCCACCAGACCATGGATCTTCAAAACCCCGATGAATTTTCATCGGGGTTTTTATTTTCTCACAGACAAAAATAATGTTCATATTGCAGGCTCATGCATTCAGGATATTAAAAAATGATACGGCGAGGTCTCCATGCTCCAAAAAGTCACCCCTCTACTCCTAAGTTTAATCCTCCTTTCAGCTTGCGGTGGATACCTGAGCACCATGCCAACTGACAGACCCCTGGAGGGGATAAATATCACCATAGATCCTGGTCATGGTGATACGGAAGCTTATGATAATTTTCGTGTCGGTCCCACCGGCGAACGAGAAGAGTGGATCAATCTGCGGGTCGCCAAAATCCTTTCAACCAAACTGAGGCTGGCTGGTGCAAATGTCCTCATGACCCGTAAGAAAGACAAAGATGTAAGCCTGGGCGGCCGAGCCACACTGGCTAAAACATTTAACAGTGATCTTCTGGTATCAATCCATCACAATGGTTCAGGGAATGACCCGAGTATGGATCTGCCCATTGTTTACTTTTTTGGACCCGCCTCCCAAAATCCAGCTTCAGTGGATTTTGCCAGAATCCTTATCGGGGGTATGCGGGAATCCCTTTCATTTGCGCAACCTGACGATGGAGCTGTCTATAGTGACCACCTCATTTATAGCTCCGGTACATCCATCCTGAGAAATACTATTGACCAAATGCCTGGTGTGATTGGTGAGGGTGGCTTTTTCACACATCCTGCTGGTGAGGGTAGACTCAAAAGTAAAAAATATAATCAATTGGAAGCTGAGGTATACTTCCAGGCGATACTCGAATATTTCGACCGAGGTGTTCCTTACGCTACTCCACTGGTAGAAGACTCTCTGGAATTTATCAATCTGGAACATGAAATTGAGTTCCGCCTAAACGATGGGTTTGACAATTCATTTTTTGAGGATAACTCTGTCAAGATTTTTCAGGATGGCGAACCGCTTGAAGCAAAATGGAATCCTGCCTCTGGCATCCTTAGTACACAACCCTTGAAGACAGATGAGAAGACTGTCTCTTTTCAGGTCTTTGGACGCAACTTCAAAGGCAACGCCATTCATCCCATCCCCATCACTTTTCTCACAAAAGCCGGCTTTGACTGGATGACACATGACCGATGGAGAGAAGCCTTCGATGAAGCTGAGGCAACATTTTTGAAACTGACTGAATTGGAAAGCGACTCAAGTGCACTGGCGGCTGAACTACTTGATAAATCGCTCCAACTTTACCAGTTGAGTCTGGATATCCAGATTGTTCACCCTCGAGCCAGACAGGCTGAAGAGAGGGTCTTGCTGCTTCTGAATCGTAAACAGGACATCTTTAAGGTTGATCTCAGCGAGGCCATAGCTGAACAGGAAAAACGCCTGGAAGAATATTACCCCTAAACAGCTTCCCAAATTATAGGGTGACAAACTCCTTCAGATCAGAATGGAGCAGGTCATAGAGCTCACCTAAATCATCTCCAGGGACCGAACACATTAAAAATCCAAACAATGGGAACTTTGCGTAGTCTGTCTTCCGTAGTTCAAGTGGATTTTGTACCTGTTTTAGAAGTCTTTTGTAGTCGAAGCCCTTGATTTTATTACCGGGAGTACCTGTACTGTTATTCAAGACAACCAGGGCATAGACCCTGTCGGGCTGTTCATGAGTGGTATTACTCCAATCAGGTTGTGATTGATTCACCAACATTTCATAAATGTTCATATTCCAGGCATACTGAGATAAGTCTGGGGTTGAGCACCACCCACCAAAGCGAAGCGGGTTAATCTCAATGGCATTCACCAATCCTTCACCATCAATTCGAAGCTCAATATGTGCCTGAAAGCGCTTCAGACCCAACACCTGTCCAAGTGTATTGAGGTAGTCTGAAACAACTTTCACATATTGTTGCATAATTGCAGCTGAAGTGATGTAAACACGGTCATTTACATCAGCATCTGAGGCAAACAAATGCTTCATCATATTCAGAATCACAACCTTGCCCTGGGCATCAAAATAACAGTCTATGGCAAACTCATCCCCGATGATCACCTCCTCTATGATAAACCGAGAATTGTCCAGGACTCGTTGCGGATATATGCCTTCACTTTCACGAATAATTTGATCCAGGTTTTGTAGAGCAGAATGCCACTCCACAGCATTTTCGATTCGCTGAACTCCCAGACTAAAAAACCCTATTGATGGCTTCAGAATGACTGGAAAGGGTATTGATTCCAGGGGTAGTGAGGACAGCTCCGAATGGGTGGATTCTTGAAAATAGTAATCTGGATGAATCTGCTTCAGGTGCTGTCTAAACAAGGTCTTATCTTTTACCTTTTGAATGGTGGATGTTAGCTCACTGCTGGGAAAATTATCATAAATCCAATCCAGGGCGTTTTCGGAATTTGTGTAGACCTGATGGTGTGCATCGTGATTCAAGGCTTCTATTGCATCTCGTTCACTGATGAAGTTTATGGGGTAAGTATCCAAAAATTTTTGGGCTTGAGGTGTCTGAATAACTCGAATGCTTAATTCCGAAAGCGAACGCTTCAGATAATCGGAAACATAGGGTCCGTCAATAAGGTACATGGGGCTACAGATTCGTTAAGTAGTAATTATGGGTTAATAGCGTTGTTCAAGAATAGTAATTTCTATTTTTCCCAATACGGGAATCAAATCTGTCAGATTTTTAAAATCACCCTCCATTAACGCAATATGTGTGGCATCTGCCGGGAATTGATTCAGGCTTGGGTCAACATCTATCCACTCACCATCAATAGCAACAACGGGCCAGGCGTGAAACAGAAAGCGGCCCTGCAAATACACCAGACCGACATGGATTTTTGTAGGTATACCAACGGCTCTGCTTAAAGACGTGTACAGGGTGGTATGTTCGGTACAATCTCCAACACCTGTATTCAGAATATCAAGGGCGCCTGATATACTGGCTACTGGTTTTTTCTCCAGATAGTCGAATACCCATTTTGTTAGTTCTCGACTCTGAGCAATAGGGGTATCCATATCTTTTAAAATCCAATTTGCCTGATCGATAATCTTTTTATGGTCACTCTGAATCATCTCTGAAGCTTTGAGATTTAGATCCAGGTCATCTTCTCGAACTTGGGTTGCTTCTTGACTCAGAGTCATTCGCACTGGATCCAGACCTTCAATTTGCTGACGGTTTGAACTAATGGCTTCCAGTATCCCTGGTGAAACACCTGCTAAATTTATAATCAATTGCTTTAGTTTTTTGGGTTTTGAAACGGGATAGCTGGGAACTACAGCAAAGCCATTTAACAAGTCAACTTCACCTGTTTGGGACTTTGCCAGAGCCTCTTCAGGTGTTGTTCGCTCCATCATCATGCCCATAATGGTTTCTTCCCTATAAGTGATTCCGTTGTCATCTAACCACATAATTGATGGAATACCCTTGAACTCAATTCGCAATTTATTCAGGATGATTTTCTCTTCTTCGATTGTCATCAACTCCTTACCCTCATGGGTAATGGTGACATCAGCCATTTCATTAGACATGGGATCAAAGGCTGGCACCCGGATGGTTTCTCCTTCAAGAATACCTTTACTGGCGATCATTGGTTGTATCGCCGTGTATGTGTAAAGGTCTCTGGGAACTTTGAATTCAGAGCGGGAGGTATCCCTACCCTGGATCATATCCAGCGTCATCGTGGTGCCTTGTTTCTTCCCTATGACATGGGTGGAGTATTGATCTGAAATCATTCTAAAATTGAAGGCTTCAAGGCGAAAGATCGTATCCATAATAGCCGTATTCTCCAGGTGAATTTCTGATTCCAATCCACCAAAAACGACATTTATAATTGTAGTGCTACGGACGGTATAGCCGCTTGTGCCCTGATTTTCTATTGAGTAGACAGTATGGCCCATTTTCCGCCCGTCTAAATAAATATTCATCCACTCTGATTCAGACGGGAGCTCGCGCAGGCCTGATGCCAGGGATAAGTAGGTTCCTGATCCGCCCTGGAAGTATGTTGTGTATATGAGTCGACCAGAAAGAAAAATCCAGATTAATACGAGAGCAATGCGATAAATATTTTTCATCATTTAGGTCAAGCCATCTTCCGTGTTGTTTGTTAATCCCAGAAATTGTGACAAATTCTGGTTTTATTCTAGCATATTGGGGACAAATTTAGGCGCAATATTGGATATTGGAAGCACGATAAACTTACGAAAGCTTCACCTCAGGAAGGAACCAAGTGATGCAATCAAAGGCAAAAACAATAAATGAGTATCTTGATAGCTTGCCAGAAGATAGAGCTGCTCAGATTCACGCCGTTAGAAAAGTAATCCTGGAGAGTCTTCCCGAGGGATATGAGGAGGTTATGAACTGGGGTATGATAAGTTACCAGGTTCCCCTCAGCGTATACCCTGAGACCTATAACAAACAGCCCCTGCTATATGCTGCCCTGGCATCTCAGAAAAACCACATGGCTGTATATCTTTCTGGGATATATATGTTTGAAGAAGCTCACCTTAATTTTGAGGCTGCCTACCGTGAAACCGGTAAGCGATTCGATGCAGGTAAGTCCTGTGTCCGATTTAAAAAGCTGGAGGACCTACCCCTTGAGCTCATCGGTAAAACCATCGCATCATTGCCCATGGATGAGTTTGTTGCTCATGTGAAAGAAATACAGTCAACTAGAAAAAGAAAAGCGAAAATCTGAGTTTCAATTAATTGCCTAGATGGAGAACCCAATATTGGCTGTCCATTTGCGTTGGTTCAGCCAGTTTGCTTCATCATCATCGGATAACACATTCAATACAGATATTCCTAGAGTCATTTGTGTTTTCAAGACGTCAAGACGGAAAGATGAATACAGGTTACAATTTTCTCGTCCAGGAACTTCAGTAACCACCCAATTGATATTGTCCTGGCTGCCCCCATAAAACTGTTTACCCTCGTGATAATACTGCAATCTGAGAGTTGCTTTTGAACCGAGCATCTCAATTTCCATAACATCTCTAAACTTGGGTTTATTGGGAAAGATGGTGTAGGATGAAATGTTTAAACGGTGCGTGCCCAGGGAGAAGCGAAGTCTGTCATCCAGCAGTGACGCCATCATGGATGCTTCCATTCCACCCAATTGAGTCGTCGTCATATTCACAGGTGTGGGCAATGCTCTTGGAATCTGAGTATGATAGATTTTATCCACATATTTATTTTTGTACAGTGATGCCTGTAAATCAATATGCTCCAATACAGAATTACTATTTGCGGGCTGAATGCTTGCCTGAAGTCCAAATTCGTTAGATGAGTTGAGTTCTGGCAATAAAGGTTGATCTATATATATCCCAATGGTGGTGTGATCTCTTAAATAGAGATCACTCAAGCTGGGATAACGCATGTTGGTTCCAGATGTGTAAAACAGCTGATACCTCAAGTTCTTCCTGTTCTTCTGAAGTGTAAAACCATTGCGTTTAGATATCTGGTCATAGTCATCTTCTAACTCAAGATCTTGATACATTTCATCATCCCAAAAGGCCTGATGTGTCTTTTTCATTTTTATCAAATCGTACCGGAAGCTGGCGTTGAGTTCTAGATAGTCAACAAAAGGAACGCCCAGCTCCGTTCGATATTTAAAAACATCAGAAAAGGCGATCCAATCCTGCAAGAGATTAATATCATGAAAATCATCATGCTCCCAGCGCACGTTTTTTGTGTTGGAGACACCTGAGTATTCGCTCCGCTTGACTTCAGCGCGGGACAGATTCACGAGATTGTTTTGGATCCATTTGTTTTCGAGGGCGAACAAATCCAGTTTTTCAGCCGTGCTATTGATAAACTCAAAATCAGGATCAGTAAGATTGAACCCCTCACTTGTGTTGTTCCGGTGCAATACCTGAAAAATCATATTTTTGAGTGGACCTAATCCACCGGAGTATTTCAATTGAGTGTAGCTGTCAGACATTTTGTTCTCTATCTGGGGATTTGGAATGAGCTCTTCAGATACATCCATAAAATTAACAGATAGCGTGTTGGCACTGTCCTTCAGTGAATAGACCGAGTAAGAATTTATGAAGTTCCGTTCAGATACAAGATCAGCATTATAGAATCCATAAGGCAATTGTTCTTTTTGCGTCAGGCTCAACCTCGTGTTTAAACGACCTAAATTAAGTTGCCCGGTGAGATTGTAACCGTTCAAACTCTGGTCAGATCTCTGGTAGTTCAAATCAAAGCCTGTGGTACTTTTACGAATGGGATCCAGAACCACCACGCCCCCAAATGCTCCTGATCCATATTTCAATGTTCCAGCGCCCTTGATAATGGATACTGCATCAATATCATTCAGGTTAATCCAGGAGAGGTCAAACCCACCGAGGTAACTGGAATTGAGGGGAATACCATCGTAGAGAATCAAGACTTCATCGGCATTACTGCCTCTGATTGATATTTCATGAGTTCCTGCATAGCTCTCCTGGACAACCACAGAAGGATCCCGCTGGAGAGCATCTCTCAATTCGATACTGCCTTGATTTACCAGTTCTCTGGTTCTGAGTACGGTGACTAGAGAGGGCAGATCTGCCTGCTCCCATTCCAGCTTGGAGGAAATCACCTCCACTGAACTCAGGTTCAGAATATCGGGTGTTAGATGAATGATTCTCATATTGAGTATTTCATCATACCCCAAAGTTGTATCGGTATATCCGATGTATGAAAACTTTAAACGCTGCCCTGCATAGCTCGCATCCAGAGTGAAATATCCCTCCAGATCAGTATTCAGACCTTCTGGTGTACCCACAATGGTAATATTAACTCCTGGCATGCCTTTACCAGACTGCTGGTCTATTACCTGTATTGAGGTTGCCATGACACCTGTGACCATCAATATGATGAAAGTAAAGTGCTTCATTTACCAATAGCTTCGATTTGTAAATCAGTTCGATTCAAGTGAACCCCCAAGAATAAACCAGACTAAACAAAGTCTATCTAATTTACAATAGAAAAGTCCTGCGAAAATTATGTTGGGTTGAAACGCTTTTCAGAAAATGCCGGGCTATTGGTATCAGATAGAAAGTCCAACACATCTTTAAGAACAGCTGTTACAGGTTGAAGATATCCACTGGAGTGAAATCCCTGAAATATATCCTGAGAAGGGAAACCTTTGACAGGTTCTCTTGCCTTGACCTGCATCTCTGTATCTACAATACCTGGCTCATAACTCAAAATGGAAGCTCGTGATCGTTTGGACTGTTCGAATTCACTCGCCAAAGTCATACCAGTGAGTCTCAATGCAGCTTTACTGCCGGCATAGTCGGATAATCCGGGAAGTCCCCTATGGGCTGCCCCTGATGACACATTGACAATTCTAAGCCAGGAAATTGAAGGCACATGTTTTGTGACCACTCCCATTAATACTCCCGGGGTAATCACATTGACTGCATATACCTTCAAAAGATCAACAGAGGGAATATCATCAAGACCTTTCAATGACCCAATGGTAGCGGCATTATTTACCAGTGCGATACGCTGGCACTTTGTCTGGGTCAAATGACGAATCAGAAAGGGAATAACCCTATCATCGAGGGAAGCGAGATCTGAAAAGTCTGCGTTCAGATGGGTATAGGCAGGGGATTCAAACTTTACTTCGCGGCGGGCAATACCCAAAACCTGCCATTTTTCGTCAAGCAGTGCCTTAGCCAGGCCAGCTCCAATGCCGGAACTTGTCCCCGTTACAATTGCCAGCATATGAGGCTCAGACACGCCGGTCATTCCCTGTTAGATCAAACTCACTTTACAATTGGACAGGCAACAAAATGATCTTTTGCCTGCTCTTCGAAAACGGGTTTGGATTCTGCACATGAAGACTCAGCAACAGGACAACGAGTCCTGAACGCACAACCACTGGGTTTATTCAGGGGTGTTGGAACATCCCCTTTGAGCACAATTCTTTCGCGATTCTTACGACTTGGGTCTGGTAGCGGAACTGCAGATAGGAGTGCCTTACTGTAGGGATGACAAGGATGATGATATACATCTCTGGCATTTCCAAATTCAGCCATATCACCTAAATACATTACAGCGATCTTGTCAGAAATATGCTCTACCACAGAAAGATCATGCGCGATAAAAAGATAGGACACTTCAAATTCATCCTGAAGATCCATCATCAGGTTAATAACCTGTGCTTGAATGGAAACATCCAGGGCTGAAACCGGTTCGTCACAGATGATTAGGTCGGGGTTGGTAGCCAATGCTCGGGCGATCCCAATACGCTGACGTTGACCCCCTGAAAATTCATGAGGGAAACGCCTGGCCTGTTCAGGTTGCAATCCAACTTTTTCAAGCAACCATCCAACACGCTCACGCTGTTCCTGAGCATTCATTTTAGTGTGAAGCTGGAGTGGTTCGCTGATGATCTGTGCCACAGTCATACGTGGATTTAGTGAGGCATAAGGATCCTGGAATATCATCTGAACCCGAGAGCGGTATTTACGCATCTCTCTGGGAGACAATTGCACAAAATCTACAACTTCATCATCAAAATGATACTCAATATTACCACCAATCTCAACGTCAGGAGATACGTGACGCAAAATATTGATCATGGCGCGACCCACTGTGGTTTTTCCACAGCCGGATTCACCAACCATGCCTACAATTTGCTTTTTACCAATCGAGAATGATATACCATCAACAGCTTTCACTGTAGCAACACGTTTTGAGAATACCCCACCGTGAATAGGAAAATGAACGGACAGGTTTTTAACATCTACAAGTTTATTGTTGCTCATGCTGACACCTGCTCTTCCTGAATCACAAAACAACGGGCAAAATGTCCTGGAGCGACTTCCTGGAGCAGTGGTTCTTGTGTATCACATTTATCAATTTTTACAGTACATCGGGTGCAGAATTTACAACCCTCAGGTAAATTCAAAATATTTGGAACCATTCCAGGGATTGTTTCGAGCCGTTCCCTCGTCCCCTGAATATCGGGTCTTGGTATGGATCCCAGTAATCCTTTAGTATATGGGTGTTTGGGATTATTAAATAACTCGTTCACTTCGGCGACTTCCTGAATAATACCACCATACATGACAATAACGCGTTCACAAGTTTCAGCCACAACTGCCAAGTCATGGGTGATCAACACAACGGCTGCATCACTATTTTTCTTCTTAAGATCTAACATTAGGTCAAGAATCTGAGCCTGGATAGTTACATCCAAAGCCGTGGTCGGTTCATCTGCAATGAGTAGCGATGGGTTTTTGGCAAGAGCCATGGCGATCATGACTCGTTGACGCATACCACCAGAGAACTGGTGGGGATAATCACCCATGCGGCGCTCAGCATCTGGAATACCTACAGTGTCCAACAGCTTTACTGCTGAATCAAATAACTCCTGATGATCGGCTTTAAAGGCATCACTAATGATCTTATCAACACCAATGACAAAATAGGCCAGACCCGTTGGAACCAATGCTCCTACCACAACGGATATCAACATGGAAACCGGAGCAAAACTCCAGCCGGAAGCCAATTGCGAAAAGAAAAGCGCAATGATGGCAAAAATACCCGAGGTCTGCAAACGACCTTTCATGGAAACAAGCTTTAAGCTTTTAGCACGACTGACAAACCAGGCCTTGAATGAACTCCTGATGGGTGTCGGTCTGATGGATTCCATCACCTGCATCCCTATGGTGAATACGGGGTTGAGCGATGTCATGGGCTCCTGGAAGATCATGGCAATTTCAGATCCACGGATATCCCACATTCGGCTGTAGATCTTTTCCCTGAATTCAGCCATCGCCTTTGACAGGGGTGAGTTGTAAAACAAATGTACCATCATGGATAAGCCGGCGATAATTGCCAGAAGACCAAAAAGTAACCCTGTTATTGGCAGAAAAGAGTACAGGAGAACCCATAGGACGAAAAAGAAACCAGCTGCCTGGTTGCGCTTTTCTTCAGGGATAAATTGAAAATACTTGAACTGCGGAACATCTCGGACGGCAGCCAGGTCATCCGCGTTAAAAATGCGTTCGCCCTTGAACTTGATTTCACCGTCAAAGACTTCACCTGGTGGGTTCGGTATGAGCTGGATTAAGGAAAGTACCGAAACAGATTTTCCTGAACCAGATTCACCAACAATCCCCAGTGTTTCACCTTTATAGATGTCAAAACTAACACCATTTACTGCTTTGGCCCATTCACCGCCAACTTTGAAACGGGTTTTTAACCCCTTTACCTCAACAAGTTTTTCCCGGCTCATCGTAACCTCGAATACACTTTGGGGTCAAAAGCTTCACGTACAGCTTCCCCGATAAAAACAACCATTATTAAGGTGGTAAAGAGAGCCGAAACCGGAGCAAAAACCATCCACCATTTTGTGATATTTTCCAGGCCAATATCTAATAATTGTCCCCAACTGGGAGTTGGTGGTGGCATCCCAAAGCCCAGATAATCGAGGCCAACCAATGCATAAACACCGCCAACTACAGCAAAAGGGAAATAGGTAATTACCGGCACCAAAGAATTAGGTAAAATGTGCTTAAACATCACTTTAAAATTAGTCTGTCCCATAGAGAGGGCAGCGGCAACATAATCTTTGGATTTCTCACGGTAAAATTCTGCACGCATGAGATAGGTCATCCCAATCCAGTTCACGATGGTATAAATCATGATGAGCAAAAAGAAGGATGGTCTGATGATAGAACTGATAATGATAATCACAAACAGCATGGGTAGACTGGACCAGATTTCAATCAATCGCTGGAAGAATAAATCAAATTTTCCTCCGATATACCCCATACTACCACCAATCAATATGCCCAGGATGTAGTTCAAGGTGGTGAGGATCAAAGCAAAGGAAATCGAGATGTTAAATGCGTAGCATAGTCGGGCAAACACATCCCTACCTGTATTGTCCGTACCCAGCCAGTGAGTACTGGAAGGGGGATCATACATCTTGTTTCCACGAACCGTAATATCTTCATAAGGACTGTATGGATAGAGGGGCATGATCATCCAGTTATCGCTATCAGACTGTTTCCACTCTTCCTTCAGTTCACGATAAATAGCTTCCCCAGGTACGTCCTGGTTAAATTCTGAGCCAGCATAATATCCTGAAAAAACCGGAAAATAAAGGTCACCCTCATAGCTAACGACCAGCGCTCGATTATTGATGAGCACAGGTAAAAACCATGAAAGTCCGTATAAAATGATCAATATGACAAATGAATAATAGCCTCGCTTGAGCGTCTTAAATTTGAGCCAGCGTTTCTTGAGGATGGATAATGATATTTCTTGTTGTTCAGCCATAATTACTTTTTTTCTACTTGAATCTGATACGTGGATCAACGGTTGCCAGGGCAATATCTGAAAGGATATTTGCAACGAGTCGAATGACCACAACGATAACTAAAAAGCCCAGAGTAATAGGATAATCGCGATCCAGAATTGCCTGGAATCCCATCTTCCCAAAGCCATCAATATTGAACACTTTCTCAATCAGGTATGATCCAGCGATAACCACTCCGATGACACCACCAATACCCGAGGCGATTGGAATGACCGAGTTCCGGATAGCATGTACCCAGATCACTCTTTTTTCCTGTAATCCTTTAGCAAAAGCGGTTCGGATATAGTCTTGAGATATGTTTTCTAGTAAGCTGTTCTTCATCAGTACGGTAAGACCGGCAAAACTACCGATTGACCATGCGATGATAGGTAATACAGCATGCCAAAGCTGATCTTTGATTTGACCCCAGACAGAGAGGGTTTCCCAGACCTCAGTGGGAGATCGAAATCCCCCCAGCGGGAAGACATCCCAAAAAGAACCGCCTCCAAACAGAACCAACATGACACCACCCAGAGCAAAACCAGGGATTGAATAGGCTACAAAGATGACCACGCTGGAAAGGAAATCAAAAGCAGAACCATGGTTCAGGGCTTTACGAATTCCCAAAGGAATACAAACGATGTAGGATAAAAACATTCCGGTGAGTCCAAAGAACATGGAAATCTTAAAACGCGGTGCCATGACCTCTGTTACAGGCTGATCATAGGTATAGGATGTTCCCAGGTTCCCCGTAAGAATACCTGAAAACTCGGTTTGATAGATCGTCGTCAAAATCAAATTTTCTTCAGCCCCAGACTCATCTATTGAAGCTTTCCAGATATCACTGGGTTGACCATCATCAGTATAGACCCCAACCTTTTCACCTTCAAGGCGTAAGGTCATATACTGACCTTTTCCAACATTCTTTTTCGCCTCGGTTATGCCATTTTTGAACTCTACTTCTCTATGCTTGATTTCACGGGGCCAGACACCTAACCAGATTAGGTATCGTTGATAAACTGGTTTATCAAAGCCATAGAATCTTTTGAGTTCACGCATAGCAGATTCTGGTAATACTGAACTCCCTCCACCCATGATATCTCCAACACTACCAACAGCCTCACCCTGTTGCATGGCACCAGCCTGAAGTTGCTGAATCGTTCTTTCAAGCGGCCCTCCAGGCGCCATTTGAAGAATGATAAAAATAAGGATTGTAGACCCCAGAAAAGTGGGGATCATGAGCAAAATGCGACGAATAAAATACGTTGTCATAGTTTGTTTACCATTGTTCGAGGAAGTTCACTGTATAAAGCACCCTGTCACTGCAAGCTTAACATGCAGTGACAGAGCGAATAAAACAATTATTACTGAGTATTAGCTTTTTTCAAGTATTCTGGCCAGTATTTCACATCTACTGGACCAACAGGGAGGTTGGTATCATTAGCCATCGCTTCTTGCAAGGCTTTCTCTTTTTCAGGTTCATACCACCAGAGTGTGAATGCGGTGCGATAATCACCTGTGTAACGGCCTACCATATACTCGGGATATCCAAATTTATCCCAATATAGGATACGTTGGTAATTGCGAGCAATCCCCCAGGCTGCTGGATGTATATCTGAATAGATTCCATCAATTTCACGAATAATCTCTATGCGACGTGCCTGGTCAAAAGTCACATCATATTCAGCACAAAGCTCATCAACACGGGCATTTTTAAAACCAGCGATATTATTGGTATTGTTCTCATCAGCCAGGGATGATTTTAGAGATGTTTCAGGATTGGGGAAAACCAGACCACTCCAGTTTTGCATGAAAATGGTGAAGTTGCGATCCATAAGGTTTTTCCAACTCGCGTTACCATCTTCATATTTGACCTGCATATCAATGCCATATTCTTTGAGCATCTGCTGAACCGGGGTGACCATATAGGCGGAACCCTTCTGAATAGCGATCTCAAAACGCAGAATGCGACCATCTTCATGGACCAACCAGCCATCTTCATTCCGAGTTGTATACCCGGCTTCTTTTAGCAGTTTGGCTGCTTTTTCAGGGCTATACACAACTTTCTCATTGTTCGGATTTTCATAAACAGAACCTGAATACATTGAGTTCATCATGGAATACTCATTGTAGTACATTTCCTCGTTCATTTTCTCTCGGTTGTAGAGGTAGGTAAAAGCCATGCGAACACGCTTATCATTAAAGGGCCATTTACGCATATTAAAGGCATATCCAGAGGTACCTGCAGGTTTTTCAGAATACACTTTCTTTTTTTGAATCCATCCCTTCGTTACTGATTCAAAATCTGTCTCTTCAACCCAAACTCTAGCCTGGGCTACGGTGTAAAGGTCGCCTTCACCTTTTTTGAATTTCTCGAACATAAGGGGCAGGTTGTCTTTGACCACAATGAATTTGATTTTGTCAAAGTTATTCGCGTACTTATTCATTGGATCATCGATAGCCCAGTAGTCAGGACGGCGAGTAAATGTAAATGACTCCTGGTTAACGATATCTTCTTCTTTGATTTCATAGGGTCCAGTGCCAGGTATCATTTTAAACTGATATTCTTTCAAGTACTCTGATCCATCGACCTGGTTCAGATAGTAGGAGGGCATCAGTGGCATTCCGCCAAAGTAAAGCAGGTTCCGCCAGCTCAATTGTTTACAGACGACTGAGACTAAATATTTACTCTCAGCAACCGGGCGTTCATATTTTCCAAAAGTCAATTGATCTGAGGGGGATAAGATGGTTTCATCCATATGAAGATCCCAGGTAGCAACTACGTCTTCTGCAATAACCTCACGACCATCAGACCAGCGAGCATCAGGATTGATGCGGAACCAGAATTTCATTTTGTCATCAGATATTTTCCAGTGACTTGCGAGTGAAGGAATAAATTCAAGTGTTAAAGGATGAGTTGAGATCAGACCTTCATAACACAGTCCTGAGATCGTACTGTTTTCAACATAGTTGGCATTCTGACCTTCAATACGCATGGTCGCAGGAAAACGAGAAGTGATATGGCGGAAGAGTCCACCTTTTTTTGCACGGGGGTCCCCAAAGAACATCTGTTCCTCAGGTTTCATTTCATAGGTCACATAACCCAGTTCATCTGCTAGTTTCTCAAAGCCATAACCACCTTCCTCAGCCGGGGTTGTCATATCTTTGGCAACAATATTACTCTTTGCATTTGTTGCATCCGCTGCTTGCTTCTCTCCGCCACCACAGGACCAGAAGACCAGGGAAACAGCCAGAACCAACAGAACAATGATCTGAATACGTTTCATGTGAGCACCTTAATTTTTCGTTAATATATATGGATTTTTCGAGCTTCTCATCTGAGCTTTCAACATACATTTTTTATGCCGTTTTGGCTACCTTTTGATAACGGCTTTTCTTGCGTTTTTATAACGCTCAAGAATGGGGGTGGACAGCTATTCGGGTACGGCTTTTACTGCAAGTAGACCCAGGATGGCAACAAGAAAAGCTAGAACCAATTGGATTGAAATTTCCAGGGGCGTTTCCTCCATGGGTCGATGAGATCGAAAATCCATTTTTGCCACGACTCCAGGCGATTTGTTTTCAGCGCTTTCCAGGAGCATTAGAAAATCCTCCTGACTCCTGTATCGAATCAACTCCAGGTTTTCTTCTTCCTGAAGCCCCTGTCGTTTTGCATGCTTTCTTTTAAGGAGTGGATCAGCATAACAGGCTCTGGATAAATCGGTTGGCCAACCAGAGGACGCGTAGATACCAAAACTATAAAAACCTGATGTTCCATGAACGTTTTCCAACTGATCCATAAATACATGGAGTTTCGGGTTCTTCAGGCTGAGTTTTTCGATAAGTGCCTGCCGTTCAAGTTCTGCCATCTTACCAAGGGGGCGGTTGTGCCATACAACCAATCCAGAAAAGATAAGAAGAACAAACAGGGTCACCGCCATGACCCTTCCACTTCGTTTCAAGCGCATATGTTATCGATACCTGAGCATTGAGCTGTAGACCATTTTACTGTGCTATAAAGACTAACGTCATGAACCATATTATCGTCTACCTCTATGGGTCAGACCATACCCCAGGGCAATAAGAAGTATGGGACCCCCATATGTCATGAGGATAGCCTTGGCTGCCTCAAATTTTGTCTCTGCATCAAGATAGTAATCTATACCAGCACCAAAAAAGGCAGCAATGCTGATCATGACAGCACCCAATGCTACAAGGAGAGCCACCTTGTTTGAGCGTAACATGGTAAATGGACCTGGATTATTGTTTTTTCTAAAAACGAGATAGGCTGCTGTAAGAATAATGTAAGGAATCACCAGGCTGAGTGCTGTCAGGTCGGTAACCAATCTGAAAAATGAATCTATTGATTCCAGGCCTATCAAGGGAATGGCGATGAGAACAATCACAACACCTGCCTGAACCCATAGCGCGTGACTTAACCCGCCGTCTGCATCCTTGCGGGTTAAAAATTCTGGGAAGGTTCCCCTGGGTACTTCTGCAAACATGGCACGTAGGGGTGATTCAATCCAGACCACATAAGCAGCAACAGAAGTCACGAGAAGAATCAGAGCAAACAAGCGTACGACAAAGATGCCATCAACACCCAGGCTGTCCGCCAACATCTTATGAACCACAAATATGGCATCTTTCAGACCAGCCTCTGCCAGAACTTCAGGAGATGCCACCAGCCCTACGGCAAAAGAGCCCAAAATGTAGGCACCACCCACAAGCATGGTGGCTATGATCACACCACGCGGGAAGTTTCTCAGGGGGTTATCAACTTTGTTTATATATGTTCCTGCCACTTCTGCCCCTGCAACGGCCAATAGAAGCCAGGAGAAGGTGGCGAAATAACTCGTGGAAAAATCAGGTGTCATACTTTCAACTGTAAACTCTGTAGCAGAGGGTGTGCCCTTTAAGAAAGCGATAAAGGCGAATACAATAAAACCACCTGTTACAGCAAAAGTCAACTTCCCACCCAGGTTACTCAATTTGGAAAAAACTCTGACACCTCGACTGGCTATCCAGGTGAGCAGTAAACATAGAACAATGGAATAGTAGGGGAGTAAACTCACATTGGCATCTGTAAACCGATTTTCACCAAACAGAGCCCATGAAGCCATCACAGGGATTCGAGCAAAGACAAACTGTAAATAAAATAAATTTGAGATAAAATAGGACCAGGTGCCAAAAAAAGCCCAGCGGTGCCCGATGCTAAAAGCTATCCAGCTGTAAATACCTCCGCTTTTATTTTCGTTAACAGATGCAAGTTCAGCAATGATAGCAGTGAGAGGCAGGAAGTAAAAGATACAGACTAGCAACCAGGAGGATACGGCAGCCGGACCAAGGGCAACACCGTTGTTGGTTATATTGGTAAACCCAAAAGTGGGTACGAAAATGAGCATCACCAGTGTCCAGAGTGATAAATCCTGTGTTTTTTTTGATGCAATCAATTCAATACGCCCACTTTACTTGCCTCACCTTCCAGTTATCTGGGGTTCTGTAGTTATGTCAGCATCCTGGTTTTGGTGTATCTGATACCTCTTTGTTCCAGATAATCCAGGACTCTGGAAAAGCATCCTGGTACTTCCCCGACAAATTCTGGAGGACTGACCCCCTTACGTTGGTAGTGCCCATCCAGGACGAGCTGTGTTACAGCAGTACATGTATACCCTGTAGTTCGAGCCATGGAAGATGTTTTTGTTTCCGGATCATAGCGATCCAAGAGTTCATATTTGTATTCAACCTTTTGATTCTCTTCATTGCCACTGACCAGGACATTCATGATTGTGAATTCTTCCTCTTCGTCACCCAATTTCCATTTTGGAAAAAGAAGGGATGTTGTCAAATCAATGGGACGAATCTTCTGAGAGCCAAGTTGAACTTCACGCTCATCAAAAAATCCGGTTTCACGGAGCACCCGCATGATCTCTATATGCCCGGGATAGCGGAGGGTTTTTTCCTTCATATTAGGAATGTCCATGGTTTTTATGAGGCTACGCAATCCATCTGTATTAAAGGCTTCCAAGGTACCCACACCGGAAAAATTCATCAACTCAGGCTCAGATAATGCCACCCTCTCAACCAGCTGTCCATCCTCAACTAAACGAGATGTCCGTGTATATTCTTCAATAACATCGATGGGTGAAAAGGGGGCTTTGTATTCATAGGGCCAGGTGCGTTCTCTGGGCAACCCTCCAACATAACAGACGAAATCAGAAACCTTCATGTTGGCTGCATGATGCCCAAGGATAAGATTGCTCATTCCAGGAGCCACGCCTGCATCCATGACTGCAATCACACCCTGTTCTTGTGCCAGTTCATCCAGCTCAAATGGGTCCTCTGGGAAGAATGATATGTCAACAATATCTTTTTTTGCCTTAAGTACCGTTTCCAGAGTTTCAAACCCCATAAACCCCGGAACAGCTCCAACAACGACATCCCCTGGTGCGATCACTTTTTGGATGACCGAAGCATCACTCAAATCTCCAGTCTGCGTCGAGAGGTTTGACCTGCCTGCCAACATATCAAGAGCAGACTGATCCCGGTCAACAGATAAAACATCATGATTCTTACTTAAATCTATGGCCATGGCTCTTCCAACCATTCCTGCGCCCAATACAACGATTTTTTTTCGCATTATTTCACCTTGCTCTTCATTTTTGTTGGACTGAAGTATTCATTTTATTTTTTTAGCTAGACTGATCACCGGTGTTTATTCCCCATTTAGAAGTATCCATCATCCTAAAACTGAAGCTGACCCGGGTTCCTTCATCAAAATCAAATGCTATTTCACCTTCAAGTTGTTCTATTAACAGATCTACCATTTTTAACCCGAACGTCTCTGTGTTGCCGATCTCATCATGGTCAAAACCTACGCCTGAATCAAAAACGGAAAATCGAACAATTCCATTGCTCTGATGATCTCCTTGAATCAAGATCTGTCCTTTCTCTACTTCAGGAAAGCCATGGGTAATAGCGTTGGATAAAATTTCATTAAATATTAACCCCACAGGAATCGCTTTCTCAATAGGTAGGTCAACATCTTTAACTTCTGTAATCAGGTCAATGGTGAGATTAGATCTTTTCTGGTGAATTATATGGGTATATAATCGCTGTAAATACTGTTTTACTGACACATGTCTAAAGTCACCTGTATGATACATCATGGTATGAACAAGAGACATTGAGTATATACGGTTGTTAATGTTATTGAAAGGCTTTGGGTCCACGGTTGGATCAAGATATTGAGTCTGCATATTCAGCAAGCTCATGATCAGAGACATATTGTTTCGAACTCTGTGGTTAATTTCTTGAACCAGCTCAGTTTTTTCTTCCAGGTTCGTCTTTACTTTGTCTTCTGCCTCTGTTCGCAGGGCAACTTCTTCAAGTAACTCCTGGTTCCTTTGCTCAAGCTCCGCTGTACGCTGAACCACTAACTGTTCTGCTTTTTCTTTGTGTTCTTGAAGTTCGTTGGTTAAAGTTTTAAAATTGGTAATATTGTTAAACACAGCGACTTGACCAATTTTTTGACCTGCATTTGAGAGTAGTGGTAGTTGTTTCACCACATAGTGTTGTGTAATGCCCTCTCTGTTGACCGTCTCAATTTCTTTTTCAGCAAAATCCAGATTTCTAAAATAATCCACATCCGCCGCATGGGCTGGAAAGATATCCTTGGCTGATTTCCCAAGTACATCCTGCAATTCGACTTGTAGGTTATTCCCGGCTGCGGCATTCATAAAAACCACACGCCGTGTGCTGTCAAATACAAGCACTGCTGCCTCAATCGTATCCAACACCGTTCTCATGGCTACGGGTACCAGATCAAACAACCCATACCTGAACAACCCCCAGAGCACCACAGCACTACCCAGGGCGAAGGAAATGGGTGAAGTATCTCTATAGGTATACAGGACGACATCCATAAGGGTGAGCAATGAGCCCACCAATGGGATCATTATCCCTAGAAGGATGGTTAGTGATTGTTTGTAAAACTCCTTCTGGCTTTGAAATATGTTGACGACCAAAACAATGATTCCAGCTACCGTCACCAGGAAAGAAATGATTGACACAAGGTAGAACCCAAATGAATAATCATAAATAAGGGCATCGAATGGCTGTGCAACTTCAAGACGCACATTACTTCTGATTGTGTGATGCCATTGATCTGTCAGGCTGTATATGACCAGTGGGATGACTACTGCCAGAAGCAACCCTAGCTGCCGTGTATTAAGTTTAAAACCATGAGTATAGCGAAGGATAAACAGGCCATATGTTGTTGCAGCCAGAATTGTGAATGGCCATTGAATATCGTCCCAGAAAAGTTTCCACTCCAAGCTGGAAGCGAGAAGCTCGACTATGAACCCTGTACTCCACAGCACTTGCATCCCAACAAAAAGTGAGAATTCTGTTGCGCCAGCAACCTTCTGCCTATTCCAGGCGAACGTCCCGGTCCAGATCATAATGATCATTGAAAACAGGAAGGGGCTGAGATATAGAATTTGACTGGTACTTAGCATGTATCCTCAGTCATTATTGATTTAACGAAGGTCAATGATTCGTTTGACTTCGAAAGGGGTGGTGCCTTTTTAGTCGATTAGTTACTGAAGAATTTCGCCTGATCAACCAATTCACGGTATTCGGTGTTGGGATGAATTTCAAATGCCAGCTGAGCCTCAAGAATTGCAAGTCTTGGTTTTTCCTGGAGGAGATAAATTCGAGCCAACAGGGCATGGCTATAATGATCATCGTTGTCAGTTATGAGGGCTTGTTCACATTGCTGTCTGGCAGCATCCAGCCACGAAAGGCTTTCAGTACGAGCCAAATCTATATATAGCTCGGCCAGACGGTGACGTCCCTCAATAGCTTCAGGAAAATGGTAGAGATAATTCTGCAGCACTTTTACGGCCTGCAATTGATCCTGATCTTTCATCATGAAATCAACGTAGGCGTTCCAGACGACCCTATCTTTTGATGAAAGTTTGACAGCCAACGCATAGTTATCCAGAATAACTTTATCCTCAACCGCTGTTAGCTCCTGGGCCATGGCCAGCGCACCATATGCTGCACCTTCCATGGGTTCATTAGTAACTGCTTCCTCTAGAATTTCTATGGCTGCAGCTGTATTACCCGAGTTGCGAAGCGTATTGGCTTTTCCAACTGTAGCCTTATAGTTGGCTGAATCCAACTCCAACGCTTTATCAAAATGAACCAGGGCTGGTTCATATAAATCCTTGTCATTCAGGATATATCCCAGGCTGATCTGTGCATCAACATTATTCTTGTCAGCATTCACTGCCATCCGGTAGTATTGGTAGGCATTTTCATAGCTGCCACTCAGGTGATAGATTTCACCAATATATCTAAGGATTTGTGCGGAGTCCGCCTGAGCATCCAGACCTCGTTTGCATTGAGCAACTGCTTCGGTCTGATTGTGATCTTCATAAAATAATTGAGCGGCAAATAAGTATGCTTCTGTATACTCTGGGAAAGATTTCTGAATTTCCATAAGATAGTTCAAGGCTTTTTGCCGGGAACCGAGAGCCGCTTCTGTTTCAGCCTTAGAGAATAGAATGTCTGGATCTTCACTACATGCAGTAAAGATAAATAACACCATCAAAGTCATTGTGAGCCAGCGGTTCAGCCCCATATCATATCTCCTAAGCCAATTTGGAAAAAATTAACTCCAACCTCAACTCCAGCAAGGGTTATTTAGACCAGGATGTAAGCCCGAAAGAGTTGTTCTGACTTATCTCACCATGAGGGCTTGCTCGTGGTAGTATTCTAGTCCATAAGAAGACCAGCTCAATTTTAAACGCCAGAGCCCAAGATCAAGATCTGGAACTGAAATGGTTTGGAGTGAATCACCGACCAGATTCAACTGAAAAGTCCTGTCCTGATGCAAGTCAGCAGGTCTGAATAGCAATATCTGCCCCTTTATCTCCGGGTTACGAAGTGCAGCGGGTAGAAAGATCCTCAGTTGTTGAGTCTCTTGATTGTATTGAAGGTCTGGTTTATCAGCCAATGCCTTTGTCCGACCCACTCTGTTTATCTGTTGTTCAAAAACAACATCCTTCGCATAATAATTATCATAAACAAGTTCAACATCACCCATAGATGTCCAGATCGCCAGGCCAACAAAGAAGATGATGCACAAGGCAATGGAGATAGCAGTCCCCCACATCCATAGCGCTCCAGATTGCTTTTTTTCCGTCATTTAATTACGTGGTCCCATGAATGATGTTTTTACTGTTTCCAGTAGTCGGTCTCCTGTGTACACAGCCACTTTCACTTTGGTTTCAGTACCTTTAAGATGCTTGCCATCCAGATTGATAAAGAAAGCGCCTTCGGTCTTATCCTGTTCCTTGATTGCCAGATCCCCGCCAACCATGGTAAGGTCACCCGTTGGCTCAATGAGTTCCAGTCGTATTGGCATTTTATCAAAGGTTTTGTTTAAAACCCGTACGGTGTAGAGATTTGTAAAGTGGTTATCTCCTACCTCCTGATACAGGGTACCGTAGGATCTCAATATGGTCGTTTCTACATCTGTACGTGTAAACAGGAGGAAAAAGAAGAAAAGGGTCAGGAGAGTCAGCATAGCAGTATAGCCCATATTTCTAAAGTTGATACTCAACTTTTCACCTGTTTTGATTCCATCAAAGGACGCATAACGGATCAAGCCTCGTGGCTTATTCACCTTATCCATCACCGTATCACAGGCATCAATACAGGCAGTGCAGTTCACACACTCCAACTGGGTACCATTTCGGATATCAATCCCTGTGGGACACACCTCAACACACTGGTTACAATCAATACAATCACCCAGGGTTTCATTGGACTGCTTTTTGGGATTACCGCGCTCCTCACCCCTGACAAAATCATAAGCAACAACAATTGATTTATCATCCAATAATACTGATTGAAAACGACCGTAGGGACACACCTGAGTACAGGCTTGTTCTCGAAAGAAAGCAAAGACATAGTAAAACAGAAAAGAGAATATCAACATGATGGAGAAACCCGTCATGTGTTCCGATACTGGCTCAGAAATAATTTTGAATAGCTCGTCTTTACCAATGATATAAGCTAAAAAGGTGTTCCCGATCAAAAAAGACAGGGCAAAATAAATCGTGTGTTTCAATCCACGCTTGAAGATTTTCTCACTGTTCCAGGCTTGTTCGGAAAGTTTACGCTGGCTATTTGCGTTGCCATCAATCAAGTACTCAATTTTTCTGAAGACCATCTCAAGAAAAATAGTCTGAGGACAAGCCCAGCCGCAAAACAGACGACCAAATATCACAGTAAAGAGAATAATTCCCACGATGAAGGTTAACGTGGCTAATACAAAGATGTAGCTGTCCTGAGGCCAGAATGCCATACCAAAGATGATGAACTTTCGTTCCAGAATGTTTAATAGGAGCAGAGGTCGACCATTGATGGTGATAAAGGGTCCGGCAAACATAATTGCCAGAAGGAAATAGGAGAACCAGGTTCGGGCGTCATAGAAGCGACCCTTGGGTTTACGGGGGAAAATCCATACTCGCTTACCGGAATCGTCTATGGATGCAATGCGATCCCTGTATTCCGATGGTGAATCAATATTGGTTAGTTTTCGTTTCTCCACGTCCCTATACCTGCGCTATCAAAATAATTGTATTTCATGAACTATATAAACAAAAGGAACTCAAGCCGAAGCTTGAGTTCCCTATTTTTTAACTACGATCAGCCTTCGTCAAATACACCCTGGGGTGCCTTGGGATTGGCTGGGGTGGTACCCACCAGTTTTACCTTTATAAAGCTTGAGACCTGTGCGATCTGTTCTGGTGTAAGTGTGGTCGCCCAGGGAATCATCCCTTTGGCTGGAACACCCACATTGATGATATTAATGATGGATGCCAAATCACCGCCATGAATCCAGTAATCATCTGTCATATTGGGTCCAATACTACCACCACCATCGTTAAGGTGACAGGTGAAACATTGTGTGTCCCAGATTTTCTTACCGGCAGCCAGGCTGGCTTCATCTGTGAGTAGAGCATCATCAGACTCAGGCTTTTCTTCCTCTTCCTCAACAGCGGCAGGTGCTGGCGCTGACGCACCCCCCGAACTATAGTAAGCATAGGCTTCTGGAAAAGCGGCTTCAAGCTTTGCCAGCTGTTCAGCATTAGCTTTACTCATGGTTCTTAGAAGTTGCTCATCAAATGGAGCATCGATGACTTTGTCCATTTCTGCGCGAATGGCTGGTGTCATTTCACCATCACTGGCATAGGGAGATGAATAGGATGTAAGCGGTCCACGTCCCACTCCAGCTTCAGTATAAGTTCCCATTTCTTTCTGGTATTCCACATCTTGTAGATCTCCAACCAGATGATAATAGGGGATATATATAATTCCGATAATAACGGTGATCAGAAATAATGCCTTCCACCATCCCGGCAGGTCATTATCATATTCTTGAATCCCATCAAAATCATGATCGATGAGTTGATTTGTTGCTTTGCCCATTATTAATGGCCTCCATGATTTGTACTTTGGTCGTCCTCAAGCTCGAGGGGCATATTACTCATTTTATCAACATAACTTTTTCGCATGGTGAAAAGCATTACAATGACACCAACGAAAACAAGAAAGAAGAGCACCAGAGACAGTCCTTGAAAGAACTGAAATCCATCGGCTCCTGGATAAATTCTACTGAGCATCAGTCTTGAGTTCCTTCCTATTTAGGAAGAATACCAGTCCCTAATTTTTGCAAATATGCAATCAGTGAAATGATCTCTTTATCCCAGGTTGTTTCTATTCCAGCCTCTTTAAGGTTGCTGACAATACCCTCAGCCTGTTTTTTAAGATCTGCCAGAGCCTGTTCTTCATAACCCTCAGGATAGGGCACACCTAGTGTTCGCATGACACTGATTTTCTTTTCTAGATCATCATAGTCGTTTGATCGTTCTAACAACCAGGGATAAGGGGGCATGATTGACCCGGGACTCATGAGCGTGGGTTTCTCCATGTGGCTATAATGCCAGGCATCGGGTTTTCTCAATTTCCCCACACCCTCACGATGAAGATCTGGACCCGTCCTCTTAGACCCCCACAAGAATGGATGATCATACACAAACTCACCAGCTTTTGAGTATTCACCATAGCGTTCGGTTTCGCTTCTAAAAGGACGAATCATCTGGGAATGGCAATTAAAACAGCCTTCCTTTATATAGATGTCACGACCTTCCAGCTCCAGAGGAGAATAGGGTGTTACGGTGCTAATTGTAGGAATGTTTGATTTGACCACAAACATGGGGACAAATTCGACGATACCACCAATGGCAACAGCGACAAGTGACAGAACGAGGAAATGAATGGGGCGAGCTTCCAACCAGCGGTGTTTGCTCTCTCCGGGTTCAGCCACTATAGGCTGAAGCGGTGCAGCCTCAACTTCTTCATCTGGAATTGGAGCACCTGCCCTGGCGGTTTTAACCAGGTTATAGACCATGACAATAGAACCAGCCAGGTACAGAGTACCACCAAAGGCTCTGGTCCAGTACATGGGAACTAACTGCAACACGGTTTCTAAAAAGTTGGGGTAAACGAGAAGACCTTCGGGTGTGAATTGTTTCCACAGCAAAGCCTGGGTAATACCCGTCCAGTACATGGGAATCACATAGAAGATCATACCTAGAGTAGCCAGCCAGAAATGGACATTGGCTAATTTCACTGAATACAATTTGGTTGCCCAGAGTCTGGGAGCCAACCAGTACAACATTCCAAATGTCAGGAGGCCATTCCAGCCCAGAGCACCGACATGGACGTGGGCAATGGTATAATCTGTAAAGTGTGTAATGGCGTTGTAGTTCTTGAGTGACATCATGGGTCCTTCAAACGTGGACATGCCATAAGCTGATACTGCAACTACCATAAATTTTAAGATTGGATCCTGGCGTACACGATCCCAGGCTCCACGAAGCGTCAACAGCCCATTAAGCATACCACCCCATGAAGGTGCGATGAGCATAACGGAAAAGACCGTACCCAAAGTTTGAGCCCAGTCTGGTGTTGATGTGTATAACAGGTGATGTGGACCGGCCCAGATATATAAGAAAATCAAAGCCCAGAAGTGAATAATGGAAAGCCGGTAGGAGTAGACAGGGCGCTGTGCTGCCTTGGGCATGTAGTAGTACATCAGTCCCAGGTAGGGCGTTGTGAGAAAGAATGCGACGGCATTGTGGCCATACCACCACTGCACCAGGGCATCCTGTACACCTGCATATAAGGGATAGCTCTTCCAGAAGCTCACAGGAACTTCAAAAGAATTCACAATGTGAAGCATGGCGACAGTGACAAAAGTCGCAATAAAGAACCAGATGGCAACATAGAGATGTTTCTCACGACGTTTTAGGATGGTTCCCATCATATTGACACCCCATGCTACCCAGATCAGTGCAATGGCAATGTCAATTGGCCATTCCAGTTCAGCATATTCTTTAGCCGTGGTAATACCTGCCGGTAGGGTGAGAGCTGCTGAAACAATGATACCCTGCCAGCCCCAGAAATGGACTTTGCTGAGTACGTCAGAAAAATTCCGTGCTTTTAGAAGTCTTTGGGCTGCATAGTAGTACCCCATAAAAATACCATTGCCGACAAAGGCAAAAATGGCAGCGTTAGTATGCAGGGGGCGTAAGCGTCCAAACGTCAGCCAGGAAGTGCTAAAATTGAAAGCTGGCGCTGGAAGTTGAAGGGCGATAGTCAAACCTACCAAAAAAGCGGTTATCCCCCACACTACGGTGGCCCAGAAAAACATTCGCACGATTTTATTGTCGTACTGAAATTTTTCCATTTCCATCATTTAATCTCCTCGTTGTTAATCCCCGATTGTTCACCGGGTTCCGTTTTCTTTGAGTCTTTTTTGTCGTCAAATAATATTCGCACTGATGGTGTATATTTATCATCAAACTGACCAGAACGAACTGACCAGATATAGGCACCTAAAAATATGAGTGATGCGCTTAAACTAAAGGCCATCAGGATGAACATGACATACAAAATAAGTTCTCTCAGTACCTCAAGTTAATTTCATTATGCGAGCACGCAAGGTTGTTGTAAATGTGGTAAAAGCGACCACTGATATTGAGCTGGCAGGCATGAGAATCGCCGAGACCAGGGGTGATAGTTTTCCAGCTACAGCAAAGCTTACACCTACCACATTATAAATGACCGAAATGATGAAACTGGCAATTATTACAGAGGTAGTTGCCTTTGACATTTTAATAAAGGATTCCAACAAGTGCAGGTGTTTACCCGTGAGGATGGCATCACTGGCTGGTGAAAACGCTGTCACATCATCAGTTATGGCGATACCGACTTCGCTGGCTCGTAGAGCCCCGGCATCATTTAACCCATCCCCCACCATTAGAACATGAGCGCCTTCATTCTGAACCCTGGAAACAAAATCCAATTTATCTTCTGGTGATTGTCTGAAATAAAGCTTCTGCTCACTCCCAAACAAATTGACCAGGGTTGGTTTCTCCCGCTCTGTATCGCCTGAGAGAAGAAACATTTTAAACTTTCTCGACAGGGTTGATAATAGTGGTCGTAGACCTTTTCGATAAACATTTGCAATGAGGAATGACCCTCTGATTTGATCATCAATACTCAAATACACTCGGGTTTTCAAATCCTCTATTTCTGATGAATGAGATGCAACTCCCAGCCACGATCCAGATCCGATTTTCATGAGATGTCCATCCACAACACCCGTAATGCCTTTGCCCGATATTTCTTCAAAATTTTCCACGGGTTTATCAGCTGGAATATCCATGACTTGAAAGATTTTTTGGCTTAAGGGATGGGTTGAATGTTGCGCTAACGATTTTACCAGTTGCTGCTCTATGATACTTAGAACTTCCCCTGAAAACTCGATGGTGTCATTACGGGTTTCAGTCAGAGTTCCTGTTTTATCCATGATGATGGTGTCAATTTTCGAGAGCGCTTCAACCGTATCGGTGTTTTTCACATAGAAGCCTTTTCTGCCAAAGATGCGCAAGGCTGTACCAAGGGCAAAAGGAGAGGAAAGGGCCAGGGCGCAGGGACAGGCAACAATCAGGACCGCAGTAAACACTTTGATGGCGATAGAGGTGTCAAACTGTAACCAATACAGAGAGGCTATAATGGCAATAACCAGTACGGCAAAAGTAAAATAATGACTGACCTGATTGACCATGGCATTGAGCCTTGAAAACCTGGGTTTGCTAAAAACATCATGGTTCCAAAGCTGGGTCAGATAGCTCTGCGAAGGTTCCTTGATTACCTCCAGCTCAATGGTGGTTCCAACCTGGCGTCCACCTGCATAAATAAAATCTCCTGCTTCCTTGCTAACAGGATTAGATTCTCCACTAACAAAACTATAATCAATATGGGCACCTGTTTTCAGGAGTACAGAGTCAGCAGGAATGAGCTCCTGGTTTCTTACAATAATTCGATCACCCGGTTTGAGTTTTGAGACGGGTACGACTGCCTCAACTTTATCAATTTTACGTGTAACAGACAGTGGAAAAAATGACCGATAATCCCTTTCGAACGACAGCACCTCATAGGTTTTCTCTTGAAAAATGCGTCCAAGCAGCAGAAAAAAGATCAGGCCCGTGAAAGAGTCCAGGTATCCCGGCCCAGTTTGGGTAAGGATTTCCCAAGCGCTTCTAAAAAATAGCATACCGATACCCAGGGTGATGGGTACATCAATATTGACTGTTTTTGATTTGAGCCCGGCCCAAGCTGAGGAATAGTAGTCTTTGGCTGCAAAGAATAAAACTGGGAGAGAGAACACCAGACTGAGATATCCAAACACCATTTTAAAAACAGAATCCACATCGCCGGAACGTGACAAATACTCAGGAAAACTAAGGATCATCACATTACCAAAGGCGAAACCAGCAAGTCCAATTTTTAGATAGAGCTTTTTCTCTGCTGATGATTGCTCTCTCTGGCCAACGGTATCCAGGTTTACCAGGGGTTCATAGCCCAAAGATGAGATCAGTGCTGCTGCCTCGCTTAATTCCATCTCCTGTTTGTTATAGGTAATGGTGACTTCTTTACGGGGGAAGTTCACCTTTGAAGAAAAAACTCGTCCGTCCATGTTATGGAGTTTTTCCAGAAGCCATATACACGAGGCACAATGCATAACAGGTGTATGAAAGGTTACCTTTTCAACTTTTCCATCAGAAAAACTGATCACCTGACTTTTAACTGATGCATCATCCAGAAATGCGAATCGATCAGCAATTAAATCCTGTTTGGGGGAAATTCCTGGTGTATCCTCAATGTTATAGTAATCACACAATTCATTTGTATTCAGGATCTCAAAGACTGTTTTACATCCATGACAGCAAAAATATTTATCTCCAATGGCGATGGATTTATCGGGACAGACTTCACCACAATGAAAACAATTCAAATCTGACTGCGTGTCCGGGCTAGAGTCCTGAGTTTGGTATTGATCAAATTTAAGCGCCATGATCATCCCTGGATTTTTCAGCATCAGTTGGAATTCCACACAGAGGGGATGAGGCTCCTCCAATCTCAGAGACAAAATCAAGATTAACCTGGGCAAGTTGCTGCATGGTCTTGCCACCCAATATTTTCTGAACTGCAGCCTGGGCTTCATGCCAGACCTGATGGACCGCACATTGTGCGGAAAATTGACAGGCTAGCTCCCCCTGCATACACACATTCAGATAGATTGGACCTTCGACTGCCTCAATGACTTCTAACAAGGTTTTATTCTCAGCACCCTCGGCAAGACGAATCCCACCACCACTTCCCTGGAAGGAATTGATAAAGCCCTGTTTGGCAAACTGAGAAACGATAGTCCGCAGAAATCGCTGGGGAATATTCTGGTTCTCAGCGATCTCTCTGGCGGAAATTAGCTGGTCTCGATCACGACCTGCCAGATACACCATCAATCGAACAGCATATTCACCTTCATTTGTTAATCGAAACGGCAAGTGACTCCTGAATTGGCAGATTTACAACGTAGTTCAATAATGATTTCAGACTAAAATAATATTGAACAATTCAAATGCCATGAAAATACTGTCATTAGCATCACTTTTATATTTCCCATACACCTGGTGCCATTTGTTTGAGGCAGACGACATTGCTGGTGTAGATAAAAAAAGGGGCAGATTGTGTCTGCCCCTATTGTTTCTGTTTGTTATCAGCTAGTTTTGATCAAGCCGTAACTTAAATCCAACCAGGATAGCAGCATTGGGGGTCCACTCATTGTCCTTAGTATAAACAAGAACGGTGAGTGGAATTCCTAAACCCTTGGACACATTATAGGTGTATTGGGTCATTATGCTGGGACCAGAAACCTGGAAGGCGGCCTCATGTTTGGGAAAAGTTTTGTCAATGAGAGGGGAGGCGTAATCAACCCTGAAGAAGAGACCTGACTCTTCCAAAGAGGCTGCATCACCATTTGTAAACTCCTCCGTCGTATCTCCCGCTGCAACATTGTATGACCGCTTGAGATTTTGAAAAACAACCCGGTCATCATCCGTTATCAAACTATGGTCAACCCTTGCAATGACAGCACCCAGACGAATCTGCATAGCACCTGCAAAAAGTCTGGATCGACCCATTTTTATACCTGAGAGGGTTGTGTTAAAACTCAGGTTCATCAAACCACCCAGGTCATAGCTATTGATGAATTCCCCACTGGCCAGAGATGCTTCCAGAGACTGAAAAAACAACTCTCCATAAAGCACCTTGTATTTGAATGCGCCAAAACCACCAAGCCCACCGGTGAGATAGTCATCTGTTTCGGCTCCTGCACGAAACCCCAGGGGAACCGATGGTGAAGGTACTTGAACACCCAGCTTGAATATGGGTGTGATTACACCAAAACGTGCGTACCCGGCTTCTCCATAGGGGCGACCGAATAGTTCGTTGCCCCACTCAACCGTAATTCCGCCAGACTTTCCAAACAAATACACCAGTCGATCGGTGCCAATTTGCAGGTCTGTGTGGGTCCAAAAGGATTCCACTTCCAGATAATCAATTTCTGGTCGGTGTTTGGTGGTTTCGTAGGGTTCCTGTGTATCCAGGTGGTAATAGGTTTCTTTTTCAGAAATGGTCTGAGCCAGGGTGGCTCCCAGCACCCACTTCACCTCCATATTGTCAATCACATTGTATCCATCGGATACGGTGCCATAGCGAATCTGGTATAACTGTCTCTGACCTGATTTTGATCGAACCGCAATAACGTTGTCTGTCGAAGCGATCGGTGGTAGATCAGTATCGTTCAGCGTGATGTACTCCTCGACAGCATTTTCGATCAACAGTCGAAAAGGTTCGTATTCAACGGTCCACGCATCGAATCGTCTGGGGTCCAACATGGGGGGTGCTTTAGGTTGTGCCCAAACAGTTGGGATTGTTATTAATAGAGTTAGTGCTATCAGGAGAACTTTGCGAGTATTTGTATTCATCATCTCATCCTCCTAGAAGTACAATGCAATTGAGGGAACGATATAAAAGCCTGGCTCCCATTCATATTCATGTGTTGTGGTAAGGTTGGGATCTGGGTTTACATAATTGAACAGCATTGGGCTCCAGAAATAGGTCATGTTTAAATTGACTCCCAGCCACTCCGTGATGGTATAACTTGTTGTGAAATCAAATCCTCCAAAACCATCCAAACCAATATTCAACTGACCCGCCATTTTGAATTTATTGAAAAACCGGTTATTCATGTCTGAAGCATATTCAGCTCTGAATAACCCAAACATGGATTCAAGGGGACCACTTCGATCCAGCTCATGAAAAGATCCTGTACCATCTGTGATAGTACTGTCGGAATGATAGACCTGACCATAGGCATATTGCATATAGGTAAAACCAATTTGAAGTCTCAGCGAGCCGAGTGGTACAAACCCAGGTTGATCCTTTGGTGATCCAATACGACTGGTAAAACTGTAGTAGAATTGACCAGATGCAGGATTGTAGACAGAATTTGAAGGGTTCAGGAATGAACTGGTATCTGTATTTCCCAGAAAATTCATATCCTGAAAAGAAATGCTACCCCCAAAATTTGGGGCATCAAATTTCAATACGCCGCCAAAACTACCTTCGAGGGGTGAGTTGCTGCTTTTGGTCAGGTTCATATAGGAAGCTGGCAGCGTGGCATAAAATTTTAACACCTCTGTTGCCAGACCCAGATTCAAGGTACGTGATGCAGCAGCAGGAAAACCTAAATCCTGTCGCCCAAACTCTGTGGCAAAGGCAAAATTTGGATTCACCCTGATGAAAATCCTCGGGAAAACAGAGATATCAACCCGACGATGCGTCCACCAGAATGCATCTCTGACCTGCTTATTGCTGCGCTCCTCAAAGACATTGATCACATCTCCTCGACCTCCGCCCACATCCACAGCGGAGAGATAATCCCAGCTATATTTCCTGCTTTTAATGCCCTCTATCATATCCGCATCCATACTATCCAGGACAGCCCAGGCTAGCTTGTTCAATACACCACTTCGACCCTTGGCGTAGATGTTTTCAAGACTTGCGTTGCCTTCCACATCTATCCCGACAATCACACGTAATTCATCGGTTTCCTGAACTTCTAGTTCAGCCATATCATCGATTTCAACCAGTGTATCGATGTATGCTTCCATGAAGGAGCGGCTAAATTCCCTGTCTTTGACTACCCACTCAAGCTTACCAGTTTCCTGGAAACTCTGGGCAAACATGAAGGTCACAAAAACGAACATTATGAGTACTACCATGAGGTTGCTTTTTTTCACAAGTACCTCCCTCTTATATATTTCAACATATTCTTTCCTGATTTAATAATTATAGATGAATATTTTCCGATATGATGTGGAACTCTTATTCTGATCACTCACACTGAATTTGATTTCCTGTGATTCAGCATCATCAAAGGGCTCTTCCAGTTCAACTTCCCACCGGTAAACCTTTCGGCTACCAAGTATCTGTGCCTCGCCAAGTTGACGATTAGATCCGACTCCACCTTTTTTCCGAAACCGCCTAATACTGTTATTTTTTCCATAAGTGGTGATTTCAAAGGTCAAATAGTTCCCATCTCGACCAACAGGGTTAACAGATATCTTTGGAGCCGGTGGTTTTACAACCTGGACTGAATGTTTCATGCCTTTAACTTCACGTCCATCCACCAACACTTGAAAGGTAATATTACCTTCTTCAGCGAGATCAGGCATTTGTGCAATGGTTCCAGGCATAATCCCGCCACGAACTGCAGTACCGCCTACTCGAATTGACGTTTCTGAGGAGGGAATATCTCTTAACGCACCCTCAAACATGAGAGGGTCGCCAACATAGGCTTCGGTTACTGAAGGTGCTTTCACCCAGACAGGAGGTCTAACCTGAAGTTGAAAGTCCACTTCAGAGACTTCCTCATCTGACAGCCTGACACCACGCAATGTGATACGACCATCTTTTCGACCGCGACCACTAACGACGGTTACAGGAGTGGCTGGCTCAAGCTTACCAACCAGGTTGCCCCCTTTCACAGCAGTTAATTCGAGATCATCAGAGTCGACGACACCACCCACAATGACACGGACTTCCCATGGTAATCCTTCAACAATACTGACTTTGGGTCTATCCACGGTAATTGTGAAGGGTGCCTGTATGGCCCCGCCAGCAGGATCAAGGGTATTCTGGAATTGTTTCTCGAGCGAGATCTCACCAACATCCGTCATGGCATCCATGATTTTATGGACAATCATTTTATCCGTGTATGATTTTGAGAGCTCCTCTTCTACAAGGTGCTCATCCGGCATCACACTGATATCAGCGGACATGCGATAGAGAACCTCGGATTTCAGGTTAAAATCAGATTTTGGGATCACCGCAATGAAGGTCTTATTCTCTGGATCCTGGTTTCTGGGTGATAACGGGTATGATAATGGTTTTAGATCAAGGTCCTCAGGTGCATCAATGGGGGTTAAGTGGACAGTTCCCTCAAATGAGTTTTTTTCAAAGGCACCATCGAGCTGGACCTTTAAGTTGATCGTGTCTTTACTGTGAAGATCGGTTGCATTCCGGATGGTAACCAGATTTTGAATTTTATCTTTCGAGACCTCCAAAAGAATTTTTTTCTGGTTATCCTTAAAATGCTTTACTTCACCCTCAATAGCAAAGAAGCTGACAATCGTGGCGATATAAATGATGAAATAAACTTCGACACGAGCTTGGAACTTTTTCTTGCGAGCCATGCGGCTACTCCTGTCAGTTTATTTAGAAGAAAGATTAGCGCTTAAGAGACGCTGAATTTCATTTCGAACCCGAACATTGATCTGCTCATCAGCTAATTCCTGTAAATGCTTATTCAGATTGGCACTTTGCTCAGAGTTAGTAACTAATTTGTCGATTAATAGACTGGCCTGGGTCGCAAATTTATTGATCTCCGCAGCAATCTCTGGCACATCTCCTGATTGAACCGTGAAGTCACCTCGAGGAGAGTCACCTGCCGCTGATTCGGAGGCTCCCTGTTCTGCTGCTTCTTCTTCCAGTGTAATTTTGAATGTTTCCACACCTGCCTGATAAATAGTCAGTGCGTATAATAGAAGCAGTGCAAATTCAACAGTCAAGGCCGCGACAGTCACAATCTCAACAACCCCGAAGCCCTCCTCGGCAACTGAAAGGACTGTGCGCAGACCGGTCACTAAGATGAGAAATGCTGCACCAGAATACACCAGCGCTTGACGGCTGGGATATTGTTCCATGATTGTCTTTTTGCGCGTATAACCCTGTACTTTTTCCATAGCTTTTTCTTTCGTATTGATCTGTTAATAAAAACACCACTACATACAAAACCTGAGTGTTTTGTTTAAAGATTGCCAGTTTGAATAGGTCTCTAAATTTTGCTCACAGCTTCAGGATTGTCAAGGATGATTCTAGTCATCATTCCCTGATGTGATCTTCGTCAGCAGTTCAAGCTCCAAATATCTTGACTCATAAGTATCCATTGGTTTCAAATCGTATTCAAAACGTGTATCGCCATCATCCTGTACGACTGTTCGATCAGGATTCTGAGAAAAGCTTAGTTTTTGCTCCCCATATATGACCCTCAGCTCCCAATTGGGAAGGGCATGGTTTAGTGTAAACTGATACCGAAATTTGTTAATATCCGTATCTCCCAGCGGCTGATAGGTAAACCCCCAGGTCACCTCCTGTTCTGATAATTGAAACACCATCCAGTCTCCATTGTCATCTTGGATCAGATCACCAGCAGTAGGCTCCTGAGTGCCCTCTTTTACCCAGGGTTGATCAGCATTGAATGGTAGTAAACATTCAAATCTTAAGGGTTTTAGAGGTGGCGTTTTCAAATGTCCACTCATTTCCACCTTATAGCTTTTATATGAAGGGCTTGGTCTAACTGTCATGGTAAACTCAGAAAATGGGGTGCTCTTTGAATTCCACTCACTCAGAGAGAAAACAATGGGAATGGATATCCATACATCGGTGGGTTTACCATTTTTAGTCGCAGGCTCAAAGGGTGTACGTTTGATGGCATTTGAAACTATTTGGTCTAGCTCTATATGGAGAGGCTTAACAACTCGTGCCTCCACCACGTCTCCTGAAGTTGATATCAGTGCTGAAACAACAACAGTCCCTTCAATATTCTCTTCTCGAAGGCTGCGAGGATAATGTATACGATTGCCCAAAGCTTCATAGCCCTCTACGGGACGAGGTTTTATGATGATTGCTTCTGGCTCATCTTTACCAAACCAGGCACACTGCAGCAAAAAGACTATGCTCATACTCACAATCAATATGCGCTTGAGTTGATGGGGCATCATGCACCTCCTTGGTTTAGGTTAGATATGCCTGAATATAAGGTATTGCCTGCTAATAACAAACCTGCACAAGAAGCCAGCCCCGCTGATGGGTTTTCCCTCAAAACAAGAAGGCTCCTGTTATGGAGCCTTCTGTTATAGATCATTTTTTAATGAACTTATTCTTCCGGGAAGAGATGAAACAGACTCTGTCCATCAATTTTATTCAGGGGAGTAGTTTTTAAAATTTCACCAAGGGTCGGTGCAAGATCAATGGTCGCCACAGAATCATTTAACGTTACGCCCTTCAGGTTTACCGCACTAAAAACCAGGGGAACATGACTATCATATTCATAGGGTGTACTATGGGAGGTACCATAGGGGTTTCGAAACAGCCAACCCTCTTCAATGAGCGTATACAGATCGGGACTTAGCTCCGGGTGCATGAAGTTCTTAAGGCGAGCCATTCTAAAATCTGAGGTATCAGCGTTTAACAGTTCCTGTTTTGTGTACAGTCTATGAATACCCTCAACAGATTCCATAAAAGTTTGGAGAATTGAATCAATAACCGTGGATTCTACACCCATGGAATCCATCATGTCAAAATTGTAATAGTAACTCGAACCCTTACGGTGAATGAAATCATGGTGCCCGTATAAAGAGTCAATTTCTGCATAGGCTTTTGCTCGTGTTGCCAGATAAAACGCTTCATCCACACGCCCACCTACTCTTTTTTGAATATGCGTCCAATGTTCGGGAAGGGGAAGTCCACCATGATCTGATGAAAGGGCAAACACGATGTTCTCAAGACCTACTGTGGCATCTAAATCCTCAATAAAAGTCATTAAATATCCATCCAACTTTGTTAGATGATCCATTACTTCATGTGAAAAGGGTCCATAATAGTGAGCCAGAAGATCCATGGTGGAAAGACCAATGCTCAAAACATCAGGTACATCGTCAGCACCGACATCGTTACGATTGATCACTGTAGTGGCTAAATCAAGGGTTGCCCTGTCCATCCAGGGGCGACTCGCAAATTCTGTATAGATTTTTCCATCATCCCATCCAGGCTCAAACCCTATGGGCATGGTGGGTGAATAGATCTCGGATTCAAAACGATCGGTTTCACCATAGAAAGAGTCAGCATGGGTATATGCTGCAAAAGCAACTTCATCCAAATCACTCTCCCACACTGAATCACGATAAGACAGGATGTTTTGATGTGAATTAAATTCATGTAACCAGTCTGGTATAGAATCAGTGTAGTAATCCGTTGTTGTAAAGGCACCACGCCAGTTATACCAAACTGCCAGATCTGGGTTTTTACCTGCCATCATAATGGCAGCCCGGTCTTTACAGGCTACTCCATATACCTTCGATTCGGGGCTGTCAGCTTTTAACCAATCCCCATAGGTTGTGCCTTTTATTGGACCGTAGGAAACTTGATAAGCTGGAATATCTAACTCATGGGCAGTAGAATCCTCAACACAATAGACATCTTTTTTCAAGTTTCGGTCATACCAGGTGTTTCCAAGAATACCTGCAGGACCTGGATGTAAGCCCGACCCAAGAACAAAATGTCCGGGACCCGTTGCACAATAGCCATGCTCATGATGGGCATTATCGAAACTGACACCGTTGTCGTGGAGCCATTTGAACCCACCAGAGAATGAGGGGAGGTAATGGGACCAGGTGAAGTATGCGAGGTGGTCAATTGAAATGACAACCACCAGACGGGGCTTCTCTGCCTCCTGCTTACATGAGAAGAGCATGAGAGTGAGGAAGATTAGAATTAATAGTTTTTTCATAGGGACCTTTAATTACCGATAATCTTGCGAAGGTTTTAAACCTTCGCAAGGTTCTGTAGCAAAACGGTGTTATAGAGCTTTCATTGTTTTAAGGTGTGCTTTCAGCTTTTCCAGAGACTCACCATAATGATCAAGTTTGTCTTTTTCTTTGTTAACAATCGCCTCAGGTGCACGATCAACAAAATTTTTGTTTGCCAATTTTCCCTGAACTGATTTGAGAAGACCCTCAGTGGTGGCTATTTCTTTTTCCAGACGTTCCACTTCCTTGTCCAGATCAATGATGCCTTCCAGAGGGATGAAGAGCTCCATTTTCTCTACCATAGCTGAAGCTGCGAAACGAGGTTTCTCAACATCTAGTCCCAGCGTGATATCGTCAGCTCTGATAAGCTTGGCAATGGTTGTAGCATTTTGTTCAAGGATATCCAATTGATTCTGGGTATGAACTTTTCCAACCAGGTTGATTCCCTGTGATGGCGGTACATTCATCTCTGAGCGAACGGTTCTCACAGCTGTGATCACTTTTTTTAGAAAATCCGTGTTTTTTGCTTCTTCAGGCGCTTTAAACGCCTCACTGACAACCGGCCAGGCGGTAACAATGAGATCATCTTCATTTGACAGTTTGATTTGTTGCCATATTTCTTCGCTCATAAAGGGAGCATAGGGATGAAGCATTTTCATGATATCACGGAGCACATAAATAGCTACAGACATGGCTGCTTGCTTCTGCTCTGGCGTACCATCATAAAGCCGGAGTTTGATCATCTCTATATACCAGTCACAGAAATCATTCCAGATGAAGTCCCAAAGAGAGCGAGCCGTTTCATCAAAGGAAAAACCATCTAATTGTTTAGTTACTCTTTCGATTGTGACATTCAAGCGATGCAGAATCCAGCGATCTGCTAATTCAAGATCCGCCCACTTCTCTGGGTTCAAATGATCCTCTGTCAGATCAAAATCCTTATTCATGAGCACAAAGCGACTGGCGTTCCAGACTTTGTTCATAAAATTTCGAGCCACTTCCAGACGATCTTCTGAGAACAGGATATCCTGGCCTTTGGGAGCTATAAGCATGACACCAAATCGCAGAGCATCCGCACCATATTTTGCAATGAGATCTAATGGATCTGGCGAGTTCCCCAGAGATTTCGACATTTTACGACCCTGTTCATCACGGATAATGCTGGTGAAATAGACATTCTCAAAAGGGATGTCACCTTTGAATTCATAGCCCGCCATAATCATACGAGCCACCCAGAAGAAGATGATATCAGGACCTGTAACCAGGTCGTTGGTCGGATAATAATAGTCCAACTCCTTGTCTTCTCCTGGCCATTGATGGACAGCAAAGGGCCATAACCAGGAACTGGACCAGGTATCAAGCACATCTTCATCCTGCTTAAGGTTTGTTGAATCACATTTGCTGCAAACCTCAGGTGCATCAACTTGAACCATGATTTCACCACAGTCCTGACAGGTGTATACGGGAATACGATGTCCCCACCACAATTGTCGACTGATACACCAATCTTTAATGTTAGTCATCCAGTGTTCGTAGGTCTTGGTCCAATGGGCGGGGTGAAACTTGATTTTGTCTTCACGAACGGCTTGAAGGGCAGGCTTAACCAGTTCGGTCATATTCATGAACCACTGTTCGGACTGAAAGGGTTCGATGGGAACATTGCCCCGCTCTGAATAACCTACTTTATGAATATGCTCCTCAATTTTTTCCATGAGGTCATGTTCCTTGAGCTGTTCAATAACAGCTTCGCGTGCTTCAAACCTGTCCAGCCCGATAAATTTACCGGGGACATTCTCATTCAAGCTGGCATCTTCATTAAAAATATTGATGAATTCCAGGTTGTGACGCTTCCCCATTTCCCAGTCATTGGGATCATGGGACGGGGTGACTTTCACGCAACCCGTTCCAAATTCTTTATCCACATAATCATCAGCGAAGATTGGGATCTCACGACCGACAAGGGGTAGGACAACAGATTCTCCAATAAGATCTTTATAACGCTCGTCTTCTGGATGAACGGCAACACCGGTATCCCCCAACATGGTCTCGGGTCGTGTCGTTGCCACAACAAGATAATTATCAGAATCTTTGATAGGATAACGCATATGCCAGAGATGGCTGTTGCGCTCCTGATAGATAACCTCTTCGTCTGAAATTGCCGATTTTGTTGCGGGACACCAGTTCACCAGGCGTGTTCCCCGGTAGATGTATCCCCTGTTATATAGTTCGACAAAGGAATGAAGAACTGCTTTGTAATAGTCATCATCCATGGTGAAGCGTTCTCGCTCCCAGTCGCAGGAAGCCCCGAGCTTCTTCAACTGCTCAATGATGATCCCGCCATATTTTTCTTTCCATACCCAGGCATGTTTCAGGAATTCATCACGACCAATCTCATGTTTTGTGATGCCCTGCTCGCGGAGCATGTTGACAACTTTGGTTTCGGTGGCAATGGAGGCATGATCGGTTCCAGGAATCCAGCAGGCTTCCCTGCCCTGCATACGTCTCCAGCGCATAAGAATGTCCTGCATGGTATTATTCAGAACGTGACCCAGTGTAAGAATTCCAGTCACATTGGGGGGTGGTATGACGATAGTATAGGGTTCTTTTTCAGAATCTGGTTCAGAGTGAAAATAATTCTGGTCCAACCAATGCTGGTACCACTTGTCCTCAATGAGCGAGGCGTCGTAACGTTTACTGAGTTCTTGTGTCATTTTTTCAATAATACCTATTTAAGATCCATCGATTTCACCGGTTCTACCGATTTAATCTTAGGGTCATTCTGGTCATGGCGATGAATCTCAAGAGAAAGCCTACAGCCATACCTTTCATTAATTTTCAAGCTATGAATTTATACGGGGTAAGAGGTGTCTGTAAGGGGAAATGTGACTTTGGGTTGAGGAGTTTGTGAAATGGTCGAAAGTCGAAAGTCGAAAGTCGAAAGTCGAAAGTCGAAAGTCGAAAGTCGAAAGTCGAACATTCTTTAACGAAAAGAAGAAGGCAATGATTTCAATGATGTAATGGGCGCAGTTCGATTTATTCGTAAACTTCTTTGTGAGGGTTGTAAATCGAACCCCTTAAACCCAAAAAGATTCGAAAAATGGAACAATGCAATATGACGCTACTCTCAGGAAGCAAATTTGACGACTACTTACCGACATTCAGCCTGTTTTGCATGTCATCAACCCAGGATATCACGGTATCTGCGCTAAACATGACTTTGGCTTCGCCATACGACCAGAGACTGTCCACAACAACATCTGGCGGCCCCTGTAACGCAACGACATCATTTATTTTTGAACCGATTCCCCAGGTTGAATAAGGGTAAACTTCATTTGGGTCTGTAATGATTCCAACTTTGATGGGATTCAGCGCTGAGTTATTCCATCCCACAACTTTATTTCCTTCAAAAGTAATGGTGGAAAACCCATAGCGCCAGATAGCTCCCTTGATCTGAAGCGGTGGTCCCTGTACATAGGAGACCCATTCTTTTTCAGATCCCAGGGTAAAAAAGGTATCCAGTTGTGCCACCTCTGCTTCCTCCTCTTCTGCGATCATTTCCTCAACCAGTTCTTCTTCATCGATGACAGCTGGTTTTTTTGCAGGGATCAGCTTGACCTCTCCACGGTTGACCTGCTCTGTGTAGGATTTGAATTTGTCCATGGGAGAGTTAAAAAGGTTGGAAATCATTGAGTACATGAAAAAGACAATGGTAGCCAGGGCAATAATAGCAACCAGGGTTGTCTGACTCGGGAGATAATCTGAGAAGGAAAGCCCTTCATCCATATCATTCGCATGGGCTGCCTTTGGTCTGGGTTCAGCCCGCGGAGGTGGCTTCGGTTTAGACTTTGGCCTGGGTGGAGGCTTGGACTGATAACGTTCTTTTTTAGGCGGCTCTTCTTTAGGGGGCGCTTGCCTGGTACCTGTCTGCTGTCGTTTCTGTTTGGGAGGCTCTTGTTTTTTTGCTCGAGGCGCCCCTTGTCCCGGGGGTGGACGAGGGGGAGCTTTCCTTTTAGGTTCCTCGACACCTACGTCCCGTACATGGAGAAAATGGCCATACTTTCTCACATATTTCAAAGCAACCGTTTTGGCTTCATTGATGACCTGGATTTGCCGGAGCGCTTCTGGCTTCATCGGGTCGCCATCACGATATTTATCAGGATGCCACTTCTTTGCCAGTTCTCGATAGGCGAGTTTGACCGAATCCTCAGTCGCGGATTTATCCAGCCTGAGATGCTGTAAAGCGATGGCTATTTTCATGCCTTTGCTGGACCTGGCCATGGAGTTCTTTGCGCCCTTCTACACACTACTATATGTTTTACAACTAGCTTACAAGATATTCAGGCTTAAACCAATAATCTATAGCCCATGTTTGATAATTTTGGGGAATTGTACAGAGAGAACTAGGATATACTGGTGCTTGCCAGCCATCTCATGAAAAGCAATTATATGACTTTGTGGAGGGGTAAATTCTAAGATTACTCTTTTAGGTGGTTCGCAAGTGTCGATGGTTGAAACTCCAGAGACCCAACAGAAAATAAATCACGGTCATGACGATCAAGACCACAAGTTCGCCGGTAACTTCGACATAGCCGACCCCCATAATACTCACTTTTTGCAGCGCTGAGATTGCTGGAGCAGGAGACATCAAGCTTTGCCAGCTCACGCCATAGCCACCAACAAAAAACCAGGGTTCTACTGAAATGGGAAAGGCAGCACCGGTAAAAAACATAAATAGAAATAGTGGGAAGTTTCCCACAACAAGTACGTCTGTGACAGAGCGGGTCAGGGCTGCCAGGATCAAACTGAAAGCTATCATACTAATACTGGTAAGAATGGCAATGAGCAAAAACAAGAGGACGGAACCCCGCATTTCGAAGCCAAGAATTGACGCTGACAGAAGGGTTAACATGATTGCCAGTAGTCCCACCAGCACCTGGGTTAAGCCCACACCTGTGAGAAATTGCCAGGCTTTCATACCCGATAGCTTGAGTCTCAAAATGGTACCCTGATCAACTTCTGTGATGATGGCGATGGTAGCGGAAAACATAAGCATGATGATAGAGAGAATAAGCATGCCTGGCATCCACAATTCAAACTCATCGACCTGACCGGAGCGACCTAGAGCCGTTTCCTTCACGCTGAAGGGGGGGGTCTCGAAGGTGAGTTCGGCGATGTAGCTGTTGAGTAAATCCCCAAGCCAAACGGCAGAAATCAAATAGCCTGTGGTTGTAAGATCACCAACAATTTCAAGCTCTGGTATAGCTAATGAATCAGTTGTGATCGCCTGTGAAAAGTTGGTTGGTATCACAAGCAGGGCTTCAGCTTTTCTGGTTTCCAACTGATTGAGGGCAAGCTCACGAGATTCAATAGCACTGATAGAAAGTGGCGCATTCTCCAAGCTGGTTACAATTTCTTTTAGAGCGGGTACCACTGTCTCACCCAGATTTTTAGTTGAGCTTTCAGACTGAATACCGCCATCCAGATTTAATACCAGAATATCGTAATGCGGTTGACTCGCCTCATTAATCAAAAAATATACAAAGACAAAAAATGGTGCCATGGATACGGTGAGAACCAGAATCCAGAAGTTCCGTAGCTGCTCTTTAACACTTTTTATGAAAATGGACCAAATCATTCTCTAAGCGCCCTTCCTGTGAGATGGATAAACACATCCTCAAGCGTTGTTTTGCGGAATTGGATATCACTGATTTCCAGGTCCAAGGCCTGAGCCAATCGGGTGAGATCGGAAATCTTCTCCAGAGCTTGAGTTGTATGCAGTACCAATCTGTTTTCAACTGTGGAAATCGTGGCATCGGAGAATAAGGGATTCTCAGAAAGTGCATCTTGAAGCTGTGCTGCTTCTGAACTATCCAATCTTAATTCCAATACATCACTTACTCCCAGGGATTGCTGTAGGGAGTCCACACTCCCCAGTTTTAACAGTTTTCCCTGATCAATGATGGCAACCCGGTCAGCTAATCTTTCTGCTTCATCCATATTATGAGTGGTGAGAATAATGGTCTTCTTCTGAGCCAGGGACCGGATTAGATCGCGGACCAGAATTCTACTCTGCGGATCAAGCCCGGCTTCAGGCTCATCCAGAATCAAAATGGGAGGGTCGTGTATTAATGCCAGGGCAATATTCAGCCTACGCTGCATCCCTCCTGAAAGTTTGGAAGCAAATGTGTCTCGTTTCTCTGAAAGCCCAAGTGTCTGCAGTAACTCCCGTGCTCTATTGCAGGCATCATTTGAAGACATGTTGTGCATTTGTCCGGTAAAGACAAGTTGCTCAAAGCAGCTAAGGCGAGGCCAGAAAAGATTTTCCTGGGGGCAAAAGCCTAGAGTCTTGGAAAGCGGTTCATTGGTATCCCAGCGAATGTCTCCTACATCCCGCTCAAGAAGTCCACAGAGCATCCGTATAGTGGTTGTTTTTCCAGCACCATTGGGACCCAGGAACCCTAGAATTTCTCCCTGCTTAATATCCAGAGACAGATCATCTACGGCGACCAGGTCACCAAATTTTTTGCTGAGTTGAGAGAGTTTTATCATTCGTATTCCCCGAGCCAAAATATAGTGAGCCCGGCAATATTACTCCTTAAAAATTCCAGCGCTACTTTAGGTAAACCATTTTCCTGGACTGACTAAATCCAGGCCCCTGTAAACGATAAATATATATCCCTGCAGCAACTGAATTCCCCTGCCCGTCATTACCGTTCCAGGAAGCTGAATGGAAACCTGCAGGATGTTCTCCTGTATAAAGCACCTTGACTTCTCTTCCCTGTAGGTCATAAATAATGAGAGACATTTCCCCTAGAGAGGGTAAATCAAATTGAATTGAAGTGCTTGGGTTAAAAGGGTTGGGATAGTTCTGCCATAATTGAATGCCATTTGGTATTCCTGACGCATCGTTCGCCTCAATATCAACTGCATAAATGTGGGCTATGAGCGTGTATCGTCTAAGTCCTGCGAATGTGATTACATCGCGTTGTACTAGGCCACCATCCTCAGCCAACCAATCGTAATACTCATAATCCGCACCAATGAAGCGATGGAAACAGTAGGTGTTATCATAGGTACCCGCCAGGGTCTCAATAGTATCACCTATACTAACCAGGGTGATTTGCGAAGATCCTACATCACTATTGTATATCCAACTCGTATTGAGAGGTACCCCAATATCATATAAAATTACCCCAGATTCACCATTCCATACTTTCACCTGGTTTCCATCTACACGGAAGAGATTCATGATTTCATATGTATACCAGTCAGGCATTCTGTAATAAAGTTCTCCACCTAAAATTGTTGTATCCGTAATGATGATTTCGGTTGTATCAAAATCGCTGGCCAGGACCCACCCCGTATTCATATTCAGGAAGAAATAGTTTATTGATTCTGGTAATAGTTCATACGTACCCATATCAGGTGCGTCATCATAATAGTCAGGTTGTGAGATTTGAAGCAATGTATCATCCTCGAGGACAAAGAGTGACGTTCCAGTATCCACACAAGGAGAATGAATGGTTAATGAATAATTCACAATTGAAGTGTCATCGAAAAGC
>JAERTJ010000002.1 GCA_016844945.1 Fidelibacterota bacterium | reverse complement strand
ATTAATTCAGAATGAAAAAAGCCAAAGGATTATCAATTATTTTGCCACATCCCTGGCTGGATCCAACTCGGTGGAAGAAATTCTCTGGGATATTGCTGAGAGCTGCATATCAGAAATCGGATTAGAAGACGCTGTGGTCTACATGTTGGATTCAGAAAAAAAAATGTTGGTTCAGCGTGCCGCTTATGGTGAGAACAAGGCCAAAGAACGCATGATTGTCAATCCCATCAGCATACCCATTGGTCAGGGAATTGTGGGTAGTGTAGCTGCGGAGATGAAACCAATCGTAGTCGATGATCTTGCTTCAGATTCTCGCTATATTGTCGATGATCAAATCCGCAGATCTGAATTAGCCGTTCCCATTATTTATGAAAACCGGGTCATTGGGGTCATAGACTCTGAACATACTAAGGCATCATTTTTTACGGACTATCATGTGAAGATATTTGAAGCAATTGCTTCCTTGGCAGCAAATAAAATCATGCGAATCATTTCACAGGAACGCACAGAAAAAAGTGAATTAAAATATCGAAGCATATTCGAAAGCATCCAGGATGTATACGCCGAGGTGGATTTTGAAACGGGCAAGATTCTGGAAATAAGCCCCTCTATTGAACCTTTTAGCGGGTTCACACGGCAGGAAGTCATTGGACAGAATCTCAAGTCCTTCTATGCGCCCCCGGGACCGCCTCAAACGCTCTCTGAAGCGCTGGCGAGTAAAGGGAAGGTAAATGATTTCGAAGTGACCCTTCTCGACAAAGGCGGGTTTCAAAGAACGGTTTCCTGGACGGCATCATTAGTACGCGACGAGGACAACAAACCCACAAAGATTGTTGGAACCATGCGTGATATTACTGAGCGCAAACAGGTTGAAAAGGCATTAAAAGAAAGCGTTCACATTAAAACCAATTTTGTTTCGAATGTATCCCACGAGTTGCGCACACCCATGGCATCAATTCTGGGTTTTGCAGGTACGATACTTCGGGATAAAGATATGCCAGATGACACAAAAATGGATTTTGTCAGAATTATTAATGAAGAAGCTCAGCGTTTGACCCGCCTCATCGAAAATGTTCTGAATATTTCAAGAATGGAAGCAGGCACCATAAACTACAAACTGCGTTCAACCCAGCTAGAAGGCATTATCAGCGAGGTCATTGACTCTCAGATAGTGCTGGCGCAAAAGAAGGGTGTTACCCTGGTTTCCCATGTTGGAAAGGATTTGCCGGCGGTCATGGCTGCTCCAGATGCCATCAGTCAGATGGCGGTTAACCTCATCAGTAATGCCATCAAGTTTACCGAAAGCTCAGGGACTGCTGAGGTTAGCTTGAATGCGGAAAAGGAAAATCTTGTATTTGAGGTTCGTGATAATGGACTGGGAATACCTGAAGCTGATTTATCAAAAATATTTGATAAATTTTATCGCGTTGAACGTGAAAAGCGCGAGGATGAAGGAACAGGGATCGGATTATCCATCGTTAAAGAAATTGTAGATAAGCATAATGCCAAGCTGGAAGTGGAAAGTGAGGTTGGGAAAGGGACGCTGTTTCGCATTCTAATTCCCATCATGGGTTAATCTGCATGGAAATCGTTCTGTTTTAAGTTTGTCTTAACGCTATATTCAATAGAATCGAGTAAATTGGGAGATCATAAAATGAAAATTCTTGTTGTGGAAGATGAAGCCAATATTCGCCACATATTAAAATATAATCTTGAACTGGATGGCCATTCTGTCATCCTGGCTGAAAATGGAGAAGAAGCCCTGGCTAAAATGGATGAATCACCAGAGTTAATCCTCCTGGATATTATGATGCCAGTCATGAATGGCTTAGAAGCTTGCAAGATCCTAAAAAATGATCCTGAGACCAAAGATATCCCCATATTTATGCTCACGGCAAAAAGTCAAATCAATGATATTGAAGAGGCTTTCAGAGTGGGTGCAGATGACTATCTCACTAAACCTTTTGATCCCGATGCTTTGAGCTCACGGATTGAAGCAAAACTTGAGAATTATCGAAAGTCACGATTCGATGATTAATCAACATGTTTTAGTGGTGGATGACCAACCCAATATTCGAAAATTGGTGTCCTATAATGTTGAAAAAATGGGATATGAGACGGATACTGCCAACGATGGATATCATTGCATTGAAATGATGAAAATGCAAAAGTATGCTGCCGTCCTGTTGGATATTCAAATGCCCGATAAGGGGGGTATTGAAACCTTGACGGAAATTAAAAGAGATTTCCCTGAGGTATCGGTGATTATGGTGACAGCGCTTTCAGATGTCACCCTGGCTGTTCAAGCTGTGAAACTGGGCGCCTTCGAATATATCACCAAACCCGTGGACTTTGACCGACTGGAAACTGAGTTGCGGAATGCCATTGAGCAGCATTCATTAAAAAAGACGGTTTCAAATTTAAAACAGGAATTAAAAGCCAACGAGTTATTCACGAATATCATTGGGCAAAGTCCTGCAATGAGTGAAGTCTTTAGTCTGGCAGATCGGGTGATCAATAGTGACGCCAGCGTTCTAATCATTGGTGAAAGTGGAAGTGGGAAGGAACTGCTGGCTCAGGCAATTCATGATGGCAGCAATCGGAAGAAAAACCCCTTTGTCCCCGTGAACAGTGCAGCCATCACACGGGAACTGGCAGATAGCCTGCTGTTCGGTCACAAGAAAGGGTCCTTTACAGGTGCCAATGATGACCGAATGGGATATTTCGAGCAAGCCGATGGTGGTACCATTTTTCTAGATGAAATCGGAGATATGGAAACTGACATTCAAGCAAAAGTTCTCAGAGTCTTGGAAGAGAAAGCCGTTCGGAGAGTCGGTGAAAAACAAGAGCGCTCCATTGATTTTCGAGTAATAGCCGCAACCAATCGAGATTTGGCGCTCTCCATAAAAGAGGGAAGCTTCCGAAAAGACCTTTACTATCGACTTGAGGAGTATCCCATTTATCTGCCACCACTCCGGGAAAGACAGGATGATGTCATTCTGTTGGCACAGAGCTTTCTGGATGAATATTGTCTGTCAAATGGCGTCCCCAAAAAGCATTTCCATGATCGTGTCCTGGAACAACTCCGCTCCCATCATTGGCCAGGAAATATTCGTGAATTGAAAAATGTTGTTCGCCGGGCTGCCATTCAAGAAGTCAGTGAACTTATTTCGGAAATTGCTTTTTCAAATATCGATTCGGATCCCAGAGAATTGCAGAAAAGCTTTTTTAAACCAGGGGATGGACAAAATCAGGTGGTTCCCTTTGAAGCCGTTGAACGACAGGCTATTGAAAATGCCTTTGCCACAACCAATCAGAATGTGATTAAAGCAGCTCGATTGTTAGGGATTAGTCGAGCCACCATGTACCGCAAATTAAAGCAGTACGATCTGGAGCCTTAACACCTGATTAATTCGCGTTGACACCCCAGTGGTCATCCTGGCTGCGCTTGGATTGAAACCAGCTTTTCACGAGGCGCTGTTTCGCTCTCGTCGATCCCAGCAGCCATCCATCTTCAAGATTTAGCATGGCATCATAATCTGCTCGATACAGTTTATTTTCGCTGACAACCGCATTCTTAATGTGAAGGTCTGACCCGATAAAGGTATCTGATCTGATTACGCTGTCTTCGATGATGGTAGCTTCATCAATGATGACATGGTCGCCAATGACCACAAATCCTTTGAAACGCACATCTTTATGAATTTTGCAATTTTTACCAAGAATGGCAAATCCCTGTGTTGTGCTACTGGGATCAACGCGGGTGTTTATGTCCACCCACACATTCTCACGGAGGGGGAAACCAGGGATAACATCCGTTTTCGCCTCTGACAATAGTAAGTAACGATGTGCTTCCCAATAGCCGCGATGCGAATTCAAGTTATAGATGTCATTGATGAGTTGAAATGCATTTTGGCTTTCAGGATGTCGCTTACAAACATTGAGAACTGCCTGAGGGCTGAGACTGGTTTTATCTCCCGTTTCACGTTTTAGCCCATCTTTAGTAAGGATGACGGGGTTGAAATATTTGCTATTGCCTGAACTGACCGGTGTCGAGGGTATGGCTCTTGAGCGTTTTCCATCTGCAGCATTATGAAGTGCCTGGAACTGTGAATAGTCCATGTCCAATAAGACGTTTCCAGGAAGAATGAGATAATCAGTTTGATCCTCGTCAACTTGCTTAAGGGACAACTCTCTCTGGAACTGCACGGGTCCATCCATTTGCATCTCTGTTATCAGCTCAGCTGAAATTTCCGCATCTGTCAAAACAATGACTTCTGTGACTGAGGCAGCATGCAATTGTTTCAGGGTATGCATGATGTGTGGAAGATTCAGGAGCGGCATTAAAATATTTGAATAATCCGCTGAATTTTTATTTGTGTTTGACCAGGACTCCTGATCGATAATTATGGCTTTCATTATTCTGTTTCCTTTTTCTTTCAATTCTTAATCTGACTATTAATCGCTCAGTTGATCTGCTTGCCCCACCAGGGCAGCATTTGAGACCAGGAGGTCATCCATCTTGTATACTTTTAATAGGAGACGGGGTAAAAACCTGAGATTGATGACTTGAACTTTTAGATCCGCTCGACCTGCTTCCAGAAAAACCGTCATCAGGGTTGATATATCTTCTGAGCTCAAAGCGGATACATTTTTGAAATCCAATATTAATACAGGAGGCTTTACGGCGTCAAAGAGTTGAGATGTCACGCCTAGCAATTTCTTTAAATTCTCCCATAGGATGTTGTTGGAAACCGTTGGATCATCTTGCAGATTTAGATCGTTGGTTAAAATCTCGAATTCCTTCTGCTTGAATCTTTTTGCGATTGAATTGAGAAGAAGCAAAGGCATCACCATCCGGTTAAAACTAAACAACCCTTTTACATAACGATTGATCAGTCTGCCTGGATCTTGTGCCATGCGAAAAATCCATTCCAAGCCTGTCCGCTGCATCCATTCTGGTGCTCGCGAGGTAATGCCTGAGATAAACTCAAAGGTACCGCCGACGCCGATGGAAACGGGCACTTTCATATATTTTTCATAGCGATTGAACCAGAATTCCTGTTTTGGGTTTCCAAGGGCAATGAGCAGAATATCAGGTTCGGTAACATTGATTCTGGCAATCTCGACCATATTCTCAATCTCGTTTTCCATATCAATCATGGGTGCACTGAAACCCGCTATTTTGAGATCAGGGTAAAGTGTTTTAAGAATTTTTGCAGTCCGTCTGGCTGAACCATCAGCACCTCCAAAAAAGTAGATGCTTTTGCCTTCTCGAGCGGCTTTCTCAGCCAGGGCAGGAACCATATCGGCACCTGTCACTCTTTCCTTAAGGGGCTCGCCCAATAGCTGACTTAACCAGACCAGCGGCATTCCATCTGCTGTCACCATATCTGCTTTACGCAGGATGGATAACAACGAGCTGGCATTGTTTTTATCTTTACTACCATGGGCGTTTACCATGAAGTCTACATTTGCAGTGGCAACCAGTCGCTTTTTTTTGTCGACCTTGTATGCATCCACCATATTAAATATTTTTCCCAGTGCCTGTCCCATGTCAAGATTATCTACAGGGATTCCAAGCAGCACTGAACGTTGGGTAATTGCTTCCATTTTAGTATGCTCCTTTTCCGCTAAGAACGGCTGGAACCGTGCGGAACAGTAAGATCACATCCCCAAGGAAGGATCGTTTTTTGATATAATCGATGTCAAGATTGACCTGTGTGTTGAAATCGATGTCGCTGCGCCCGCTGACCTGCCAGGTACATGTGAGACCGGGTGTCACATCAAGCCGTTTTTTATCCCAGCTACTATACTCTGAAACTTCAGAAGGGATCGGCGGACGAGGTCCCACCAGAGAAAGGTCTCCTGTGAAGACATGCCATAATTGAGGTAATTCATCGATTGACAGTTTGCGAATAATTTTACCAGTACGGGTGATTCTGGGATCATTCTTCATCTTGAAGATGACGCCTCCAGTCATATCATCAGACGCCAACTCGGCTTTTCTACGATCAGCGTCGGTGTACATGGATCTGAATTTCCACATTTTAAAGTGTCTACCCTTTTTGGCGACACGGGTTTGACTATAAAAAATGGGTCGACCATCTTCTATGAGGATAGCCAGACTCGTGAACAGATAGATCGGTGAAAAAGCGATCAAAAAGATGGCTGATCCAATGATGTCCAGTGCTCTTTTCAGGAATTCATTTGTGGCTACCAGTAGCTGCCAGGTAACGATTTTCGTTCCACTGCGATAGGTCTCACGGATATTGACCAGGCTGGATTGCCCATTACCGTACTTGGCGTAAAGACTATCAGCTGAAACGGTCCCAGCTTTTGGGAAGGCTATGGTTTTCTGATCTGTAGTATTATTTATCATGCTGAAACTCTCCAGGTTCTTTCAATGGTTTGGGTATAAGTGTTAAGCATTTGCTCTTGTGTAAAGGTCTGCAAATATTTTTTATGTTGCTTCTGTTGGAAGTCCTCACGAAGGGCTGGGGACTCTATAAGTGTTTTGAGAAACGTGGCAATGTCAGCGTTGCTCCAATTGGTATTTATAACGGCAGATGGATCAAGAATTTCCGAGACCGCTTCATACTCAAATGCGATAACAGGCGTCTGAAGACTCATGGCTTCTACCAGTGTTCTACCAAAACTTTCATTTCTGGAGGTGTGGACATAGAGAAGTGCAGATTGAATCAATCGCTGTGTTGCTTTAACATCCAGCTTCCCCAGGATATAAACGGGGGATCGTAGGCTAAGCGCTGAGATCCTATCCAGAATGCGTTGCTTCTCGGTGATCTCCTCAGGTCCTACCAGTACCAGCGGAATGGAGATACCCTGCTTCTCCAGATCAGCCAGAATATCAATCAAGACGAGTTGGTTTTTACGGGCATCCAGACTACCCACATTGATCAGATAGCTACCTTGAATGCTGTTGGTTGCACCGGTTTGAATCGCTGAGATACCAGGATATAAAACCACGCTTGATGAGGAAGAACCGGGCACCATGCTTTGAAGAAGTCCTAAATTCCGTTTAGATACGGGCATGAGGTTCAGCTGTGCTGCTCTCAGGGTCCTTAGGAAGAGAAACTTCATAAGTTTATAACTGATGCTGTGACGTTTGATATATCCGCCCAGAACAAATTCATCCCAGGGTGCTGTGTGAAAGTGTGCGTTGAGTAATGTGACATCACCCCGTCTTGACAGGATCAGGAAAACCATGGCGCTAATGAGATCGTGGGCATGAAAGACAGTGTGAGCTTTACGGAGTTTGATGGTTTGATGGGCAAGAATCAAACCCTTTACCAGCAAATTAAGCATGGCGAAGATGGACAAGCCTGAGCGCATAAATGCCACTGAAGTCCATCGCAGAGCGTTAAAATGAAAGGATGCATGAGCGTAAGTATAGGGGGTGATTAAGGTAACCGTATGCTGATGATGATTCAGCAGGTCCTGCTGTTCCTTGGCGGTAACAACAACTCCATTCATATCAGCGTCCATGTTCAAGATTGAAGCCATGAGGATCTTCACCTTAAACTCCTTCAACCGCAATTTTTAAGTTTAATGTGCGTTTGTTCAACCACCAGATACTTGCCAGACTCATACATCCTGCCAAGACTGTCATGAGGATGATTAGGCCGAAATCATTGAATATTTGAAGACTGCCCGTCAAAAGACGGTAGATCAGAACCATGACAAATGTGATACTCATCAGCTGAAACCAGGGCGCTAGAACGATTCTGGTTTTGAAATTTGCAGAATAAATCATGCTTATCGATTGTACGATACCAATAATAAAACTACTGAGTACCACGGCTAATCCACTTCCCGCGAGACCAAAGTTTGTGGTGAAATAGGGTAAGGCACCAGCGAGAAAAACGAGCCCAATTCCATTGGCAACAGTGACCAACGCTGGGCGTCCCAGTGCCAGTAGCGTGCCACTCTGAATATTGTTGACCAGCTGGACAAGACTTCTCAAGCTGATCCAGAATAGTGCGGTACCGGCTAATGCGTAACGCGGATCATAGAGGATTTCAATCACCTCACTTGAAAAGAGCACCAGTAACATGATAAAGGGAGCAACCAGAGCAATAATGGTGGAATTCGCCTTTTCAAAGACGGCTTGAACTTTGGCGAGTTGATGCGATATGCTGCTTACAGCTGGGAAGTAGGATTGGGCGAATACCTGGACAAGAACATCGGATATAAACACGCCAATGAACAAGGCGATATTGTAATATCCCAATTGCTCCATACCTAAAAGCTTGCCGATAGCCATACGGTCCGCATTAAAAACTGCCCAGCCTATCATCGTATTGAGAATGATATACTTACCAAAGTGGAGGAGGGCAGTACCGGCTTCACGATTCCACTTGAATCGGGGGCGGTATGCGATCACCAGATAAGAGCCAATGACCCGGTAGGCGGATGTGAGCACATATCCCAGTGCCAAGGCCAGTACAGATCTTAATGAAAAGACCAGGATCAATGTGGTCAGGAATCCAGCGAGTTGAGTACCTACAGAATAGATCACCTGCTTTTCAATTCGTAATTTTTTAATGAGCAGGGGTAAGGCAGGATTCAGGAAACCCTCTGCGAGAAAGGCGAGAGACATTACCCAGAGAATGGGTATTAATTCAACTTGATCATAGAAATTCGCAATGGTGTTAATGCTTAGGATCAGAACGATAAACAAAATGACACTGCGACCCAGGGCGATCAAAAAGGAAGTATCGATGAAAGCAGGGGTATCGCCCTTGGGATGTTGGATGAGTGCTGTTTTGACACCTGTATCGGAAAATATCTGCACCAGTGTCATGGAAAGCATGGCAGTAGCCATCAATCCAAAAGCTTCAGGAAAGAGGAGGCGGGTGAGAACAAGATTACTGGCAAAACGGATGATGCCTGCACCACCACTGCCAATAAGTGACCAGAGTGCCGCGGTCACAGTCCTGCTTTGCAAGCCTGGATTCGTGCCTCTCAGTAGTTGTTTTATCTTGTTTATCATGCATCTCTCGTTTCTTCAGTTCTGTTCATAATTTTCAAATTCTGTTAGACTCTATTTCAAGTGATGTGCCAAACAAATAAGAAGCATCTAAACTACTGATAATTAATGATTAATCGACTTTTCCAGGTAAGGCGAAATGCGTGCTTTTGCATCTCAATTTGAGACGATTTTGAGATTGTCTCAGGATGATACAAAATGAAAAGTGGTCATTCTCAAGCTGAGAATGACCACTTAAAGGACGATGCGGATGTGTCTCGGGAAGGTTCTATCTTGAAAATGCCAGTTCGTGTCTGATTTTACGCCAGACCAGTCCGATTGATTGTTTCGCTTCAGCAGCCTTGATGGAAGCGAAAGCACCGGGGACAATTTTATTTTTGATCCAGATTAATGTTTTCCAGACTATCTCAACAGAACCTGCTAAAAGCATGGTTAGTATCCCTGCATTCTTTTTGTAATAGTCGTACTCACTATTCACCATGATATCCACCAGTTCTTTGGTTTTACGACTCACCTGCTTCTTACTCGCCAGGCTACTTTGACCACCCAGGTGAATCACAGTGATGTTTGGATTAAAATGAATATCCCATTTGGCTTGTGTGGTCCTGAAGCAGTAGTCAACTTCTTCAAAATACATGAAAAAGCGTTCATCCAGGAGACCCACAGATTCAATGACTTCTCTCCGAATGAGGAAATAGGTACCCGGAACCCAGCCCACCTTGCGTGCTTCAGGCATTTCACCGTTGTCTGCTTGAAAGTAATCGTAATACGTATCGTAGGAAGGATGGCGCGCTTCATAACCACTGAGGACTCTTAGCTTTTTCCAGGGGGTTGGGAATTCTCGTGCTGAGGGTTGGGGGCTGCCATCTTCACAAACCAGCTGAGCTCCCATGATACCGGTTTTGGGATTAGCATCCATAAACGCAACGCTCTCCCGTAACGTATCGTTAAAAACATAGGCATCAGAATTCAGCAGGAGGATATAGTCACCTGTAGCCTCACGAATCCCAATATTATTTCCTGCTGCAAAACCGCCATTCTGATTATGACGGATTAACTTTACCTGTGGAAATTCACGCTCCACCATATCACAGCTGCCGTCCCATGAAGCATTGTCCACAACGATCACTTCAAAATGTGAAAAATCTGTTTGAGCATAGACCTTTCGAAGTGCTTTCTCTAAGATCTTTTCAGTGTTATAAGAAACGATTATGATTGATAACATAACATCACCTTCGACTTGAGTTAAACAGCACTTGAATAGAGATTGGGGTCAACTTCAGGCAGTTGTTCGCGTCGCGTATCCAGCTTTAATCTTTCCATCTGCCAGGCATGGAGACTCTGACGAAACTCTGGATACTCATATCTTTTGATCCTTTTCAGCGCTGAAACTACATAGCCTGTTAGAATGCTGAGACCGCCAAAAACAAAAGGTCGCTCAAACATTCGGTAGAGTGCCACGACGATGATATAAACCGGGTGGGTGCCCATAAAATATTGACCGCGACCCCAGCGTAGACGACCGTGCAAAATCCCTTTGTGGGAAGATCCCATGAGTCGTTTGTGCAAGATATTCAGGATTGGATTACTGATGCTCCGGGTTCTCCATCTTGCCATTCTGGCCCGATGATAGGCAATCCCATCCCACATGACTTCCCGAACAAATCCACCAATATCTTCAAAAGCTTCACGACGGTAAAAATTAAAAGCTCCCACTGTCATTTCATCACTGGTACGTTCCTCCACAAGTTTATCGCCTTTGGGTAAAAAGACTTTTCCACTTGCTGAGCCCAACCATTCATCACGATCAAAATAGCTCAATAAGGTTTCTACATACTTGGCATCGAATTCTATGTCACCATCCATTTTAACGATGAAATCATAGTCTGTGCTCTCCATACGTTCATATCCAAAGTAGAATGCTTCCACCACGCCGGGACCCACTGAGCGTTCCCCACGATCTGGTTTGAGAACCACATTCATCCACGGGTTTCGCTTGGCGGCTTCCAGGAGAATTTCAGTGGTACCATCTGTGGATCCATCATCCACAACAACCCATTCCATGGGTAGAATTGTTTGAGATTCCATACTCCGAATAACACGGGGTAAAAATTCAGCTTCATCCCTGATAGGGGAAATGACAACGTAGCGGGTTCCAATATTTTTCATTTTTTATTCCTTTTTAAACTTTAATAATTCTGTGAGACTTGAAAATCAGATGACAACATCTGCATCATAGACTGGGACGTATCATTGGATTTCTGCCTTCGATTACGCCAAATGTTTCTTAGCCCATATTTGCTTATAGCGTCTATGACCCCCAGAAATTGTGGGAAAATGCAGAAAGCAAGATAAAGACTATAAGTGATGGCCTGCGAAAGTGAAATCTGCATCACATGAGCGAAGTGACCGGACTGAAAGACCAAGCGAAACATGAGCAGCAACGCAATGAGTAAACTCGTAATTGGGTAACCTGCCAGGGTTCCAATGAGAACTGTAAAAATTGGCGCACCAGTTCCCAGTAAAATAGCTAAGCTGCGTTTGAGCATGTATCTTTCTGGCTCTCTCCAATAACTCAAAGCCAGATGCCCGTAAACAAATCCGCTTCTTCTGGTTCTTTTTAGAAATGTGGTGAGACTGTTGATATTGATATCGTGACTCGCCATGGATGCGTTGAGACGGTAAATCTTGTATCCCATGCGACGTATTCTATAACTGAGGTCAGGATCTTCGCCAGCACTTAATATTTCGCTATAGCCACCGTTTTGTTCCAATAGGGTTCGGCGGATGAGCACGTTGCCACCAAAGGTTTGTGCTTCGATATCTTTTATGGACCAACCATCCGATCCAACACGAATGTTCCATTCCAGATTAGCCATCTTGTGGTATAGGTTACGATTGGGGAATCGCTCTTTGAGCGTCCCAGCAACTGCACCAACATTTGTATCTAAATACGGGATGGCAGTTCTGAGCCAGCGTGAATCTAAATAGGAATCTGCATCCACAAATTGTATCAATTGATGTTTGGCAGCCAACCAGCCGGCATTGCGTCCCTTGGCGGCATTGGGTTGATTGGTATCTAATCGAATAACCTTGACTGAGGGAAAGCGGTTCAGGATTTCCAGCGTTTTGTCGGTAGATCCACTGTCCACATAAATCACTTCCAATAATTCTCTGGGGTATTCGAGATTGTAAATGGACTTAAGGCAATCGGAAATGTACGGTTCTACGTTCAACCCTATCACCACCAAACTGACGCCTGGAATCTGATCTATTTGGGTGTAGCTTTTTAATTTGTCTGTCATCATAAATATCCTTGTATTCACTTCTGTTGACAGTCTCTATTTCAACAAGGATGCCAAAGAAAAAGCGAACCACAAGAATGCTATAAATATATGTAATATATGAATTTATGAAGATGTTGAATTTTAGCTGCACAAATTGACCACTGTCTCATCCTGAGAGAAATATCTGCTGTGTCTCATATTGAAACAAAGTAAAAAAAGGGTTTATTTGTGCTTGGGGATGGCTTCCCTGGTTGCCCAAAAAATTAGAAAGAGTCCAATCAATTCAATCATGCTACTCACCGAAATCAGACCGAAATCAATATGGATGAACATATCCGTGTAGTGGAAGGAAATGGTTCGTACGACCCAGAGCAGGCTTAAAATACCCGCACTCAGAAACGTAACCATGGGGATGCTTTGTAGCTCCCGTTGAAGATACATCCAATATCCCGTCACTGATCCAGCAGTCATAAAAATCGCTGCCAGCGCCGCAGATTGAAATGGGCGTCTCATCTGGTACCAGCCCATCTGGAAAGCCTGGTTTCGCATGTAGGTGTTAATCTGCTCGTGGAGATGGAAATGGCGCATCATAGCCATGGAAAAAAGGACAATGGTCAATCCAAACCATGTGATGGAAGGGAACCCTGCGCGAACAGATTTCTGCCTAGATGCCAGCCTGGCAGTTAGGAGTGCCAGAGACATATAGGCTAGGACCATTATCCAGGAAGGTAGGCTCATCATGGTGTGTGCACCCACTGGAGACTAAATATCCCTACTCGTTTAAGCCGGCTTATTGATAATGGTCAACAAGCGTTTGGCGTTAATCTTTTGATCAAACTCATTCACAATGTGTTGTTTTGCAGCAGCGCTCAGGCTTTGTTTTAATATGTCCGATTTTGACAGTTCTACCAGTGCATCTGCAAGTTGATCAGGATGTTCAGGATCACAGAGTAAGCCAGTTTCCTGGTGGATAACAAGTTCAGGAATACCTGAGAGTCTTGTGCTAATCACGGGAATGCCAAAATTCATAGCTTCCATGAGCACCACTGGAATGCCATCCATATCACCATTGCTGTCTTTTTTGCCAGCCAGGACAAATACATCAAGGGTTTTCATCCAGGCTAAAGCATCTGTATGTGGCATGGACCCAAGAAAGTTGATTTGATCAGTCAATTCTGCAGCTTCCACCTGCTTTGTCAATTGATCAAGCAATGGCCCGTCGCCAGCGATTTGTATTTCAAAGTTGAATTTCTGTTCTTGCAGGATTTGGGCTGCCTGGATGAGGGTATCGATACCTTTCTTTTCAACCAGTCTTCCCAGCGTACCAATAATAAAGGGTTGAGGCTCTGATTTGATCTTAGTAGGTTCCATCTCTCCGGCGGAATCAACCCCACAGCGAACAATTTCAATGTTCTGAACATCCCCACCATAGCGTGCCATGATATCAATATTGAAACTTGAAATAGAGATGGTCCGATGGGAGCGTTTGATCTTTTCCTTAATCAGTAAGGGACGCTCGAAGATGTCGTTGGCATGCGCCATGAAGGAAAATGGGATCCCTGCCAGTGCTGCCGCATACATACCAATTTGGGTGGGAACATGGGCAAAATGGATATGCAAATGCTCCACATCCTTTCTCCGAAGATCACGACTCAACCAGGCGCCATGAAGGAATTGATAAATGAGCTTGATTGACTCCATTCGAATGAGACCTGTTTTGAAAATATCACCGATTAATTGAAGGGTGGCTTTTGCCATGGAACGTTTGTGGTGAAGTGCCGTCCATCCAAGATCCAGGAGGTTACGCAAAAGGGATTGCTCATATACAATGGGCGTTTGCGCAGCCAAATCAGCGGCTTTCTGACCATGGGCCTTATGCTTGGGACGATGAATGGAATAAGGATGAATTTCTACCCCCATGTCCTCAAGTGCCCAGATCTCATTGGTTACAAAGGTTGCTGACAATGACGGTAATTCCGGTGCCAGATAAGCGATAGGTTTGTTCATATTTTTCATCTTTATACTCTTCTCTAAATTATCTACGTCTTACTGGTTTTGCAGGAGTTCCCACGGCAATCATTCCAGCTTCAATACTTTTAGTTACGACGCTATTTGCGCCTATGATACATCCATCTCCAATATTCACACCAGGTAAAATAACTGAACCGCGACCGATCCATACATCTCGACCGATGGTGATGGCTTTTGAATCGTGTCCCTGAGCTCTCACGAGCTGATCAGGTGCAATGCCATGATTGGCATCCCGTACGGTCACAAACTCGCCAATAAGCGTGTGATCGCCAATCAGGATCTCCTTATAAGCAAAAAGGGTTGTGCCCCGATTGATTCGAACGGATTCACCGATCTTGATTTTTCCGTTCTCTTCAGTTCCCAACTCTACATCGCGACTAATCCGACTTCTAAGCCCGATTTGGATATCTGCAGTTCCGACAACAACAATAGGTCCATCGACCTGAACGCTCCCGTGGAGAGCAGGCAATTTGGTCTGGGCAGCAGTCAGATATATAAGGCGCTTCATGGAGACCAGGAGAGGATCCATCATTCTGAAAGGTTTGGATATCCAGCGGCTGAGTATACCCAGGAATTGGATGCTTAAGGAAAAAGTTGGAGGTGTAAGGCTTACCGTGTTTGAAAAAGTCATGAGAATTATGCCGCCTGTTTAGGGTTTATTTTAGAAAGTAATTGATTGAACATTTCAGCAGACTGCTCCCAGGAGAATTGAGAACTTTTCTGAAAGGAGCGTGTTTGCATGCTGCTAAGAGAATCAGGGTGCTTCAATAAAAAATCCACCCGCGATGCCAATTCTGATATTTTGCCAGGTGTGGTAATATAGCCAGTCTGACCATTTTCAATCATGTCGCGAACGCCCTTATTGTCTGTGGAGACAACAACGGAACCGCAACTCATGGCTTCCAGGCAAGGGAGACAAAAACCTTCTTCGTAGCTGGTACTCATCCAAACTTTGGTTTCCCGGTAGATTTGCTCGATGCGTTTACGGGAAGGTTTGACGAATACCTCTAGATTCGGAGGTAGGTCACCCTCTGGTGGTTCGGATCCAAAGATCACAAATTTCAGGAGAGGATTCGCTTTTGCCAGTTTTTGCATGGCGCTGAATCCGATATTAGCGCCTTTATTAGGAATGGGTGAATAAGTCATGCCTACATCATAACGCCGGTGGCTGGTAAGCGCCTGGCTTTCATTGAGAATGAAATCACACCCATTTGGAATCAGTGCAATCTCATGGTCTTCGCTTATTTCAGATAAAAGTGTTTGTAGCCAGGATGAGATGGTGATTTTGGTGAGGGGCAGCTTGAGTGTGGCATAGACGCGCTCCTGCTGACCATTCCATACTTCATGACCCTGGACGAAATAAAACTTCCGACCCTTATCCTCGCTCAGAGCCATTGCCCATTCAGCTGTTTCCCAAGCGGTGGCAATAACGATATCACCAGTTGGAACAGAATCATCGTTGATTATGTCCACTGCTAATAAACGACCTCTAAAAGTATCGAGGTGATCATATTGTTGCTTCATCGTCTTGATGACCCAACGTTTCATAGTCCTCAAAACAGGTTGCTGATTTTTTGGGTAGACCACAGTCACATTGTGCCCACGATCCATGAGCAAGTTGGCATAGGTGGCGATCACCTTGATGCCGCCTGATAAATCTTTACAGGGTGCGAGAAAAGTTATATCCATAATGATCCTCCTTGGGGTTGTTCATAATAGGGTTGGCAAGGGGTAAAAATGCTTGACCGCGAGTCAATACCAGCGCTTCTGAGATGGCAGCGATCATAAAAAAATAGTGGGTTGTCTGCATACCGGAATAAACTGTGGCTTGCGTAAAAATGGCAGAGACCCAGGCCGCAATAAGCACCCAGGCTAAACGACCCTGGGGACTATCATATGTGTGTCTCGAGGCAAAGAGAACCAGGCGCACAAGCACCACAACGATGATTGCAATGTAGATCGCCAGATTATTCAAGCCGCTGGTAATGGCAATAAACAGATACTCATTATCAATGGATTTTTGTCCCTTTACGACTGGAAATGTATAGCGCCCATATCCCCATGTGGGTTTTTCGGCAATGATTTCCAAATAATTATCCAGCATCTCTTTACGATAAGCTGCATTTTCCTGGTCTTGGGTTTGAGCGTGTGAGCGCTTCACTGAAACATATTCAACAAACTTGGGCACCATCATACTCAAGCTGATAATGGCAATCAGGGTCAGGAAAGTACCAGAAAGTGATTTTGTCCGGCTCCAGCCAAACCAGATGATAACAGCGCCTAACATTAATCCGGCTATTGGTGCCCGGGAAATAGAAGTGATAACTCCAAATACGTTTAACGCAAAAACAATTAAGCCAATTCGATTGTCTTTGAATAATTCTTGTTTCCAAAGCCAAAAGGCGATGGGGGCAGTCATGGCAAAGAAATATCCAGCACTAATTGGGTGAGCAAATGATCCAGCAGCCCGCTTAAATCCATAGCGACTCATGGTACCATCCCAAGGAACCCAGGTTGGCCAGAGCTTACGGATGATACTATCAAGCAGGTTGTTGTAGAATCTAAATTCATAAAGCATAAAGAAGCTAACAATGGCACCGAGAATGGTGATGGTCATGAGGGCTTTAATGCGCTGTTTAGGGTTAGCTATAATCGCCTTGAGCATGAAAAAGGGCACGACTCGCTTAAGAATCTCTCTGAATACAATTTTTTGAGCATCTTTATAGCCGGTGGCTTCAAACTGAGCATAAAAAATAAAAACGACATGAAGGATGATGATGACATCAATCCACGAGAATTTATATCCTTCCAGCTTTTCATTGACAATCCAGACAAACGCAATGGGTATCAAGGCGGAAGACCAGAATGTGAATTCGGGAATACCCGAAATCAGCTTGGTATCGTAGTAAGCCGGGATCAGGGTCAGGATTGGCAGGAAATATACCAGAAAGGCTTCCTTTGCATCCATACCTCGCGTGAGGAGATAGATGGCACCAATCAAGGGGAGTAAAGCTAATTTGTCCATTAGGCAGCCTTGTCCACCCTTAGTTGTGAGGGATACACTGCGACCTGCTGGTTTGCATAGTGATCTGCCAATGTTTTACGCATATAACCTGCGCGTTTTAGTTGAACCTTATTCAGGATGACTGAAATGACAGAGACCTTTAATTTGTCCAGAATATTTACGGCACGAATGAGCTCTGGCCAGATGTTCTCCTGAGAATCGACAACAAGTATGCTGGCATCGGTTCCCTGGGCAATGGTTTGGGATTCTGAGGATCTCAGCAGGGGAGGACCATCAATAAAAATGTATTTGTAGTCTTTTTTAAGTCGAGAGAATAGCTCTTCAACGACGGAGGGACGAATCCTGGCGATATCCATTTCCCGCAAGCTGCCCAGGGGCAAGATATCAAAGTAAGCATCGATATCTTTTTCAATGCCATTCTCTAAGGTTTTATGTTTCGCAAGCCAGCCAATGAGACCATTCCCATTTGAATGCTCGCCATTAGTTCCAACCAGGGAAGGTTGAGCATTTAAATCCACAAGAATCTTCTCATGCTTGTTGGCATCCAACATGGCCAGGATATTTTTGGCAGCAGAGGTCGCTCCACTTTTTCCCTTTAGCGAGAAAATTGAAAAGGTTTGAGCACCGAAAGCATCATGTTCCTTTTCGATTTTAACTGCCAATTGGTTATAGAGCTCCGTCATATATGATTGTGGGTGCGTTTTATAGAGACGGTCCAAATCCTCGTCTGGAATGGATTCTGAACTTGCGTCTAAGAGAAAGCCAGTGGCTGGAAATCCCAATACCCTTTCAATGTCGGAGACGCGCTTGATGGTTTGATCTGAAAATTCCTTGGCAGAAACAACTCCGATGGAAAGCCCGAATATACCCAGGATACCCATGAAAATTTTCTTCATGAGCTTATTGGGATCTGGAAATTCTGGAGGCTGAGCGGCACTCAGTACCTGCACTCGCCCTGGATTGAATAATTCAATCTCAATCTGTTCAATGCGGTCGTTAATGCGATCCCAGATATTAATGATTCTCTCGATGGCTTGTCTTTGGGTGCCGGTTTTCAATACAGCAGTGTTAATTTCTGAAAGTTCCAGCTGGGCCTTTCTCAATTCCTTTTGAAGATCTTTTTCTGTAAGCTTGGCTGCATCGCGGAGCATGGTTTGTTCGCTGATGTTATGATCGATATCAGCAACCAGATATTTCCGGGCCGATCGAATGCTATTAGAATCGATTTCAGCCAGCATGAATGAATACTGTTTATAGAGATCGCTATCGGTTTTGAGCCCTACCATCTTAGAATTGATATCCTGCTCCATCTTCAACAGTTCTTGAGTGTTCTGGAGATCATAAACATCCATGGTGAGCAGCTGAGTCTTTTGAGTATTGAGGGCAGAAAGTTTGTTCTCACTTTCTATTCTATCAGTGAGGATTTTGTTATAGCGACTCCTCAGGTCCACAAACATATCGAGATAGATATAGAGATTCTTTTCGTCAGCTACGGCGGTTCCGAAGGTTTTGGAGATATCCATGAGATCCTTATAAGCGGCATCCAGGCGCACATTATATTTATCTTTCTCTTCACGGAGGTAATCAAGTTTTTTCTGATCCTGAGTCTTTCTCTGCTGATCCTTGTAATTGATATAGCTTTGAGTAACTGCGTTGACTATTTCGGCCAGTCCTTCTTTACTCCCACTACCAAGGGCAATGGTCATGATCTGTGTATTATTGATCTGACTGATGTTTAATCGTCCACGAAGTCTATCCACAGCTGTTTTTTCAGACTCACCATCCTGAATCCAGACATAGCCTGAATCCTCAAAACTATGGATTGCCGATAGTAGAACCTGGTTACTTTCGATTTCATGGGCTTGGGTGCGCATCCAATCCTCAAATGAATGAAGGTAACGATCATTGCTGTTATACACGAGTTCAGGAATCTTTGGCTCAAATAAGAGAGAGGAAGATACGCTGTAATAAGGTTTGTGGGTCAATCCGACAAAAAGAACCATGAGGGTCAGACCAACTCCCAGTATGCTGAGGACCAATATCATATTGTCGAGTATTGCGCTCTTCAGGCTGAAGGCCAGCGCCATATTTTTGGATTTTGGATTATTCTGATTCATGTGGATTGAGCCCTGCTTAATTGAGTTGATTAAAAGTGGCGACAGTGAGTAGACCGACTTGCAATAAGGGCAAGTAATCTGATACGATATCCAGAACATTGCTGAGTGGTTTTGCAGGCACATATATCAAATCATCATTAAAGAGGATCAGGTCCTGTCCGTAATTGCTTTCTTTCAGCAATTTGTTAAAGTCTATCTTGACTACCGTTCGTTGAGGCGCATTCCTGATGACCTGAATCTTGGAGAGGTCGGCTGATTTGGTAAAACCATTTGCTGAACCTATCGCTTTTAAAAGGGTAAGCCGATTTTCGATGGGATAGATTCCTGGTTTGGCAACTTCACCCATTATGACAACAAACTCATTGCTTTGAAATGATTCAATTTTCAAAGCTATTGAAATAGGTGAGTAATATTGACTCAGGGCTGAGTGCAAGGAATCCTGGGCTTCACCCTGGCTTAAACCATTGAGGATAATTCTGCCTGCAACTGGGATATATATAGCACCAGCAGGATCAAGAATATATCTACCGGAAATATCCTGACGCTGTGATGTAAGCAATTCGATTTCATCACCAGGCATGAGTCGGTAAATACTTGAAGGGCGGGTATCATTCTGCGTTGAAGGAAATTCAAGGGGCAGGCTAGATGAACACCCTGCAAACAGAATCAGGAAAGGCAGAATTAATAAGGCTCTCATGATATTGTCCTAGGCTGCAAAATCTGAATTAAGATTGTGATTCCAGGTGATATCAAAAATCTCATTCGCTTGAGTAAGTTCAAGAAACATCATGGCACGCATGGAGACATTGACGAGTTTCAAGTGTTTCCCCTGTTCCTTTATCATTTTCTGAAGGCGGAGTAATTTGCCAAAATCTCTGGCATTTAGCTCATTTTGTGAAGACATATCCATCTCAATGATATGAATGTCAGGGGTGATGGCTTTTCTTACTCGCTTAGAATACTTCAAGCCACGTTCAATAGGCATAGTCAGCAAAGCTTGTGAACTTGTGTTAATTTGTTGTAATGTATTCATTTAAAAAAATCCTTTTGAGTAAACCTGATTATCTCAGGCCTTTGGGTTGGAGTGTTTGGGAATAACAAGAGGAACATAACCAGCGACTTGCAGCTTTAAGCGGCTCATGAATCAATAAAAATTCTTCATCTGTCCCACAGTATTGACAAGTATTCAAGGGGTTGATCGTTTCTTGTACTGGCCAAGTTCTGGTATATGATTGAAGGCTTGAGGTAAATGTTTGCATGTTATGTTTCCTTTTCCGTTTCATTTTCGAACTTCATAAGGTCAATTGACATGCCAAACGATATTAGGGTGGATAAGTATATGTAATATAAGAATTAATGAAGATGGTCAGCGAGGGAGTTATCTCACTCAAAGGGTATCAATTTGAGACGGATATCAAAATGAGACATAAATGAGAAGCGTGATTTCGCATGGTTCATTTAATCGTGCTCTCAGAAGTAAATGATCTGAGAGAAATAAATGGGCAGGCCCCAATCAGGCAGGCCACCATTTTTCAGTTTATACCATAAGTACAATAATATCAATTAGATGAAATTTGATGCACGCTTTCTTACAAGCAGGGGGTCGGGGGTTCGAATCCCTCAGCGCCCACATCAACTTAGAATTGTTCGCAATTTTGAGTTAAAAGTTTCACTCGATACTTCAATCAGTTACCGAAGATTGAAGTTCTACCTCAGGAATCTGGAGTATCGAGTATAAACAGTCCTGAGAGCAAAATAGCTAGTTGATTTCGGTAATTGTTGACTTCACCCCCCAAGCCCTTGGGCACTTCGGTGCCTGGGGGCTATTCTGTTTAATAGAGGTTGTTGCTATATACGGCTTAGAGGCATCAAAGCCTTTACCTCCATCATCCCGATCGAAGTCGAGGGGTAATGATCTAGCTTGAATAACTACTCACAATACATGTCCTGCGGAACTCTCCAACTATGACAAACAATGACCATGTATGCCAATAAACACGTCGGGCAGGCTAAAATGGGCAGGCTAAATATCCTAGGTTAGTTAATTGTTTTTAATGTGAAATTAAGAATTATTGGTAGGACTATCAGGATACCTTTGCACTGTTCATGATGCGATCGCTGTTATCTTATAACTTGATAAATTAGGTTGAACAGCTTGTTTAGCCGTTTAGCATTATGGACATGAAAGTCTAATTTATTAAGAGAGACTTTTGGCTAGTTTGAAAGCTTGAAAGGAGCATCAAATGAATCAAAAGTCAGAGTCTGAAAGACGCGTTAAAGAGATACGCAGAAACAC
>JAERTJ010000001.1 GCA_016844945.1 Fidelibacterota bacterium | reverse complement strand
GAGGTGCAGTGAATGGTGGAGACATCTACGGCATCGTACCGTAGATGTCTCCACCATTCACTGCACCTCCCATCACCATTTGATGGGAACCCCAGCCGTGGTCAGTTCCATCACCATTGCTGGTAAGGGTTCTTCCAAAATCAGATAAGGTAAAGCTGGTGACTTGATCAACCACATCTAATTCAGCCGTAGCAGTATTAAAACTATCCATTGCCTGACTGAGTGAGGATAACAGTTGCGGTTGATCTTCAGCCTGTCGATCATGGGTATCGAAACCACCCATAGCAACAAAAAATATTTGCCGTTGAAAACCAAGATCTTCAGAAATACTGATCATTCTGGCGACCATCTCTAATTGTGCTGCTAAATTATTTCCTTCCGGGAAAACCGTATCTAGTATTGGTGCTGATTCAAGAGCAGCTGTTAACAGCGTTGCAGTTTCCTGAGTATTACGAATTACATTACCATGGTTGGCTTCAAACAGGTGTGTGGATGACAAGTCACGTAGATTCTGAAAAGCTGCTGCTCGTGATTGTTCCCATTGCACATAGTCGCGAACACCAAACATTTCTTCAGGACCTGCTGCATTCATACTATAGGGGAACACTGAATTGCCCACTTGAAAAAGATTGTTACCGGCAATGGATATATTCATGGAGACGTTTGAATTATTCTGGGCATTAACCAGATCAGCAATTTCTCCACCCCATCCGAGATTACCTGGACCATTTGCTGACCCTGCCTGCCACAGCGCTTGCTGACTATTATGGGAAAATAATTGAGCGGGTAAGTTAGCAGTTTTACTGAGGATTTGTTCACGGGTTACAGGTTCAACCAATGTCCCTACATTGGACTGAATAGCCAGTTGCCCTGATTCAAACAATGTCTGCATCTCACCCATTGAGGGATGAAACCCATAGGTTCCTCCACTGGCAGGTGCGATAGCCAGAAGTTCTTCTTGTGGTATAGCGAGGTTTTGCCTGCTGGTTTGATAAATCCCATAACCATTTTCATCATTTGGGATAACCATATTAAAGCTATCATTTCCGCCTTGTAAGAAGATACATACAAGTGCCCGATATCCAGGAGCAGCCTTTAAAGAGGGGCTGTTATTTAGTGCTCCGTAGATCCCGTTGATACCTCCCAGTGGTGAACAGAGGCTACTACCTGCAATACCAGCCATGAGTGACTTTTTAAGAAAATTTCTTCTGCCTGAATCGATATAAATGGAATTCTTAGTCATCATCCTGCTCCTATTTCTGAATAACGTATTGATTGGAAGTAAGCAGTAATGACGCCGCTTCTATCACTTTTGCACGGGAATTATCCTGGTCATAATAAGTGTCCAGATAACTGACAATGATGTTTTTCATATCCGCTGTCATTTGACCCGCCATAAATATCATATCCAGTTCATCCAGTAATGCTGAATGATCAGCTGCGATGGCAGTAAGTGGATCAATATTCAGTACAATGTCAGTTTCTTCAGGAGGTTCACTGCCATCATTACTATAGAGGGTAAAATACATAATAGCGTTATGCATCCCCGTCAGGTTACTCGCCGTTGCCAGCTGAAATTCCGGAGCAAATAATCCTGCATTGGCAATATCACCAGGTGGCTGATATTCAGGCTGAAAATAGTTAAATACACTTGGAGATTGTTGAGGTGACTGACCGTAAACATAGTCAGGATAACCAAAGGGGAGTGTACCTGAAGTGGATGCCGCATTAAATGCTCTCCACAGGTGTGTATTTCTAATTAAAGGCTCTCGTAATTTTCCAAAAGTATTGGGGTTATTCTGATAGCCATTGATTGCTTCATCATCGGTTAAGATAGCGACTACAACAGCACCTAAATCACCCCTGACACCACTGCCATTATCAATAAATACGCTGGCAACACGATTGATATAGGCAGCAGATGGATTACTGGTCACCAGTCGTTGAATTAATTTATGACTGATAAAAGGAGGGACATTATCGTGCTGAAATATATTATCCAGTGCCATTTGCAGATCCTGCTCAGCAGTTTGGTCTGCTGGAACAACAAAACCATTAAGCAGGGTTTTCTCTCCCTTGTCATGAAAATCTTGCCAGGCTTCCATGGCGTCATAAGTATTTAGCACAGCTCCATGCCAGCGAAAGAATTGACTGTCAGCAAAGGTCCAGCCGGTAAACACATGGGCAAAGCCTTCAATAATTGTCTGATCATAAGTGGGCACAGGGTCGCCACTATTATCGGTTACTACTGAGCCATCCTGATTTAATTCCACCAGGCCAATTGAAAACAGTTGCATTATTTCACGGGCATAGTTTTCATCGGGTCGGATATTATTTTCCGGATCCGGCTTCTGATTTCGTAGCATACTCAGGTAAACACCCATTACCGGGCTTAGTGTTACCTGTTCCAGTAAATCACGGTAGTTACCAAAAGCATTGTTTACCAGCAGATCATAATAATTAGCCATGGCTGCCTGATAATTAAACAAAAAATCATTACGATCAGATGTCACAAAAATTTCACTTAAGGCAAAGGCAACTCGTTGTCGTAGCTGATCGTTACCTTGAACCACATTAAGCCACCAGCCTTCAACACGCTGTGGTGGGCGAATAGCATCCTGTCCAGGTAGTGGCTCAAGGCTTTCAACATAAGGTAATAGTAATGTGGGCGTTGCATTAAATTGGGCAGTAAACCAATCCTCCAGATTTGAATTAGCCAATGCATCGATACTTTCCCGTGTAGCACCAAATGTTGCACGGTTTAGAAAAGCTGAGGACTGAGATTCAGTGAGAACTGTTTTAGAGGGAGGGGGAGGCGGTGGTGGAGTTGAACCACCACTACTGCCTCCACAGGAGGAAATCAGAAAACCGAAAATCAGAGACAAAGTTACAATAAGTATTGGACGGTTCGAGCCAGCATTTCTGAGTATCATAAAACAACCCCATTATTTGTGAATCTCTACTATTAAACGTTTATACGTTAAACAGGTTGACCTAATCAGTGATCATTTTCACAATCTCCTTAATATTGTTAGTATTTTATTACCCAGTGGTGGTTTATCATTGATAGACGGAAAGTTATTGACCCATGAACATAAAATACCGCAGTATTGTAGCTTTCAAGATCAATAACATGTTTTGCATCGAATGTTCTGCGATGAACTGTTTGCAACAATAGGTAATGTACAAACAAGATGAATGATGAAAAATTAATTCATATACCACTGGGTGATACCGTTCCGTTGATGAAGCAATGGAGACATTCACTGCATAAAAATCCGGAAACAGCTTATGAGGAATTTGATACGGCTAAACTGGTAAGCTCTGTACTCAGGGATCTAGGGATTGAAGTCCATAAAAATATAGCTGAAACCGGAGTTGTGGGTGTTCTTAAGAAAGGTAACTCGAAGCGTTCAATTGGACTCCGGGCAGATATGGATGCACTGAATCTTGAGGAGGCTAATCAGTTTTCTCATCGTTCACAGGTAACCGGGAAGATGCATGCCTGTGGTCACGACGGACATACAGCAATGCTATTGGGCGCAGCCACCTACCTTGCAAAAGAGGGTGATTTCGATGGCATCATATACTTTATTTTTCAGCCAGCTGAAGAGGTTGAAGGTGGTGCTGAGAGGATGATCGAAGAGGGGATTTTGGATAAATTTCCTATGGATGCCATCTTTGGTATGCACAATAAACCTACACTGGAGGCAGGTAATTTTGCCATTTGTACAGGGCCAATGATGGCAGCATTTGCCTTGTTTGAATGTGAAATCAAAGGTAAGGGAATGCATTCTTCCATGCCCCATCTGGCCATTGATCCGATTAAAATTGGTGTTGAGCTGACCCAGCAGTGGAAGTCCATAAA